>NZ_JBIMEY010000007.1:0-199177 GCF_051262655.1 Nesterenkonia maliinae | reverse complement strand
CTCCGGGTCTGTGAGCTCGCGGTGGCGATCAGCGAGGCCCAGCGGCGTGAGATCGCGGAGATGGATTGGTTGATCGAGGACATCGACAGCAACGGCGCCGCGACCACCGTGGAGGAGGCAGAGGCTCGCCCGGTTCCTGAGTACGACGACACCGCAGACCTCGAATGCCCCATCGATTGACCGGCCAATTCGCAGCGCGAAATGTCGCCACGTCTGCACGCAAGCCGATGGGTGGATTCTAACGGGCACCCCAGCCGCTATCGGGGGCGGCAGAGGGCACGCCATCTCAAGCAATCATGCCGAGGTGCTTCTAAATCTGCACAACGGGACGCGTCTGTCCGATGTCGTTTCGGCGCACAACCATGGACTGAGCAGCTCCACTATCTTTTTCCGGCACGCCACGGTCGCGACCACGCGAAGTAGCATCGACAGAAGGGGTCCCCGCGGCATCCTCTGGAAACCGCACCCGAGTCCCCCACCAAACGCAGGAGCCCTTCGATCAAGGAGCACCGATGCCCACAGCACAGACCGGCCGGGTCCTCGTGGTCGATGATGAGGTCGATCTTGCCCTGCTGATCGAGGGGTATCTGCGTAAAGCCGGGTTGGACGTTGCAGTGCGCCATGACGGACCCGAGGCGGTCGCCGCGGTGCGCAGCTTCGATCCGGACGTGGTGGTGCTGGATCTTGGACTGCCCGGCATCGACGGGATCGAGGTGTGCCGGCAGGTGCGCACCATTTCGGAGTGCCATGTGCTGATGCTCACCGCCCGGGATGATGAGATCGACAAGATCATCGGACTCTCGGTAGGCGCTGATGATTACGTGACCAAGCCCTTCAGCCCCCGCGAACTCATCGCCCGGGTCCAAGCCATGCTGCGCCGAGCCCGCACCCACAACACGGAAGCACCCACCGCGCCGGATGCGCCAGGTCAGAAGCTCGTGATCGAGGACTTGGTGGTGGATGAGGCAGCCCGCAGAGTGCAGCTGGGGGGTGAACCGGTGGCGTTGACCCGGATCGAGTTTGATCTGCTGGTGTCTCTAGCTACTCACCCGCACCAGGTGTTGTCCCGGGCTCAGCTGGTGGAGCTGGTCTGGGACACCGCTTGGACCGGGGAGGACCATCTCGTGGATGTCCACATCGGGCGCATCAGGAAGAAGCTCAGCGATGATGCCTCTGACCCGAGGTTCATCCACACCATCCGTGGGGTCGGGTACCGGATGGGCACTGGCCGATGACCTCCACCGAGAACGACCGCGGGTGGTCATGGGGCCCGTTGACGGTGCGGTTGATGCTGGCCCAGACCGCAGTGCTGGTGATCGGGCTGATCATCGTGGTGGTCACCGCTGTGCTGGTGGGGCCCTCCATGTTCTACCGCGAACTTGTCGAGGCCGGTCACGCCTATGCAGCCACCGGGCTGGTCCACCTAGAAGATGCCTTCCGCTCGGTGATTCTGACTGCTCTGGTCATCGGCGGCCTACCGGCCTTGTTCATCGCTGGGCTGCTCAGCTTCTACCTCTACCGCACCATCGGCCGCTCCCTGTCCTCATTCAGCACCGCCGCCAAGGAAGTCGCTGCTGGCAACTACGAGGTGGACGTCAACTCCACGAAGCTGGGCCCGGAGTTCGACTCTCTAGCGACTTCCTTCAACGAGATGGCTGCCAGGCTCGCCGCCGTGGACACCACCCGGCGCCAATTGTTGGCCGATCTGGCCCATGAGATGCGCACCCCCTTGGCCAGTCTGAAGGGCCATCTGGAGGGCATCGAGGACGGGGTCGTGGAATGGGATGCCCGGACGATCGGTATCTTCAACGCTCAGATCGCCCGCATGGAACGGCTCGCCCGCGATATCCGGCAGCTCACCGCCGACGAGGAGGCCACGGCCAAGCTGCAGCTCACCCTCGAGGACCCCGCAGGGCTGGCCGCCCAGGCGGTCGCGGCCATCGAGCCCGCCGCCGCGGCAAAGAACATCTCGGTGGCAACCAGCAGCGCCGGCCCGCTTTCAACCCCAGTGCCGTTGGATCCGGAACGCACGGGTCAGGTCCTGGGCAATCTGCTGGAGAATGCCTTGGGCCACACACCGCCCGGAGGTGGCATCACCGTGCACACCGAAAACACACCAGACGCGGTCACCGTCACCGTCACCGACACCGGGGAGGGCATCAGTCCTGAGAACCTTCAGAATGTCTTCGCGCGGTTCTACCGCGTCGAGACTGGCCGTGAAGCCCACCGCGCGGGCTCAGGGCTGGGGCTGGCGATCAGCAAGTCCCTGGTCGAAGCCCAAGGTGGAACCCTGGAGGCGACCAGCGACGGGCTCGGTCACGGAGCCAGTTTCCACATCCGGATTCCCCGCACCCCGGCCCCGCAGTAAATCGGGCGCCCCTGATGCGTCTCACGGGCCACCGCGCCACTGGGAGCATGTGCCGGAGCCGGGTGTACTCCGTGTTGCAGGCGCGGGGGCTCAGGTCTGGCTGCCCCGACCTCCGGCGACGTTTCGAGATTGACCTTCAGCTCCTGACACCAACCGTCGAGTGCCCTTCACACTGGTGCTGACCACCTTCTCCAAGGGCCCTTGCCCCAGCGACCGCTGCCAGAGGATCGCGAACACGGCTGCGACCACCAGGTGGATCACGAACCACAGGTAGGGCTGGTCGTAGTGGACCTCGAACGAGAGGGCGACCAGGTGCACGGTGTACAGGGTAAAGGTCATCGCGCCCATCGCTGAGAGCGGCAACAACCATTTGCCGACCTTCGGAGCGATCAACAGACACACCCCCAGCACGATCAGGCTCACCCCGAGGCTGGCCATGATCGCCAGCGGCGTGTTCGTGTGCGGGGTCGTGATGGCCAGCCACCATCCGGTCGAGGCCGGCAACGAGTCCGGGCCCCAGATCAGGACTTCATTGAGCTCGTACTCACTCATTCCGGAAGCACTCAACAGTCGCTGGTACCCACCGAAGGCGTAAAGCAGGATGGATGACGTGAAGTAAGCGAAGATCGTCAGCCCCACTCCCACCACCAGCAATCGAATCTGCACGGCGGTCTCCCGCAGATTCAGTCGCCCCAGTCCCAGACCGACCAGCAGATACGCCATGTATGGCAGAGCCGGATAGGTGCCAGTGAGCAGCAGTTGGGAGGCGATCGCTCCGGGTTCGGTCAACACGTCGATGAACGTGGGGTTATACGAGCTCCACACAGGCAGTTCGCTAGCAAGATTCTGCATGAGCATCGGGGACACGATCCCGAACACCGCCGCGGAGGCGAATAACGCTTTAGGACCCATGTGGAGGAACGGGATCGCCAGCAGGAAGAACACACCGTAGTAGAGCAAGATGCCGTATGCCGGAGGATCTTCCGGCATCACCGTGCCGGTCCACAGGCCCACGACGGCGATCAGCAGCGCCCGGACCAGCAGACCGACCCGGTCAGCGGTCATCCTCCTGCCTTGATGTGGGTTCCGTCCCCCGGAGGTCAGCGCAAGCCCCACCCCGGCGAGCAGCGCGAACAACGCCGCTGAGTCCCCGGAGAACAACCGCCAGGACCAGCTGGCTTCGCCGGTCTCTTCGTTCCACGCTGGCAGCAGGTGGATCGCCATCAGCCCCAGCAGGGCGAGTCCTCGTGCTGCGTCGATGCCCACCAGCCGGGCTCTGGACCGCACCGGAGTCTCCTCGACACCTGCCGTCCCAGTCTTTGAGGTCTCACGCATGTGTATCCCTTTCCGGTCCGTCCCTGAAAGGGGCGGTGAAGTCTGCAACCGATGTCTGTCCCAGGAATCCCCGGGAGTATTGGTTCCAGAGTGCCTGCTGCACTTGGAGCCGCAGTCGCGGGAACCTCAAGATTTGGTAAAGAGAATCCCGATGCCACCGGTGAGGAGCTGTGAGACCGGCGGTGGAGGCTTGAAACTGCGCGCACGGTCCAGACTGATCACTCGGCACCACGGAACGACAGCTGACGTCGTCACCGCTAAACGTCCTGGGCTGGCGAGGTTCTGAGGCACGAACGACACCTGCCGGCCAATGCCCGTAAGCCGGTCGCTCACCGGCCACTCCCCCACCCCAAAACCACTCCAAATAGACACTGGGCTTAGGGTGCACGTATACCCCGCCCGATTAAAAGCACGGTGAAGGTCCCTTATCTGCAACACCAGGGCGCATGACTGGATTGCAGACCGGATACGCCCGGGTTTCGACCACCGGGCAAGACCTCACCGCGCAACGCGAAGGACCCATCGCCCTCGGTGTCGACGCCGATCAGGTCTACGTCGATCACGGACTCACCGGCACCAACCGAACAACGTCTACGTCTCAGAAACCCACAGCTTTATAAGACACGGTCGTTCAGACGAGACCGGACGAGCTCTCAGCGTCGCGATGTGGTTGAGTCCACGCCTAGCGTCGGCCTGCTAGGGCTCGCTCCAGCGGGATGCTGCCGTTTTGCCAGGGCGTCAACACCCACACCACCAAATACGCTCCGACTCCCAACACCGGAAGCAAGAAGGACAGCAGGATCACCAAGCGGACCAACCACACGTTGAGTCCGAACTTCGCGGCGAGGCTTCCCCCGATGCCTCCGACGACGCGCCCAGGTCCACGCCGGTATCCGAGCCTGCGGATAGATTTAAAGAGTTTTTCCATGCCTGTGATAATACGCGAGTCCCACCCGTCCGCCCCGGCGCCGCCGAATCGCTTCGGCATCTGATCACCCAGATCCGGACAGTGCTGGCCCGGCCGATCCTGGAGGCCTGTGCGCACTGAAGTTCAGTCAGCGCTGCGGCGGCAGACCCGCGATGACCTCGTGGTCTGTCTCGATCAGTCCGACCTTGGCCGCGCCGCCGGGGGAACCGACCTCGTCGAAGAACTCGACGTTGGCGCGGTAGTACTCGGACCACAGCTCGGGCACATCGTCTTCGTAGTAGATGGCCTCCACCGGGCAGACCGGTTCGCAGGCGCCGCAGTCCACGCATTCATCGGGATGGATGTAGAGCGAACGCTCGCCCTCGTAGATGCAGTCCACAGGGCATTCGTCGATGCAGGCCTTGTCCTTCAGATCCACGCAGGGCAGCGCGATGATGTAGGTCATCGGGTGGCCTCCTGGAGCGCCCGGGAGATCTGCACCATCTCCTCACGCGAGACCACCTTGACGCGTTCGCGGGTGGCGCCGTCGGCCAGCTGGTGCTTAGTCCCGAGGCGCTGCTCGTGGGCGTCCAGGGCCAGCCATCCCTCCCAGGAGGTCGTCTGCACACCGCGCTCCTGGAGCAGCTCGACCACATCCGCATCGGGCGCCTCGGGGTCAGTGAGCTGCGGCAGGTCCTCGAGCAGATTGGAGATGGTCTCGGCGGCGTCGCTCTTGGTATGTCCGATCAGTCCTACCGGGCCGCGCTTGATCCAGCCGGTGGCGTAGAGCCCGGCCATGGGCTCGCCGTCGGCGTCGATCACGCGTCCTCCGCGGTGTGGGATCACGCCGCGGTCGGCGTCGAAGGGCACCTCCGCCAGCGGGCTGCCGAAGTACCCGACGGCGCGATACACGGCCTGAACCGCGTAGTCCAGATGTTCTCCGGTACCGCGCGCATTGCCGCTCCCGTCGAGCTGCTGGCGCTCGAACCGGATGCCGGTGACCTCGCCGTCCTCACCGGTGATCTCCACCGGGGAGTGCAGGAAGTGCAGGTGGAGCCTGCGCGAGGCCGGCTGCACCTGCGGGTCCGACTGCCGCTCCTCCTGCTCGAGCAGCCAGTTCGTCAGCGTGCCGACCATGGTCTTGACCTGGTTGTTGGACTTGATCAGGGCGTCCGAGGCGTCGTCGAACTCGAAGTCCTCCTCGTAGAGGACGATGTCGACGTCACGGCTGTGCGAGAGTTCGCGCAGCTCCAGCGGGGTGAACTTCACCTGGGCCGGGCCGCGCCGGCCGAACACATGGACATCGGTGACGGCCGAGGATCTCAGGCCCTGGTAGACGTTCTCCGGGATCTCCGTGGTGAGCAGGTCCTCAGCGTGCTTGCTCAGTATACGTGCGACGTCCAGGGCCACGTTGCCATTGCCCAGCACGGCGATCTGCTGGGCGTGCAGCGGCCAGCTGCGCGGGTAGTCGGGGTGACCGTCGTACCAGGAGACGAAGTCCGCTGCGCCGAAGGATCCTTCCAGCGCGATCCCGGGGAGGTTCAGCTCCGCGTCACCGATGGCGCCGGTCGCGAAGATCACCGCGTGGTAGCGCCGCCGCAGGTCGTCCAGGGTCAGGTCCGTGCCGTAGTCCACATTGCCGATGAAGCGGATCCTGCCCCGGTCCATGACCTTGTGCAGCGCCTTGACGATGCCCTTGATCCGCGGATGATCCGGTGCAACCCCGTACCGGATCAACCCGAAGGGCGCCGGGTATCGATCGAAGAGGTCGATCGCGATGTCCTCCCCGTCCTCGGATCGGGAGAGAAGGTCTGCGGCGTACACGCCGGCCGGGCCGCTGCCGATGATGGCGATGCGAGGGGTCTGCTCAGTCATGGTGGGATCTCTCCAGGGAAGCGCCTGCCAGGGCAGGGGCGGGGATCTCGAACGTAGTGGCCTCGGGTGCGGAGATCTCGGATGCGGGGATGGTCGAGGTGGGGAACTGGGGCCAGTCGTGGGCGAGGGTGACCACGTCGCCGACGACGATCACGGCGGGGTTCTGGACGCGCCGCTCCACGGCCAGGTCGGCGATCCCGCCGAGCCGCCCCAGCGTCACTCGCTGGTCCGGGGTGCACCCGGACTCAACGATGCCCACCGGGGTCTCGGCGTCGAAGCCGTGGACCATCAGCTGCGTGGCCGAGCGGCGGAGAGTCTTGACCCCCATCAGGATCACCAAGGTGTGCCCCGAGGCGCGCGGCACGACGTCGAGGTCCTCATGCCCGGAGATCACGGTGAATCCCCGGGAGAGGCCGCGGTGGGTCAGCGGGATCCCGGCTGCGGCCGGGACCGCGATCGCTGAGGTGATGCCCGGGACGACTTCGATCTCGATGCCGAACCGGCGGCAATGCTCCCGCTCCTCCGAGCCGCGGCCCAGGATGTATGGATCGCCTCCCTTGAACCGCACCACGCGACGGCCGGCGAGCGCGTGGGTGACCAGCAGAGCGTTGATCTCATCCTGGGTGGCGGCGTGGTTTCCCGGCGCCTTGCCCACATCGATGACCTCCACGTCGGGAGCCAGTTCCTCGAGCAGCCCACGGGGTCCGAGCCGGTCGGCGATCACGACGTCGGCGAGGCCGAGCAGCTCACGGCCGCGGACCGTGACCAGAGCGTCATCGCCGGGGCCACCTCCGACGAGCGCGACGGGACCGATCGTTGGGCTGGTCGTATTAGTCATGAGTTCAACCAATCTTCGTCGCTGTCCGGCGCGGTCGCGTCGGCGTCCTGTGGATCGCGAAGCTGGATCATCGCCGCGGCCAGCGTGTTGCCGTCCGCAGGGTCGATCAGCAGCCCGGCACCGGTGCGTTTGGAGACCGAGTAGTCATCCACGGGAAGCACCGAGGCGAGCCGGAGGGTCACGGTGCCGATGTCGTTGAGCTGCAGCTGATCTGTCGGCCCGGAGCGCAGCGTGGTGAGATCGAGACGATCGCTCACCTCGGTCACCAGGGCTTTGATCGTGGCGGTGCCGTGTTTGAACAGCACCCGGCTGCCGGCGACGGCGGGACGCTGGTGCAGCCACGCCACCTGCAGGGTCACCTCGTCGAGTTCGACGGCGGGGCGCTGCGGATCGGTGAGCACGCTGCCGCGCGCGACGTCGTGGTCTCCGGCGAGACGGATGGTCAGCGACTCCCCCGCAGCGGCGACCGCTGATCCGGTGCCAGGTGTCCCTGCCGTCGACGTCCCTGCCGTTGATGTGTCAGCCGCGTGCTGTGCCTGCAGCGTGGTGCGTTCCAGCGCCGTGACCTCGGTGAGCTGAGTGCCAGGCTGGATCCGCACGCTGTCGCCGGCCCGCAAGGTACCGGTGGCGATCTGCCCGGCATATCCCCGATAGCCGTCATGAGCGCGGATCACGCTCTGGACCGGAAGTCGCAGCGGCTCGGCCCGGCGCGCAAGGGCGTCGGCGTCGGGGAGCTGCTCCAGGATCGGCAGCAGAGCCTGTCCGCTGTACGCCGAGGCACCTGTGGTGTGCGGGGTGTACCAGGGGGTGCGGGTAGAGGTGGTGACGACGTTGTCCCCGTGCAGCGCGGAGACCGGTACGACGATCGGTTCTGGGCCGCCTGGGGACCCATTGCGCTCAGGGTCGCGCAGCTCCCGGGCGACCCGGAGGATGTCACGCTCCACCGCACGGAAGGCCTCCTCGCTGTAGTCCACGGCGTCGATTTTGTTGACCGCGACGATCACGTGCTCCACCCGCAACAGGGTGGCCACCGCGAGGTGCCGTCGGGTCTGCTCGACGACGCCGTGGCGCACGTCCACCAGCAGCACCACGGCATCGGCGGTCGAGGCGCCGGTGACGGTGTTGCGGGTGTACTGGACGTGGCCGGGGCAGTCCGCGAGCACGAAGCTGCGCCGATCGGTGGCGAAGTATCGATAGGCCACGTCGATGGTGATGCCCTGCTCGCGCTCATCGCGCAGCCCGTCGGTCAGCAGCGCGAGGTCAAGGGCCGGCCCGGCGTCGGGATCGTCCCCAGGACCAGAGTCGGCGGGGGCGGCGCCGAAGCCTCGCTCCGCGGAGCTGCGGGTCACGGCGGCGAGCTGGTCGGAGAGGATGGCGTGGGCGTCGTGGAGCAGCCTGCCGACCAGCGTGGATTTGCCGTCGTCGACGCTTCCGGCAGTGGCCAGGCGCAGCAGCGTGCCCGGGGTGGGTGCGTGGGTCATCAGAAGTATCCGTCCTTCTTGCGGTCCTCCATGGCGGCCTCGCTGAGCCGGTCATCGGCGCGGGTCGCCCCGCGCTCGGTGACGGTGGCACTGGCGACCTCGTTCAGGACCAGGTCATTGGTGGTGGCGCTCGAGCGCACGGCACCGGTGCAGGACATATCCCCCACGGTCCGATAGCGTACCCAGAGCCGTTCGACGGGCTCGTCCTCCGCGGGCAGGCTGTGGGGTCCGACGGCGCGGACCATGTTGTCGCGGTGGAAGACCTCACGTTCGTGGGCGTAGTAGAGCGAGGGCAGCGCGATGTCCTCGAGCGCGATGTAGCGCCAGATGTCGAGCTCGGTCCAGTTGCTGATCGGGAAGGCGCGGACGTGCTGACCGGGCCGGTACCTGCCGTTGTAGAGGTTCCACAGCTCCGGGCGCTGGTTGCGCGGATCCCACTGGCCGAACTCATCGCGCAGCGAGAGGATCCGTTCCTTGGCCCGGGCCCGGTCCTCATCGCGGCGCGCGCCGCCGAAGAGTGCATCGAACCGGTGATCCGCGATGGTGTTCAGCAGCGGCACGGTCTGCAGCGGGTTGCGGGTTCCGTCGGCGCGTTCCTGCAGGGCGCCGGTGTCGATGAGCTCCTGCACCGAGCCGATCACCAGGCGCAGACCGTGACGCTCCACGGTGCGATCGCGAAACTCGAGGACCTCGGGGAAGTTGTGCCCGGTGTCGATGTGGACCACCGGGAAGGGGACGGGACCGGGGGCGAAGGCCTTGATCGCGAGGTGGAGCATCACCACCGAGTCCTTGCCGCCGGAGAAGAGCATCGCGGGTCGATCGAACTCCGCCACGACCTCACGGATGATGTGGATCGCTTCGGCTTCCAGTCGTGCCAGCACCGCGGTGCCCGCAGGTGCCGGCGGAGCGGTCGGTGCCTCAGTGGAGAGCGCACTGGTCATGGGGTGGCCTTTCGGTATGGGTCAGGCGAAGCAGAGGATGGTCGGTCTGACGACGGCGCCGCCGCCGGGGAGTCGACGGAGCGTCTGCAGGGCTGGGGCGCCCCGCGGCGGGTGCGGCTAGGCCGTCGCCTCGTTGGTGTGGATGCCGCATTCGACCTTCCCGGATCCGGCCCAGCGGCCCGAGCGAGGATCCTCCCCCGGCGCCACCGGGAGGGTGCAGGGCTTGCACCCGATCGAGGGGTAGCCGTTGTAGAGCAGCGGGTTCACCGGCAGGCCGTTGCGCTGCGAATGCTCCACCAGGTCATCGAAGCTCCAGGTGGCCAGCGGGTTGACCTTGATCAGGCCGTGCAGCTCGTCCCAGGTCACCAGGGGCGTGTCGACCCTGGTCGGCGCCTCGTCGCGACGGACACCGGTGAACCAGAGCCGGTAGCCGGTGAGCACCTCGTCCAGCGGGTCCATCTTGCGCATCCGGCAGCACGCGGCTGGGTCGGTAATGAACAGGTCCTTGCCGTGGACCCGGTCCTGCTCGGCCACGCTCAGTCGAGGCAGGACATCGACGACCGTGACGTCGAGCGCGCGAGCCACCTCGTTGCGTGCCGCGATGGTCTCCACGAAGTGATATCCGGTCTCCAGGAACAGCACGTCCACGCTGGGAAGCTGGTCGGCGACCAGGGCCGGCAGGACCGAGTCCTGCATGGAGCAGGCCACCGCGACCTCACGCGGGGAGAAGTTCTCGGCCACCCAGGCGATGACGTCCTCGGCGCGGGCCTCCCAGCCCAGCGCCTCCGCCCCGGATGTGGCGAGGGCGCGGGCCGCGTCAGTCCTGGATGTGAGGTCGGTGCTGGATGTGGGGTCGGTGCTGGTGATGCTGGTGCTCGGCGTCGACTCCGTCATGAGATGGCCTCTTTCCGGGGTTCCTCGAGCTGCGGCTCTGGTTCCTCCAGCTGCAGATGGTCCTCGTCCACCCGGTGGGCCCAGGCTGCGAAGGTCTCATTGGAGCTGTCCCGGGTGCGCAGGTAGCGACGGATCAGCGCCTCGGTGTAGTCGACCAGCCCCTCCACGGTGACCTTCAGGCCGCGGACCGTCCGTCCGAGCCCGGGATCCTCCCGATCGGAGGAGGCCAGCCCACCGCCGAGGTGGACCTGGAAACCCGGTGTCTTCTCGCCGTCGGGGTCGGGCAGCAGCTGTCCCTTCAGCCCGATGTCGGCGGTCTGGATGCGGGCGCAGGAGTTCGGGCATCCGTTGATGTGCAGGGTGAGCCGCTCGGGAAGCTGGTCGGCCACGTCCGCGAGCCGGATCTCCAGCGCGGAGATCGTCTTCTGGGCGGTGGTCTTGGTCTCCACGATCGCCAGCTTGCAGAACTCGATGCCGGTGCAGGCCATCGTGGATCGGCGGAAGACCGTGGGATCGGGGTCGAGTCCCAGGTCGCTCAGCCCGGCCTTGACCGTGGCCAGGTTCTGCTCGGGCACGTCGAGCACCACGAGCTTCTGGTGCGGGGTGGTGCGCAGCCGGAGGGACCCGTTGGCCTCCAGCAGCTCGGCCAGCTTCACCAGCAGCTCCCCGTTGACCCGGCCGACGACGGGAGCGGCGCCGATGTAGTAGCGACCGTCCTTCTGCCGGTGGACGCCCACGTGGTCCCCCGGTCGGCTCGGCGCGGGAGCAGGCAGCCCGTCCCGGAGCCTGTGGCCCAGGTACTCGTCCTCGACGACCTGCCGGAACTTCTCCGGTCCCCAGTCGTTGAGCAGGAACTTCAGTCTCGCCTTCTGCCGCAGCCGCCGGTAGCCGTAGTCGCGGAAGACCTGGGTCACCGCGTGCCACACATCCGGCGCCTCGTCCTCGGTGGTGAAGACCCCGAGGCGTTCGGCCAGCCTGGGGTTGGTGGAGAGTCCCCCGCCGACCCAGACGTCGTAGCCCGGGCCGTGTTCGGGGTGGACGACGCCCACCAGGCCGAAGTCGTTGATCTCATGGACCACGTCCTGGCTGGGGTGTCCGGTGATCGCGGTCTTGTACTTGCGCGGGAGGTTCGAGAGCGTGGAGTCCCCGATGTAGCGGAGGGCGATCTCAGCGATCACCGGCGTGGGGTCGATGATCTCCTCCGCGCAGATGCCGGCCACGGGAGAACCCAAGATCACCCGCGGAACGTCTCCGCAGGCCTCCGTGGTGCCCAGGTCCACGGATTCGAGACGGCGCCAGATCTCCGGGACGTCCTCGACCCGCACCCAGTGCAGCTGGATGTTCTGCCGGTCGGTCAGATCCGCGGTGTTGCGGGCGAAGTCCACGGCGATCTGACCGACCACGCGCAGCTGCTCGGTGGTCAGTGCGCCGCCGTCGATCCGGACCCGGAGCATGAAGTACTTGTCGTCGACCTCCTCCGGGGGCAGCGAGTTGTGCGCACCGGCCGGGACGCCGGGGCGTCGCTGGGTGTAGAGGCCCCACCAGCGGAAGCGGCCGCGCAGATCATCAGAGTGGATCGAGTCGAAGCCCTCCTTGGAGTAGACCTGTTCGATCCGCTCGCGGACGTTCAGGCCGTCATCGGCCTGCTTGAGCTCCTCGTTGTGGTTCAGCGGGTCCTTGCCGTCGATCTTCCACTGGCCGTTGGGTCGTGGGGATGAACGGTCGGGCCGCCTACTGGCGGTGGACGTGGTAGCTGTATCGGTCGACAAAATGCCTCCATCGTTCCCGGCGTGAGCACCCGGCGTGTGCATGTAAGTTCCGGGTTGCTGCGGCGTCGTTGAGCCAGGTCTCTCAGCCGCTCTGGATGGTTGGTCGCCCTCGTGCGGTGCGATAGGTCCACACTAAAATACAATGCTGAACTTATCAATTATGTGTGTCATTAAAGTTCACGTTGCGATGCACTGTGGATCGCATGATCCCCATCATGGACCCACTGGCCGAACCCTCCGGGGAAGAGCACCGGGTCGAAGCCTGCCGCGCTGAGCGCGAGCACCGCATGCGTGGAGTGAACTCCGGAGGCGCAGTAACAGTAGACGGGGCTTCCGGGCTCGACCCCGAGCTCCAGGTAGCGCTGCCGCAGCTGGGCAGCCGGAAGGAGCCGCCCCCGGTTGTCGACGTTCCCTGAGACCGGGGCGTTCAGCGCCCCCGGGATGTGGCCGTCACCGGCGAAGCGCTGGACGGAGCGGGCGTCGGTCAGCTGCGCCTCGGGTTCGAGGGCCGCGATCTGATCCAGGTCGGCGGTCTTCATCCCCCCGAACCTGATCGCCGTCTCCGTGGCCTCGGGCAGCTCGAAGCCCTCGGCGAGTGCATGCCCGGCCTGGGCCCAGGCGCGCAGCGAGCCGTCGAGCACCCGCACATCGGTCAGGCCCGCATGACGCAGCAGCCACCAGGCGCGCGCCGACGAGAAGTTCTTCACGTCGTCATAGACCACCACGGTGTCCTGGGGTCCGATGCCCCAGCGGCGCACCGACTCCTGAAACGCGGCAAGGTCGGGAAGCGGATGCGGGCCCTCTGCTGCGCGCCGGTCCGGGGCGCTGAGCTCGTACTCCAGGTCGACGAACACGGCCCCCGGGATGTGCCCGGCCAGGTATTCGGGAAGGCCCTCCGGGCGGTCTTGACGCCATCGAACGTCGAGCAGGGTCAGCGGCGCACCGGTGCGCTGGAGGGCACGGAGCTCCTCCACGGTGATGCTGACCTCCCGCGAGGCGGGCGCGCCGGTCATGGCGCCCCCTGCAGCTCGGCCACGGAGGTTGGCACGGACGCGGAGGTCGGCACGGGGACGGCCTGGAGATACCGGTCCAGCACGAGGTCGACCAGCTGAGCCGGAGCCGTCGGCCGACCGGGAGCCAGCAGCGGCTCGGTGGTCAGGTCGGCGCCGGTCGATTCGAGCAGGGTCTGGAAGTACCCCGGGGCCAGCAGGTAGCTCGCCACCACCACGCGCTGCCTGGGATGCTCTGCGCGGGCCTGGGCCACGGCCGCGGCGACGCTGGGCTGCGCGAAGGAGAGGTAGGACTCGTGGACCGTGACTCCGAGGTGGTGGGCGAGCATCGCGGCGGCGGCTTCACAGTCGCGGACCGCGGAGGCGTCCGAAGAGCCTGCCGCGCCGAGGATGATGATGTCCCGGTCGGGATCGGCGCCGATCTCCCCCAGTCGGTGGGCGAGCAACTCGGTGAGTCGATCGTCGGGTCCGAGCGCGCGGCACAGCGCGGCCGGTCGGGTGAGGTTCTGCATCGCCTCGCGCAGATCCACGTTGACGTGGAACCCGGTGGAGAGCAGCAGCGGCACGATGGTCGCCCCCATGCCCGCAGGAAGGCTGTCCAGGGTGGTGTCGACATCGGGCTGCTGCACGTCGACGTGGCCGAGCCGCACGGTGGGCCGGGTCGCCGGTGGGATCTTGGGCGCAGTCTCGGGTGACGCTGGGGCGTGGAGCCGGTGGGCGACGTCGTCGATGAGCTGACGCATCACCGCCTGGCCGCGCTTCGAGGAGGTGCCGTGCGATATGCCTACGAGCGCTGCTGTCTGTGTTCGCATAGGTGCACAGTAGTGGTCGGCCCAAGAAGATGCATCAATATGAACATTGATATGAACGTTTGTTTCCTAGAGTGCCGGTCGGCGCGCAGCGAGAGCGGTGAGAGCGGCGGGGCGGCTAGCCCCGGCCCTCGGCGAATCCGGTGAAGCGCTGCGCCACTGCGGCTCCCTCGTCGGCCTCGGTGGTGACCACCATGATCGTGTCGTCTCCGGCGATGCAGCCCAGGATCTCCGGGAGCCCGGCGTGGTCCACCGCGCTGGCGAGGAACTGTGCCGCCCCTGGAGGTGTGCGCAGGATGACCAGGTTCGCGCTGGGCTCGGCGGAGACCAGCAGGTCCTTGCACAGCGCGATCAGTCGCGCCGTCGTAGTCGCGTCGGTCTGATCGGCCTGCAGCTCACGGTCGTGTCCGTCGGAGGGCACCGCGTAGATCAGCGCACCCTGCGTCCCGCGCACACGAGCGGCGCCGATCTCCACCAGATCCCGGGAGAGCGTCCCCTGGGTGACGGTGACGCCGGCGTCGGCGAGGCGTTCGGCCAGCTCGGCCTGGGAGCGGACCTGGGAGCGCGAGATCAGCTCGCGGATCTTCGCGTGCCGGGCGGTCTTGGTGGTGGGAGCCATCTCAGCGCTCCGCCGCGCGGACCAGCTCCACGGTCTGGGCATCGGCCAGCCCGGAGTGCACCAGCAGCCAGGCCATCAGCGCCTTCTGCGCGTGCAGCCGGTTCTCCGCCTCGTCCCAGACCACCGACTGCGGACCATCGATGACCTCGGCGCTGATCTCCACTCCGCGGTAGGCAGGCAGGCAGTGCAGGACGACGGCGCCCGGTGCGGCATGTGCCATGGCGGCCGCGTCGACCCGGTAGTCCCCGAAGAGCTGCATCCGCTGCTGCTTCTCCTCCTCCTGCCCCATCGAGACCCAGGTGTCGGTGGCCACCGCGTCGGCGCCGGTCAGGGCCTGGACCGGATCCGAGGTGATCAGCACCTTGGCTCCGGTCTGCTCGGCGCGGGCCTGGGCGGCGTCGATGATGTGCGGCTCGGGCAGGTAGCCGGCGGGACCGGCGATGCGCACGTCCATGCCGGCGTTTACCCCGGCGAGCAGATAGGAGTTCGCCATGTTGTTCGCCGCGTCCCCCAGGTAGGCCAGTGAGCGGCCCGCGGTGGAACCGAGGTGTTCGCGCAGGGTCAGCAGATCCGCCAGCAGCTGGCACGGGTGATAGTCGTCGGAGAGCGCGTTGATGACAGGGACGGCGCTGTGCTGGGCCATCTCGTCCAGCCCCGAGTGGGCGTAGGTGCGCCAGATGATCAGGCTGACCATGCGGTCGAGCACCCGTGCGGTGTCCGCGATGGTCTCCTTGTGGCCGAGCTGGGACTCGCCGGGGTTGACCACCAGCGGGGAGCCGCCGAGGGCGGAGATTCCGGCGGCGAAGGAGAATCGGGTCCGGGTGGAGGTCTTGTCGAAGAACACCGCGGCCGTCTGCGGGCCGGCCAAGGCCTTGATCGCATACGGGTCGGCCTTCATCTGCGCGGCGAGGGTGAGCACCTGATCGAGCTCGGCGGGACTGAGGTCGAGGTCGGTGAGGAAGTGACGGACGGTCATGAGGTGCTCCTGCGGTGGATCTCGGGAAGGGCGTCGATGAACTGCTGGATCTGCTCCACGCTGATGATCAGCGGCGGAGCCAGGCGCAACGTGCTGGGCCCCGTGGCGTTGATGATGAAGCCGGCCTCCAGCGCGGCGGTGACCATGGCGGGCGCGAGCGCCGCGCCGGCCCCGGCAGCTTCCTCGGCATCGGCGGGCGCACCGGTGACGTCGAAGCCGATCAGCAGGCCGTGGGCGCGGACCTCGGTGACGAAGTCCAGGGCGGCAAGCCTGCTGGCCGCGTAGGCGCTGACCTCCCGGACCTGACGGAGCAGGTCCGTGGACTCGATGACGTGCAGGGTGGCCAGGGCGGCTGCCGTGGCGGCGGGATTGCCGCCGAAGGTGGTGCCGTGCTGGCCGGGGTTCAGCAGCGAGCTGGCGTGCTCGCCGAAGGTCAGCATCGCTCCGATCGGGAATCCGCCGCCGAGTCCCTTGGCCAGGGTCATCGCGTCGGGGAGCACCGGTACCGGACCCGCGCCGGAGGCGCCTGGGGCAGAATCCTCCCCTGGGACATCCGGGGCAGAGGCGAACCAGGATCCGGTGCGGCCGATGCCGGACTGAACCTCGTCGAAGATCAGCAGCGCCCCGGCCTCGCGGGTGATCTCGCGCGCCGCCTCGAGGTAGCCGTGGGGGTGGCCGTGGACCCCGGCCTCGCCCTGGACGGGTTCGATGATCACGGCTGCCACGGTCTCATCGACCGCAGCACGCAGCGCCTCGGCGTCGCCGGCGGGCACCCATTCGACGCCGCCGGGCAGCGGCTCGAAGGGTTCGCGATAGCTGGGCTTATGCGTCATCGACAGCGCGCCCATGGTGCGTCCGTGGAAGCCGTGCTCGAGCGCGATGATCCGTGGTCGGTCTGTTCCGCCGTGGCGGCGGGCGAGCTTGAACGCGGCCTCATTGGCCTCGGTGCCGGAGTTGGTGAAGAAGGCCTTGGAGCCGGCGGGGGCCTGGGCGAGGTGCAGCAGCTTCTCGGCCAGCGCGATCTGGGTGGGGCTCGTGAAGAAGTTCGAGATGTGCCCCAGTGTGCTCAGCTGGGAGGAGACCACGCTGGTGATCAGCGGGTGGGCGTGGCCCAGGGCATTGACCGCGATGCCGCCGAGCAGGTCGAGGTACTCACGACCGTCGGCGTCCCAGACGGTGGCGCCGGAGCCGCGGACCAGCACCCGCTGCGGGGTGCCGAAGACGCCGAGCAGCGATTCGGTGTAGCGCGCCAGCAGCTGCTCGCCGGGCTCCCCGGCAAGTGCCGCGGTGTTGAGGTCAGTACTCTCGAGATCGTCACTCCTGAGGTCAGCCCGGCGAAGGTCATTACCGTCCGCGCCTGCAGAGCTGAAGCCTGCGGAGTGTGCGGTGTGCGCGTCGGGCGTGCTCTGCGGGCTCATGCGGCCTCCTCATCGGGAACGATCTGGGTGCCGACGCCCTCGGTGGTCACGATCTCCAGGAGCATCGAGTGTGGCGCCCGGCCGTCGACGACGTGGGCGCGCGGGACTCCGGCCTCCACGGCCTTCAGCGCCGCGGTCATCTTGGGGATCATGCCTGACTCCAGGCTGGGCAGCATGGCACGCAGATCGGTGGCGCTCAGTGAGGAGATCAGCGAGGATTTGTCCGGCCAGTTGGCGTAGAGGCCCTCCACATCGGTGAGCATCACCAGTTTGGCCGCGCCGAGCGCGGAGGCCACGGCGGCGGCGGCGAGGTCTGCATTGACGTTGAGCACCTCCCCGGTGGGCGCGGCATCGGCGGTGGTGGAGTCGAACTCCGGGGCGATGGTGGAGATCACCGGGATGCGCCCGGCGGCGAGCAGGTCGGTGATCGCGTCGGGGTTGACCCCGCTGACCTCGCCGACCAGGCCGAGGTCAACGGTCTCGCCTTCGATCTCCACGGTGGTGCGGGTGGCGCGCAGCAGCGCGGCGTCCTCCCCGGAGAGGCCCACGGCGTAGGGTCCGTGGCTGTTGATCAGGCCGATGAGCTCGCGGCCGACCTGCCCGGTGAGCACCATCCGGACCACCTCCATGGCCTCGGGCGTGGTCACCCGTTGACCCGCGCGGAATTCGGATTCGATGCCGAGGGTCTCGAGCATCGCGTTGATCTGCGGTCCTCCCCCGTGCACCACGACCGGGTTGACCCCGACGTGGCGCAGGAAGACCACGTCCTCGGCGAAGGCGCGGCGCAGCTCGTCGTTGATCATGGCGTTGCCGCCGTACTTGATCACGATCGTCTCGCCGGCGAACTTCTGGATCCAGGGCAGCGCCTCGACCAGGACGGAGGCCTTCTCACCGGCGGAGCTCAGGCTCCCGGCGTCGCGCGGTTTCATGCTGGAGGTCATCGGGGTCCTTCTTCAGCTGGAGTAGGCAGAGTTCTCATGCACATAGTCATGGGTCAGGTCGTTGGTGAGGATCGTGGCCTCGGCGGCGCCGGCCTTGAGGTCGATGACGACCTTCACGTGGCGCCCGCTGAGGTCCACCAGGTCTCGGTCCTCGCCGATGCCTCCGGCCCGGCAGATCCACACCCCGTTGACGCTGACGTCGATGGTGGAGGGGTCGAAGTCCACGTCGGTGGTGCCGACCGCGGAGAGGATCCGGCCCCAGTTCGGGTCCTGTCCGAAGATCGCGGTCTTGAACAGGTTTGACCGGGCCACGGAGCGGCCTGCGGTCTCGGCCTGCTCCTCGGTGGAGGCGTTGATCGTGGAGATCGCGATCTCGTGGTGGGCGCCCTCGGCGTCGGCGATGAGCTGGGTCGCGAGGTCCTGGCAGACCTGGTTCAGCGCGGCCTGGAACTCGGCCAGATCCACGCCGGAGGGGTCGGCCTGCGGGTGCGCGCCCGAGGCCATCGCGATGACGGTGTCATTGGTGGACATGCAGCCGTCGGAGTCGGCGCGGTTGAAGCTGAGCCGCACCGCCTCGCGCAGCGCGGCGTCGAGGTCTGACTGCGCGATGACGGCATCGGTGGTGACCACCGAGAGCATCGTAGCCATCCCGGGGGCGAGCATGCCGGCGCCCTTGGCCATCCCGCCGACGGTGAAGTCCGCACCCGTCGCGGTGGAGACCTTCATGACCGAGTCGGTGGTCATGATGGCCTGCGCCGCCCGGTGCCCGGCAGTGTCGGCAGGCTCCAGCGCTCCGACGGCGGCGTGGATCCCTTCCAGCAGCGCGGGCATGTCCAGGCGCACCCCGATCAGCCCGGTGGAGCAGACCAGCACGTCGCCGGCGGAGACGTCTGCCCCGGTGGCCAGCAGCTTCTCGGCCACGACCTCGGCGGTCTGGTGGGTGTCGGCGAAGCCTGGGGCCCCGGTGCAGGCGTTGGCGCCGCCGGAGTTCAGCACCACGGCGTCGGCGCGTCCGTCGGTGATCGCCTGCTGGGACCAGAGCACCGGTGCGGCGGCGACCCGGTTGGTGGTGAACACGGCGGCAGCGTGCTTGTCGGGTCCGTGGTTGAGCACCAGCGCGACGTCGCGCGGCGCGTTGCCCTCGGCATCGGCGGACTTGAGCCCGGCGGCGACGCCTGCGGCGCTGAATCCGGTCGCGGCGGTGACACTCATGGGGAGACTCCCAGCAGGTTGAGCCCGGTGGTCTCGTCGAGACCCAGGGCGATGTTCATGGACTGCACGGCGCCGCCGGCTGTGCCCTTGGTCAGGTTGTCTGCGGCGGAGACGACGACGGCGCGTCCGGCGTGCTCATCGATGGCCAGCTGCACGGTGACGTGGTTGGAGCCCACCACCTGCTTGGTGGCGGGCCACTGGCCCTCGGGCAGCAGGTGGACGAAGGCCTCCCCGTCGTAGTGCTCGCGGTAGGCCGCGCGCAGCTGGGCCTCGGTGGTGCCGGGGGTGATCTTCGCGGTCGAGGTGGCCAGGATGCCGCGGGGCATCGGGGCGAGGGTGGGGGTGAAGGAGACCTGGACCGGGACCCCTGCCGCGTGGCCGAGTCCCTGTTCGATCTCCGGGGTGTGCCGGTGCACTCCGCCGACCCCGTAGGGACTCATCCCGCCGATGACCTCGGCGCTGAGCAGGTGGGGCTTGAGCGCCTTGCCGGCTCCGGAGGTGCCGGTGGCCGCGACGATCACGATGTCGGTGGGCTCGAGCAGTCCGGCGGCCAGCCCCGGGGCGAGGCCGAGCATGATGGTGGTGGGGTAGCAGCCGGGCACCGCGATCCGCCGGGCGCCGGCGAGCCGGGACCGCTGGCCCGGCAGCTCGGGCAGGCCGTAGGGCCAGGTGCCCTGGTGGGCGGAGCCGTAGAACTTCTCCCAGTCGGATGCTGATTCCAACCGATGGTCTGCCGCGGCGTCGATCACGATGGTGTCCTCACCGAGCTGGGCGGCGATCTCCGCGGAGGCCCCGTGAGGCAGGGCCAGGAAGACGACGTCGTGTCCGGCGAGATTCTCCGCCGTGGTGTCCACAAGCACCCGGTCCGCCAGTGAGAGCAGATGCGGCTGCACGCTTCCCAGCCGCTCCCCCGCGCTCGAATGGGCGGTGACTGCGCCGATCTCCACCTCGGGGTGGCCGGCCAGCAGTCGCAGGACTTCTCCCCCGGCGTACCCTGAGGCTCCGGAGACAGCGATCGAATAGGTCATGCGGAGCAGTCTAGGCGGATATATGCATCTTATCCAATATTTATGCATAATGCAGGCCCGCCGACTTCGCCGCTCCGGGCCTGCGTTGGGTACGCTTGCCGCCATGAATGAACAGACAGTTTTCCCAGAGGATCTGCCCGACAGAGCACGAGTGGTGCATGCCGAGCAGGCAGGCGGGACCGAGGTGCTCGTCGAGGCCCAGGTGTCGCTGCCTGAGCCTGGACCGAACCAGGTGCTGGTGGAGACTGCCGCAACAGGGGTCAACTTCATCGAGACCTACCAGCGCAGCGGGGTGTACCCCGTCGAGTACCCCTTCACTCCCGGCACCGAGGGCACCGGACGCGTCATCGCCGCCGGGGAGGGCGTGGAGTCGCTGTCCATCGGCCAGCGCGTCACCACGCTGGAGGCCTCGACCGGCACCTACGCCTCTCACTTCCTCGTCGACGCCGGCAAGGCCGTGCGCGTCCCGGACGAGGTCACCGACGAACAGGCTGCCGCGCTGCCGCTGCAGGGCATCACCGCCCACTACCTGGTCAACTCCACCTACCGGGTCTCCCCCGGCGAAACCGTGCTGACCCACGCCGGCGCCGGAGGGGTGGGCCAGATCCTGACCCAGCTGCTCAAGGCCAAGGGCGCCCGGGTCATCACCACCTGCTCCACCGAGGAGAAGGCGCAGATCGCGCAGGCCGCCGGTGCGGACTACGTGATGGGCTACGAGAACTTCGCCGAGCGGGTCCGTGAGATCACCAAGGGCGAGGGCGTCGCCGCGGTTTTCGACGGCGTCGGCAAGGACACCTACCTCGGGTCCCTGGACTCGCTGGCGATCCGCGGGATGTTCGTCCTCTACGGCGGCGCCTCCGGCCAGGTGCCTGCGCTGGACCCGCAGGAGCTCAACCGCCGCGGCGGACTGTATGTCACCCGTCCGGCCACGCACTGGTACCTGCGCAACGCCGAAGAGCGCAGCTGGCGCTATGCCGAACTCTTCAGCGCGCTCACCAAGGGCGACCTGAAGCTCAGCATCGGCGCCAGCTACCCGCTCAACGAGGCCGGTCGCGCCCACGATGACCTGGAGAACCGCCGGACCACCGGCAAGCTGCTGCTGAAGCCCTGAACGGGACGCCGCATGCCAGGTCCGGGGAGCCACCGGTGACCCAGCTGCTCTTCGCTGACTCTGCGCTGACCCCGGACGGGACGATCGGACCGTACTGGCTGCGCCGGGAGGCGGGGAGGATCCTCGAGGCCGGTCATGGCCGTCCCCCGGCGACGCCGGATGTGCACCTCAGCGAGGGGCTGCTGGTCCCCGGGTTCGTCGACGTCCACGCCCATGGCGGCGGAGGCGCGGCGTTCACCGAGGGTGCTGAGGCTGCCGAGACGGTCCTGGTGGCACACCGCCGCCGCGGCACCACGACCATGCTCGCCTCCCTGGTCAGTGCACCGATCCCGGCGCTGCTGGGCCAGGCGGAGCAGCTTCGACCCCTGGTGGAGACTGGCGAGCTCGCCGGGATCCACCTTGAGGGGCCGTGGCTGAGCCCCGCTCATCGCGGCGCCCACTCCGCCTCCCTGCTCAGCGACCCCACCCCGGAGGCCGTCTCGGCGGTGCTCGAGCACCCCGCGGCCTCACGGCTGCGCTATGTCACCCTCGCCCCGGAGCGCCCCGGCACCGTCGAGGCCACTGCCCGGCTGCGCGCGGCAGGGATGGTGGTGGGAATCGGGCACACCGGTGCCGACGGCGAGCAGACCCGCGCGGCCCTGGCCGCCGGCGCGAGCGCGGCCACCCACCTGTTCAACGGGATGAAAGCGCTGCACCACCGCGACCCGGGACCGGCGCTGGCGCTGTTGGAGGACCCCACTACCTTCCTGGAGCTGATCCACGACGGGGTGCACCTGCACCCGGAGATGGTCCGCTACATCTGGCATACCGCGAGCCGCCACGGCGGTGCGCGCAGGCTGGTGCTGGTCTCGGATGCCATGGCAGGCGCCGCCGCGCCGGAGGGGCGCTACGCCCTGGGCGCCCTGAATGTGGACGTGGCAGGCGGCGTCGCCCGGCTGGTCGAGCCCGACGGCACGCTGGGGGCGATCGCGGGCTCCGCGGTGACCCTCGCCGAGGCGGTCCGGCGCAGCATCCTCGACGCCGGCATCGCCCCCGAGAGCGCGCTGACGGCCGCCACCGCAAACCCCGCGGAGATGATCGGGCTCGACGACGTCGGCAGGCTGCTGCCCGGAGGACGCGCTGACCTGGTGCTGCTGGATCAGGACTGGCAGGTGCGCCGGGTCATGCACCGCGGCCGGTGGATCGACTGAGGGAATTCGGACGGTCCGCCCTCGGGCGCTCCCGCTGCGCCGTCATCTCTGCAGAGTCACCACTGCGGAGTCACCGCTGCACCGCGCCGTGGCGCTGCTGCGCGAGGGCGACCGCGCCGGCGCGGGCCTCGGAGGCCTCCTCGGCGGTGAGCGTGCGGTCCTCGGCGCGGAAGCGCAGCGCGAAGGCCAGCGACTTCTGACCAGCCTCGATGTGCTCGCCGGAGTACACGTCGAAGAGCTCGATATCCTCGAGCAGCTCCCCGGCGCCCTCGACCAGAGTGGCCTCGAGCTGGGCGGCAGGAAGCTCGCCGGCCACGATCAGTGAGACGTCCTGGGTGGTCGGGGGGAAGGTCGAGATCGGCTCGGCGCTGATCTGCTCCGGGGAGCCGTCGATGAGCGCAGAGAGATCGAGCTCCATCACCGCGGTGCGAGCCGGGAGGTCCAGCTCCTCGATGACCTTCGGGTGAAGCTCGCCGGCGTGACCGACCCGCTCCCCGTTGAACCGCAGCTCGGCGGTGCGGCCGGGGTGGAAGGCCTGATGCCGGCCCTGGACCACCTCAAGCTGCACGCGCAGCAGGTCCGCGACCTTCTGCGCCGCATCCACCGCGTCTGCCCAGTCGCGACGGCGTCCGGGGACGCCGGGCAGCTCGGCCGCCTCGGCGCCGCTGAGCGCGGCCGCGATGTGCAGCGGCTGGTCGGGGATGCCGGCGTCGAGCCCTGCCAGCACTTCCTCACCGGGGTACACGCCCAGGTCCGGGATGCTCGGCGAACCGAGCTGGGACTGAGGGTGGAAGACCGAGCCGGCCTCGAAGAGCGCGACGTCGGTGAACCCGCGGGAGACGTTGCGGCGCAGCGCCTCGAGCAGCCCGGGGAGCACGGTGGTGCGCAGGGCCGGGTGCTGGCTGGCGATCGGGTTGGCCAGGCGCAGCATCGGCATGGGCTTCCCGGTGTCCTCGGCCTGCCCGAAGCGGGTGTTGGCGGCCTCGGAGTAGAACGGGTAGCTGAGCACCTCGGTGAACCCTGCGGCGGCCATGCCGGCGTACACGCTGCGTCGGCGCTGCTGGGATGCGGTGAGCCCGCGTCCGGCCGGCGGCACCGGAAGCCGGGAGGGGATTTGGTCATAGCCGACGAGCCGGGCGATCTCCTCCACCAGGGCGGCGGGGATCGTCAGGTCCGGGCGCCAACTCGGTGGAGTCACCAGCAGGTGCTCCCCGTCCTGGCGCAGCTCGGCGCCGATGGCCTCCAGCGTGGAGCGGATCTGTTCCTGGGTGTAGGGCACCCCGGTGAGCTTCTCCGGCAGCACCGCGTCCAGCCGGATCGACTCGGGCAGCACGGGGGCTCCCGCGTCGGTGACCTCACGTGAATCGGTGCCGCCGGCGAGCTGGACGAGCAGGTCCACCACGCGCTGCGCGGCGAGCGGGGGAAGCAGCGGGTCCACGCCGCGTTCGAAGCGCTTGGACGCCTCGGAGGGCAGCTTGTGCCGGCGCTTGCTGCGGCTGATGCTGATCGGGTCGAAGTGCGCGGCTTCCACGATGACGGTGGAGGTGGTGGAGTCCACCTCGGTGCGGGCTCCGCCCATGACTCCGGCGATCCCGATGGGGCCGGACTGATCTGCGATCACCAGGTCCTCGGGGTTCAGCGTGCGGACCTTCTCGTCCAGGGTGGTGAGCTTCTCGCCGGCCGCGGCGCGGCGGACCTCGATGCCGCCGTCGAGCTTGGCCGCGTCGTAGCAGTGGTTGGGCTGTCCCAGTTCGAGCATCACGTAGTTGGAGACGTCCACGGCGATGCTGATCGTGCGCATCCCGGCCAGGCGCAGCCGGGCGGCCATCCATGGCGGGGTGGGCGCGGCCGGGTCGATGCCGGTGACCTTGTGGGTGACGAACCGGCTGCAGCCCTGGACCCCATAGATCGGGGTGTCATCGCTGAGCGTGACCTCGTGACCGGGCCGGGCGGCGTCGTCGTTCTTCGCGGTGTTGATCTGGGCGGCGGGGTCGATGAACGGGGTGCCGGTGGCGTGGGAATACTCGCGGGCGATCCCGCGCAGCGAGAAGGCGTAGCCGCGGTCAGGGGTCACGTTGATCTCGGCGGCGGAGTCGTAGAGGCCCAGGAGTTCCATGGCGTCGGTGCCGGGCTCCGGGTCGAGCCCGAGGGTGGAGAGCACCAGGATCCCGTCGTGGTCCTCGCCGATGCCGAGCTCGCGCACCGAGGCGATCATGCCGGCGGAGACGTGTCCGTAGGTCTTGCGCGCGGCGATCCTGAAGTCACCGGGCAGCACGGCGCCCGGGAGGGTGACCACGACCTTGTCGCCGACCTCGAAGTTGTGCGCGCCGCAGACGACGCCCTGGACGCCGGAGGGGTCGATGCCCTCGTGGGTGAGCGTCTGGGCGGTGCCCGCGGGCACCACGCGGACCTGGCACCAGTTGATGGTCTTGCCGTTGGACTGGGGCTCGGGAATCTTCTCCAGCACCTCGCCGACGACGATCGGGCCGCTGAGCGAGTCGGTGGGACGGTGGACGTCCTCCTCTTCGAGGCCGACCTTGACCAGCTCCGCCATGAGGTCCTCAGCGGTGCCCTCGGCGGGGAACTGGGTGTATTCACGAATCCAAGAGAGCGGGATGCGCATGTCTCAGACCTCCATTCCGAAGTGCTGGCTGAAGCGGATGTCGCCTTCGATCATGTCGCGCATGTCGGGGACGCCGTTGCGGAACATCAGGGTGCGTTCGATGCCCATGCCGAAGGCGAAGCCGGTGTACTCCTCCGGGTCCACGCCGGCGGCGCGCAGCACGGCGGGGTTGATCATGCCGCAGCCGCCCCATTCGACCCAGCGTGGACCGCCCTTGGCCTGGGCGTGCCAGACGTCGAGCTCCGCGGAGGGCTCGGTGAAGGGGAAGTAGCTGGGGCGCAGCCTGATCGCGGCGTCGGGTCCGAACATCTGCCGGGCGAAGTGCTCCAGGGTGCCCTTGAGGTCGGCCATGGTGAGTCCCTTGTCCACGGCGAGGCCCTCGAACTGGTGGAACACCGGGGTGTGGGTGGCGTCGAGCTCATCGGTGCGGAAGGTCTTGCCGGGGCAGAGCACGTAGACAGGGAGCTCTCGGGTGAGCAGCGACCGGATCTGCACCGGGGAGGTGTGGGTGCGCAGCACCAGGTGGGCCTCGGGGGGCTCCACGAAGAAGGTGTCCTGCATCTCCCGCGAGGGGTGGTCCGGGGCGATGTTCAGCGCGTCGAAGTTGAACCACTCGGATTCCACCTCGGGGCCTTCGGCGATCTCCCAGCCCATGGCGATGAAGACGTCGGAGACCCGCTCCTGGAGCACCGAGAGCGGGTGCCGGGCGCCGAGCGGACGACGCCGGCGGGCCGCGGTGACGTCGACGGTCTCTTCCACCAGGATCCGCTCCGCGTGCTCGACCTCGAGCACTGCGGTGCGCGCGGCGAGGGCCTTCTGCATCTTCCCGCGAGCGCCGCCGAGCAGCTTGCCCGCGGCGGCCTTCTCGGTCTTGTCCAGCGACCCGATCTGACGGTTCGCCAGCACCAGCGGCGCCTTGTCTCCGGTGTGCGCGAGCCGGGCGGCCTTGAGCTCCTCGAGGTCGCGGGCGCCCGCGAAGGCGTCGACGGCCTGCTGCACAGCATGGTCGATGGCGGACTCATCCAGCGGATGCGGTGTTTCGGGCGTGGACATTCTGCTCCCGGGTCAGGTGGGTGGAAACAATCCCGGTCAGTTTATGCGGGTCACTGGTAGGAGACGAACCACGGTTTGGGGTCGACGTCGAACGTCTGCTCCGAGGTGAAGGTCGGCGAGTCCTCGTCGTAGAAGTTCTTCCAGCCGAGCCAGATGTCTTCGCTGAGGTCCTGCTGCAGGGTCTCGTAGGTCTCGGTCTTCATCCCCGGTGTCCCGTGCCCGTCGGCGTGGAGCAGGATGGCCAGCTCCTCGTGGGAGGTGTCGATGTCCTCGCGGTCCGAGATCATGGCGAGCTGGAACTGGTGCAGCACCAGCAACTTCTGCGGGAGCTCGTGCTCCCTGGTCAGTCCGGCCAGCCAGTCGGAGACCTCGTTGATCTCCGCGGCGCTGACCGACCCGATCTGCTCCATGTGTCGCTGTCCCTCGCTGAGCCGCCATTCAGGGTCCAGCGCGAGCCCGACGTGGGGCTGGGACAGGAAGTCTTCGTAGAGCTGGGCCTGTTCCAGGAAGCTGGCGTGGCCGGGCTGCAGGTCGAGCACCACGTAGATGTCCTCCTCCGCGGCCAGGTCCACCCAGGGCTCGATGACCTCGGGGTCCAGGGCATTGGTGTAGTTGCCGTCGATGCCCGGCTCGCTGATCGCGATGGAGGTGATGATCTCGAAGGCCGGCTGGACCGGCTCCTCGGAGTGCTCCTGGTACTGCTCGGCGTAGAACTTCACCCGATCGGCGGCGTCCTGCGGCTCGCCCTCGCCCAGGACCCCCAGCGCCGGGATGCCGGGGGCGCCGTAGGCGGCGAGGAAGCGCCGGTCAGGGAAGAGCGTGTCGCCTCCCCCGGGAAGCTCGGCAGGCTCGGCCTCGGGTTCTTCGGAGGCCTCGGCGTCGGCCGAGTCGCCGCCGTCTGCTGAGCCATCGCCCTCCGCGCCGCTCTCCGAACTCCCATCAGCTGCGTCGCCGTCCTCGCCCTCGTCGGTGGCGCCCTCGCCCTCGTCGGTGGCGTCCTCGCCCTCGTCAGTGGTGTCATCCACGGAGTCACCGCTGGACTGCGCGGCGGAGCCGTCCTCCGAGTCCCCGGGGCCCGAGCCGCAGGCGGGCAGGGTCACGGCGAGCAGCATCGCACTGAGCACGAGCCCCGGACGAAGGGAGCGGGAGGTCGGGGCCGAAGTGTTCATGCGTTTCACGCTACCGGTGAATGCGAATGACCCTCGCATCGGTTCCGGCTCACACACTTGTCGCAGGCAAAGCATCCCCGGGGCCGGCAGGGGAAGCGCCCCAGGGGGTCGGTCAGCGCAGCTGCGACCCCCTGGGATGGTCAGTGCTCGCGCAGCCAGACCGTGGTCTCCCCCGGCAGCACCTCTGCGCTCAACGGCTGCGAGCTGACCAGCACCTCTCCGGCGGGCAGCGGGACGGCCTGCTCGCCGAAGTTGGTCACGCAGATCCATCCCCCGGGCCGGCGGAAGGCCAGCACCTCGGAGCCGGGACCCCCGACGCCGGGCAGCTCGATCCACTCCAGGGTGTCCTCCCCCTGAAGCTCGCGGCGCAGCTGCAGCGCGCGCCGGTAGAGGTTCAGCGTCGAGTCCTCGTCCGTGTCCTGGGCCTGCACGCTGTAGCCGGAGAACCACTCGGGCTGCGGCAGATGGGCCTCGCCCTCGCCGAACCCGAAGGTCTCTCCCGCGCTGGACCAGGGCAGCGGGACCCGGCAGCCGTCGCGACCGACGCTGAATCCAGGGCTGCGGAAGAACGTCGGGTCCTGCCGGTCGGCGTCGGGGATCTCCGCGACCTCATGCAGGCCCAGCTCCTCCCCCTGGTAGAGGTAGGCGCTGCCGGGCAGGGCCAGTTCGAACAGCGATGCGGCGCGGGCCCGACGCAGCCCGGCGTCGGCCTGCAGCTCCGGGGTCGTGCCGGCGGTGAGCAGCCAGTGGGTGCCGGCCTTCTCCTCGCCGTCGGCCTTGGGCGGGAGCCCGTACCGGGTGGCGTGGCGCACGACGTCGTGGTTCGAGAGCACCCAGGTGCTGGAGGACCCGGACTTCGCCGCCAGCTCCAGGTTGAAGGTCACGATCTCGCGGAACTGGGCGGCGTCGAAGCTGGCTTCGAGCAGGTCGAAGTTGAAGGCCTGGCCCAGTCCCTCGGCGGAGGCGTACTTCGGCCGGCGCGAGGACTCCACCCAGGCCTCGGCCACTCCGATCCGCGGCGGATCGTATTCGTTGAAGACGCTGCGCCATTCGCGGTAGATCTCGTGGACGTCATCGCGGTCCCAGAGGGGGTGGGCGCCGTCCTTCGGGGTGGCGTCCAGCTCGGCCTGGCTGGGCAGGTTCGCCGGCAGGTCCTTGGACAGCGCGTGCGCGACGTCGACCCGGAAGCCGTCGACGCCCCGGTCGGACCAGAAGCGCAGGGTCTGCAGGAAGTCCTCGTGGACCTCGCGGTTGTGCCAGTTCAGGTCGGGCTGCTCCTTGGCGAAGCTGTGCAGGAACCACTGACCCGGTGTGCCGTCGGGTTCGGTGATCCGGGTCCATGCCGGTCCGCCGAACATGGAGGTCCAGTCCGACGGCGGCTGTTCTCCCGCCTCGCCGGCACCGTCGCGGAAGATGTAGCGCTCCCGGGCGGCTGAGCCCTTCGGCGAGCGCAGCGCCTCGTGGAACCATTCGTGGCGGTCCGAGGTGTGGTTGGGCACGATGTCCACGATGAGCCGGATCCCGGCACTGTGCAGGGCGGCGACCATGGTGTCGAAGTCCTCCAGGGTGCCGATCTTGGGGTCGACGTCGCGGTAGTCGTCCACGTCGTAGCCGCCGTCGGCCAGGGCCGAGGGGTAGAAGGGGCTCAGCCAGACGGCGTCGACCCCGAGGTCCTGGAGGTATCCCACCCGGGAGGTGATCCCGCGCAGGTCGCCGATGCCGTTGGCGTCGGCGTCGGCGAAGGAGCGCGGGTAGATCTGGTAGACCGCGGCCTGGCGCCACCAGTGGGGGTCGGTGCCGAGTCCGCTGGTCGTGCTCGGGGCTGCTGCGGTGGAGGTGAATGACAAGGGGTTCTCGTCCTTTCGATGTGTCGGGTGAGGCTCGGTCGCGGGTCGGGTCTCAGGGTCCGGGTGGATCATTTGACGGCGCCCTGGGTGAGTCCGGAGAGCACCCAGCGCTGGGAGATCACGTAGGCGATGATCGCCGGCGCCATCGCCATCAGATAGGAGGCGAAGGAGACGTGGTAGTTGTTGCTGAACTGGGTCTGGAAGATCTCCTGGATCACCGGCAGCGTCTGCAGCGTGGGGTCCGCGATGATCAGCGAGGGCATCATGAAGTCGTTCCAGGATTTCAGGAAGGCGAAGATCCCCACGGTGGCGCTCATCGGCGCCATCAGCGGGAAGACGATCCGCCAGAACGCTCCTGCGGTGGACGCGCCGTCCATCCGGGCGGATTCCTCGAGCTCCGCGGGCAGCGAGCGCAGGAACGCGGTGAACAGCAGCGTGCTGAAGGAGATCTGGAACATGATGTGCAGCAGCGCCACTCCGAGCGGGTTCGCCAGCTCGACCATGCCGGTGAGCTTGACCTGGGACAGCGCCAGCACCGGGAACGGCAGGAACATCGCGGCCAGCAGGTAGTAGAACGCCCAGCGGTAGGCCTTCTTCTCCCAGTTCCGCGAGATCGCATAGGAGGCCATCGCGCTGAGCAGGATCGTGCCGATCACGGTGACCAGGGTGATCAGGATCGAGATCGTGAAGGCGCGGGGGAAGTCGGTCAGCGCCCAGGCGGTGGTGAAACCCTCGATGCTGAACGGGGCAGGCCATGCGAACGCCTCCCCCTCGACGGCCTGCTCTCCGGTCTTGAAGGCCATCGAGATGGTGACGTAGAAGGGCAGGATCACGGTGAGCGCGCCGAGGAAGAGCAGCACGGTGGTGCCCCAGCGGTGCCGATCGGAGCGGCGAGAGGTGGGCAGCGAACCTTCCGTGGAGCGGCGCGGAGTCGTGCTCGCGGCGCAGCCGGGGACGGTGGTGGTGGGCAGAGTCATCAGATTCTCGCGTTTCCTCGGGTCAGGCGCAGCTGGATGAGTGCGATGGTCAGCGTGATCAGGAAGAAGATCGTGGAGTTCGCCATCTGATAGGCGTAGTCGCCGTTGTCGAAGCCGGAGAAGATCGTCATCGCCACCGAGCGGGTGGAGGTGCCCGGACCGCCGTCGGTCAGGCCCACGATGATCTCGTAGGTGCCCAGGAAGTCCTTGAACCCGATGATCACGTTGATCAGCACGAAGCCTGAGATCAGCGGCAGAGTGATGCTGCGCAGCTGCTTCCAGGCGGAGGCCCCGTCGATGGCGGAGGCCTCGTAGACGTCCCGCGGGACCGTCATCAGTCCGGCGATGTAGATCAGCATGGCCTGTGGGACCGCCTGCCAGGCGGTCACCAGCACGATGGAGATCCAGGCCAGATCAGGGTCCGCGAGGATCGACTCTTCCAACACCCCCAGCTGCAGCGCCTGGGCCGCGGCGGGGACCGTATTGGCGAAGATGAACTGGAAGACGAAGGCGATGATGATTCCGGAGACCACCATCGGCATCACGAAGATCGTGCGCAGCGCCGTCTTCGCCCGGATCTTGGCGGTCAGCCCGATGGCCAGGGTCAGGGCGACCACGTTGACCAGGATCACGGTGCACAGCGCGACCCCGATGGTGAACCCGTAGGAGGAGAGGATCGCCGGGTCGCTGAACATCACCAGGTAGTTGTTGAGTCCGACGAAGTCGAACTCTCCGAAGCCCACCGAGTCGGTGAAGCTGTAGAAGATGCCCATCGCCGCGGGCATGGTGATGCTCAGCGTGAACAGCACCAGGGTGGGCAGCAGGAACCAGAGGTAGACCCGGTCCGCGCGGGGTCGGCGTCGCACCGGCGTTCGGGACGCGGGGTCCCTCCCGGCGGGGACGTCTGCGGTCTGCGAAGTCCTGCGGGCGGGCTTGGTGGTCGTGGTCATGTCAGGCCTCGGTCTCTCAGCGTCGAGCCAGTCGGGCCCAGTCCTCGTCCAGCGTCCGCAGCGTTGCTTCCAGACTCTGACCGGTGACTATGCCTTGGGCGTAGTTCTCGAACGGGATGGTGCGCGGGATGGCCTGGGACACTCCCTGGTAGAACGCGGCGCGGTCGACGAAGGTCTGCAGGTCCTGCAGCCGGGGGTCCTCCACGGCGGGCGCATCCTCGCGGACTCCGAAGGCGAGGTTGTCCCGGTTATAGGCGTCGGCGATCTCCGGCGTGATCAGGTAGCGCAGCAGGTCCCGCGCGGGTTCTTGGGCGTTGGAGGCCTCGGGCACCCAGAGCGCGAGGTCGAGGTTCACCCGGACCTGCAGATCCTCGGGATCCTCGGTCATCGGCAGCGGGAAGATCCCGATCTGCGCGTCCGGGTTGAGTGTGGCGATCTCGCCCAGCGCCCAGGGGCCCTGCAGGTACATCGCGGCCTCGCCGCGGGCGAAGGCGACGTTGCCGTCCCCGTAGCCCCGGCTCGCGGCCCCGGGCTGTGAGAAGGCGGCGATCTCGAGCATCTGTTCCAGCGGTTCACGCAGGGTGCGGGAGAACGAGACCGGAGCGTCGGGCCCGGCGTCGGGGCCCTGGGCGCGCAGCTGCTCGAAGAACTCCGCGACGTCGACCGAACCGCCAACGCTGTAGTCGATGAGCCCCTGCGCCACGGTCCAGGGATCGGCGTAGGTGGAGTAGATCGGTGTCACTCCGGCCTCTTCGAGCGTGCCGCAGACCTCGAGGAACTCGGAGTAGGTGGTCGGGATCGAGAGGTCATGCTCGGCGAAGATCTCTTCGTTGTAGAGCACCGCGGCGGCCATCATCGAATACGGGATCACGCTGGTGCGCCCCGGGTAGGTCGGGTACTGGTCGACCAGGTCCTGGATGCTCGGGGCGATGCGCGCCTCCCCGGCGAGATCCGCGAGGTCGGAGAAGGCCCCGCGCTCCTGGAAGCGGACGATCTCGTAGTTGTAGTTCAGGCAGCCCAGGTCTGGCGGGTTGCCTCGGGCGAAGCCTGCTGAGAGTCCCGAGGAGGTGTCGTGGACCGCTCGCACGCCCGAGGCCTGCTGGTTGAAGTCCTGCACCAGGTCCCCGAAGTACGGGATCGCCTCGGGCTTCGACTGGTGGAACGAGACCTCTTGGGCGCCGCGGCCGGTGCCGCAGCCACTGAGGCCAGCGGCCAGAGCCACTCCTGCCAGTCCGCCGAGGAAGGCTCGTCGCGAGGGTGTGGGTGGAGCGTAGCTCACCAGGTCCCCCTTCTGTGATGTAGAACACTAAAACTTGATGTCCCGACTAAATATAGAGGCTTAATATAAGCGATGCAATAATGTGGGGAGATTTTCTCGCGCCCCACCGATCGGAAGCAGGCCACTATGAGTCAGACGCGCTCTCCGGCGCCGGCCGGTTCCTCGCAGCTGATCCGGCAGCTCAACGCGCAGCGCGTGCTGAGCTGCATGTGGGGCCGCGAACCCAGCACCGCCACGGAGCTGATGCATGCCACCGGCCTCACCCGCGCCACGATCCTGACGCTGTGCCGGGAACTCACCGAGCAGGGCTGGCTCGAGGTCTCGGAGAACTCCCGACAGGCCGGCCAGTACACCAAGGGCCGCCCTGCCCTGCGGTATGCGTTCCGCGAGGACGCCTGCCACGTGATCGGCGTCGACGCCGGGCTGCACCAGGTCACCGCGGCGGTGGCGAACCTGCGCGGCGTCGAAGTCGGCTGCGCCACCCGGCCGTCGAACCCGCAGGGATCCGACGCCCCGCTGCAGCCAGCGGCAGAACGACGACGCACCATCCTGGACACCATCGATGCCGCCCTGGGCCAGGCCGGTCTCACCCATGCCGATGTGGCCAGCCTGGTCATCGCCGTGCCCGCGCCCGTGGACTCAGACGGACACTCCCCCAAGGGGCTCAACGCCTTCTGGAGCCTGATGAACCCCGAGCTGATCACCCTGGGCGCTGAACACGGCTGGGACTGCGCGGTGGACAATGACGCCAACCTCGCCGCACTCGCTGAGCTCGACTTGCAGTCCAGCTCGGCAGATGACTCCTTCGCGGTGATCCTCTCCGGCGAGCGCCTGGGCGCAGGACTCGTGATGGACGGACGCCTGCTGCATCAGGCCCGCGGGGGCATCGGCGAGCTCGGCATGCTTGATCTAGTCCAGGGCGTCGAATCCTCCAACGGTCTGGGCTGGTGGGCTCGTCACCTCGCCCGGGAGACGCTGCGCCAGACCCCGGGACACCCCGGCCCGCTGGGCCAGGTGACCGCGGAGGACGTGACCAGCGAAGACGTCTTCGCCGCAGCGGCGGCAGGAGACCAGCTCGCTCTGGAGATCATGGATCAGCTCGCGGACCGGCTGGCGCGGATCTGCGTGGTGCTCGCCGGCCTGCTGGATCTGGATCGGATCCTGGTCTCCGGAGCGATCGCTCCGGCGCTGACCGATGTGGCCGCCCGCGCCAAGGAGAAGCTCGCCCAGCATCTCTACGCCCCCTGGCTGCAGATCGACGCCTCCACGCTGGGGGCCCACGCCGTGCGGCGCGGCGCGATCCGGCTCGCGGTGGACCGGATCCAGGACCAGGCGCTGCACCCCGGCCCGGCGGCCTGAACCCGGAGGCCCGCCCGGGGCGCGGATCCCGGCTAGATTATCTGCCATGGACACGACAGGGCGCAGCCCCATTCAGCCCGAGGACTCCTCGCCCGAGGACGCGGCATCCGAACACCAGCCGCCCGTCAGCGGCACCGCCAGGCCCGGGGTGACCGCCGATGTCGTCGTCCTGATCCTTGCCCCGTTCGCCGTGGCGCTGGTGTTTGCCTTCATGATCGCCCCGACTGCGGCGATCGGGCTGGGGCTGGTCCTTGCCGCGCTCCTCGCGCCCAGCGTGGCCGCGGTCTCGCTGCTGCGCCGGCGCCCCCGCGCGGTGTCCACCGCTGACCGGGTGACGCTGCTGCGCGTGGGACTGATCGGGGTGCTCACGGCCGCCGCGGTACTGATACTCGTCGAGGCGATTCCGGCTCGCAGCTGGGCCCTGGCCGTCGTGATCGGCGTCGCGCTGCTGCTCGATGCCGTCGACGGCGCGGTGGCCCGACGCACGCACAGCTCCAGCGCCTCCGGGGCCCGCCTCGACATGGAGGCCGATGCGGCGGCGCTGCTGGTCGTCTCGCTCATCGCAGCGGTCACCGTGGGCTGGTGGGCGGTGGCGATCGGGGCGATGCGCTACCTCTATGTGGCCGCGGCCCGGATCCGCCCGCCCCTGCGCGGGGAGCTGGGCTACAGCCTGTTCCGGCGGATCGTGGCCGCGATCCAGGCCTCGGTGCTGTGGGTGGCTATGCTGCCGATCACCCCCGTCCCCTTCGCCGCGGCGGTCACCGCGATCGCGCTGACCCTGCTGATCACCTCCTTCACCCGAGACGCGATCCAGCTGGAACGCTCCGCCAAGCTCGAGGGGCGGCACTGATGGCGCAGCACGCGTTCATCGTCCCGGCGGACCTCCCGGGACCCAGCGGCGGACTGACCTATAACCAGCGGGTGCTCGCGCAATGGCGGGCGCGCGGGCTCGACGTCGAGGAAGTGCCGATCCCAGGAGGGTGGCCGAACCCCGCCCCCGCGGATCGCGAGGTCCTGGCGCAGCGGCTTCAGCAGCACCGACAGGTGCTGATCGACGGCATCATCGGCTCCGCCGCCCCGGAGGAGCTCGCCCTCGCCGCCGCATCGGGCACCCAGATCGCGATGCTGGTGCATCTGCCGCTGCCCGCCGAATCCGGACTGAGCGCCGAGGAGCGGCAACGTCTGGCCCGCAGCGAACGCGCCGCCGTGGACGCCGCGCAGACGATCGTGTGCACCAGCAGCTGGGCGCGCGATGACCTGCACACGCGCTACGGACTGGACGCGGTCGCCGTGGCGGAGCCCGGCGTCGACCCGGCCGCACTGGCGGCGGGGAGCATGCCGCCGCGGCTGCTCTTCCTCGGGGCGGTGACCCCGCGGAAGAACCCGCTGGGGCTGCTGCAGGCCCTGGGTGGACTCACCGAGCTGCCGTGGACCGCCGTGATCGCCGGACCTGAAGCGCAGGACCCCGGCTACGCGGCGCAGGTCCGCGCCGCCGCGGACGCCCTCCCCGAGGGTCGTGCCGCGGTGATCGGGGCCGTGGGTGGTGAGCAGCTCGAGGCGCTGTGGAGCGAGACGGACCTGCTGGTGCTCCCCTCCCTGGTGGAGACCTACGGGATGGTGGTCACCGAGGCGCTCGCCCGCGGGATCCCCGCGCTGGTCGGCGCCGGCACCGGAGCGCAGAACGCTCTGCGCGGGGACGCAAGAGGCCCCCGAGCGGAGCTGCCGACACCGGGAGACGCACTGGATCCACACGATCTCGACGCCTGGTCAGCGCTGCTGCGGGAGTTCTTCGGCAATGCGTCTCTGCGGCAGCAATGGCGCGGCGCCGCGCAGGTCCACCGGGCTAGACTTCGGACATGGTCACACGCAGCGCAGGATCTCAGAACGGCGATCGAATGGTGACGCGGCCGGTGCCCGCGGACTGGCTGGGTGAGCGCCGTCGCGCCGACCACCAGGCACGCGAGAAGGCGACCCCGCTGATCGAGACGCTCACCATCCGGCTGCACGGGCTGCTCCCCGCAGAGGCCCAGACGTCCGACGCCGCCGAGACCAACGCCGCAGGGACCGGCGACGGCGCGGCCGCCGCCTCGGTGCACGTCATCGACGTCGGCGCCGGCACCGGGTCCAACCAGGCCTGGCTGGCTCCGCGCCTAGCCGTCGCGCAGCACTGGACGCTGCTGGACCATGACGCGAGCCTGCTGGAGGTCGCCGCGGAGGATCCCTCCGCCGCCGGGACGGGTCAGACCACCCGTGTGGTGGGCACAATCGAGGACCTTCCGGGCCTGACCCGCGGCGAGCAGGTCCAGCTGGTGACCTGCTCGGCCCTGCTGGACCTGCTCAGCCCCCGCGAGGCCGAGGTGCTCGCCGACGCCATCGCCGGACCCGACGCTGGTGCGAACGTCACGGCGCTGCTCAGCCTCACCGTGACCGGACAGGTGAACATCACCCCCAACCACCCCGACGACGCTGTCATCACCGAGGCCTTCGACGCCCACCAGCGCCGCGATGGCCTGCTGGGGCCCGACGCTGCTCACGCCGTGGCGCAGCTGCTGCGAGACCGCGGCGCCGAGGTCACCCTGTCCGAGACCGACTGGGCACTGGACTCCACCGAGGCGGCGCTCATCCAGCGCTATCTCCGCGACCGCGCCGACGTGGCCGTGGAACACGATCCGTCGCTGGCAGGCGTGGCTCAGGACTGGGTCGCTGCGCGCGAGGCGCAGCTGGCCCAGGACGAGCTGCGCGTCAGCGTCGGCCACCTCGATCTGCTGAGCCTGCCAGGCACCTGACTCGGTGACGCGATGAGCCTCGACCAGCGCAGCCAGACCTCCCGCCGGGGACACACCATGCTCCTCGCCGGCCTGCAGATCGCGATCACCCTGGGCATCTTCGGCTTCCTCGCCTCCCAATGGGGCATGAACCCGTTCATGGACGCGTTCAGACTGCTCCCGATCTGGATCTTCCCCGCCGCAGCGGTGCTCGGCGGTGTCGGGGTGCTCACCCAGGCCCTGCGCTGGCGCGTGATCGCCAGGCACCATCGGATCAGCATCGGTGTCGGCCCCGCAGTCGCACGCTGCTGGCAGGCCGCCTTCCTCAACGGCGTGCTCCCCGGGGGTCTGGCCGGCGACGCGCTGCGCGCTGCCGATGACAGCAGCGACGCCAAGGTCGAGGCCAGCGGCAGCGCCCTGCGCCGCGCCTTCGCGGCCATGGCCGCCGAACGGCTGATGGGCACCGCCGTGGTGTTCGTGGCAGCCGGGCTGACCCTGCTGCTGCTGGCACCGCTGGCTGGACTCGCCGCCCTGGGCGTGGCGACCGCCGCCGTCGTCGTGGCCTGGCGCTGGCTGAAGCCGCTCTCCCGCCGTGACGTCATCCACGTGGTGCTGCTCTCCGGCACCGGATGGGCGGCCTTCGCGGCGCTGTTCGCTCTCACGATCCTCGCGGTGACGCCTGAGATCCCGCTGGCATGGGCGCCCGGCCTCGCCGCCGTCGCGATCGCCGGCATGTCGGTCCCGCTGGGATTCGGCGGCTGGGGGCCCCGCGAGGCGGCCGCCGCCTGGGCATTCTCCCTGGCCGGATTCGTCCCGCACCTCGGAGTGACCGCGTCGATCAGCTACGGCCTGCTGGCACTGGCCTCCACACTCCCGGGTGCGATCATCCTGGCGCTGAGACTGCTCCCCCGGGTGGAGCGCGCGCGTCAGGTCAGAGAGCAGCGCGACGAGTCTGCCTAGGGACCCCTCGCACGTCAGCGCGACCCGTTCACCGCTGAACCCTGATGGCCTCTGGCAGGTTTCTCAAAGGAAACGCCAATAAATTCGGTTTTGTAGAAAAAATATTTTTGCTTGCGGGACCGCAGAAAGGGTGTTTAAATAAGCTTGCGCGATGGGAGGCGCAGTGCGCGCAGAGGCTCTTCTCACTGTCTCTGCGCGCATTTCCCTCGAAAAGAGGCAGCTTTCTCGTCCCGGTGTATGGATTCAGGGCCCAAGGTCTCGAAGAAGCTGTTCCACGATCGGACGATCCGCCGGGATCCACGGATAGTCCAGCAGCCGTGCGGTGACCGGGACCCAGTCCACACGGTCGTGATCCTGAAGCGGGAACGGCTCGCCGGCGAGGATCTCGCCGCGGAAGAGTCGCATCGCCGTCGTCTCCTTCAGCCACCAGCCGGCCTCTGCGACATAGCTGCTTGGTCCATCGCCGATGACCTCCGCGTGCAGCGCCACCTCGACGCCGAGCTCCTCCGTGAGTTCGCGGTGGAGCCCCTCGTGCAGCGACTCCCCGGGCTCGAGCTTCCCGCCGGGAAACTCCCACATCCCGGCGACGGACTCCGGAGAGGTTCGGCGCGCGATGAAGAGCTCCACGTCGTGGCCGGGGCGCTCGCGCAGCAGCGCTGCGGCGACGACGGTCTTGGTGAACTGGGCTGCGGTCCCGGTGCGCTGCGTGGCGGTCTGGCTCTCCATGGAGCCCAAGCTTAGGCGGAGGTCTCCACCACGGTCTTCAGGCGCGCAACAGATTGCGCCAGCATCCCAGAGCTGGTGGCCTTCGCGCGGTCAAGCCGCGACTCGTCCTGCAGCTGAGACCAGTCATAGGTGTGAGTGACCTCGGTGTCGCCGTCCTCGGTGGCGGCGAGGGACCAGCGCCACAGGTGACCGCTCGGCGCCTTGCCGACCTCCGAGGGCTTCCAGGCGATGAGCTCCCCTTCGAGGAACTCCACCACGTGGTTCTCGCGGACCTTGCCGTTGGTGAGCTCCATCCGGAAGACGTCGCCGACGCCGTTCACCCGCTGACCATTCTCGGCCTTGGCGAGGTTGTCGTTGCCGTCGAACTCGACCTGCAGCGCGGGATCGGCCAGAAACTCGAAGACCACCACGGGCAGCGCCTTGATGACGTCGCGCGCGCAGACCACACGTCCGCAGAACTCGGGGTCGTAGGAGAGATCCTCCGCGCCGTTCTCGCCGTACTGGGCCGCATGCGCGGGTGTCACAGGATCCATGGAACCGTCCTCGATTCGCCGTTGAAGTCTTGGAGCCTCAGCTTACGCCGCCGGTGCTGTGCCGCGTCTACACATGAATTCGGCCCGAATGACGACGACGGCCGTGACAGTGCTCACTCAGACCGTTCTTCCGCGCAGATCGGTGATCGACCAGCTATAGGCTGGCGCTCATGTCCGGATCCCAGAACGTTCCTCCCTGGCCAGAGGACAGAACCATCCCGCACACGCCCGCGGAAGATGTCTTCGGCGTGCTCATCGGCACCTTCCTCGCCTCGCTGGGCCTCTACGTGCTGCAGCAGTCCGAAGCCGTGACCGGAGGCACCGCGGGGTTCGCGCTGCTGCTGACCTACGCCACCCCGCTGAACTTCTCCTGGCTGTTCCTGCTCGTCAACGTGCCCTTCTTCGCACTGGCCATCTGGAAGAAGGGGTGGACCTTCACGCTCAAGACCGTGGCGGCGGTGGCGATCGTCTCCGGCTACGCGCTGCTGCATGGACCGATGCTGTCGCTGCCCGAGCTCACCCCGCTCTACGGGGTTCCGGCGGGCAACATCCTGATCGGCATGGGCCTGCTCGCGATCTTCCGGCATGGCGCCAGCCTGGGCGGGTTCAACATCGTGGCCCTCGTGGCGCAGGAGCGGCTGGGGCTGCGCGCCGGATACGTGCAGATGAGCCTGGACGTGGTGGTGATCCTGTTGGCGCTGACCGTCGTCGACCCGCTGAACGTGCTCTACTCCGCTCTGGGTGCGGTGCTGCTGAACCTGGTGCTGGCGCTGAACCACCGCCCCGGACGCTACCGGGCCTGAGCGGTCCCTTCCACGGTCCCTGCACGCTCCGCTGCCACGGTCCCGCTCAGGGGAGCCGGTGACCCGCGGCGCGCAGCAGCTCATACCACTCGCTGCGCGAGAGCCTGACCTCGGAACCGGCGGCGGCCTCTTCCACCCGGCTGCCCTGGGTGGTGCCGAGCACCACTTGGATGTCGGCGGGGTGGCGGGTCAGCCAGGCCGTGGCGATCCCGGTCGGGGTCACCCCGTGCTGCCGGGCCAGCCGTGCGAGCACCGCATTGAGCTCGGGATAGTCGGGATTGTCCAGGAAGACCCCGCTGGGTGCCTGGTATGGGGACCAGGCCTGGAGCGTGATCGCGTGCCGGCGGCAGTATTCGACGATGTCCGCGCCGGCGGGGGTGACCGTCTCGGTCTGGCCCAGCGTGTTGGCCTGGGCGCCCTCGGTGAGGATCGGCGCGTGGACCAGGGAGAGCTGCATCTGGTTGACCACCAGGGGCTGGGTCACCGCGGTGCGGAGCAGCTCGATCTGCCCCACCGTGTGGTTGGAGACACCGAAGTGGCGCACCTTCCCGGCGGCTTGGAGCTCATCGAAGGCGCGGGCGACCTCGGCGGGCTCGACCAGCGGATCGGGCCGGTGCAGCAGCAGGACGTCGAGGCGATCCGTCTGCAGCGAGCGCAGCGATTCCTCCACCTCGGTGACGATGTGCTCGTAGGAGAAGTCGTAGTACGGGCCGTCCGTGACGATGCCGATCTTGGACTGGATCAGCACCTCCTCGCGTTCGGCGCTGCTGAGCTTCAGCGCCTCGGCGAAGCGCCGCTCGCACTGGTGCGCAGAGCTGCCGTAGATGTCGGCGTGGTCGAAGAAGTCGACCCCCACAGCCCGGGCGCGATCGTAGAGCTCGCGGATCTGCTGGTCGGTCTTGTCGTGGATCCGCATCAGTCCCAGCACCAGCTGGGAGGCGGAGAGTTCGGCGGCGGGCAGCTCGATGGTCCTCATCCCTGCAGACTACTGCGCCGCGGGTCGAAGAGCTCGATGGGGTGCGCGGTGTCTCCGGTCAGCGCCAGATCCGCCAGAATCTCCCCGACCACCGGCACGAATTTGAAGCCGTGGCCGGAGAAGCCGCAGGCCACCGAGACCTGCGGGTGCTCCGGGTGCAGCCCGATGATGAAGTGCTCATCCGGGGTCACCGTGTACAGGCAGGTCTTGGCCTGGACCACCTCCCCGCTGAGGTGCGGGAAGAGCTCCCGCGCGCGAGCCTGCATGCGCACGTTCTCCGCGGGGTAGATGCTGCGATCGATGGTGTTCGCGGTGGTCGGGATGCCTTCGCGGAAGAACCCGAGCTTGAAGCCTCCTTCCGGTCCGTCGGTCATCGGGAACCCGTAGATCTGCAGACTCTCACCGGTCTGCTCCACGTAGATCGGATGCTGCTCCTGGCTCCAGGCGGGGTGGGGAATCGCGTCGAAGTCCGGGGTGAACCAGTGGAAGACCATCCGCTCCACGCTCAGCGGGAGCTGCATCCCGGCGAGCAGCTCAGGCGCCCAGGCGCCGGGGGTGATCACCAGTCGCGAGGCCCGGTAGTTCCCGACGGCGGTGCGCACGGTGACGCCCTCACCCTCGGCGGACCAATAGAGCACCGGTTCGTCGAAGTGCAGCTCGGCGCCTTTTCGCGCGGCGACCTCGACGTTGGCGCGCACCGTCTCCTCGGGGCGCACGTAGCCGGCGTTGGCCTCATAGAGACCCATCGCGTCGTCCTGCGGGTCCATGGTCGGGAAGCGGTCGCGGATCTGCGCGGCGGTGAGCACCTCATGGTCGAGCCCGTGCTCCAGGGCTGCGGCATGGGAGCCGGCGAAGGTCTTGGACTCCGGGTGCCCGATGTAGATGCCGCCGCAGAGCTGCATCAGGTCCCGTCCGGATTCCTGCTCCAGCTTGCGGAACCCGGCGTAGGAGCTGAAGAGCAGCGGCACGTAGGCGGAGTCCTCGAAGTAGGACTGGCGGATGATCCGGGTCCCGCCGTGGGCGGAGCCCTGGTCGTGTCCGGGCTGATACGTCTCCAGCCCCAGCACTCGGGCTCCGCGTTCCGCGAGCGCGTTCGCCGCGGCGCCGCCCATGGATCCCAGTCCGATCACGATCACGTCATAGGCTTGCGATCCCGGCATGTTCATCCCCTCATTCTGGTGCCGCGCGGGTCGTAGCGCGGTTCCGCGGCGACGACGGCGGGCAGCCGCTCCCCGAAATAATCGATCTGCACCGAATCGCCGATGCTGTGTCCCGCGCCGTCCAACCAGGCGTAGGCGATGGACTCCCCCACCGTATATCCCTGTTCTGCGCTGGTGACGTAGCCCAGCGGAGAAGAGCCCCCAGGGGCGAAGACCGGCTCGTGGCCGAGGACGACGCGGGCGGGATCCTCAAGCACCAGACAGTGCAGCCGACGCCGCGGCGCGACAGCTCCGGGCTCACCGGTACCGGCTTCAACCCTGTCACGCTCGGCGAGCTTCTTCGCCGCCTCCCCCGCGACGGCGAAGTCGACCCCGGCCTCGACCGGAGTGTGCTCCCGGGTCATGTCGGTGCCGAAGAGCCGGAAGCCCTTCTCGACCCGCAGACTCTCGAAGGCCCGGCGTCCCACAGGGCGGATCTGGTGTGCCTGGCCGGCCTCGGACAGCGCGTCCCAGAGGAACCCGCCGAACTCCGCCGGCGCGTAGAGCTCCCAGCCGAGCTCCCCGACGTAGCTCAGCCGCAGGGCGAGCACCGGGACCCCGGCCACCCGGAGCTGCCGCGCGCGGTAGAACCTGAAGTGTTCATCGGCGAGGTCCTCCTCGACGAGGCTCTGCAGCACGGTGCGCGCCTGCGGTCCCCAGAGGCCCAGTCCGCAGGCGCCGGTGGCTGCATCGGTGAGCTGCAGACCCGCGCTCAGCGCCGCGTCGTGTTCCGCGATCTGCGCCTGCAGCCAGGCGGTGTCCATAGGCCCGTTGATGCCGAGGTGGTAGCTCTGCGCTCCGGTACGTGCCAGGGTGATGTCGGAGAGCACGCCGCCGTGCCCATCAAGCAGCAGCGCGTAGACGATGCCGCCGACGGTCTTGCTGGGACGCCGGCTGAGCAGGCCGCGGACGTGCAGGTCCAGCAGGAAGGCGGTGGCGCCGTGCGCGTCGTGATCCGCTGCGGGATGCGCCGCCGGATCCGCTGCGGCGTCGTCGGCGGTCTGGGGACCTGCGCTGCGCAGCCACAGCCGCGGCAGCGAAGACATGTCCACCAGACCGACGTGCTCGCGCAGGTGCCGGGCCTCCCGGGCGACGATCGGGCTCCAGTGCTTCGCGCTCCAGGCATCCCGGTCCGGCAGCGGCTGGTCACCGAGGCGGGCCTCGCCCAGCTCCTGGTTGGACGTGAACCAGAGCGGTCGCTCCCATCCGGCGGCGGATTCGAAGACCGCACCCAGGTCCCGGTGCCGGGCGTGGAACGCGGAGGTGCGCAGCCCGCGCATCCGCAGCGTGGTGGCCTTGGGGTGAATGATGTCGTAGACCTCGTCGTAGGACTCCTCGCCCTGCTCGCGGGCCCAGCGGGTCGAGACGACCGCTGGGTCGAAGCGGCTCAGGTCAAGACCGTGGGTGTCGATGCCGGGGTCTCCGGTGGTCATCCAGTCGGCCATCACCTGGCCGACGCCGGCGGACTGGGTGACCCAGACGGACTGGGCCATCCACAGCCCTGCGGTGCCTGAGACGGGACCGAGCAGCGGTCCGCCGTCGGGGGTGAAGGAGAAGATGCCGTTGAAGCTGCGCGCGGTGTCCAGTCCCGCCATGCCCTGGCCCCGGCTGGTCAGCTGCGGAAGCAGACGCTGCGCCTCGGCCCAGGTGGGGGCGAAGTCGGCGGGGGTGAAGGGGTGCACGGCTGGATGGACCCCGGTCCGGGCGAAGTCTTCTGCGGCAGCGATCTGCTCCGGGGCCACCGGCAACGGACGATGTTCATAGGCGCCCACGGAGATCCGGTCTCCCCACTCACGCAGGTACATCGCGAAGTCCTGGTGGCGCAGCATCGGCTTGACGACCTCGGTGGCGGCATCGACCCCGGTGGAGGTGGGCAGGCTGAACCCGAACCCGTGCTCCACGGGCAGCATCGGCAGCGCCAGTCCCAGCTGATCGCGCGCCATCCCGGGTCCCCACAGCCCGGTGCAGAGCAGGACGACGTCGGCGGGCAGGGTCTGGGTCTCGTCTGGGCCTCGGCTCGCGGCTGGCCCGGCACCTCCGGCACCGACTGGGCTGACCTCGACGCCGGTGACCTTCGAGCCCGAGGTGTGCACCGCGGTCACGCGGGTCCAGGGCAGCAGCCGGGCTCCGCCGGCCTGCGCTCGCCGTGCCTGGAACTCCACGGCCCGCACCCCTTTGACCACCGCGTCGGTCGGGGTGTGCAGCCCGCCGAGCAGTCCCGTGGTGTCCAACCCGGGCCACAGCGCCGCGATCTGCTCCGGCGAGATCAGCTCGGCCGGGACCGCCCAGGACTGTGCGAAACCGGCCCGCCGGTGCAGGTCCCGCAGCCGCGCCTCGGTGCTGGCCAGCTCGATGCCGCCGACCCGTTTGGAGACCCACTCCCCGTTCACGCTCAGGCCCTCGAGCTTGTCCAGGGTGCGCTGGGCGAGCTGGGTCATGGCCCGGTTCGGGGAGGTCTGGAAGACGAATCCCGGCGCGTGCGAGCTGGAGCCGCCGGTCTCGAACAGCGGGCCCTGTTCGACTACGCTGACATCCGTCCAGCCGCGCAGCACCAGTTCGTCGGCCACTGCGGCGCCGACGACGCCGAGGCCCACGATCACCACCCGCGGACCCTTGGAGTGCTGCGCCATCCTGTGCTCCCTCGTCCGCCGATCGGCCGTTCTCACGTCCAGCTTTCGTTGCTTAATTCGCAACGCTACTGTGTATTACGCACCAGCCTAGGGATCCGGCGGGACCCGGACAAGAGCCGGGCAGGAATTAATCCGCTGGAAACGCGCCTTTCGCGGCCGAGCTCAGCCGCCCGCCCCTCGCAGATCGGGCAGGAATCCCAGCCGAGATTCCAGCTGCTCAGCGGCCTCGCGCAGCATCTCCACATGCTCGGCAAAGGCGGACTCCGGGAGCCTGAACGCCGGCGCCGTGGTGGAGAACGCCGCCACCACCGCGCCCTGCGGTCCACGCACCGGCACCGCCAGGGCGTTGATGCCCTCTTCCCACTCTGCCACCGCGGAGGCCCAGCCGCGCTCACGCACTGCGGCCAGCTCGGCGGAGAGCACCTCGGGCGCGGTGATGGTGGAGGCCGTGAACGCCTGCAGCGGTGAGGCAAGCACCCGGTTCTGCTCCGCGACCGGTGAGCACGCCAGCAGCACCTTCCCGGTGGAGGTGGCATGCAGCGGGGCGCGCTGCCCCACGTATTGGCGGGCGACGCCGACCATCCGCTGCCCCACGGTCTGCGTGATCGTCACCGCGTAGCCGGCGTCGAGGATCGCGACGTTGACCGTCTCGTTCAACGAGGCCGCGGCGGCGTCGCAGCACACCTGGGCGTCACGCGAGAGGTCCACCCGCGCGGTCACTGCGCTGGCCAGCCGCAGCAGCCCGAACCCGAGCCGATACGCCCCTCGCTGACCCTCCTGCTCGACCAGATCGTGGGACTCCAGGGTGGACATCAGCCGCGAGGCCGTGGAGCGGTGGACCTGCAGCCGGCGCGAGATCTCACTGACGCTGAGCGGAGACTCTGCGCTGAGCAGCTGCAGGATCTGCGCCGCACGATCCACTGACTGGACTTCGCTCATGCCGGAACCCCTGATTCGTTTCGTGCTGATGAATTCGTCTTCAATTTCGGCCAACCCCTTGACTACCCCTGTGGGGCGGCTTGCATACTTTTGTTGTGCAACACGAACGCTGTTGCACTATATGCAACAGTATCCCTGAGTGGCGGTGAAGGCAATTGAGTTTCCGAGCTTGTTCCATCAATGACCTGGTTCCCGGCGAAGGGCTGAGGATCAGCAGCGTCAGTCCGCCGATCGCCGTGTTCCTCACCGAGGAGGGCACCGTCCACGCACTGGATGACACCTGCACCCACCAGGACGCCTCCCTCGCGGCGGGCTGGGTGGAGAACTGCCGCGTAGAGTGCCCGTTGCATGAGAGCACCTTCTCCCTGCGAACCGGAGAGGTGGATCAGCCCCCGGCCAAGCGAGGCGTGCGGGCACATCAGGTCACCGTGCAGGACGGTGAGGTGCTCGTGGAGCTCTCCACGGCGGCTCCCCAGCTGCCCCCGGGGGTGGAGGTCGCATGAGCCTCGCCCCCGACGGTCACCTGCTCATCATCGGAGCCGGGCTCGCCGGCTACTACACGGCGCGCCAGATGCGCACCCAGGGCCACACCGGCCCGATCACAATCCTCGGGGCCGAGGCGCACCCCGCCTATGACCGCCCGGCGCTGAGCAAGGCCTACCTGTGCGGCACCACGAATCTCTGCGACCTCTATCTCGATGACCCCTCCGACCCGCTGGATGTCCGCTGGGTCAGATCTGATGCCGTGATCGGGCTCTCCACGCAACCGCTGGGGGTACAGACCGCCTCCGGCACCTTCTACCTTGGCGACGCGGTGGTCATCGCGACCGGCGCCGAGGCCCGACGCCTGGGCGGTCATGCGATCCGCAGCGTGGAGGACGCCGCCGCGCTGCGGGAAGCACCGCTGGCCGGCGCCCGGGTGGCGGTGATCGGGGGCGGCTTCCTGGCCCTCGAGACCGCCGCGACGTGCACCACCCGCGGAGCCGGCAGCGTCACGGTGATCGCCGGGGAAGAGCTGCCGGGTCTGCGGCGGCTGGGCCAGCCGGTGGCCCAGGCGCTGCACCGCCTGCATGAGCAGCACGGGGTGCGCTTCCTCGGCCCCGCCCGTGCGCTGAGCGTGACCCCGGTCGCCACGGCGGCGGAAGTCGGCGTGTCAGCGGGCATGCAAAACATCCAGCCAGCAGCGTCGCAGGTCAGCCACGCTCCAGGTCCGCACTCGATCACGCTCAGCGACGGTCGCAGCATCGAGGCCGACGTCGTGATCAGCGCCGTGGGCGCGGTCCCGGCCACCGGGTGGTTGACGCGCAGCGCCGTCGCTCTGGACCCCGACACCGGAGCAGTGCTCACCGATGACACCGGGTTCACCGGGATCCCCGGGGTCTGGGCCGCGGGAGACTGCGCGCTCTGGGCGGCCCAACGGACCGGGCTGCGTCCGGTCGGGCACTGGCAGGAGACCGTGGACCAGGCTCAGACGGTGGCCTCCGCCCTGCTCGGGGGGATCCCCTCCCCGATGCCGGAGCCTTACCTCTGGTCAGACCAGCACCACGTCACCATCCAGGCCGCCGGGATGCTCGCCCTCGCTGACGAGGTCAAGGTGCTGGCGGGCACCATCGAGGCCGGAGACCTGCTGGTGAGCTACCTGCGCGAGGGCACCGAGATCGGGATCCTGGGCATGAATCGGCTTCGCGAGGTCGTGCGCTGGCGTCGCACGCGCCGGATCCGCCCCGCCGCGCTGGCCGCCTGAGTCCGTGCAGCCCCCAGCCCCTCACGAAGGACGAACCCATGATCATCGAGCAGCTCGACACTCCGCTGACCGGCACCTCACTGAAACCGACCCCATCCGGGTCCGCCTATACCGAGGCGGAGATCTTCCGCCGCGAGCAGGCGGAGATCTTCGAGAAGATGTGGAACGCCGTGCTGCGCGTCGAGAGCCTGGCCAGCCCGGGACAGTGGCGCACGGTGACCGTGGGCCGCGAAGAGATCATCGTGGTGCGCACCCGCAAGGCCGGTATCAAGGCCTATCTCAACGTCTGCCGACACCGCGGCATGCGAGTCTGCACCACCGCGGAGGGCAGGTCCAAGACCCTGCAGTGCGGGTACCACGCCTGGACCTACGCGCTCGAAGGTGAGCTTGTCGCCGCACCGAACCTGACCTCGATGCCGGATGTGGATCGCGGGGAGTACGGGCTCAAGACCGTGCATGTGCGTGAGTGGCTGGGCTATGTCTGGGTCTGTGTGGCCGGCTCTGCTGGGAGCACTCAAGCGGGCGCCGCTGGAGATGCTGCCAAGGGGGCCAGCGCCCCGCCGTCGTTCGAGGAGACCGTGATGACCGAGGTCTCCACCCGTTTCGGTGAGGTCCAGAGCCTGGAGAACTACGGCCTCGAGGGTCTGCGGGTCGGTGAGACCCGCCGCTATGAGGTCGCGGCGAACTGGAAGCTGATCATCGAGAACTTCATGGAGTGCTATCACTGCGCGACCATCCATCCCGAGCTCACCGAGGTGATCCCGGAGTTCGCCGAAGGCTGGGCCTCTCAGGCGAAGGACGAGATCCACGGCGCCTCCTTCGGGGCGCAGGTGGAGAGCTTCACCGTGGACGGCTCCGCCGGCGTCGCGGCCCTGCCGGCCATCGCGCCGGAGCAGGACCGCAAGTACTACGCGATCACCGTGCGCCCGCAGGTGTTCATCAACACCGTGCCCGATCACGTGATCTTCCACCGGATGTACCCGGTCTCGGCTTCGAAGACGATCGTGGAATGCGATTGGCTGTTCATGCCCGAGGTCATCGAGCAGCGGCTGGACATCTCCCGGTCGGTGGAGCTCTTCCACCGGGTCAACCTGCAGGACTTCGAGGCCTGCGAGCAGACCCAGCCCAACATGTCATCCCGGGCCTACGACGACGGCGGGGCACTGGTGCCCAGCGAGCATCACATCGCGGAGTTCCACCAGTGGTGGGCGGAGCAGATCGGCACGCAGTTCGGCCCCTCCGCAGCACGTCGGTGACGTCTCGCGAAGGGGCCGAACAGTCCGCTGCTCAGCAGCTGCAGCCGACCGGCTGAAGCTGCCTGTCACCGGCTGGGATCAGGCGAAGCGCTCCCAGGCGCGGTGGGCGCCCATCAGGGTGAAGAGGTCCTCCGTGAGCTTCTCCGGTGGGCCCACCAGGACGCCGGGCGCCGTGGCGGTGATGCCGCTGGCGGCCAGCAGCGGGGAGCCCTCGGGGAACACCACTGCCTTGCCGTGGCGGTACGCCTCGGCGGCCATCAGGGTCAGCCGCGGATCGACCTTCGGGTCACCCGTGGGGTCACCGAGCTTGTGGTCGGTGTCCGGGCTGGCACCGGCGGCGCCGGCGGCGGTAGCAGTGAGGAAGACGATCGCGTCGAACTCGATGGACCGTGCGGTCAGGTAGGTCCGCTGGGCCGGGGTGCCGTCGGAGAGCGGCGCACCGGTGGGGGCGACCACCAGGGGCACCATGTCCTGGGCGTCGATGGCCTTGCGGAGCTTCTGGATCGCGTCGATGTCGCTTGACTCATCGACGACGACGCCGACCAATCGACCCTCGATCGGCCAGGTGCCGCCGATCTGGGACAGCGTGGGGCTGAGCAGCTCGGGCTCCACCGGGGCCTGCAGCGGCTCGGGCACGGGAAGTCCGAGGCCCTCGGCCACACCCGCCGCGAGATCAGCGTCGATGTGGGTCAGCTGCTGCAGCTGGCGCTCCTTGATGATCGGCTCGTAGCACTTCGCCAGCTCGAAGGTGTACGCCTGGATCACGTGCAGCTGCTCGGTGCGGGTAAGGCTGCGGTAGAACATCGTGACCTGGGTGTAGTGGTCGTCGAAGCTCTGCGGGCTCGCACGCACCTTGACGCTCTCTGCCACCGGCTCCGGGAAGTCGATCAGCGCGCTGGGCACATCGGAGGTCTCCGAGATGTCCTTGACCGGGTACGGGTTGCCGCCGTCGAAGGAGTTCGGGTGGTACGGCGCGATGCCGGCGTGATCCGCAGTCTGGTGGTAGCCGTCGCGGAGCATGTCGTTGACCGCCGCGCGGGGCCGGTTGATCGGGATCTGCGCGAAGTTCGGTCCGCCCAGACGGGTGATCTGGGTGTCCAGGTAGGAGAACAGCCGGCCCTGCAGCAGCGGGTCATTGGTCACCTCGATGCCCGGGACCAGGTGGCCCGGGTGGAAGGCGACCTGTTCGGTCTCCGCGAAGTAGTTCTGCGGATTCGCGTTCAGGGTCATCTTGCCCAGCAGCTGCACCTCGGCGAGCTCCTCGGGGATGAACTTGGTCGGATCCAGCAGGTCGATGCCATGGAACATCTGGTCCTCGCTGTCCGGGAAGACCTGCACGCCGAGCTCCCATTCCGGGAACGCGCCGGCCTCGATGGCGTCGGCCAGGTCCCGGCGGTGGAAGTCCGGGTCCACGCCGTTAGTCATCAGCGCCTCCTCCCAGGTGATGGAGTGCACGCCGAGCTTGGGCTTCCAGTGGAACTTCACCAGCGAGGACCCGCCTTCGGCGTTGATCAGCCGGAAGGTGTGGACGCCGAAGCCTTCCATCATGCGCAGCGAGCGCGGGATGCCGCGGTCGGACATGTTCCAGATGGCGTGGTGCTGCGCCTCGGTGTGCAGCGAGACGAAGTCCCAGAAGGTGTCGTGGGCGCTCTGCGCCTGCGGGATCTCCCGATCCGGGTGGGGCTTGCCGGCGTGGATCACGTCGGGGAACTTGATCGCGTCCTGGATGAAGAACACCGGGATGTTGTTGCCCACGAGGTCGTAGTTGCCCTCCTCGGTGTAGAACTTGGTGGAGAAGCCGCGGGTGTCGCGGACCGTGTCGGCGGAGCCGCGGCTGCCCAGCACGGTGGAGAAGCGGGTGAACACCGGGGTGGTGGTCTTCTGTGCCAGGAACTTCGCCCGGGTGAGGTGACCGGCGGTGCCATAGGACTCGAAGATCCCGTGGGCGGCGGCGCCGCGGGCGTGGACCACGCGCTCCGGGATGCGCTCATGATCGAAGTGCATGATCTTCTCGCGCAGATGGTGGTCCTGCAGCAGGACGGGTCCTCGGCTGCCGGCCTTGAGCGAGTGGTCGGTGTCGCGGACGCGGGCGCCCTGCGCGGTGGTCAGGTACTCACCCTGCTGGACCCGTCCGGTGTCGCTGCCCGGCACCTCGGCGCCGGTGGGGCTGACCGGCGCTGCGGCGCGCTGGTCCTGCTTGGGCTCCAGCGGTCCGCGGGGCGTGACCGGCTGGCCCTCGGTGGGCGGTTCGGCCTGGGGCGCACCTGGGATATGGATGTCGTTCATGGCAACTCTTCTCTGTGGTTGTCGACCAGAGCTGGTCTCACAGAAGAACCGGTTGGTCCTCTCCCCCTGGGATGAGACCTCACGTGATCAGGCTAGTCCTGCTGGCTGGTGGTCGGCAGGGCGCGTGAGGCGCCCTGCCGGCCAGCGACGTGTCAGCGGGTGGTATCGATGAGGATCTTGCCGTTGGATCCTGACTGGTTGGCCTCCATGGCGGCGGCGGACTCCTCCAGCGGGAAGACCCGGTCAACGGCCACCCGCAGGGTGTCAGCGGCGACCTTCTCCAGGAGCGCACCCAGCCGGTCGCCGTCGGGGCGGACCCAGATCCAGCGGCCGCCATGCTCTTCGACGGAGGGGTCGGCCACGGAGACGTGCCGGCCGCCGTCGGCCAGCACTGCCAGCGTGTCCTGGAGCACGCCGCCGACGAAGTCGGCCACGGTGGTGACGCCCTGAGGCGCGGCGTCGCGGACCCGATCGGCCAGGCCCTCGCCGTAGGTCAAAGGGGTCACGCCGAGTTCGCTCAGCTTCGCGTGGTTCTTCTCCGACGCGGTGCCCAGCACGGTGGCCCCGCGCTCCACGGCGAGCTGGGCGGCCAGGTGGCCCACCCCACCGGAGGCGGCGTGGATCAGCAGCGTGTCCTCGGCGGTGACCTGGAGGGTCTCCAGCGAGCGCAGCGCGGTCAGGCCAGCCAGCGGCAGCCCGGCGGCGGAGTCGAAGTCGACTCCGTCGGGGATGCGGGCCACGGAGGTGGCGGGCACCGAGACGTACTCGGCGTAGGTCCCGCCGTGGGTGAAGTCTTTGCGGGCGTAGCTGGCGACGCGGTCACCGGCGGAGAACTCCGGTACGTCGGGGCCCGTGGCCTCGATGACCCCGGAGACGTCCCAGCCTGGGATGACCGGGAATACCACGTCGATGAGCCCGTCGAGCCCCCCGGACATGAGCTTCCAGTCCACCGGGTTCACGGAGGCGCGTTCGATCTTGATCAGGACGGCTCCGGGTGCCACCTTGGGCAGCGGGAGGTCGGTGAGTTCGAGGGTCTGGGGGTCGCCGTATTCTGAATAGCTCATTGCACGCATAATCATGGCAACCCCCTGGGGAGCAGGTTCTATTCCGCGCTCGTTCGGATCCCTGCGGTCGTGGGGATCCGGTGCTGGGACTGCGGAAGCATCAGCATGAAGCGGGTACTGGGTCCGGGCTCCAGCCGCAGCGTTCCTCCGACGGCGGTGGCGAGCTCGGAGGCGACAGCGAGTCCGATGCCTTCTCCCGAGCCCTGGGTGACGCGGCGTTCGAAGAGATCGATGCGCTCAGGACGGAGCCCTTCGTTGGCCACGCTGAGCCGCAGGTGGGTCCCCGCGTCCTCGGCGCGCAGCTCCACGGTGCCGCTGCCATGGGTCAGTGCGTTCTCGATGAGCACGTCGAAGATCTGCGCGACGGGTCCCTCGTGCAGGACTGCGGTCAACTCGTCCGGGACGCTCACCGCAAGATCGCGATGGCGTTCGCCGGCCAGCCGGGCCCAGCGATAGACACAGTCCTGCAGCAGCTCCCGCAGGTTGACGGTGTGGCCGTCACCGAGACGCTGTCCGCGGGCCAGTTCCAGCAGCTCGGTCACGGCGGTGCTGAGCCGGTCCAGCTCGCCCAGCGCGTGGGTGAGCTCCGCGACCACCGACGGGGGCGTCTCTGGCCAGTAGGTGAGGTCTTCCAGCTCCAGGCGCAGGGCGGTGATCGGAGTGCGCAGCTGATGCGAGGCGTTGGCGGCGAACTCGCGCTCATGCTCCAGCAGCTGCTCGAGCTTTCGCGCGCTGCTGGTCAGCGCGGTGCCGATGGCTTGGGCCTCGGGCAGCTTGTAGTCGCGCTCCTCGAGGTCGAACCGACCGCTGCCGAGCTGGCGGGCGGCGGCGGCGAGGTCCTGGAAGGGACGGGAGAGCTTGCGGGCCATCACCAGACAAACGATGCCCGCGCTCAGCGTCAGACCCGCGCCGAGGACGACGACCGGGGTCACGGCGTCCACGATCTGCTCCTGGACGTGGAGCCCGGCACGGGTCAGCGTGAGCTGCTCGCTCTCGGGCAGCTCACGGGTTGCCACGATGTCGCTGGGATGCTCCGGCAGCTGCTCGCCGGCTTCGACGATCAGCTCACCCGCAGCGTCGAGGTGCTCGATGCGCTCAGAGTCTTCGAGCAGTCCTGCGAGATACTCCTGGTCCACACCCTGATTGTTGGACCGCTCCGGGATCAGCTCGGCGAGGAAGTCCGCCGAATGGTTGAGCTGATCCACCTCGATCTGCTGCACGCCGTCGGCCAGCAGGTAGGCCCGCGGAATCCCGTAGAGGGCGACGATCACCAGGATGAGCGTGCCGAAGGCGACCAGGAGGCGTTCACGCACTGCGGATGAGGTCTTCGAGTCTGAATCCCACGCCGCGCACGGTGACGATCTGGCTGCTGCACCGTGCGGCTTCGAGCTTGTGTCGGAGCCGACCCATGGTGACGTCCAAGGTCTTGGTGGATCCGAACCAGTTGACGTCCCACACCTGGTCCATGAGGTCTTCTCTGGTCACCACGGCACCGCGTTCGGCGTCCACCAGCGCCAGCACGTCGAACTCCTTGGCGGTCAGCGGCAGCTCGACGCCGCCGACGAATGCCTGTCGGGCATTGGTGTCCACCGACACCCAGCTGTCCTCGCGGGGCGCCGGGCCGGGTTCGGCCGGTCCCAGGTCCGGCACTGGAGCGGCCGCGGAGCTGGACTGTGCGCCGGATGGATTCGAGTCGGCGGGAGCCGCACCGCAGGGCTGGCCACGGCGAAGCAGGGCGCGCACTCGGGCGAGCAGCTCGGCGAGGCCGAAAGGCTTGGCCATGTAGTCATCGGCACCCACGTCGAGACCGACGACCCGGTCGATCTCGGCCCCGCGTGCGGTGAGGATCAGCACGGCCCCGGCGAATCCGTTCTCCCGGACCCGGCGACAGACATCGAGCCCGTCGATGTCGGGCAGGCCGAGATCCAGGATGATCAGATCCACGGCTTCCTGACGCAGGCGCAGGACCGCAGGCTCTCCTGCCGCCTCGCGCTGGACCGAGTAGCCCTCCCGCGTCAAAGCGCGGGTCAGCGGCAGGGCGATGCCGTCGTCGTCTTCGACGAGAAGTATGCGATGAGCCACGTTCGGAGCTTAGCGCACCCCTGTTGCACAACTGTGGCAAATTTGAAGGAACTCTGTGGGCCTGCTGTGGCAATGGTCTCCGTAGCGTTGTTGTCATCACCTCGACCACACCGCTTCTCAGGAGAATCCCCATGAAGAACACCGCCACCACCGCTGCCGCCGAGACCGTCGCCCCCGTCAAGTCCAACTCCCGGCGTCGTCGGGTGCTGCTGCCCCTGGCAGGTCTGCTCACCGCAGCGGCCCTGGTGGTCGGCTCCGGTGCAGACTTCACCTCCAGCTCCGTCAACGACGGCAACGCCTACACCACCGGGACGCTGACCCAGAGCAACTCCAAGGTAGATGAGGCGATCTTCAGCCTGGACGGCCTCAAGCCCGGCGACACCGTCAACGGCGGCGTGACGCTGGAGAACACCGGCTCGCTGCCCGCCTCGTTCAAACTCACCGAGTCCGCGACCAACGGCTTCGTGAACAAGTCCAATCTGCAGCTGACCATCACCGAGGCCGGCGCAAGCGACCCGGTCTGGAGCGGCACCTTCGGTGAGCTCACCACCGCCGGCGCCCTGCCCCTGGGCACCTGGGCACCAGGCGCCTCCCGGGAGTTCACCTTCAGCGTGACGCTGGACCAGGCCGCCCAGAACGACGAGCAGGGCAAGACCGCCACCGCAACCTACAGCTGGGATGCCATCCAGGGCGAGGCCACCACCTACGACCAGTGACCTCCCGGGCGGGCCCGCGTACTTGCATCCGGGCCCGCCCGCCGTCGCCCCTGCCTGCTCAACGTTCGGCAGGACCACACCAAACACCGCTCAGCTCTGAAGGGACCCGATGATGGCTCAGCAGACGAAGACCCACCACCTCCGCCGCGCCTCTGGCAAGGCGCTCGGCGTCCTGGTCAACCTGGCGGCCATCGCCACCGTGGTGCTCGCCGGAATCTTCCTGCTGCCGGGACTCGCTGGATATGAGCGCTACGTGATTACCGGGGCATCCATGTCGGGGACCTTCGAACGCGGCTCGCTGGCCTTCGCCGAGGCGGTCCCGGTGGAGGACCTGGCCGTCGGGGACATCATCACCTACCTTCCTCCACCAGACTCCGGGATCGCCGAGCTGGTCACGCACCGGATCGTCGACGTCGACAGCAGCGGCGAGGAGCCGACCTTTCAGACCCGAGGAGACGCCAACTCCTCCGCCGACCCCTGGATCTTCGGCCTGGACGATCCGACCCAGGCGCGGGTCGAGGCCACGATCCCCGGTCTCGGCTGGGTGTTCCTGGCCCTGGCGGATCGCGAGATCCGGATGCTGATCATCGGTATCCCGGCGGGCATCGTGGGCGTGCTGAGTCTCATCGAGGTGGTCCGGGCGCTGCGCAGCCCCACGACCGGGACCGACACGGCCGCCGCCGCTCACCAGCTGTCACCGGCCACCCGGCACTGAACCGCTCAGGGACCTGTTGCTGGGAACTGTTGCCTTCCTGTGGGCCAGGCACCGGTTTCTGTGGAGAGCCTGTGACCCGTGGATCCCTAGGCTGGATCGTGAACCGAATCGCTGAACGGAAGCCTGTGGAGATCATGAAGGTACGCACACTGCTGGTCCTGCTCACGCTGGTGACCGCTCTTCTGGGTCAGACAGCTCCGACCTTGTCCACCGCGGCGTTCACCTCCACCTCGAGCACCGCCGAGAGCACCATCCGGGCCGCTGCGGACTGGACTCCGCCCAAGGTCACCATGAACAGCCCGGGCTCCGCGGTCCGGGACATCGCCACGGTCTCCGCAACAGCCACCGACGCCGACTCCGCGGTCCGCAGCGTCACCCTCGAACATCGCGGCCCCGGCGCCACCGGCTGGACCGAGCTGTGTGCCACCACCTCGGCGCCCTATAGCTGCGCCTGGAACACCAAGGACGGCGACGACGGTGCCCACAGCCTCCGCGCCGTGGCCATTGACACGCACGGCAACATCGCCAGATCAGACATCGTCACCACGACCGTGGCGAACCAGGTCGCCGTGGTGGTCAGTGCGCCGAGCCAGACCATTCGCGGCGCCGCGACCCTGACGACCACGCTGCACAACGCCGGATCCACCCCGTACCGGGTCGGCGTGGAGTTCGCGCCCGCAGGGACCGACCGGTGGTCGACCGCCTGCGCCGATCTCCGCTCCCCGTTCACCTGCAGCGGGAACACCGTGGCCATGCCTGACGGTGTCTACGATCTGCGCGCCACTGCCAGCGCCGGAGACCTCAGGGTGCGTTCCGAGGTCGTGCGCAGCATCCGGGTGGACAACACCGCCCCCAGCGTGACCATGAAGGACCCCGGCCAGACGCTGGCCGGGACCCGCACCTTCGAGAGCACCGCGACGGACGGCGGTTCTGGAGTCGCCCAGGTGCGGATCCAGTACGCCGCAGCCGGCGGCAGCTGGACAGATCTGTGCACCGACTCCTCTCATCCCTACTCCTGCGAGTACGACACCAAGAAGCTCACTGACGGCACCTACAGCTTCCGCGCCCTGGCGACCGACCTGGCGGGCAATACCGCGACCTCCCCGGTGGTGCCGAACCGGACCGTCAAGAACACCGTCTCCGAGGTGGCCATGACGAACCCGGCCTCGACGATGAGTAGAACTGTGGCGCTGCGCGCCTCGGCCAGCTCCACCGCCGGCGTGAGCTCGGTCGCGATGCAGTATGCGACCAGCGGATCGAACACCTGGACCACGGCCTGCACCGTGACGCGGTCGCCCTACAGCTGCAACTGGGACTCCGCAGCAGTCGCCAACGGCAGCTACTCCTTCCGCGCCGTGCTCACCGACGGAAACGGCACAGAGACGGTCTCAAGCCCGATCACCGGCGTGCGGGTCACCAACACCGTGCTGGAGGCCCTCGGGATCCAGGTCTACAACGGACGCAGCGCCGGGGAGGTCGACGCCGGAGACACCATCAACTACATCTTCAGCGAGCAGGTGGACCTTGACTCGCTGAGCGCGGGATGGTCCGGCGGCTCCAGGTCGGCCACCGTGCGTCTGCAGGACAACGGGTCATCGGACAGGATCACCATTCTGCGCGGTGGAAGCACGGTCAACCTCGGTTCCTTCGACCTGGGCGCCAACTACATCAACTGGGGCCAGACCGTGACCTTCGATGCCACCATGACGCCCACCACTACCTGGTTCGACGGTGCCTGGCGGACCAGCATCACCGTGACCCTGGGCTGGCAGGCCGGCGGCTCCAGCTGGAGCCTCGTCGATCGGGTCTCACCCTCGGTGATGTACTGGTCCCCCTCCGCCGGAGCGACGAACCGCACTGGGACCGGGATGTCCACCGCACCCGTCGGCGTCTGGTCCAGGTTCTGATGCGCGGCGCCGTGAAGCTCGCCGCGGTGAGCGCCGCCCTGCTGGCGGGAACCCACGGGTTCTACGGGTGGCTGCAGCTTGAGGAGACGGCCTACCTGACGGTGCTCTCGGGCCTGGCCGCGGTCCTCGGGATACTCGCCGCCGGCCGTCTGTGGTGGAGCAACTGCGTGGAATCCCGGCTCACCACCGCCGCGGTGGCCCTATGCACCCTGCTGGGGCTGCTTCTGGTGACCGCCGTCGGGCTGCCGGGAGCCGGCGCGACGGACGCGCCCAGCTGGATCGAGATCCTGCTCGTGGCGCTCTCGTGTTCCACCCTGCTGCTGCTGGTGCTGAGCTCCAGTCGGTCCCGACTGGAGCCGCGCCGCGGACAGCACGCGGACCAGCACCGCAGGCACGCGTAGGATCTGCTCATGATCGAGCTCAATTCAGGAATCCAGATGCCGGAGATCGGATTCGGCACCGGCAAGGCCACCACCGAGGCCATGGTCTCCGCGCTGCATGCCGGCTACCGGCTGCTGGACACCGCGCAGATGTACGGCAACGAGGCTGAGGTGGGCGAGGCCGTCAGGCTCTCCGGGGTCGACCGTGCCGAGGTCTTCGTCACCACCAAGCTGAACAACGGCAATCATGATCCCGTCGCCGTCCGTGAGACCTTCGCGACCTCGTTGCAGACGCTGGGCCTCGACTATGTGGACCTGTTCCTGATGCACTGGCCGATGCCGATGCTCGATGTCGACTACGTGGACACCTTCACGGCGATGTTAGAGCTCACCGAAGACGGCCGGGCGCGCGCCGTCGGCGTCTCGAACTTCACCCCCGCCCAGCTTCAGCGCCTCATCGACGCCACCGGGGTGACCCCGGCGGTGAACCAGATCGAGATGCACCCGTACTTCCCCAACGACGAGGTTCGCACCTTCTGTCAGGAGCGCGGGATCGTGGTCCAGGCATGGAGCCCGCTGGCCCGCACCGATCAGTTCGGGGATGCGGTGCTCACGGAGATCGCGCAGCGGCTCGGGGTCAGCACCGCCCAGGTGATGCTGCGCTGGCATCTGCAGCGCGGAGTCATCGCCATCCCGAAGAGCAACAGCGCCGAGCGGATCGCGATGAACCGAGACCTCTACGGATTTGAGCTCGACGCCCACGACATGGCCGCCATCACGGCGCTGGACAAGGGCGAGGACGGTCGCCGGGGCGGTCATCCCGACACCTTCACCGGCTGAACGCTCCGGGCTGAGCGACGAAAGCGGCAGGTTTTGACCTCGACACGGTTCTGACCTGGGCCTGGGCGAGGACCAGATTCTAGGGCCCCTTTGGCCTCTTATGCCGGGGAACATTCGGGGGTACGCTCGCCTCATCCGCGGGGGTTGGGCATGGTGCAGCAGTCATTGGTGGGGGCCTGACTGTCCAGTGCGATCGGTGCCGCTCCCGAATGACCTTCGAGGGTGAAGGACGTGTTCGTGCGAACATTTGGCGTTGAAGAAGAGCTGCTGCTGGTGGACGAAACTGAGCTGACTCCCCTGCCCCTGGGGTGGCAGGTCGCGGAGCGCAACGGCTTCCGCGCCCATAGTGGCCATGAGCTCGCCGCAGAGCTGCAGCAGGAACAGCTTGAGGTGGTCAACCCGCCGCAGAGCACGCTGAGCGGCCAGTTGGCGAGCATCCGGTCGGGCCGCGCCTGGGCGGACGCCTGCGCCGCCGAGTTCGGCGGCCGGGTCGTGGCGCTGGCCACCGTCCCGGGGGCGGTGACCCCTCACCTTGTTCCTCAGCAGCGATTCCAGCAGATGGCCGGATGGGCGGGAATCACGGCCCTGCAGCAGCTCACCGGCGGGCTGCACATCCATGTGCTGGTGCACTCGCGGGCCGAGGGTGTGGCGGTGCTGGACCGGATCCGGATCTGGCTGCCCACGCTGCTCGCACTGAGCAGCAACTCCCCCTTCTGGGAAGGCAACGACACTGCGTTCCACAGCTACCGCTATCAGACCTGGAGCCGCTGGCCGAACACCGGTCCCCCCGATCTCTTCGGAAGCCTCGAGAGCTACGACCGGCAGCGAGAAACCCTGCTGAGGTCCCGAGTGCCGCTCGACGAGGGAATGCTCTACTTCGACGCGCGCATCTGTGACCGTCATTCCACGGTGGAGATCCGGGTCCCCGACGTCTGTCTCTTCGCCAAGCACGCCGCCGTGATCGCCGCGCTGACCCGCGCCCTGGTGGAGACCGCGGCGCGGGACTGGCGGGCCGGGGTGCCCCCGCTGCTGGTGGAGACCGCGGTGCTGCGGGCCTGGACCTGGCGGGCGAGCCGCTGCGGGGTCGAGTCGCTGCTGGTGGATCCGTACACCGCGATGCCGGTTGCGGCGGGAGAGGTGGTGACGCGTCTGCTCGACACCGTCGCGCCGGTGCTCGCGGAGTACGGGGAGGACCGCCAGGTGGATGCGTTGATCAGTGAGATTCTGCGCAACGGGACCGGGGCCTATCACCAGCGCGAGGCCTTCCGCCACGCGGGTGACTCCCGCGACGTCATCGCTGCCGCGCTCCACGCCACCCACGAGGTCAGCGACTCCGCCCCGGTCAGTCCGGGGGCCGAGTCTCTCCGGCGTGAACCGGTGAACGTCGGCGAGGAGTAGCCGACCCGCACCTCGGCGCGAGGCTCAGAGCAGGACGGCGGTGCGGTCTCGGATGTACTCCCAGTCCACGGTGCCGGGGCAGGCGGTGGGGACCACCGACTCGTGCGGGACGATCGCCGTGAGCGGATTCAGGTTGAACTGCCGGCACAGCGTGACGCAGCGGATAATCGACATGTTCAGCGTCTGGGTGGTGGGCGCGCGGTTGGGGTCGGCGGAGTGCTCGATGCCGATGCTGCGCTGGTTGAAGCCGAAGTTCCCGGAGTGCCAGGCGGTGTTGTTCACGCTCACATACTGGTGGATCCGCCCTTCCCCGATCCCGTAATGGGCGCTGACCTGGGAGGCAGGGTTCAGGAAGGTGGAATCACAGGCGGCCAGGTTGCCCACGATGTAGTGGATGACGATGCGGTCCACTGCGGTGCCGCCTCGGCCCGTCGAGAAGTTCGGGGAGGTCTTCCAGATCACGTTCTGCTTCACGGGTCAGTTCTCCATATCGTCTGAGACGGCGGTGAGCGCATCCGCGTCCTGCGCGGAGAGCTCGAGCTGAGCTCCCGCAAGCAGAGCCGGGAGCTGTTCAGTCGTGCGGGCGCTGGCGATCGGAGCCAGGATCTGGGGACGCGTGCGCAGCCAGGCCAGCGCCACGGTGGGCATCTCGACCTCGAGCCGATGTGCGATCTCATCCAGGGTCTCCAGGACCCTGACGCCGGATTCTGAAAAGTACTTCCCGGCCATTCCTGCGCGGGCTGCCCCTTCGAGGTCCTCACGCCGCCGATACTTCCCGGCCAGGAACCCGGAGGCCAGCGCGAAGTACGGCATCACGGCCAGTCTCTCCTGGCGTGCCAGCTCGCTCTTGCCGGCCTCGAAATCGCGGCGGTGGACAAGGTTATAGTGCGGCTGCAATGCCACCGGCAGGCTCGCCCCGGTGCGTCGGGCGATCTCAAACCATTCTCGGATCCGCTCGGGCGTGTAGTTCGACAGGCCGACGGCGCGGATCTTGCCTGCCCGGACGAGATCTTCGAAGGCCCCGACGGTCTCCTCCAACGGGGTCTGCTCATCGTCAAAGTGCGCATAGTAAAGGTCGATGTGCTCGGCCTGGAGGCGGCGCAGCGAGGCCTCTGCGGCAGCCGCGACGTTCGTCCCGGACAGTCCCTTGAACTCCGGATGCTGGCTCACCTTGGTGGCGACGACGACGTCGTCCCGAGTGCCGCGGGCGGCGAGCCATTCGCCGAGGATCGTCTCGGACTCACCGCCGCTGTTGCCATCGACCCAGGCCGAGTAGCTGTCCGCGGTGTCGAGGAAGTTCCCGCCAGCTGCACGGTAGGCATCGAGCACCTCGAAGGACGTGTCCCGGTCACTGGTCCAACCGAACGTGTTGGCGCCCAGGCACAGGCCGGAGGCTTCGATGTCGGTGTTCCCGAGGGTGTTCCTGGGTCCGATCCCGGATGAGGCAGCGATCAGAATCCCCTCCCGAGCGGGCAGCCGAGGGTGTTCGAGGGGTTCTCCTGCTGCCGCGACCGGTCGTATTCGGTGGGCCGGCGCCACATGCGCGGACTCGGCCGGGTACGGTACCGGCGGCGGGGCGCCGCAGAGGCGGGTACTGCGGACACGAGGGTGACGCCCGCGGTGGTGGCGCCTGCGGCAGCCGCTGTGATCATTCTGCGACGGGAAAGATGCATTCTCGCAACCTACCGGGCCTTCGGATGCGGTACAAAGTCAACCTTCGAGAGCCTGTTCAGACCTTGCCTCACCGTCCGGCTCAGAGGAGCAGGTTTATGGCACCGACGGCGGTCAGTCCCAGCACCAGACGCTCGAAGACCGCCTGTGAGATCCGTCCCGCGATCCATCGGCCGAGGAACGCCGCCACCACGACCAGCGGCACCAGCACCAGCACGATGCTCAAGATATGGGTGTTCAACAGCCCCAGACCGATCTGGAACGGAACCTTGACCAGGTTCACCGCGAAGAAGAAGTACGCGGCGGTGCCGAGGAAGGTCTTGACGTCCAGCCGCATGGCCAGCAGATACATGCTCATCACCGGCCCCCCCCCCGGCATTGGCCACCATCGTGGTGAACCCGCCCAGCCAGCCGTAGCCGAAGCCCGCCGCCAGGGCCCCGCGGCGGTGGGACGTCGGGGACTGGTTCCTCGTCGTCTGCTGTCTCGTGTCCTGGTCCGGTGACTGCTGGTCCGGCGCCTGCTGACTGGCCTGCCGGCGTCGGCGCAGCAGGGTGAAGACCAGCAGTCCTAGCAGGATCGCACCGATCACCCGGCGGACCGCGGCGTCGGAGGCGACGCCGAGGAACACGGTGCCCACAGCCACGCCGAGCAGCACGGGCCAGATCAGTCGGCGCAGGATCGCCCAGTCCACGGTCTTGCGGTACATCGAGATCGCGAACAGATCACCGACGATCAGCAGCACCAGCAGCGCCGCAGTGGACTCCCGTGCGGGCAGGGCCATGGCGAAGAGGACGACGGCGAGCGTGCCGCCGCCGGGCAGCGCTGTCTTCGACAGGCCCACCACCAGGGCACCCACTCCGAGCAGCACCCAGTTGAGCGCCTCCATTTCGACCATCGGACCAGCCTATAGACTCCGCGCATGGCCGATGACGAAGGTGCCGCACGGCGGGGGCCGCCACTGGAGCAGCTCGCCGGGCTCCAGCATGCCTTCGAGTCCCAGCTGGCAGGTGCCGCCCTCGAAGCCAAGGTGCCGCACTGCGGCGGATGGTCCGTGCAGGAGCTGGCCGAGCACCTGGGCGCCGTCCACCTCTGGGCGGCCGGCAAGGTGCTCGGCGAGAAGCTGGAGCTCCCAGATTCCGGGGTTGTGGTCCAGAATCTTTCTGACTCCCGGGCATCCGCCGCACGCTATCGGGCAGCTGCGGGGCTGCTTCGCACGACTCTCGCCTCGGTACCGATCGATCAGCCTTGTCAGACCCTGGCAGGCGTGGGGTCAGCGTCGTTCTGGCAGCGCAGGCAGACTCACGAGACGCTGATCCATCTCTGGGACCTGTGCCAGGCGCTCGGGTCACCCATGCCGCCTGTGGAGGCCGCAGTCTGGGAAGACTGTGTGGCGGAGGTGGTGGAGGTGATGCATCCCCGGCAGATCCGACTCGGCCGGGCCTCCGCACCACCACACAGCCTGCTGCTGGTCGCGGAGAGCACTCCCGGCCGGTGGCGGCTTCCGGCTGAATCATCAGCTGAGCCCTCGGCAAGGATCACCGCATCTGCCGCAGAGCTGGCCCTGCTGCTCTGGGGCAGGCGGAGCCTGGAAGGCCTGGCCGTGCGCGGCGACCATGCGGCAGCCACAGCCGTCCTCACGGGCGCGCTGACACCCTAGAGGCAAGATCCTCATCACTCATGACTGCAGAAAGTGAGGTGTGAACCCTATGGCCGCACCATCGGTGAGCGAGAGCGCCATCACCGCCAGCCTGCTCTTCGCGATCGGAATCGGGCGGACCCCGAAGCGGGAGTCCCCCGAGCTCTCAGCGGATCTGCAGGACACCGTCACCAAGATGCTCCAGGACCAGGGCGCGGCGGCACAGATCACGCAGGCGATCGAGGCCGTGCGGGCGGGCAGGGACGCAGTCGCCGCCGACCCTTCCCTGAGTCTCTCCGCGCAGAAGTATGGGCAGCTGCGCAGCCAGTTCCTTGCCGCACAGGACGCAGCGCCGGGGCGGGGCAGAAACGTCTGGCCCGTGGGCGCCAGCACTATTCTCAAGCGCGCGTCAGGCTCCTGGAGCGCGGCGCTGCAGAATGTGGGGTTGGCCGCCTCCAGTCGAACCACGCCCACGGGCTTCGGGACCGCACGGTTCTCCGAAGAACAGTTCCGGGCAGCGCTGCGCGATTTCACCGCCGACGGAGCGCGAGCAGGTTTCACCACCAGTTATCAGAGCTACGTGGACTGGCGGAAGCTCGAACAACAGGGCGGACGGACTGATCTGCCCTCTGGTCCGAGCATTCGCAACACCTACGGCAGCTGGAGCGCCGCGCTGGAGCAGGACGGAGTGCCGCCTGGAACACCCGAACCAGGGAGAACGGAGCCTGGGGACTGAGACTGAGCGGGGTCTCCGACGGCGGACCTCAGTCGTTGTAGTGCGCGATCTGCAGCAGATTGCCGCAGGTGTCGTCGAGCACGGCGATCGTCACCGGACCCATCTCCGTCGGCGGCTGGGTGAAGCTGACACCCTGGGCCGTGAGTCGGGCGTGAGCCTCGTGCACGTCGTCCACGCCCAGAACGCACATCGGAATCCCGTCAGCTGCGAGCGCCGCGGCGAACGCCATGGCCGCGGGATGGGCCTTGGGCTCGAGCGAGATCTCGGTGGCGTCCTCGCGGTCGGGATCCACCACGGTCAGCCAGCGGTGATCCCCGAGCGGGACGTCGGCCGCCTTCCTGAAGCCCAGGGTCTGGGTGTAGAAGTCCAGCGCGTGCTGCTGATCATCGACGAAGATGCTGACGGTCTGAAGTTTCATCGGTCATGCCTTTCGCAAGGGCCACCGCTGCGCGATCTGCGCCAATGGGGCGGTGTGGATGGTGTGGAGCTTGTAGCGTCCCCGCCGTTCGGTGCGGACGAGGTCGGCGGCCTCCAGGAGGTCCAGGTGCTGGGACACGGCCTGACGTGAAGGGGTGAGACCGTGGTTCATCGCCAGCTTGGAGCAGAGTTCGAACAACGTCTGCTCATCACGGGTCAGCAGCTCATCGAGCAGCAGTCGCCGCGTCTGATCTGCCAGTGCTCTATAGACCTCGGTCACAGCTCACCATAGGCAAGCGTTCACTTGCCTGTCAACGGTGGGTGAGGTGCCGGTCCGAAAGAAGCCGCCGTTTCTCCGCCGCGTCACCGGCCCGGGGTCAGCAGCCGGCTCCCCTGTGGGGGCTCGAGCAGTCGCTGTGCCCGGTCGTGGTGGGCGCGCCGCTTCTCCTGGTCCATCTTCTCCAGCAGCGAGACCACCATGCGTGCCCGCGGGTTGGCTTCGAAGACCTCGCGGTGGTCCCGGATGAAGGTCCAGTAGAGCCCGTCCCACTCCGCCGCCCAGTCACCCGTGGGCAGATCTGACATCTTGCGCAGGTAGTTGCTGCCCGAGACATAGGGCTTGGTGGTGATCGCCTCGCCTGCCGCGAACTGGCTCATCGCGTAGACGTTGGGCACCATCACCCAGTCGTAGGCGTCGATGAAGAGCTCCATGAACCACTCATAGACCGCGTCCGGGTGGATGCGCAGCAGTGACATCGCGTTGCCCAGCACCATCAGGCGTTCGATGTGATGGGCGTATCCCGTCGCGAGCACGCGGGAGATCACCAGGTCCACCGGGGCCAGTCCGGTGCTCGCATCCCACCAGCCCTCCCCGAGCGTGTTGCGGTGATCCAGCCGGTTCGCACTGCGCAGCTGACGCCCCCGGGTGCGGTAGGTCGCGCGCATGTATTCCCGCCAGCCGATCACCTGGCGGATGAATCCCTCCACGGAGGCCAGCGGGGTGGACTCGTCGGCGGCCTCAAGCACCGCATCCACCACCTCGCGGGGATCCAGCAGCCCGACGTTCAGCGCCGGGGTCAGCAGCCCATGGGCGATGAACGGGTGCTCGGCGGAGATCGCATCCTCGTAGGGACCGAAATCGTTCAGACGTTCATGCACGAACTCACGCAGGTGCTCGCGAGCCTCCTCCGCGCTGGTGGGCCAGGCGAACAGCCCCGGGTCCCCCGGGGCGTCGGGGAACTCATCACGGACCCAGGCGATGGCCCGGGCGACGTCGGCCGCGCCGTCGTCGTTCGCAGCGTCGTCGCCTCCGCCGAGCTCCCCGAGGTCGAACATCCCCTCGCGCTGCAGGATCGGGTGGCTCGCGAAGCGCCCGATGACCGGCGGCGTGTACCCGCGAGGAAGCTTCTTGCGGTTCTCGGCGTCGAAGGACCATTTCCCGCCCACCGGGTCCCCGTCGGCGTCCAGGAGCAGCTTGAACCGGCGGCGCTGCCAGACATAGAACTCGTGCATCCGGGCGTCGTGCGCGCCGAACCAGTCATCGACCTGCGTCCGGCTGGTCAGGAAGTTCGGGGTCTCCAGCACGTCCTGGGCGCGAAGCCAGTAGCCGCCTTCTTCCAGCGCGGTGTGCAGCTCTCGCTCCAGCCAGTCGTCGACGACGTCGAACACGCTGACCTGGCCCGGTGCCAGCTCGCGGACCAGGTCCGCCAGCTGGTCATGGGAGCTCGTCTCTGCCTCGCTGCGCAGCACCGTGACCTGGTGGCCGCGCGCCCGCAGGCGCCGCGCGAAGCGATCCATCGAGGCGCGGTGCAGGACCAGCTTCTGGGCGTGGAACGAGTACTGCCGGAACAGCAGGTCGTGTTCGACCATGACGAAGACCGTGTCAGGGTCGGCGTCAAGGTGTTCTTTGAAGAGCTGATGCGGAAGCACCAGCCGAAGTGACGGGGAGGTCGCCATGCGCTCAGCCGGTGAGCAGACGGGTCACGGACTCCGCGGCCTGGTCTCCGGAGACCAGGGCGCCCTGGATGGAACCGTGGTCGCGGTGATCGCCGGCGATGAGCACCCGCTCCCCGACCTGCTGCGGGCTGGCGTCGGGAAGCGGCGGCGGCTGGACCGGAAGCGTGTGCTCCACGACGTGGCGGGTGAGCAGCTCCCAGCCGGCGGTCGGGCGCTGGTAGAGCCGTTCCAGGTCCCGGCGCACCTCAGCCTCCTCGGCGAGGCCGTCGGGGCGGTCCAGCAGGGTCGTCGCCTGGATGAGGTGCTGGCCCTCGGGTGCGTAGGAGGGGGCGGCCTGTGAGACCACCGCGGTGTTCCAGATCGGACCCGCAGGACCTCCCCCACGTCGGGTGGCGTCGAGCATCAGGAAGGGCCCTTGCTGGGGCAGCTCTGCGGAGCGGAACCACCAGGTGGTCAGGCCGTGGGTGGGCGGCGCGGGCGCCTCGGTGAGTGCGGTCAGATCCTGCGGTCCCACGGCGACGACGGCGGCTCGTGCCCGCAGCGTCCCGGCGTCGGTGCTGACCTGGACGCCCTCGGCGGTGTGCTGCAGATCCCGGGCGGCGGTGTTCAGCCGGACCGGTTCGAGCAGCCACTGGGCCATCTGTTCCGGAAGCGCCTGCATTCCGCCCCGTGGCAGGCCGGGGGCGCCCAGTGCGAAGTAGCGGACCAGCAGTCGGACATAGTTCGCGGAGCTCTGCCCGCTGCTGTCGGCCAGTACGCCGGCCAGGAAGGTGTCGAGCACATCCCGGCGCAGCCGACCGGTGAGCCCTGCGGCGTCGAAGGAGTCGTGCAGCGTCAGGTCCTGGTCTGGGCGTGGACCGGTGGCGGAGTGCCGCAGGGTCGGGGCGATCCATCGGGCGAGGGCGAGCAGATCGGAGACCGGTGTGTGCGCGCTGCGCAAGGTGGCCAGGGTGTGCTCCGGGTGGCGCAGCGGATGGGCCAACGTGGTCGTGCTCGTGGCGGTGCGGATGACCGCGCCGACGCCGAACGCCTGCAGGCCGAGCGAGTCGACGTCGATCCAGTCCTGCACGGCAGGATAGGCCGGGTTGAGCACCTGGAAGCCGCGGTCGCAGCGGAATCCGTCGATGACGTCGGTGCGCACCCGTCCTCCGACGGCGTCGGCGGCTTCAAGCACGATGACCCTGTGCCCGTTGCGCTGGAGCCGGCGGGCGCACTGCAGCCCGGCGAGTCCCGCGCCGATGACTATGACGTCGGTGTCCATGGGTCTCCATCTCGTGAAGTGGTGGTCAGTCTAGGCGGAGCGTCTGACACGCCGCGGTGCGCGCGAAGGTAGAGCACGACGACGACGCCTGCCACCAACGATCCGATCCCTCCGGCGGCCATATCGCCGATGGTGTCGACGTAGGTGACAGCGATGTCGGGGGTGATGAAGATGAAGCCCAGCCATTCCACCATCTCCCAGACCGCGCTCAGCGCCAGACCGAGCGTCGTGGTGAGCACAACCCCGACCCTGGCCGCGGCGAGGCGCGTGCGTGGATCGACCACGGTGCCCGACCGCAGCAGCAGCGCATAGAGCCCGGCCGCCAGCACTGCGGTGCAGAAGAAGTGCACCAGCAGGTCCCAGTTCGGGATGCGGGTGTAGAGGTCGAACACGTTGCTCCACGCGGCGATCAGCAGGGTCACTGAGACGGTGGTGTCTGCGGCCGCGGGGAACGCGAGGAAGCGTGGTGCGACGAGTCCAGGCAGGGCGAAGGCCAGGATCCCGGCGTCGGTGAGGTCGAAGAACATCGCTGCCAGGATCACGCTGAAGAGTCCGATGCCGCGCAGCACGTCTGCGGCGATCTCGGCAAGGTTCTGCGGGGGACGCAGGAAGTTCTCGATCATGCGGAGCCGCCGTTCGGGGGAAGGTGGAGCACGGCCTGGACCGGCAGGTGATCGGAGGCCCATCCTCCGGGGTGGCGCGTCGGGTTGATCGCGGCGCGCAGCACGTCCACCGCCGGGGAGACCATGACCCAGTCGATGCGGCCGCTGTCCAGCCGTGGTGCCCGGTAGTTGGGGAAGGTGCCCCACTGCTGGCTGTCACGGTGCGCTGCTCCTGCCCAGGTGTCGGTGAGCGCCTCGCCGCGGAGCAGCTCCTGCACGGGTGCGCTCTGTTGGTCGGCGTTCATATCCCCCATGAGCACCACGGGCAACGAGCTGCTGCTGGCCAGTTCTTTGATGTTCTGGACCGAGCGCAGCCGGGAGCGGTGGGAGAGGTGATCGAGGTGGGTGTTCAGCGCGCGGAAGTCTGTGGAGGTGGCCCGGTCGCGGAACCTCGCGGTGACCAGGCTGCGCGGAATCAGGTTGCCCCAGGATCGGGAGCCCGGGTGGTGCGGAGTGTCCGAGAGCGCGCGCTGCTCCCAGTCGAGGAGCTCGAGCCGTTCGGCGTCGTAGTAGATCGGTGAGGCCTCGCCTCCGCCGTGACGGCCCCGCCCGTGGCCGACGGACCGGTAGGCATCGCCCAGTGTCTCAGCGACGAATCGCGCCTGATCCGGCAGTGCTTCCTGAATGCCGAGCAGGGTCGGACGTTCCATCTGCAGCAGGCTGCGCAGCCCGGGGGCGCGGCGGTGCCACCTGTCGGCGCGGCGCGGATGGAGCGCGAACGTGCGCCGTCGGATGTTCCAGCTCATGACATGCAGGGCAGGGTCCGGCACATGGCCGATCACGGCGGTCTCCGGGGCGCTCATGCCTGAACTCCGTCGGTCTGGGACGCGTGACCGTATCTGCGCAGAGCCGCGCGGCGCAACCGGTAGGGCGGGAGGTCCTGCGGCCAGTGCACGGTCACGGACCGGAATCCCCGCTTGACCCGGCGGTGGAATGCTCTGGCGTCCTTGAACGGACGCATCGAGATGCCCATCGGCTCTCCGCCCATCTGAGCGAGACGATGACGCTCCCCGAGGTGGAAGGACAGGTCCAGATCGTCGTGGATCTCAGGGTCGTCGCGATGCACCTCGAGGCGCACCTGTTCCCACGCCTCGCGCCGCATGGCCAGGTTCGAGCCGAACAGCGGCAGATGCCCCAGCGCGGACATCGAGAAGTATCGGTACGCCGACAGATAGGCGAACACCAGTGGACGCCGGAGCAGCACCGGGCCGTCGATGAACCTGGCAGGACCGGTCAGCGCCGCGACGTCGGGCTGCTCCTCGAAGGCTGCGACCACTTCCTGGATCCAGCGGGGCCCCGGCACGCAGTCTGCATCGAGCCGCAGGATCAGATCACCGGTGGCGGCGTCGTATCCCGCGGCGCTAGCCGCGGGAATGCCTGGCTGCGGGCAGCTCAACACGGTGGCACCTGCGGCGTGGGCGACTGCGGCGGAGTCATCGGCGGAGGCGTTGTCGACCACGATGATCTCCTCGGCGGGCCGGGTCTGTGCCGTGAGGGTGGCCAGACAGACGGTCAGTTCAGCGCTGTCATCCTTGACCGGGATGACCACCGACACGGTGACCCGCGTGGCGCGGTCGTCCCGACGCTCGTCTTGGCTCTCGTCCATGGTGTTCATAGCGGCCCCGGCCCTGATTGATCTGCAGCCCTCGCCGCCTGTCGTGAGAAGTAAGAACCTTCACCTCTTGTACTACTGGCTCAATCTACGCCGAATGAGTCCCCGCTGCGCGACACCGTGCCCGCGGCACGGTCCGTGCTCGATAGGATGCTGATCACCTGCCGCTGCTCGGACGAGCATCGACCTCCCCGCTCTGATGATGAGGTTCTCCGATGGCTTTCGACGTACTCTCCCCCGAGGCTCCTCCGCTGGGCGGTCCAGCGGTGCTGAGGCAGCGCTGGAGTGAGGTGTCCTTCGTGCATTGGCGGGTCAACCCCAGCGTCGTCGCGCCCTATATGCCTCCGGGCTGCTTCCCGGACGTGCTGGACGGCAGCTCCTGGGTGGGGCTCATCGGGTTCCAGATGTCGAAGAGCTCCTTCTTCGGCGGGCCGGCCGTGCCGTGGCTCGGGGACTTCCCAGAGGTCAATGTGCGGCTCTACTCCGTGGACGAGCACGGCCGCCGCGGGGTGGTCTTCCGCAGCCTCGAGGCCTCCCACCTGATTCCTGTGCTGGTCGCCCGGGCGGCGTTCGGACTGCGCTATCAGTGGGCCTCGATGAAGATCAAGACATCCGACGGCGAGGTCGAATACACGACGCGTCGACATGGGCGGCGCCAGGCGGCCTCCACGCTTCGCGTACGTCCCAGTCCCGAGACAGGTCCTGACACGGGTCTTGACCCTGCGCTCCCCGAGGATCCGGTGGCGAACTTCCTGACCGCACGCTGGGGCTTCCATGAGCGGCATCTGGGGCGCACCATCTACTGCAGGAACAGTCACGAACCCTGGCCGCTGCGGCAGGCCGAGCTGGTGCACCTGGACGACGGGCTGCTGGCCGCGGCGGGGTTCGAGGGCCTCAGCGACCGGACTCCTGATTCGGTGCTCTACGCGCCGGCGGTGACGACGGTCTTCGCTCCGCCGCAGCGGGGTCCGCGGCTGGGCCAGCGGTGGGTGAGCGGCCGGTCCGCACCAGGGGCTGTACCAGCCAGACCACAGGAGAGGTAGGCCTGAGCGATGAGGATGCTGTTGGCGACGGCTGGGTCACGCGGCGACGTCGAACCGTTCGCGGCGCTGGCGAGGCGGGCCCTGGATGCCGGCCATGACGTGCGTCTGGTGGTGCCCGATCATTCCGGCGTGGACCTCACCGGGCTGGATGTGGTCAGCATGGGCGTCGACTACTCCAAGCTGATCACCCAGCAGGGGGTCTCGGTGGCCGCCGCGATCCGGTCCTACCGCTCCACCGTGCAGCCGCTGATGCGCGCGGTGATCATGGAATCCGCCAAAGCCGCCATGGACTTCGGGCCCGACGTGCTGGTGACGCATCCGAAGATCCTCTCCGCGGGTCTGGTGGCGACCTCCCTGGGAGTCCCGCACGCTGTGGTCGAGATCGTTCCAGCGGTGACCCCGACGACCGCGTTCCCTGCAGCCGGGACCAGCACCCGGGACCTGGGTCGGTTCAACCGCTATACCTACGGTGCCGCCAGCGCGGGTGGGGCGATGTTCCGCCGCGATCTGCGCGACGTGTCCCGGCTGGTCGGCGGGACCTACGGGCGGACGGCCCCGCCGGCCGCCACGATTCTGCCGATCAGTGCGGCAGTCCTGGATCGCCCCGCCGACTGGCCCGAGACGGTCCACCTCACCGGGGCCTGGACCCAGGACCGGGTGAGTGCGCTCGACCCCGCGACCGCCGATTTCGTCGCCGCAGGTGATTTCGTCTATGCGGGTTTCGGGTCGATGGCGGCTGGGGATGCTCGCGCCCGTGCCCAGGAGGTCATCGGCGGAATTCGTGCCGCGGGGTACCGTGCGCTGCTCGCGACCGGGCTGGGTGGGCTCGAGGTGCCGGCGGAGCTGCGCGGAGATGACGTCCACGTGATCGGCTCCGTGGACCACGCCGCGGTGATGCCGCAGGCCGCTGCTGCGGTGCATCACGGCGGCATCGGCACCGTCCATGCGGCGACGGCGGCTGGGACCGTGTCCGTGCTGGTCCCGTTCATCGCGGACCAGCCGTTCTGGGGCGCACGGCTGCGCGCGAAGGGTCTCACCCCGGACCCGATCCCGCAGCGTCGGCTGACCGCGCAACGGCTCAGTGCCGCGCTGGGTGCGGTGGAAGGCTTCAGCCCGGCCGTCCGCGCGGCAGCAGGCCAGATGGCGGGTGAGGACGGCACCGGCAGCGCGCTGCGGATCATCGAGGGACTGCGCTGAGCCAGGCTGGGCCGGACGTGCGGCAGACTGGTGGGTGTGGAGAATCTACGCGTACCCCCGGGACCCGGGGCACCCCACGGCCTGCTCATCCCGGCCGGTGAGCTCCACGAACAGTTCTCTCACGCCTCCGGGCCCGGCGGTCAGGGGGTGAACACCACCGACTCCCGCGTCCAGCTCAGCCTCGATCTGGCGACGACGACGTCGCTCACCGAGGTTCAGCGCAGGCTTGCCCTTGACCGACTCGCCGCCCGGCTGGCCGGTACGGTGCTCACGATCAACGCGGCCGAGCACCGCTCGCAGCGGCGAAACCGGACGGCAGCCCGCGAACGGCTCGCCGAGCTGCTGCGCGAGGCCATCACGCCGGCGATCATCCGCCGCCCCACCCGGCGCACTCGGGGGTCGAACCGGCGGCGTCTCGCCGGAAAGCGGGAACGCGCAGAGATCAAGCAGAATCGCCGCCGACCGGGTGTCGACTGAGGCTTCCCCTCACCTAACCTGCCGTGTGCTCGATGAGCAGGTCGACGACGAGCCCCCAGGTGTCGTGCGGCGGCAGCTGATGACCCATATCGGTGAGCTCGACGAGCCGCGCCCCCGGAATCGCCTCCGCGAGCGCTCTGCCGTGGGCCGGCGGGAACAGCGGGTCCGCGGTGCCATGCAGCACGAGGGTCGGCACTCCGCGAAGCCGACTCAGACTGAGGTCGGCGGGGCCGTCGTCGCTGGGTTCGTCATCGGTGGGTTCGTCGTCGCTGACCAGGAAATGGTTGGTCATGCTCGCGGCGATGTCGTTCGTCCAGTCCACCACGCGGGCGGTGAGCGCGCGAACCTGTGACTCATCGAAGGTCCCCGGGCCTGCGTAGGGGCGTGCACCTTCCACGATGAAGTCGATCACGGCGTCCCGGTCGGTCCAGTCCGGCTCGGGTGACCCCGCGGCGGCGGATGCCGTGACCTGTGCGGTCGGTGACGGGAGACCCCGGATCTCGGGATCGATCGGGCTTGTGGCGATCAGCGTCAGGGACGCCACCCGGGCGCGGTGCTTCAGCGCAAGGGACTGCGCGATGCCGCCACCCATGGACAGACCCACTACATGTGCTTGGGGGACGCCCAGGTCATCGAGGATGCCGACGACGTCCGTGGTCAGATCTGCGGCGCGGTATCCGGGTGCTCCCACCGGGTAGCTGGTGGAGCGCCCGGTGTCCCGAGTGTCATACCGGATGACCAGTCGCCCGCGCTCGGCGATCCGGTGACACAGCTCGTCCTCCCACCAGTCCATCGACCAGGTGGCGCCGCCGATTAGCAGCAGCGCTGGATCGGCCGGATCTCCGATGGTCTGCACGCACAGCTGCGCGCCGTCGTCGATAGGGACGGTCGTTGTGCGGAAGCCGGGCGTCCTGGATTCGTCCGTCATCTCAGGCTCGTCCCACGCTCCGGAGCAGTCTCACCCAGGGTGCACGTTCGGCGAAGTTCTCCGGTGGGTCGCCGCTCGCAGACGCCGCGCGGTCCAGGGCGTCTTCGAGCGGCGCATCGTGCAGGGGACGGTAGACGAGGGCAACGGAGCGCACCGACCCGTGCCCGCCGGCGGCGACCCCGAGGGAACGGTCGAACCTCATCGGAGGCCATTGATCTTGGGGCCACAGCCGATCCTGAGGTGTGGCCAGCGAGTTCAGCGGTTCACCGACAGTGTCGGCACTGCCGCGAATCCGTCGCTGGTGGATGATGCGGGCCATCGTCTCAGCCTAGGCAGACTCGCCGCGCAGGTGAATCATCACCGTCCCGTCGGCCTGCCCCCTCCTGGAGGGTGAGTGTCGAGAGCAGAGTCCAGAGTGTCGCGGTAATCCCGACTACTCGGCGGCGGTCAGTTCGAAGAAGACGATCTGCGGGGGCGCCGCGATCCGGACAGGCACGAGGCTGAATCCGATGCCGCAGGTGACGAACATCCGGTTGCCTGGCTCGCCGTGCTCTGGTGGGGCGAAGCCATCCGCAACAACTTGCTCGTCCTTGGTCATCTGCATCCACGACCAGTCCTTAGTGCCCGGCAGCGCGATCTGACCACAATGGGTATGCCCGGCCATAGAGAGTGGGGCACTTCCGCCAGGCAACTGCGTGTAGGTCCTCGGGTTGTGCATCAGCACCACGCGCGGAGCGCTCTCTGGCAGATCCGCGAGCGCGGTCTCCACATCGTCCAGTCCGGGACGAGCTGGGCCGATTCCGACGACATGAAGCTGATCCGCCGCGGAGGCGCCCGGCTCCGAGAGCGCAAGCGCCTCGTTCAGCAGCACGGAGATGCCTGCGGACTCGAAGGCGGTGGTGAGCTCCTCCTCGGCTTCGGCCTCGTAGTCGTGGTTGCCCAGCACCGCGACCGTGGTGATCCCGGAGTCGATGATGGGCTGGAGGATCGCCATGGCGTCGTCGACCGTGCTGGGGTCGTCGCCGTAGACGAAGTCCCCACCGAGCAGGATCACATCGGGCTCTTCCTCGACGATCCTCTCCACGGCCTTCTCGGCCATGCCGGTGTTGGTCCACCACATGCCGACCTGGATGTCGGCGAGGAACGCAACCTTGGTCCCTTCCCATTCCTCACCGAGCTCGGGGATGGCAGTCGTGTGGTGCTGTTCGTCGAGAATGAGCCGCGGCTCTATCAAGGTGCCATAGCCCAGGAGCAGGACGAGGAATATGCCCACCACCGCCGCACAGTACTTCCACAGCTTCACGTCAGCCTCTTCTCGGCGTCGCGTTCGCCTGGGTCCGGGACAGCGCGTGCTGGCCGGGCGATCTCGGGTCAGTCATCGCTGAACTCGAAATCAACATCGATGTCTTCGTCGATCGCTTGGATGATGCCGGTGTAGATGGCACGAGCCTGGTCTTGCAGGAGATCCTGATTCGACTCGATCTGCTCGGTCATCTCACCCTCGCTCAGGATCTCGGTGATCATGGCTGCAGTGTCGATCTCCGGGGTGACCCAGCTCAGCGCGCCGTTCTCCTCGGTCGCAGTCTTGAAGTCCGCACGGTCATGACCGATGAAGATGAACTCCGGCACCGTCACCAGGAAGGTGTCTTCGCCAGTCTCCTCGATCGCCACCTCCCCGCCTTCTATGCCGAGTTTGGCACGATAGCTGTACTGCAGGAACTTCGTCCGCCCGGTGCCAGGAAGAGTCCGGCCGAAGAGCTCGCTGTAGACCTGTTCATCCTTCAGACCTTGAACGCTCGTGCTCAGCAGCACGATCTGCTCCTGACGCTCGATGGCTGTCACGATCTGTGAGTCGCGTGACTCAGTGCTCACGCCGAAGAGCGAGTCCCGAGCTGCGGGCCCGACCGCAAGCACCGCCACCACGGCCGCAAGCACGAGGAGGACTGCCAACGCTGGCAGAAGTCGTCGCTTCATACATTTCACCGGTTCCCGAGTAGAGATTGACAAGCAGTCAAGCCGCCCACCTGTCGTGAAGACCAACCTCGACATCATGGGAGATCGCGCCGAGCCGGAAAAGCTCACTGTTCGCTGAAAGAACCATAAGGGCTTGTGTCCGAAAGTCGGAAATACCCAGAGATCATCGGCGCGCACTCGACCCAGGTCAGCAACCGGTGATCCAGCCTCAGCGTGCGGCGTACAGTCGGGACAGGAGCCGCCCTTGGTTCCCTCATGATGGGAATGCCGATGTCCAGCACCACCTCCTCTTCCGCTGCTGCCTCTTCTGACGCCGCGAAAGCCGCCTCCTCGACCGAGGACCTGCTCCCGCTCGGGCTGCTCGCGAACTCCTCGATGGAGAACGAACGGCGTCTGCCCATCCACCCCCACCACCTGGACCAGATCGACCCGGATCTGCGCGCGCAGATGATCGTCGAGCGCGGCTATGGGTCTGACTTTCAGCTCACCCCGGACTACGTTGAGTCCCGGGTGGGCAGGGTCGCCGAGCGTGCCGAGGTCATCGCGTCGGCTGATGTCCTGCTGCTGCCGAAGCCGCAGCCGGACGATGTGGCGGCGCTTCCCGCGGGCAGCACCCTGTGGGGCTGGCCGCACTGCGTCCAAGATGTCAGCCTGGCGCAGACCGCGATAGACAACCGACTCACCCTGATCGCATTCGAGGCGATGAACCACTGGACCCCGCGTGGAGACTTCAATCTGCACGTGTTCCACAAGAACAACGAGCTTGCCGGCTACTGCTCCGTGCTGCACGCGCTGAGCCTGACCGGCGCGACCGGTGACTACGGACCTCGACTCAGCGCAGTGGTCATCGGGTTCGGCGCCACGGCACGGGGTGCGGTGACCGCACTCAAAGCCCAAGGCATCCACGACATCCAGGTCTTGACCCAGCGCGGCGCGACAGCGGTCGGCTCACCGATCCACACCGCGCACATCACCCAGCTCAAGACGGCGGCAGCGACCACGCCCGAGAGCGAGGTCCTCACCTCCGCCGGAGATGTGCCGCTGCCCGAGTTCCTGGCCTCGCATGACATCGTGGTCAACTGCACGCTCCAAGACGTGAATGCACCGCTGACCTACCTGCGAACCAAGGACCTGGAGCTCTTTTCCGGTGGAAGCCTGATCATCGACGTCTCCTGTGACCCTGGCATGGGGTTCGAATGGGCTGAGACCACCACGTTTGAGGAGCCGATGTTCACCGTCGGCCGCGGGGTCAACTACTACGCCGTCGACCACAGCCCCTCCTACCTGTGGAACTCTGCGACCTGGGAGGTGAGCGCGGCGCTCCTGCCGTTCCTGCGCACCGTCATGGAGGGCCCCCAGGCGTGGGCGAAGAGCCCGATCATCTCCCGGGCGATCGAGATCGACGGCGGCGTCATCCAGAATCCGAACATCCTGAGCTTCCAGCACCGGGAGCCCGCCTACCCGCACAGCCGGACCATCTGAGAAGGGAAGACCCAGCGATGACCGAGGCAGCAGAACCTACAGGGACGCTCGGCGAGGGGCCGCACGGCTCAGAGCTCCAGCTCCGACGCACTTTCACGGAATCTCTCGAGACTGTCTGGACCGCGATGACGGACTCCGCACAGCTGGAGCAGTGGATCGGACGCTGGGAAGGAGACCCTGCCAGCGGCCAGGTCACCTTCCTGATGACCGCCGAAGGTGAAAACGCTCCGCCGGAGGAGTGCCGGATCCTGGAATGCAGCCCTCCGCGCAGCCTCATCGTCGAGACGAGCGTCGGACCGAGCACCTGGCATCTGCGGTTCGAGCTCAGCCACGAGGGTGACATCACCACCCTGCTCTTCGCCCAGCGGATCGGCGAGGATCCGTTGGGCAGTATCGGGCCCGGCTGGGAGTACTACCTGGACCGGCTCGCGGCGGTGCTCGGTGGTCGGGACGCCGGCGAGGTGGTCTGGGATGACTACTACCCGCGGCTCTCGGAGCACTACGAGCAGCTGAGCTGACTATGATGCGGCGGCTGCGTCGTCGTCTGCTGGCGGCGCAGGCCTGACCAGGATCTCGGCGATGCGGCGGCGGTCGACGCGCGTGACCTGGAGGGTCGCGCCGTGGACGTCGACCGTGTCACCTTCGCGGGCCAGACGACCGAGCCGGTCAAGCACGAACCCGGCGACGGTGTCCCAGGTGCCGCGGGGCAGCTCGATACCGGTGGTCTCGGTGAAATCCTGCAGATTCAGCCGGCCGTCGACGACGCCGCCGCCCTCCGCGAGGACCTGCGGAGCCTCGTCCGTGTCGCGCTCGTCGAAGATCTCCCCGACGACCTCCTCGACCAGATCCTCAAGCGTGACGATTCCGTCGGTGCCCCCGTACTCATCGACCACCACCGCGATGTGGGCGTTGCTGGCACGGAGCGTGGTCAGGGTGGGCAGCACCCTGGCCGTCGAGGGCAGGTAGGGAATGGTCCGCATGGCCTCCTCCAGCGGGGTGGCTGGATCGCGGGCGGCGGCGTCGTAGAGGTCCCGGACATGCACGAAGCCGGTGATGTCATCGATCGACCGGTCCACCACCGGGTAGCGCGAAAAGGGCAGACCCTCGATGTGCGCGATCGCCTCGCTGACCGAACCCCCACCGGTCACGGCGAGCACCTCGGGACGGGGACGCATCACCTCGCTGAGCTGCCGATTGCGCAGCGACAGGACGTCATCCAGAATCCGGCGCTCGTCAGCAGGAAGACCCTCGTGACTCGTGACGATATCGCGCAGCTCCTCCTCCGAGAGCTGCTCGGCAGCCCGGTTCGGATCTCCACCGAGAAGTCTCACCACAGCGTTGGTCGAGACCGACAACAACCAGATCACCGGCTGCATGAGTCGCGCGAAGCCGTTGAGCACCGGCGCGACGGCGTAGGCGAACTGCGCGTTGCGCTGGATGGCCAGCCGCTTCGGAGCGAGCTCCCCGAGCACGAGCGAGAGATACGCGATGACCAGGGTCAGCAGGATGGTCGACACGGTCAACGCGGCCTGATCACCCAGGCCCAGCGACGCCACCCACGGAACCAGCGAGGGCGCGATCGACGAGGCCCCATAAGCGGCCGAGGCGAAGCCGGCAACGGTCACCCCGATCTGCACCGCGGAGAGGAACCTGTTCGGATTCCGAGCCAGCTCGGCGACCTTGGCCCCGCGCTTGCCCCGCTGGGCGATCGCGTTGACCTGGCTGACCCGCAGCGTGACGAGCGCCATCTCAGTTGCCGCGAACACGCCACCGATCAGGACGAACACCAGGACCAGCGCAATATTGATCAGCAGCTCACCGGTCATCGCGATGTTCCGTCGGCGCTGGGTCGATCGTGGGTGCGTTTCATGGATTCACTGTAGACAGTGGTGCCGATGCTGGCGACCCATCTGTCGACGCCGAGGTGCTCGTCAGGCCAGAGGGATCCTGCGGCGTGTCCCAGGAGCAGCTTCGGGTAGTAGGTCCACGCGAACCAAGGTGCCGCTGCGGATCGATCAAGGACTCCGTCAAGCACCAGTCCACCGACGGTGAGCATCGCACCGAGGTCACGCCGTCGAGACGGCGACGCTCGAATGACAGCGGTGGCGAGCAGCATGTAGCCGTAGTGCACAAGACCCCAGGCCACCCCGTTGTTCCGTGCCCCGACACGCTGATCCGTAACGCCCACGATCAGCGGGTGCAGATGGCAGGCCGCGAACACGAGGTGCTCGCGTCTCCCCTGCCCAGCCCGTTCGTACCAGCGGACGCAGGCCCGGGTGTTGTTCACATAGGCCCCGCCGAACAGATCCAGCGCCAGCGCTCCAAGTGCCTCCCTGGCGATCCGTCCCGCGCCGACCCGAGTCGCGGACGCTCGGGCGTAGGCCAGACCAAGGATCCCGGAGCCGATGGCGATGACGTTGTCCAGACGGGTCGCCTCCGGCCCGACGAACTCGCCCCAGCCGCGCTTCAGAGACTCGACCCCGAGGTCGGCGCGGCAGTCGATGCGCGCCCCGCGGAGCTGACTCGTGGCTCTCCGTTCCACCAGCGACAACTCCTCGGCTCGATGCAGACGCGTGCGTGAGGTGATCTTAGCCGCGGCCTCTCCACTCGGCGGGGCAGATGCATCAGGGGGAACCTGCTCTCTTGACCGTCTTTGGCCCAGCGTTGTGGAATATCCAGAGTCCGTCCTGAGTGGAACAGCTCGAAGGTCTGCGCTGCGCAGACAGGAGTGAGTGATGCGCCTGGTCTCCCAGAAGATGGGGATACGATCCGGGATTCGTGCCCACATCGTGGGAGCGCCTCCGGATGCACTCAGCGCACTGGACCTGCCTGAGCTGACACTGACGGACCAGCTCCACGGTCAGTACGACTACCTGCATCTCTTCGTCGTGAAAGCGATGCAGATGGACGAGCAGTTCCCCAGACTGCGAGACCACCTCTGCGCCGGAGGCATGCTGTGGGTGTCCTGGCCCAAGGGCAGGCAGCTGGGAACTGATCTCACCCTGCCCGAGGTGATCCGTCTCGGTTACACCCACGGACTGGTCGAGAGCAAGACGCTGGCGGTGGATGCCACGTGGTCGGCGATGAAGTTCACTCACCCCCGCCCAGGACAGCGTTACAACAACAGCTACGGCACCCTGCCCAGGCCTGAACCAGAACTTCCATAGCTGTACCTCATGTCTTGTTAAAGTTATCAACGACGACCATCTCTGATAACTTTAACAAGCAAGTGGATTCTTGATAAAGTTATCAACATGAGGAAGGCCATCGATTCACCGTTCAGTCCCGGGTCGGACACAGTGCCGCAGGTGTGGGCAGGACGGAGTGCCCAGCTCAGTGACTGGCGGGACCACGTGCGCCCGCGCCGTATCGCCGGCATCCACGAACGAGGTCGCACTATTCTCGGGGAAGCCGGTCTGGGCAAGTCTTCCCTGGTGCGTCGCATCGCTCGCAGTGCCGCGGAATCCGGTGACTGGGTGACTCCCCAGCTCCGAATCCCCTCCGGCACCGATCCCCTCAAGCGCGTTGCCGCTGCGCTGCTGGTGCTGGCTGAGCAGGCCGGCCTCGCCGCGTCCCGCGAGAAGAAGATCGCTCAGCTGCTCAAGCGCGTGGAGGCAGTCGCCCTGGCAGGCGCCTCCGTGTCTCTGCGTCGGGCGTCAGGTCCTGAGCCTTACACAGAGTTGACCAATCTTCTGATCGAGATCGGTCGAGCCGCCATTCTGCACGGCGATGTCATGGTGATGATCCACGTCGATGAGATCCAGAACATCAGCGACGAGGACGTGCTGTCACAGTTGCTGACGGCTTTCGGTGATGCGCTGACACACGAAGAACCCGTCACCGCCCCGGGTGGAGTGCAATTCGACCGCGCGCTCCCGCTGGCCGTCTACCTGACCGGCCTGCCGGAGTTCCTGGACATGGCCGGGGCGCGCAAGGGTGCGACGTTCGCCCGTCGATTCCAGACCACCACTCTGGCACCCCTCGGCGATGACGATCTTTTCGCAGCCCTGCAACCCTTCGTCACCGAAGGCTGGGAGATCGCAGCAGGGGACGCGGGGTCCGAACGGGTCTTCATGGAGCCGAGTGCGCAGCGCGCCATCGTCGACCTGACCTGCGGAGAACCGTTCCTGTTCCAGTTGGCCGGCGAACGCGCATGGTACGCCGACACAGGCACCATCATCACCGCCGATCACGTGATGATCGGCTGGCGCGGCGCCCGAGACGAGGCTGAAGGACACGTCCAGCGCATCCTGGAACGCCTCCCCGACCGCGAACGGCAGTTCCTCGAGTCCATGGCCGCGCTCGATCCGGAGGATCGTACGCTGACCACGATTGCCCAGCACATGGGATACGGAAAGGGCACCGAAGCAGGACCTGTCTCTCAGCGCCTCGACCGACAGCGTGGCATCATCACCCGCGGCAAGCCCTACACGTTTCGCCACCGAGCAGTGGAGGCGTACCTGACGACTGACTGGCCCGATCTCAGCTGAGACTGACGGCCGAGGAGGCACCGTCGCGCCATGTGGAGCTCGTCCCCCGACGCGCCCTTCAGCTCTCGTCCGTCTCGCGGACCGGCTGCTGCAGCTCGACGACGAACTCATCCGTCCGACCGGATTCATCGGCTCGGAGATAGAGCTCCCGACAGGGGCCATAAGGCTCAAAGCCCCGGGCGATGATCCCTTCGTGGAGGTCCCGCCAGGTCTCGCTGATCCCGGCGATCTCACCGAGATGCACGGCGACGAAGGCCAGCCCGGCCGCGGGCAGACTCACCAGCTCGACACCCTCGCGCGCGTCTCCGCCATAGGCGTAGCCGATCGTGGCCTCGATCCTGTCAGCCTCGGCGGCGTAGGCTGCGATCGGAGTCTCCAGGGCGCCGCGGACTCCGCCGATGATCTCGGCGACGGCGTCAAAGGTGGGTCCGACGACGCCGGCCAGTTTCGGCTGCTCGGCCACGCGCACTTTGATCGCCGCGAGCTGGATCGCTGGCAGGGGCTTCTGGACGATCTCGATCTTGGACACAGTCTTCTTCCCTTCGTTGAATAGAAGCATAGGACCAGTGGCCGTTGAAGGGGTCGGTGTGTGAAGACACCAGAAGACCGGTCCGGTCCCACTGCCGCAGCATGCGGTAGGTCACCTGGCCGATCTGCGCGAAGCCTCCAATGGATAGCACGTCTCCACCTCACGGTCTGAGACTGTGCCAGGGTCAAGACTGCCACGGTCCTGGACGCTGTGGGCCAGGCTTCTTCACTCGGTCGGCACCTTGCTGGTGGGACCCTCCAGGACCCGTCGAAGAGGGGTGTGCGCAGATCAGAGGTCCAACCCCCTCCAGACGTTGCGAAACAGATCTGTCGAGCTCCAGCCCGTGACGGGCATCCGTGTCGTGCCGGACGACAGCACCCGCAGGCCTCGCTGGCGACCTGCCACAGGCCGCGGATTCAGCTGGCGAAGATGGCGGCGTCAAACGTGATGCGCAGCAGTGTGCGGGGCGACCGGGTCTCGTCGGGTTGGGCCCAGGTGACGAGGGCGACGTCGAAACACGCGAGGCTGGCTTGAACGATCGCCTCTGCCCGCACTTCAGCGTCGTCACCGGTCAGTCGCTCGGCGGCGAGAGGGGCGAGCATCCGTGCCCAGGCAAAGTGCTTCTCAAGATTGCGAGCCCGCAGCGTGGGAGCAGTGATCAGTACCCGCATCGTCAACTTCTGCCGGGCCTGATCCGTTTCGAATGCCGCGATCATCAGATCGTAGGCGGCATGCAGCGAGGCCCATACGGTCTCGTCTCTCGGGCGCTCCGCGAAGGCTTCCCGGACGAATTCGCCCCACAGCGGTGCGTCACCCATGACCGCGTCTTCTTTGGTCGGGAAGTACCGGTTGAAGCTGCGCGAGGAGATTCCCACGGCGGCCGCGATCTGGTCGACGGTGACCCGCTCGAACCCATGCTCTGCGAAGAGGTCTATCGCGGCATCTGCGATGCGAGCGCGCACGACGTCGCGTTTCAGCTCTCGCAGCGAACGCTCAGGAGTCAGGGATGGGTCGATCACCTGATAATTATACGCGGTGAGCCAAACGTGTCTGGTTCAGACATTTTAGGCGTATGCTGACATTACCCATCAACGAGAGGAACCATCATGCAGACACGCACCCTCGGTCATCAGGGCCTCACCGCATCCGCTATCGGCTACGGCTCCATGGGAACCAAGATGGCCTACGGCCCCAGCGACGACACAGAGTCGATCGCCGCGATCCGCCGAGCGCACGAGCTCGGCACCACCCACTTCGATACCGCCGAGCTCTACGGCTGGGGCGAGGGCGAGAAACTCCTGGGCGAAGCACTCGCACCGATCCGCGATGAGGTCACGATCGCGACCAAGTTCGGATTCACCCCCGCCTACGGCACCGATTCCCGACCCGCCCACATCCGCGAGGTCGTCGACGCCAGCCTGCGCAACCTCGGCACCGACCACATCGACGTCCTCTATCAGCACATAGACGACCCTGCCGTTCCGATCGAGGAAGTCATCGGCGTGATGAAGGAATACGTGGAGGCCGGCAAGGTCTCCTACCTCGGGCTCTCCAACACGACCCCTGAGAACATTCGTCGGGCGCACGCGGTGCATCCCGTCAGCGTGCTTCAGACCGAATACTCGCTGTTCGCTCGCGAATCTGAAGAGGTCATGCCGGTCTTGGAGGAGCTCGGGATCGGTCTGGTGGCGTACTCCCCTCTGGCTCGGGGATTCCTCACCGGCGTGGCCAAGCCGCGCTCGGAGTACGCAGCAGATGATGCCCGCCAGCAGACCCCGTGGTGGGCTCCGGGCAACTTCGAGGCCAATCAGTCGATCGTCGCCGAGCTCACCGCACTGGCCGAGAGCAAGAACGCCACCATCTCCCAACTCTCACTGGCCTGGCTGTTGGCCCAGCGGGATGACATCGTCCCGATCCCCGGCTCCCGCAGCACCAGCCGTGTCGCTGAGAACACGGCCGCTGCGGACCTGACTCTGACCACCGAGGACCTCGTCCGCATCCAGGCGATCGTCCCCGACGGCGGCATCGGCGGACGCCTGGCGTTCTAGTCCGCCTGGACCCACCCGCGTCGACACGCCCTGCAGACAGCGATGGGATGTCAGACGCGTTCAAGGGGGCGATGAGGTCCAGCCGGAAACTCCACACGGATTTCATCACCGGTGCTCACTTGCCCGCTTGTGCATACAACGCCCATGACTCCTGCTTTGCGGATGACATTCCCCTCACCTTCACGGGGCGAAACTGCTTTCAAAAGTCCGGATTGGAAGTCATCAATCTGGAAGCAGGGCGTCCGTAGACCCATCACCTGGACGACAGCGGTATCCCCGATCTCTAAGAGGGTCCCTTCGGGCAGGTTCAAAAGATCGATCCCTCGGGTAGTGATGTTCTCTCCAAGATCACCAGGCTGGACCGAAAAGCCTTGCTCCCCGAGCTCGTCGAACAATTCGGCCTGGATCAGATGGACCTGCCGCAGGTTCGGCTGTGTTGGATCTTTCCGAACTCTCGAGAGATGCTGCACGGTCTCACCAGAATGCGCGTCACCTTCTACCCCGAGTCCTTCGACAAGACGACACGACCGAAGCGGCTGCTTGCTGAATTGATGCTCCGCACTCCGACTGACTGAAACGACGTAGCCGCTCATGATGCCCCTCCCGTGACAGACCAGCATTCTCTGCGCCGCACCCGATCTGGAAGAAGGCTACCAAGGCGCAGGTCTAAGACGTCACGGAATCCTCGCCGGGGTTCGCGATGGGCAACCGACTCAGAAGAGGCCCGCTCCTGCGCGAAGACGACGTGGAGAGGGTTGTAGCGCCGAACGCCCAGGCGACCGCGGCGCCATGGTCTCCCCACGCTGATCAGTGACCATGACAGGTGCCCCGCGCCACAAAGCCGGTCACTTGCTGGTCGCTCCCGTGCCCCGGCAATCCCCATGCAGAGACGGGCTTCAGAATCACCGTCTACCGCGCCGAACTGTAGGCACGGTACGGGACCCGCACCTGCACCACGTGGTTCAGAGGAGTGTCACTGGCCGTTCAGCGCGACTGCCGCCTGGACGCCGAGCTGGGTGAACCCCAGCCGCTTGGCGAGTCGGCCGGATGCCTCGTTTCCCTGGCGGCTGCGCCACTGCGGAATCAACTTCTCCCCCAACGCCTCCTGTGTCCCGATAGCTGCCGCGGCGTAGGCGAAGCCTGCACTTCGATGCTGCGGACCGGCGAGGACCGACATCTGAGCCAGCGCAGAACGCCATCGGGTGTACCCGGCGATCGCCGCGAGACCTCCCGCCGGATCGAGCGCGGACCAGAGATGTTCTGTCTCCTCAATGCCGCTCTCATCCCACTCCGCTGCGCTCGCGCCTCCGCGCATGGCGGTCACATCTGAAGGCGTGGCGGCGCTCACCACCACCTGGCTCGATCGAGGACCGTGTTCGGCGAAGAAGAGGTCAGCGCTTCCGATCGGCTCTGCCCCCGCAGGGAGCATCCTCGCGAGCGCGGTGGCATCCAGGAGCGATTCTGGTGATGACTGACGGATCAGTTCCAAGACCCTCGGCGGCGCGGCCGCGATACCGAAGCCGTCAACGCAAACGACGACGACAGCCTCGAGGTCGGCCCGCTCGACGAAGGTCCACTCGTCCCTGCAGGTTCCCAGTGGAGTTGCGCCGAGGGCCTTCACCCACGCCAGGACGATTCGTCCCCGGGCGGCCTCGGATAGAGATTCGGACGTGGGCTCCATACGTCGACTCTATGGTCTCCACGGACGAGAAACGGGTCGCGCGACGGACCGGTCTCGAGTTACGTGAGCATGCTTCTCGCTGCTTCACCCTCGTCCGGGTGGATAGGCTGGCCGGATGGCGACAGTTCTTCTCGTGCGGCACGGCCGCACCACAGCAAATGCCACCGGCCTGCTGGCCGGCAGGGCCGAGGGTGTCAGTCTTGACGACATCGGGCGTAACCAAGCGGCCCTGACCGGAGACCGACTCGCGACCGTTCCCCTGGCCAGGGTCGTGTCGAGTCCCCTCGAGCGGTGCCAGCAGACCGCCCAGCACATTCTCGATCGTCAGACGGGCACACCCTCCGCGCCGGTCGAGCATGAGCTCATCGAAGCCGACTACGGCACGTGGCAGGGGCGCTTGCTCACCGAGCTCGCGACGGAGGACCTCTGGCCGCTGGTGCAGTCGCAACCCTCCGCCGTCGTCTTTCCTGAGGGTGAGTCCATGGCTGCAATGCAGGCCCGGTCGGTGGCCGCGATCCGCCGCCACGATGCAGCCGTCGAAGCCGAACATGGGCCTGATGCCGTGTGGGCTGCGGTGAGCCACGGGGACATCATCAAGTCGATCCTCGCCGACGCGCTCGGCATGCACCTGGATCTGTTCCAGCGGATCAACGTGGGTCCCGCCTCCGTCTCGATCGTGCGCTACGGCACCGGCAGAACGAGCGTGCACGCGACCAATACCGACGCGGGAGATCTTTCGTGGCTGGCGAAGGGTATCGGCTCCGGTGATGCCCCGGTGGGTGGCGGCGCAGGACACCAGACGCCGTGAACCACATACGCCTAGACTACTGACATGCCTACACGTGTTCACGAGTTTGACTGGCCTGACCGGGCCGTCGTCGGCACCATCGGACCTCCCGGGGCGCGCACGTTCTATCTGCAGGTGCGCTCAGGGAAGCAGCTGGTGAGCGTCGCCCTGGAGAAGCAGCAGTCGGCTCTGCTCGCTGAGAAGATCGACGAGATCCTGGACCAGCTGATCAGCGTCGAGGGCAACCGCTTCAGCGTTCCCACGAGCACTCCCGTCGAGCTCGTCGACAACGACCAGCTGGAGACCGTCGAGGAACATTTCCGCACAGGTGCCATGAGCCTGGGCTGGGACCCCACTACCGCTCAGGTCGTCATTGAGGCCTACCCCATCTCGGACGTCGATGACGACGACGAATCGCCCGAAGAGGACGACGCTCGGGACACCGAGATGCTCCTGATCCGACTGCCGGTAGGCACTGCCCGGGCATTCGCCAAGCGCACCCTCGAGGTCGTGGGGGCCGGCCGCCCGGCGTGCCCGATCTGCGGCTACCCCGTGGACGCCGACGGGCACACCTGCACCGCTGCCGAGGGCTGATGTCGGCGACCGATCTGGTGACCGCGGAGCTGACGCTCACCGGGCGCATCAGGACGGCTTCGAACGCGACATTTCTGGGCAGCATCGGCGACGTGACCGTCGTCTATAAGCCGATAGCCGGAGAAAGTCCGCTCTGGGACTTCCCCGACGGCACCCTGGCCCACCGGGAGGTGGCCGCCTATCTGGTCTCGGAGGCTCTGGGCTGGGACGTCGTCCCACACACTTGGCTGCGCGATGGTCCGCTGGGCGAAGGCATGGTCCAGCTCTGGCAGGAGCAAGATCCTGACCTCTCCGCCGTCGACCTCGTCGCGACCGACGACGTGCCGGAGGCCGGATGGAAATATGTCCTCGAGGGACGAGACGAAACCGGTCGGATGGTCACCCTCATCCATGAAGACTCGTCGGCGCTGCGGCGCATGGCTGTGTTCGACGCGATCGTGAACAACGCCGACCGCAAAGGGGATCACATCCTCGCCATGGCGGCCGGTCACCGGCACGGCGTGGACCACGGGCTTACCTTCCACTGGGACTACAAGCTGCGCACGGTCCTGTGGGGATGGCTCGGAGACGCTCTGAACACCGAAGAGCTCGAAGGCCTCGATCGAGTCACCGAAGGACTCGACGGTGAGCTGGGCCGCGACCTGGAGGACCTGCTCAGCGCCGAGGAGATCGCGGCGCTTGCCGCTCGATGCGCCCTGCTGCGCTCGGCAGGACGGTTTCCAGCTCCCGCCGGTGAGAGTCCGGCTGTTCCCTGGCCGCTGTTCTAGGACTCATCTTCTCGGCCGCACCTAGAAGGCAGTGCTGGGCAGATCCTTCTCTCCGTCGACGATGGCAGTGATGATCCGCGCTGCAACCTGGTCTGGCTCCAGCGCCGTCCCGAATTGCGGCGCTGATCCCGCGATCGGGTGCTCCGACAACGAGGTGCCGGTGTGGTCGGGGCGGGCATCCACGAGTCGGATGCCCGTGCGACGATATTCGCGCGCCGCCGCGACGACGAAGGCCGCGAGCCCCGCCTTAGACGCCGAATAAGCCGCCAGACCGGCGACCGGTGTCTCGGCGACGACGCCACTCAGTGTCACCACGAAGGGCTCCCGGTCGTCCTGCGCCGAGGCCGCGAGGTAGGGCTGGCTCTGGGTGATGAGCTGGATCGCGCTGGTCGTATTCACAGCGAACAGTTCGTCGACCGTGGCGGGTTCCAGCTCGGAAGCGGCGCCAAAGGCGACGACCCCAGACGCAACCACCAGCCCGTCAATCCGTCCGTGCTCCGCGTTCGTGGCCTCCAACACGTCCCGAATCACAGAGGGATCACGCAGATCCTGGCCAGCAGACTTCGAAGCCTTGGCAACAATGGCGCCTTGGCTCTCCAACTGATCGGCGATCCGCGAGCCGAGCCCTCCGGTCGCGCCGACTACCAGAACAACCGCATCCTGAAGATTCGTCATGGTTAGACCTTAGAACACCTGCGGCAACCAGCGCTGAAGAAGTCGGTTTGCTGGACTCACACAGCGGCACGCGATGGTCAAGATGGTCAAGATGGTCACTGCTCGGAGTTAACACTCCAGGTCGGGGTCGGCACCTGACGTAGCATCTTGACCATGGGCCCCTCCCCCGCCAGCGACTGGACACCGCAGAGCCAGTCCAACGGCGAGAACAGGCACCTAGTTCATCCAGGCACCACTGTTCCACCAGGCAGAAGGGGCTCCACCGTCGAATCTCGTTCTAGAACCGAACCTGTTGTGCGACGTATGGTCCACATCTCACGACCGGTCCTCTGGATCAACACCATTGGTCCCGCCGTCCTGGGAATGTGGCTGTCCGGTCATCTGTGGCATTGGGATGCACTGCCGCTGCTCTTATGGCTGACGCTGCCATTCAATCTGCTCATCTACGGCGTCAATGACATCTTCGACCAAGAGACCGACGCGCTCAATCCGCGCAAGGGGTCTCTCGAAGGCGCCCGGATCGGCGCTGGTGAGGTCCGCAAGATCTGGATCGCAGTCCTTGTGACCAATCTTCCGTTCCTGGCGTACTTTGCTTGGGCACTGCCCGGTGACGCACTGCTGTGGATCGGGCTCTACCTGGTCGTGTTCATCTTCTATTCGGCGCCACCGCTGCGGTTCAAGGCCCGTCCCTATCTGGATTCCCTCAGCAACGCCGCCTACGCCCTGCCGATCGTCATTGTTCCACTTGCCCTAGGGTCCGGTCCGATCTGGGCTGCTGCTGTGGCGCTCATGGCATGGAGCGTGGCCAAGCACGCTTACGACGCAGTCCAAGACATCGAGGAAGACAGGGCGGCCGGAATCACCACCACGGCAGTGCGCCTCGGTGTTCGCGGGACGGTGCTCTGGAGCGGAATCTGGTGGACGGTAGCCACGATCGGTTTTGCGATGGTCAATATTCCGGTCGCGCTGGTCAACGCGCTGATCAGCGCGGGGTTGCTCTATGTGCTCTTCCGCTCACCGCTCAGCACCACCGCCCATGGCTTGTACCGCTATTCCATCGCCTTTCCCTATGTCGCTGGAGCTGTGGCCGGAATCCAACTGGTGGCGGCGCTGCTGCTTGGATGGTACCCATGAGCCGCGTCGTAGTGGTCGGTGGCGGAGTGGCGGGCCTGACTGCCGCAACGCTCTCAGCCTCGGCGGGACACGCTGTGACACTTCTGGAAGCCAACTCGACGCTGGGCGGCAAGAGCCGCCGCATCGAAGTTGCTGGTCAAGTGATGGACACAGGCCCCTCGCTGTTCACTTTCCCGGCAGTCTGGCAGGAACTGCTGCGCCGGCTGGACAACTCCAGTCAGGATTCACCCCTAGAGGCCGAAGAGATAGCGAGCCTGAATCTGGAGCGGCTCCCGGAAGTCGGCCGGTACTATTTCCGCGGGGAAGTCTGTTCACTGCCGGTACCACCGGGACACCCGTGGCACTCGGCATGGGAGCGTTTCGCTGCGCTGCACGGACCGATCGGGCCGGATGTGACCCGGCTTCTGACCACCGCCCCCATGGCACGCGATGCATACCCATCACTGGCTCGAATGGGGAAGCTCTACGGGAACCGGCTCAGCACCCGCAGCTACCTCGACAGTCTCACCTGGCTGCCCGACGGACTGCGCGAAGTGATCGCCATCCACACGCTCAATGCGGGGGTAGGACCATCCCGCACCCCGGCGTTGTATGCCAGCATGCCTGCGGTGATGGCCCAGGACGGTGTGTGGGTCCCGCGGGGAGGCGTCCACGAACTGGTGCGAGCCCTTGAGCGGCTCGCGCGAGCCGCGGGGGTCGATATTCGCACCGATGAGCCCGTCATTGGTCTGAAGCGCGGACGCGTCACGACTGCCCAGAAGGTGTATCGAGCAGACGCTGTGGTCAGCGGCCTGGACGCTGACCGCCTCGAGGGACTGCTGGGTGGTCGCACACCTCGACCTCCGCGGAAGCTCTCCTGCTCGGCGGTCGCCGTGTACGCCGCGCTCAAGCGTCCCTTTCCGGCGGATACGTCGCGGCACAGCGTGGTTCTGCCCGAGGATCCAGCCGCGCTCTACGCCAGTCTGGAGGCTCAACGCGAGCCGGAGCAGACCATGGCGTTTCTCAACTACTATCCGGCAGCTGACTCAGACACCAATACCGCCGATACCCTGGCAGTGCTGCTGACGGCGCCCTCGAATGGGCGGCGTTACAGCCTCGATGATCCCTTCGTCGACCGAGAACTTCGCCGCGTGTGGGACGCGGCTGGGTTGCCCGGCAGTTTCGACACGGCTGTCGAGGAAAGCACCATCCTGGATCCGAAATATTTCAGTCGGTCCGGCGCTTCAGGGGGTGCCCTCTACGGAGCTATCCGCCCATTGGTGATGAGTGGGCCCCTGCACCGTCCAGCTCGGCACAGCTTGAAGCGGCCTTGGCTGTGGCGGGTCGGCGCCTCGGTGCATCCGGGCGGCGGACTGCCGGCCGTGATGGGCGGGGCCATGATGACGATGGACGGACTGCTTCGCGCACTGGGGCCCGGGCCTGGTGGGCGTGCCTGACGCCGACGCTCAGATTGCCGAGAAGCAGATTCCCGCCTAGATGAGGAGCTGGTGGAAGCGTCGCTTGTCGGGCATCAGCTCGAAGGATGACACCACCACCTGTAGTCACTCCTCCAGGCGGTCGCTATGCGTCGCCGCTACCGGGGTTCTCCGAGTGGGTCTCATGGACGAAGACGGTCCGTGGCTGGTCCAGATCGATGCCCGCGTCCCGGAGCGCCTGTAGGACCGCCGGAACGGCACGGTCCATGAGAGCGGTTCGCGAGGCGCGGTCGGATCTTGACCACAGTCGGGCCTCTATTTCGAGAGCTCCTTCCTGAGCACCTTTAAGGACGACGTCCGGCGCAGGAGCCCCCTCTGTGCTGAGCCCCATCAACGCCTGTGTGACCGTCGAGCGAATCAAATCGGGATCAGCGTCCGGATCGACGAGGAGGCGGAAAGTGATTCGTACGGTCGGGTAATGCGTCTGCACGACCAACGCGCCGGTGTAGACGTGCGCGTTAGGAATGAGTACTCGCTCGCCGTCGGTGGTGCGCAGGAGAGTCTCGCGCACGGTGATGCCCTCCACCGTCCCTTCGTAGCCGGCCACTTGAATCTGGTCTCCCGATTTGAACGGATCCCGCAACAGCAGCAGGACCCCAGCGAGCAAGTTCTCCAGAACATCCTTGAAGGCGAATCCCACGGCCACGGAAACCACACCAAGACTCGCGAGTACGTCCACCACGCGCACGGATGGAAATGCCAGAGTAATGGGAACCAGCACGGCCAATAGAACCACGAGCAGACTGTATAGAGCGGTGAACACCCTGGTCCTTGAGGGTCGCTCCTGCTTCCGCAAGCGCCGTCGCAATACAGGACGGAAAATCATTCCTATCGCGACGATGACCGACGCGACGAGAAGGGCCGCGACCGCGCGAACCGCTAGGTCAGCACCCCGCGCGAAGATGTCATTGACGATGTGCGACCAAGCATCCATAGAGATTTCCCCCACTTTTCCACTGCAGATCACCACCATAGATCAGTCGGCGGCTGGAACTGCCCCCTACAGCTGTGGCAAGACGACGGTGAACGTCCGGCCCTGGCCTATCACCAAAAGGGAGAGTCGCCCGCTAGGCCGTCGGCTGGCGGACGGCCCCATCGCCGGTCGAAGTCAATTCGGAATGGGGATCAGACCAACTCCGATCGACCGGGTACCATGTGCTGATGCCTTCGCCTAGAGCTGCATTGAGCAGATCACGCCGCGGTCGCCGTCGCGTACCGCACCGAGACCGGGATCCGGGACGTGTTGGCCCGCCGAGCGACACGGCAGGGGTGGACCCCCGCCGTGATTCCGTATTCCGGGTACGCCAGCGGTGATCATGCCAGAGTTCTGGGGCGGGTGGTCCTCGCGCCGGCATCAGTGAACCCGGCAGCACGCCGCGGGATTTCAGGGTGGCGGCGGCTCCTCACCCTCGAGAGCCCCGGGACCGAGGTATCGATCAAACTCGGCGGCACCACTACCGCGGTCACCAGCGACGAAGCCGGGATCATCGACGCGCGGGTGACGTTAGATGCTGCTCTCGAGCCTGGCACCGCCACCGCCCTGCTCTCATCGGAAGGCCGCGACCAGGCCCCAGCGGAGGTTCACGTCGTGAGCCCGGAACCATCCACAGGGGTCGTCTGTGACATTGACGACACCGCATGGGTGACCGGTATGTCCCACCCAGCCCGAGCTGCCTGGCGGACCTTACGCGGTTCCAGCTCCACCCGGAGAATGGTGCCCGGCATGGCCCGCCTCATTCACACCGCCGTCGAAGATCAGAACGGCCCTGGAGTCGTTTATCTGAGCAACGGGCCCTGGAATTTCGTAGGTCCCGTCACGCGCTTCCTGGAAAGAAAGGGCTTCCCGGCTGGCGCTGTCTTGATGACCGATTGGGGTATCACCCCACACCGGCTGTTCCGGGACGGACAGGAACACAAATCCTCATCCCTCGCCCGTCTGCTGGAAGATCTGCCCAACGTCACATGGGTACTCGTGGGCGACGACGGTGAACACGACCCCGCTCTCTACCAAGACCTCGCCGAAACGCACCCCGACCGCGTCGCCGCCATCGCACTGCGCAAAGTCCAACCATCAGGGTCGACCGAGGAGAACGGAAGCTCAGAGACAGTCAATGGGGTGCCCGTTCTCCGGGGCAGCGATGGAGACGTCCTGCTGCCGCTCCTCCGACAAGCTCTCCGCGACCAGCCGACCACCGACTGATCGACGAACCTCGTGATCGGACGCGGTTTCGACGCGGGGAGCAAATCCCGCGTGCTCGCCGGCTGGCGGTCTATATGCGGCTCCTCGACGTGGGCCGGAGGCGTGTCGACGACGGCCAGTGCGGCCTAGATGATTCCCAGTTCGCCCGCGTCCGCTGACGAACGTGTCGATCCTCCACCGTCGTCGTGCGGGGACAAAGAGGCCGGGCCCCTGATACAAGCGGACCCGGCCTGGAGACAACGACGCTCTATTACTTCTGGTCGTCGTCTTTCTGTCCATCGAGGACGTCTTTTGCTTTGTCCTTGCCCTGATCGACCTTCTCTGGGTTGTCTTCTGCGTAATCCTTGGCCTTGTCGGCTACTCCACCAATGTCCGCCATGAGTGCATCCCTTCATTGGTTCGAACCGGGCCACCACTTCTGACGGCCCCGGCCTGACCCATCCATCCTGGCGCATATTGGGCAGAGAATCTACCCAGCTGCACCCAACGGAGGAGCTGCCCTAGCGGAACTGACGGGAACAGGACTGGTCGGGGCCCAAGCCCGGCGAACTCATGATGGCCTGTGATCTCGTTTTGGGGTGACGGGGCGCTTCAGCGATAGCCGAGGAATGCACTCCCCGGTGCCGGTGCCGGTCTGCTGTGGAAGACTGCCGGCATGGAATCCCCAACGCGCGACCACGACCTCGTCCTCTTCGGTGCGACCGGCTTTGTCGGGGAACTCATCGCTGGATACGTTGCGCACCACGCTCCACCGGATCTGCGAGTAGGACTCGCGGGGAGGTCGAGGGTAAAGCTTGAAGCCGTCCGATCCAGACTGCCCGTCGCCGCTCATGACTGGACCATCATTGAGGCCGATACGGGGAGCCCTGACTCGCTCGCGGACATGGCCACGGGCACCAGAGTTCTCTTCACCACGGTGGGTCCCTACGCGAAATATGGGCTGTCGGTTGTCGAGGCGTGTGCCCGCGCCGGCACCCACTACGGGGACCTGACGGGCGAGGTGTCCTTCGTCCGTGAGGCTATCGACCGTTGGGATGCCCTTGCGAGGACTACAGGTGCACGGATCGTCCATGCGTGCGGCTATGACTCCGTCCCGTCGGACCTCGCGGTGCTCCTCCTGCACCAGGCCGCGCAGGCTGATGGCGCGGGCGGCCTGACCGAGGTGCAGCTCATTGCCAGGGCGAAGGGCGGTGTCAGCGGCGGCACCATCGAGTCCATGCGTGGGCAGCTCGACGGTATCCGGACGGACCCCGCGCTGCGGTCGCTTGCGGGCGATCCCTACTCCCTCAGTCCAGACCGGACGGCGGAGCCCGCGACCCGGCAGCCTCCGGATCTGGGGTGGGTCGGCCGTTCGGACGACGGCCCGTGGGCCGCGCCCTTCATCATGGCATCGGTGAACACGCGGATCGTACGTCGCAGCAATGCCCTCCAGGGTTGGGCCTACGGCAGGTCCCTGCGGTACGGCGAAGTGATGGGTATGGGGCGAGGGCCTGTCGGCGCCGTCACCGCCGGGGCGACGGCGCTTGGCCTGCGGCTGTTCGGAGCCGCACTGGCTCTACCCCTGACGAGGAAACTACTGGACCGTGTCCTTCCGTCGCCCGGTACGGGCCCGAGCGAGGCTGCGCGGCGCTCAGGCTGGTTCCATTCCCAGGTGACTGCTTCCACAGAGGGCGGCCAGCGCTATCGGGCCATCGCAGCCGGGCCCGGCGATCCGGGATACGCCGCCACCGCCGTGATGGCCGGGGAGACAGCGCTCTCACTTGCCCTCGACGGCGACCGTCTGCCGCCCGCCACAGGATCGCTGACCCCGGCGACCGCCCTCGGCAACATTCTGGTTGAGCGGCTGCGCGAGGCAGGCCATACCTACGAAATCACGCCCCTCACCTGACGCCGAAAGTGGGGCATTGGTCGTGCTGTGGCCAGGGGCTCGTACTAGACGTTAAACCGGAACTCCACCGCGTTCCGGTAGTGGTCAACCTTGGCAACGATCTGCATGCGGCCAGCAGGCATATCCTTTAGCTCGGGTGCAGGTGGTCCAATCAGGAATCCATCCTGACACTACGCGAGCAGCTCAGCCTCCAAAACGTCGGCGCTCGGCGTCTCACCCCTCGCGACAATCCCCTGGGCAGTGGGGTGACCGAGCGACCAGCAAAGCGGAATATGACACATTAGGGGCCTCCACAGCCGCATCCAAATTAACGGTCTGCGATGCGAGATCACCAAATTGGTATGGAGCCTTGAGTCCATGTTCTGTGGCGAGAAGCGTCCAATCCCATATGCCAACTTGCCACTGGCGTGGAACGAGACGGAAGGGCCCGCTCTCCAGTTCTACATCTAATTCGCCGGGGGCCAGCCCCTGAGCCATGAAGTAGTGGGTCGACACCGCACCATCATGCCCTATCGCACTGGAGACGATCTCCTCGACGGACCGACTGGTCGGCCTCCCGAGAGCGTCTCCATTCGACTTAAGCGGGAGGAGTCCAGCCACCAGTCGCATCGTCCCAAGAAGTGACCGACCTACGCTTCAATTCGCCGGGTGGGACCTGGCGACTCTGAAAAAAACCTTCGATAGCTCCGTCTATTGACTCCACGGCGCGATGGGCTACTTCCTCATCACTAGTGGTGACTACAGCTGTAAGCCTGCGATCGCCATCAATTAGCGAAATATTCACACTGGTCGACTTCGTTGCGTCGCCACCGCTCGGCGTCCTGCGCCGCCCGTAGACCTTCTTTATTCCGTCCCAGAGCACACCCGCGCTTAGGGAAATGAAAAACGCATAGGTGATCTCGAGGTAGATCTGAGGGTCGGGGGCGAGACTGAATTGATATGCACGGCGAACGCTAATCTGGTCCCGATCAACTCCCCGCGACATGAGCTCATCTTCGGCATCAACGAGGGCCTCATCCGCAAACCAGGCGTGGTCAGCACCAAACTGGATAGGTGCCATGTCAGGATCTGCGCGACTCAGGTCCCGCGGGAGTGGAACCATAAGGGTTGCCGATACCCCCGGACGGGAATCGAGCCATGGGAGGTCATCTTCGTGAAGTTCTGCACTAAACCGCAGTTCGTCAACGCCGTCTTCTCGAGTCATCACGAACGCTTCAAAGCTGCGCATTTTGAGCGGCTTGGAGACGTCGTGATCCAAATGGAACGGAACACCCCCTGTGTTGAGCTCCCTGGCGAAGTTGCGTAGTGCGGCACGCGAAATCGAGAAGCCGCCATACGCTTCGATAGGCGAACTGGTCATAAGCGTCCCCCGCACTGGCTGCCATTCGGAACTAGTCATGGGCTAACCATCTCATCCAAGGGCGCAGGAAACGCGAACGCCGGAACTTTCACAAAAATGCCCAGGTCGATGACTCACGAACTCCTGCTTAATCCGTCGATGAATGCCCTACTCGGTGCACCCCGGTGGATCGGAATTCGCCCGTGGATCCCGCACCGCCGCGGTGGAGGTCATTTCCGAGCAGACCCGTGTTGTTCGAAACCCTCCGGCGATGGGTCCACCAGCACAAGCCTGACCACGGCGCCGGCGCGGCCGCACGCGGCCCACTTGATAGGACCCGGTCCTTGGCTTGACCAAGCGGAACAGCACGATCGAGTCCAGTGACTAATGCTCTTGCGGACCTTACGCAGACTGGAGGAGAGTACCGACTCTGCCCTCTGCCCTCTGCCCTCTGCCCTCTGTAAACGCAACTACTTGGAAGTAAACTTGACTTCCACGAGGTTATGGCGATGGAAAGCATCTAGGGCGTGACGCTCGCTCGGAAGGAATCTCATCATCGAAAACCGCTAAGCCGTCGCTCTAGACCGAGTCACTTTCGATTTCCCAAGGATGCATCAACCGTTCATAAGCGCTATAATGAATGGTGGTTCGTTGGACGCCGTTATTCAAGGCGGAGACGAGACATAATCGCACGTTAGTTGTTGTGTATGACAGCGCTTTGCTAGCGTCGGGTAGCACCGAAATTCGTGTCGATATAAGAGGCTGGGTAGGGAGTTAGCGCTCCTGTAAAGCAATGGCGGGTTTACCCGCTAGCGAGTTGAGCACGGCACTTCAGGCCGCCCAGATGACAAGCCGGGAAAGCACCCCTCTCCGGACAGTTCATCCTGTCTGGAGTCCGTAATGGCCGACACCATTCCCTTGATCGCCGCGCGCGAGACCCACGCCGCATCGCTTGACCTGGAAGCTCTCGCTCGGCAGATCGCTGACAGCTTCCCACCCATCACCTCCGCGCAGAAGGCCGCACTTGGCCAGCTGCTCCGCACCTCGAAGCGGGGTGCATGATGACGGAGAAGATCACCCTCCGTGAAGCGGTCCGTCGCGGACCACTCGGCTACTCGACGTCGCTGTCCCTGAACGACGTATGTGCCCACAGCGGCGCCAAACGCCCCCCCCCCCCGGGATCGCAGGGGACAGCATCGAGGATCGGGGGCACCTCCTCGAACTCGTCATCACGCGCACGGGTCGTGTCGACGACGGCTACAGGCAGTTGTCGAGCTTCCGCGACCTGTCTAGGAGGACCAGAGGGACCTCCGGGCGAGCTGGATCCAGGCACTTCGGTCCATGGAGTTCAGCCTCACGCGCCTTCCTGACATGGCGAGCATGAGCGCATCCCAGGTGCCGTTGTCCGATGCGTCACTGCAAGAGACGGGAACGTTCTCGACCTTCTCGAGGGAGCCCGTCGAGGAGTGCCTGCGTGCCCGTCACTTCATGAGTGAGATCTCGAACATCGGATGCCTGGGCACGATTGACGACCGGAAGACGTGGCATCCGCGCTTAACGCACGGGCGTGGCACCACGACACAGACCATGAACCCCTCCGGGATCGACTTTCGAGTCCTTCCCGTCAACGCCAATAACAACCATTGAGGAGACTACTGATGAACCCTTTTGAGAACCCCGGCGACGCCGCTATCCCCACCCAGCCCAACGAAGATGCTGAGACGAAACCTGACTCTGTGGAGGTTCCGGAGCAGAAGGCGAAGCGAAAGCGTAAGCCACCTAAGTCCGACTCGGAACAGTTGGCTGAGCTTGAAGCTAAGGCTGAGTCACTGCGGGGGAGGCTCGACGAGCAGCGCGTGAAGCTCCGCAATCACCTTGTGGATGATCTGTACGAGCTGCTTGACATCGGTCCCATCACCGGTGATCTCAACGAGTCACAACGAATCAACCAGCTCCGCAAGAGGCTCAAACTGTGAATCTCCGTCGTTGGAGAAGCATCACGACTGGGAGCACGGATGACACGTGCCCAGAGGCAACGGTTTCCCACAAATGGGCCAAGGGTCGCATTCACGACCCTGCCTCATCTTCCTTTTCGAGAAGCCCGACACCAGTCCGTCGCGAACTCCTGTCACCTGGCTCTGATCGCGCCCTAGAGGGATTCAGGGACCCGCTGTCGACCAGGGTCAGGGAGTAAGTCCTGGATGCGGTCACGGCACCGCTGATGCAGCATTGGAGCCGTGGCGATTTGTCATGTCAGCTGTCAAGATCCACAGAGAACCGGGCCTGAAATAGTCTACAACGGCAGGTTCCCCTACTACTAGTGATCGTCCGCATGTCCCCAGGTCAGGGCAATGTGAGCGCCCTACTGGGCGCACACCGGGCGCACCGTGCTCACGGCGCCCGCCAGCCCGACATTCTTTGGGGCAAGAGGACCGAGCTGAATCCAGGGCGTCTCACTCAAGGGGCTGGTAGGCAGACCGCAAACTTTCATGCCAGCGGCGCGGAAGGCGCACGAGGGGTCTCTGGCTGGGGACCAAGTAGGTGGACACCAGGCGTGCGGCAGCTGCTGTTCATCTGGTGGCGGGTCGCTGCTAGCCCCGCGTGTAGCCGGTGAGCCATGGCGTCAATACGGTACAGAATTGCGCAACCGGCCCGGCACGCTGAAGGGGCGGCATTGTTACCTTAGCGTTCCGCCGATCCCACATCGAAGTGACGCAGCGCGAAGTCCTTTGGTCGCAAGCTGGTGGCATCCGGACGTCGCGGCGCCATCGGGGAGTGCAACGCGCCAGCAGTCAAAGACAAGCTTGACTGAAGGAGACCAGTACGGTCTGATCTGTAAAGACATTAAAGGGAAAAACGTTGCCATTCCCAACCACACGCGCATCGTGCGCCGCTACAGGAGCGGCCTATGATGCAGCAGTGTAGGACAGTAGATCTGCACTGAGAGCTTTCGAGTAAGAGTCAGGCTCTATCGGGGGTTTCTAAGGAATAGCAGGAGCCGTCATTGCCCCAAGTCAGATCATCAGCGGGCTGCCCGTGGATCGCATCGGATACTTGCGAATATACGGAATAGTTCCGGAATAGCGCCCAGTACTTACCGCCGGGATCCCGCAATGCGCTGGTGGCGCTCCCAGCTTCCATCTTCATCACCTCGAGGGTGTCCACGTCATGCCCGGTCGCGACCTTTTCACCCTCCTTGACGTGAGCGAGACCGCCCCGGGAAGGGGGCAGCCACACGGTCCTGCTTGGAGGTGTCGATTTACTCTGTTCGCTCGTTAACCCCACCAACTCGAGGTTTGACACCGTCGGCTTCAAACCAGCGCTACACGCTAATCTGCGGTGGGCCACTTCAGCTGCCCACGGAACGAAGGAGCATTCGATGCACAGTCGAGCGGGAGATCCCTAGCAGCTCACCGATTTCGGCTCGAGTCTTCCCAGAGGCAGCAAGCGCCTGGACGGAGACGGCACGGTCATCGGCCTTTTGAGCACGTACGCGGAGGGATGCCGGTGCACCGAGGCTTCGCGCTTGTTGCTGACGCGGGGTGTTGTGTAGGCCGCCGCGCCTACCCGCACGGGAATATTTCTCAAATGCGCTCTCGGTCATTGCCGCCGTCCTTAGTTTCGAGTGCCACGTCACCGAGCCTACGTGGTGCGCCGGGCTCAGGGTGTCCAACTCGCTGGAGCTGCGCTTAACGAGATGGCAAAGACTGCCGAGAATCTGAGTCTCTCTGGCGATCGACGTGTGTTCCCGTTCTACTACTGATCAAGAGCGTTTTCGCTGGTCAGGGCCCAGCTGCCGCTCTACTGGGCGCACACCGGGCGCAAGCCTGCACATGGCATCCTGGACCCTTTCTCGGCGCGGCTCACTGTCGCTCCACCAGGGCTTCACCCGCAGCGCGCTCCACAACCAGCCCGTTAACCCACCGGTCCAGGAACTCTGCGTAATCTGCGATCTCAGCCTTCGAGGGCGTTACGGTCTCGGCCTGTGAATCCGCGAAGATCTCCTCATCGAGCCAGTCTGGAAGACTGCGTCCTGCGGCTCTTCCGGTAGCCACTGCACGGGAGTAGGCCGCCAGGGTCGCGATTCCCCAGGCGCCTCCTTCTGTAGCGTCCTTCCTTACCGCGACCGGCGTCCCGAGAGCAGCGGCCAGCGCATGTTGGGCCACGCCTCCAGTGCGCAGCAACCCGCCGTGGGCGGAGAATCGGTCCACTGAGACACCCTCCTCGGCCAACACCCTCATCCCGACGCTGAGTGCAGCGAACACGCTCAGCAGCTGGGCCCGGGCGAATCCCGCCAAGGTCAGCGGGGTCTCCGGGGTGCGCAGGATCATCGGCCTGCCCCGGTCCACGCCGAGGATCGGCTCCGCGGCCAGCAGGCCATATGCCAGCAGTCCGTTCTGGCTGGCGTCGGCTTCCAGGGCGCCACCGAGCATCGCTTGGAAGACCTCGTCGGGATCGGCCTCATGACCGAGGTTTGTGAGGAACTCTCCGAAGAGTCCCGCCCAGGCGCCCAACTCGCTGGCACCGTTGTTGCAGTGCACCATTGCGACTAGCTTCGCGTCTGGGGTCGTGACGATGTCGATCTCACTGCGAGTGCTGCGCAGCGAGTCCTCGAGCACGAGCATCGCAAAGGTGCTGGTGCCCACGCTGACGTTCCCGGTCCGGGCGCGCACTGCGTTTGTCGCGACCATTCCGGTGCCTGCGTCGCCTTCGGGCGGGCAAAACATGATCCCTGGCTCCAGGGCGCCGGTGGGATCCAGCAGCTGGGCACCCTCGGGGGTGAGGAAGCCGGCCTGCGCCCCGGCTGAGGCTACCGGGGGCAACAGCTTCGGTAGGGTGCGACCGGTCTCATCTCCGGCGGTCATCTGGCTGAACCGCTGGAGCAGCTCGGCGTCGTAGTCCCCGGTGACCGGATCGATCGGAAACATGCCCGAGGCGTCCCCGATCCCGAGAATGTGGGTGCCGGTGAGCAGGTGATGGACGTATCCGGCCAGGGTGGTCAGGGTATGGACCCTGGGCACGTGCGACTCCGCGTCGAGGATCGCCTGGTAATAATGCGCCACCGACCAGCGCAGCGGAATGTTCTGCCCGAACTCCTCGGTCAGCAGGCCGGCGGCCTGCGTCGTCGTGGTGTTGCGCCAGGTCCTGAACGGGGTCAACAGCTCTCCGGCCGAGTCCAGCGCCAGGTAGCCGTGCATCATCGCCGAGACCCCGATCGCTCCGACGGCACGCAGCCGGAGCCCGTGGACCTGCTCGACCTGGGCGGCGAGGTCAGCGTAGGCGGTTGCCAGGCCCTGGTGGACCGCATCGAGTGAATAGGTCCAGACACCCTTGAGTAGATCGCTCTCCCAGGAGCTGGACCCCGTGGCCAGGGTCTGACCCGATTCACCGACCAGGCAGGCCTTGATTCGGGTGGACCCAAACTCGATGCCTAGGGTGGTGTGTTCTTGCCTTATCGGCTCGTCGCTCATCCGCTCGTCCTTAATGGTGGGCTCTAGGCTTCGGGGATCCACACGCGCATTGTTGAGGGTCCTCGGTTCGCCCACTCGTGATACGGGACCAGGGGAACGTGGTGGCGCTCCGTCTCTGCTGTTCCAGAATCAAGCGAGCCTGTGGCTCCCATCTCTGTTGAGACGTAGGGCCATGCGAGGTCGTGATTCTCGTGGATCAAGGTGGCCACTTGAGTTCCGGTGCCGTCCTGGACCGGAGGCTCACTGGTATCGACCCGCACGTTAGAGATGTCGGCACCCGGGATCGATGACGGCAGGTCCACAGACTCCATCGCCATCACCAGCGGCCCTTGTTCCACGGCGACCTGCCCACGGACAGCATCGATGCGCGGGTCGGCCCTTGTCCATCGTGGATGGACGGGGATATCAAGGAGCAGCCTCGAGCCTGGACGGAGTGAACCGTTGACTCGCACGTACCCCGGCTCGACGGCGACTGGTTCGTCACCCGTGTGCACGAGAGTGGCTGAAGTCGCCCACGCCGGAACGCGAAGATCCAGCGTCCACTCCTGTTCTGGGGCTTCGAGGACCTGGATCTCGATCCGGGAATCCATCGGGTAGTTCGTGCTCACCTGCAGTGAGACCGTCGAGCCATCGGTCAGCTCGGTGGTGAGCGTCCCTGAAAAGTACTGATGGATCTGCAGGCCCTGGTCGTTCTTGGTGGCCATGTATGCCCCCAAGGAAGCAAGGGTCCGGGTGAGGTTCGTGGGGCAGCATGAGACCTGGTACCAGGGGGCACGCGATGAGGATGCTGCGCGTGGGCTCGCTTCCTCCGCCGCAGGGGCGTCGCCCTCCTCACGGTGGTGAAGAGTGTTGGTGTAGAAGAATGAACGCCCATCGGCACCCACGGCCGTGGCAATGATGTTGTACAGGGTCCGCTCGATGGCATCACCGTGTCGCACATCTCCCGTGCTCAGCAGCAATCGATGATTCAGCTGGACGGAGGCCACTCCGGCGCAGGACTCCGCGTAGGCCCTGTCGGCAGGCAGCTCATAGTCCTGGCCGAATGATTCGCCTTCGTGGTGGGCGCCCATGCCTCCGGTGATGTAGGTGCGGCGGGCCAAGGTATTGATCATCTGGGTCTGAACCGCGGCCAGAAGATTCCCGTCTTCGGTCTCCACGGCGACATCGACTGCACCTGAGCCGAGATACAGGGCGCGCACCGCGTGGCCTCGGAGCACAGACGCCTCACGCACGGGAATATCGTCTTGGAAATAGGCAGGTCCGAAGTCGATCTCTCCAAGGTGGCCCTGGCCACGCCGTGCTACGAAGAGCTGAGCCTGTCGCAGGTACGCCGCGTTACCGGTCACTCGGTAGAGCTCGACGAGCGCAGTCTCGATCTCAGGGTGGCCTCCGAGACGCGTGTCGGTCTCGGAGCCGAACTCTGCACATATGTGATCGGCGGCCGCGATGGCTACCTCCACCAAACGATCGACGCCGTGCGTCCGAGCTCGGGCCACGCCGGCTTGGATGAGGTGACCATAGCAATAGAGTTCGTGACCCCACTCGAAGTCGGAGTAGCGAGGCGCCTGACCCGGTCGGCCGAAGTTTGTGTTGATGTAACCGTCGGTATCCTGGGCTTTGGCGACTCGAGCAGTGAGTTCCTTGAACCGACGGTCCAGGTCCTGATCACCGGTCCGGGCGATCTCCCATGCCATGCCTTCGAGGAGCTTATAGATCTCGGAATCCGAAAACTCGCGGCCCTGGCGCTTCGCGGGCAGCTCCCCCGTTGCTGCGTGGTCGAAGTTCTTCGCCCAACCGCTGCGTTCCATCCATTCTTCGATGTGAGGCAGCGTGACGTCGTGGTTGAGTGACTGACGATGTCCCCAGAATCCGCCATGAAATTCGATGTCAGTGAGCGGCAGCGGCTGCCAGTGCGACCGTGAGGGAGCGACTGGAACCGGGGGCTGTGTGGAGTCCAGACCCTGGCTTGCACTGTCGGGTCTGGGATGTGGTGTCTGGGCCAAGGGATGTCTCCTTAGAAGTGACGAATGATGCGCAGGTTCAAGGACGAACGTGGTCTTACTTCACCGCTCCCACGGTGAGCCCATCGCGCAGCAGCCGGTAGGTCGCCGTGAAGACGATGAGAATCGGGATGGAGGTCAGTACTGCAAGTGCCATCAGGCCAGGCCAGTTGATTCCGAATGCAGAGACCTGCTGTGCGAGCAAGGCGGAGAGCGGGTAGTTGCCTGGGCTGAGGAAGAAACTGACGGCGTAGAGGAATTCTCCCCAGGCCAGCAGGAACGTGATCGAAGCGACGGTGAGCATCCCGTTCCTCGCGATCGGCAGGACGATCGACCAGAAGGTGCGGAGTTGCCCTGCTCCGTCCAGCGCTCCTGACTCTTCGAGAGAGATGGGCACTGATCGGAAGAAGGGGCGCAGAAGCAGAGTTGCAAACGGTGTGAGCAATGCGGTGTCAGCGATGATGATGCCGACCAGTTGGTCGAGAAGCCCCCAGTTGCCGAAGAGGTCAAAGAGCGGAATCACTTGTGCGGTCTGGGGCATCATCTGCAGGATAATCAGTGCGATGAGTCCCACGGTGACCGACCAATGTTTGACTCGCGCGAGCCCGTAGGCGGCTGGGACGGCGATCAGCAGCACTAGAGCGGTGGTGCCTGTGGCGATGAGTACTGACTGTTGCAGGGCCTCCCAGAGTGCGCCGTCGAGCGCATCCCGGTAGGCATCGACTGTGGGGTCGAAGAGGAATGCGCTGTCTGCCGCGAAGACCTCTGAGGAATCTTTGATGGATGTGAGGAAGATCCACAACAGTGGGATCCCGTACATCAGAGTCAGTCCTAGTTTGATGAGGGTGGTGACTGGCCCGGCCTTGGTTGTCATCCTTCACCCTCCTCTCGGCGGATGCTCCACGCGTAGGCGCCAGCGAGTGCGAAGACCCCGAGCACTGCGATGAACGAGGTCGCGGCACCGAGCCCATAGTCATATCGGTTGAATGCCTGGAGATACCCCAGGAACGGCAGGGTTCCGGTCGAGGTCCCTGGGCCACCGAAGGTCATCACGTAGATGAAGTCGAAGCTGCGGAACCCGTAGACCACCGTCAGCACGAAAAGCACAAGGCCGGTCGGACGCACGGCTGGCATCATCACGTACCGGATCTCCTGCCACTTGCTCGCGCCATCAATGGCCGCCGCCTCGAAAACCTCCGGGGAGATGTTCATCAGGGCTGCCCGGAAGACCAACGCGTTGAAGGGGATGACGGCGAACGCTGCAACAAATGCCACCGAGAACAGCGCCCACTGAGGGTCGTAGAGGAACGGGACCGTTGGCAGGCCCACGCCAGTGATGATCGAATTGATCAAGCCTCGTTCGGCGAGGAGAAACTTCCAGACGGAACCGTTGACCACAGGTGGCAGCGCCCAGACGAAGACCATGATCGCGAGAAGGATCCCTGACCAGCGCCCTCTGGTCCGCAGAGCGACGGCAGCTACGAAACCTAGGCCCATCCCGCCTACTGTCACGATCGTCACGACGATGAGAGTTCGGTAGAGCGAGATCGCACTATCGCCATCCACGAACCCTTGGATGTAGTTCTCCAGCCCGACGAAGAGCCAGTCGTCGGCGTTCAAGGTGGACGAGGTCACCTCGTGAACGCTCATCCACAGGAGCTGCACCAGAGGAAACAGCCCGAAGATGCCCATGAAGATGGCAGCGGGGATGAGAAACCCGAAGTGCCGAGGAAGCCCTCTCCTCCCCCGGGTTGGGGGTGGCGCCTGTCCCCCGCGTCTCCCGGCAGGAGACGCGGGGGGTCGACGAGCTGGAAGAGCGGTTGTCACTGTTCCAGCAGGCCTTCGAGATCAGCAATCGCGTCAGCGGCTGCATCTTCAGGACTGGTCTGGTCACCGATGACGGCGCTCCATGCCTGGCCCATGGTGACCTGGAGATCTGCTACGGACTCGGCGGGCACTGCCTCCACCGGGTAGCGGGTGCCGCTGGTTTCGATGGACTCGCTGAAGGGCTCCAAGAGTTCGTTCGTCGCGACCACATCGTCTTGCGCGGCGTCGGCGCGGGAGGGAAGCGAGCCCACGAGTTCTGGTGCCAGAAGCTGAGCTTCCTGGTCGTAGTAGGTGCTCTGCAGGTACTCCCACGCCAGGTCAGGGTTATCGCTGTTCGCGCCTATTCCCTGGCCCTCACCACCGAGGTAGACCCCGCCCTGTTCACCGACAGGGAAGGGGACGACTCCATATTCGAAGTCGGCCTCAGACTCCGCGGTTCCCTGCTGCCAGTTGCCGTTAAGCGCAAACGTGTAGTTCCCTGCCGCGAACTCCTGGAACGGAACAGTCTGATCCCAGTTCACCGCCTCCTGGGAGAGCCATCCGTCTTCGACCCATTGCCGGACACGTCCCAGACCTTCAGCCAGAGCGTCCTCTTCCGGTGATTCATAGCTGAACCCGGCTTCGGAGAGTATCGGGTACGCCTGCCATTCACCCTGTGAGTTGGGGAGACCCGAAAGTGTGATGCCTCCATTGCCGGCATCGACCGTCTGCTGGAGGGCGTCTTCTAGTTCGTCCATCGTGGTGGGGGGCTCGATGCCAAGTTCCGCGAGAATGTCCGCGTTATACCAAAGCCCGAGCAGGTTGACGTAGCCCTGAGCGGCATAGGTCTCGTCATCCACCACGTGGAGCACAGCATCCGAGAACTGATCTGCGTCCTCGAAGCTCTCCCAGTACTCATCCATCGGGGCGAGCGCGCCACCCAGAGCGAGCGTCGATGCATCGGCGCCGTTGAATACTGCGACATCCGGACCTTCTCCTGAACCGGTGGCGGAGAGCAGGTTGGAGTTCATCTGGTCGTACGGGACGAAGGTGTTCTCTACCGTGACACCTTCGTTCTCTGACTCGAATTTCTCCTTGTACTGGTCCATCAGCTCGACCTGATTGTCGTCGCTGAAGTAATGCCAGACGGTGACGGTCTGATCTTCAGCCTGCTGTTCTTCGCCTCCGCCACCGCCGGAGCAGGCGCTCAGCGCCAGGATGGCCACCATCGAGGTGCCTATGACGGCAAATTTGGAGATTCTTGGATTGTGCATGTCCCCTCCTTCTGTCGAGCCTCTCGACCGCTGAGAAGCGGTCATATCAGGCCTTCCGAAACTCATCGAAACCGATTTCAGTCACAGTAGCAGTGAGCTGCATCACAGACAAGACCCTTGGAATGCTTCAAACACAGGGAAGCGTCGGGGTAACATGCTGGGATGAGGAACCATGCCGAAAGCTAGGAGAGAAAACCTTCGAAAGAAGGTGACGCTGCGTGACGTGGCTGCTGTGGCTGAGGTGTCCCTCAGCACGGCTTCCAAAGCGATGAATGGACGAACTGCTGAAGTCAATGCGGCGACCAGCCAGCGCGTCCTGGAGGCTGCCGACCGTCTCGGGTTTACTCCAAATGCTCTCGCCCAGGCAATACTCTCTGGACACAGCGGGACTGTCGGACTGCTCACTGATGATCTCGAGGGTCGCTTCAGCCTCCCCATTCTCATGGGAGCCGAGGATGCCTTCGGTGCCGGCAAGATGTCAGTGCTGCTGTGCGATGCCCGAGGCGACGCGATTCGGGAACAACACCACCTGAAAGCCCTTGTGAGTAGAAATGTGGACGGATTGATCGTCGTCGGCTCCCGGCCGGATCACCGAGCCACGATCAGCGATCAGGTCACGGTGCCTGTCGTCTACGCCTACGCGCCCTCGGCGGACTCCGGTGATATCTCAGTCGTTGCCGACAACTATCGTGCAGGTGCTGTGGTGACAGAGCACCTTCGAACGTTGGGAAGGCAGAGGATCGCGCACATCACGGGGGACCCCACCTACACCGCCGCACAAGACCGCGCTCGGGGGATCTCTGATGCACTGGCCAAGGAAGGTCTTGAACTGGTGTGCCCCCCGCGATTTGGATCCTGGAGCGAGGCATGGGGCAGGGCGGCAACCAAGTCGTTGCTCGAGAGCGGCGTTGAAGTCGACGCCATCATCGGGGGCAGCGATCAGATATCCCGAGGGATCGCGGACACCGTGCAGGAGTCCGGCCTGCGCGTTCCCGGTGATGTGGCAATTGCCAGCTTCGACAATTGGAAAGCCATAGCCGAAGGTGGTCAAACGCCCCTGACCAGCATTGATCTGGGGTTCAAGGCAATCGGAACCCTGGCCGGCAGGTTACTCTCAGCGGCAATCAAGGGCGACACCCCCGAGGAACACCTCCACTTGGTACAACCTCATCTGGTCGTCAGAGAGTCCACTGTCGGGTCCCACTGACGGGAGATTCGGTCAGATCTACACACCCAATGACGTCTTGCGACCGAAGGGCGGACCACGAGAGGCCCGAACAGGAGTGACCCCACCGACATCTCACCGGGGACGTGACGACTGGATTGCGCGAACGAGTTTCGCAAACTGATAACTTTCGTCTGAGACCTCGGGGGGGGTGGGGGGATGTTCTGCGGTCGGGTAGGTCGACTTCCTGACTCTCGAGAAAGCGAACAGGACAGTCCCATGCTGGAGATATACTCCAGCGGCCACGGGAGCATCCACACGTGGCCGGATCCCGGAGAGTGTGAATCAGTCAGCCGGGCGCCAGCGATGGAACCACTGACCAGCAGCGGGTAGAGCCTCCTCAAGAGCCTCGATCTGCGGATGCCAGGCACGCTCCCATTCCAGAGAGACCCATCCAGTGAAGTCCTGCAGCGACCTGCCCTGCTCCTGTAGTGGCACGTGACCCTCGCCTGGTATAACCGGGATCCATTTCTCCTCTTGTGGCAGGGCGTCCTTGACCTGGAAGTAGGCGCAGTGCTGACCCAGGATGCGTCGAGTCTCGACAGCAGATTCCCCGTGGCGCCAGGGGTGCAGACCATCCCAGAGCACGGCCGCGTGCTGTGGGTCATCGAGCGCCTCGACGAGTCCAAGCGCCGATCGCCCAGTCGGGTGTGAGTCGTGAGTCTCCACCAGAAGCTGCACCCCGGCTTCCCGCGCCGACGGCAGGACCGCGGAGATCCTTCGAAGCGCCCGCTGCTGATGTTCGGAAGACGTCGAGTCTGCGTCTCCGCCAGGGAATACGCGCACGGCCTGGGCCGAGGTCTGCTCAGCGAGCATGATCAGAGTGCGCATCTCCTCGATCACGTCACGGTCCTTCGCCGGAGCGCAGACTCGGGCGTATCCGGCGAGCGCAGAAATCTGGAGTCCGGCGTCGGTGAACCTCTCTCCCACCTCACGCGTTCTGGACGCTCCGAGGTCCAGGCGGAGAAACTCGTCCTTATGGACTCTGACTTCCACACCCTCGCAGGCGTTGGCGTGGGCCAGTTCGATAACCTCTGCGGTCGTCGCACCAGGGCACCCGAGAGTGCTGAACGTGAACCTCCAGGTCACAGTGCACCTCCTCGGTGAGCAGTCACCCTGACCGGGTCGAGTCCCACTGTCACGATCGTCTCCTGACCCCTCCAGCGGAAGCTGACCTGTTTCCCGTCGACGCTGAGCTCCTCCACCCTGGCGCGCAGCTCCGTGGTCTCCGCACTGACGTCAGCTCCGGCCAACGAGGCCAGTGAGACGAAGACCTGGCGCTGATCCGAGACCAAGGGCGCTTCGAGCCGAGGGACTCGCGCTGAGGTCCCGAAGGCAGTTCCTTCTGGAGCTCTCACATCTCCCGTGTCCGTCCAACCCACCAGGGGCAGGAGGGTCGAGGTCACACCGGCGTCGTTCTCCACAGGTGTCGCCCAGCCCGAAGACTGCACCGAGGCCCCTTCTGGGGCACCTTCTATCACGTGGATACGGACTTCAGCGGTTCCATGGACCACCACGACGCTGGTGACTTTGAGGCCCGGACAGCTCGCTGCACGGCCAGGGAAGATCGGTCGATGCCAGGATGCGGCCCAGCCAAGCCCGTCCTCGGTTCCGGCGCCCAAAGCGCGGATTCTCGTCCGTTCGCCCCGGACGCCGCGCCAGTCGACTGTCAACGCGTTGTCGGGCTGGTTTCTCCCTGAGGTCGGACCGGAATGGCTTGAGTATGCGCATCGTGAATAGAGCGGGTCAGTCACAGAGCCCGCTTCTCCGTTGACCTCTCTGAGATGGTCGCTTCCGTGATTATGCAGCCGGACGATGCCGTCATCGCGAGTTGACTGCACTAGCAGGCCCGGCGCTTCGAGGGCGACGACGTGATCCGAGATCTCGACCGGCGCCGGCTCCTCAATCTGCGACCACAGCGGATGATCTGCCGGCGCGAGCAGCGCGACAAACGCCTTCGACGCCCAGTACGGCGACGCCGGGCCTGAATAGGACTGGAGCGTGGCAGCGTGCTCGCGGTGCCACCCCATGCCCAGGAGCCCCCGACCGTCGAATGCGCCGCGGTCCAAGAAATATCTCAGGTTCCCGCTCAGGATGCGGCGAGATGCACCAGGCGGCAGGGGTGTGGCCCCGGTCGCAGCGCCAAGTCCCACGGCCGCGCTGGTCGCGAACCGATACGTCATCGACCGCCCGAAATACACCGGCGCTCCGTCAGAGGCGAAGAGATGGGAGAACCCGGAGAGGTGCTCACGAAGCCTCGCCGACCACCGGCTTGGAGCGACGTGCCGATCGTGATGCCGCTCGCGTGCTGCCATGAACTCGTCCAGAACCGGGTAGAGGTGCAGCGCCCAGCCGTTGTAATGATCGAAGGACCCGCCGTCGCCGTCGGCGTACCATCCCTGTCCTACGTACCAGTCGTCCAACAGACGTCGCGCACGTTCCTGAACCCGAGATGTCAGTCCATCCCCGCATCCGACGGATTCCAGGAACCCGGCCACGGTGAAGGGGAAGAGATACCAGTTGTTCGGTGCCGGCACCGAGACGAGCGCTCCGCGGAGCCAGACGATCACGCCATCCTGTTCCTCGAGAGACAGGCGGTCCCAGAGCCACGGACGGGTCAGGCGCAGCCCGAGCGCGATGGAGGCGGATTCGACCATCGGCTGTCCGAACACGTCATAGTCACGGATCCAGGGCCAGGACTCAGCGTCCTCGACTCCAGGGGTTCGGGTCCCCGCGACAAGTCCCCGGGCGTACCTTCCCATCCAGTCATGCGGGTCCTCCCCGTGTGCCCCGGCGACCCGGAAGGCGGCTGCCAGGAACGTGCGGGCAAACCCTTCGAGGCCATCTGAGCGGACGCCGCTGGCTGAGGCCCGACCGGGCAGGTCGATGCGGGCCCCTCGGGGGGACGACCACTCCCAGGCGCTCGCCACCATCGCATCGGCAACCGATTCCCAGTGCGCCCGGGTGAAGCCGGTCTCGGGGCTGAGACCGAAATCCAGCGGGGGAAGCCGATGCTGACCAATCATCGGTGGGAACGCAGGGTTCTTCGATTGGTCGGATCCAGTGGCAGCACTCTGTCCACTCATGCACTCATCTCCAATGCGTCGTGCGGAACCCGATGCCGCAGAGGCTTGCCGACCGTCCATCTGGACAGCTCATCGAGGGCCAACTCACGGAGGCGCGCGAGCTCGTTGCCCTGCGAGCCGGCGAGGTGTGGGGTCATCAGGACGTTCTCACAGTCCCATAATGGGTCATCGGCGGGAAGCTGCTCCGGGTGCGTGACATCCAAGACTGCCCGAATCCGACCGGCTGACACGGCATCCGTCAACGCCGACTGGTCTACCAGTGCACCCCGCGCCGTATTGATCAGCACCGTCCCTGGAGCCATCGATTCCAAGAGGCTACGGGTCACCAGCCCTCGCGTCGACGGCAGCAATGGGGTGTGGAGACTCACGATGTCACTGCGCTCGAACAGTTCCTCGATGCTTACCAGGTCTGCCCCATAGTCACTCGCCGTGCTTTCCTGGACGTAGGGGTCACAGAGCAGGACCTGGAAATCATGATGACGCAATAGACGCATGACTCCTCGGCCGATCATCGAGGCTGAGAGGATGCCCACCGTGCGACGGTAGTTGCCCAGTGAGGGGTCCGTCTCCCTCAGCGACGGTATCCGTCGGTCGCGACGGTATTCTGCCGTCCTGGGCAACACACGCTTGCCCTCGAGGAGCATCATGGCCAGCGTGTATTCCACGACAGGACGGGCGTTGGCGGCTGCGGCGGACACCACCGCGATATCGCGCCCGAAGCAGGCTTCACTGACGTGTGTTCGGATAGAGCCCGCCGTGTGAATGATGGCACGCAGGCGTGGAGCCGAAGCAAGCGTTTCGTCATCGATCACCGGACACCCCCAACCTGTGATGAGGATTTCAACATCTGACAGGAGCTCTCTCGCTCCGTGAGATCGAAACTCTGTGAGTGGAAGCATCTGCGGCATCTCACAGGTACGATTTATCGCAGCGAGGCCCTCGGCACCTATGACCCTGTCGGCGGCCACTGGACTCATGGCCATCAGGACTTTGGGGCGGCGTCGTCCGGGAAGCTGTGTCATCCGAGGTTGGACTCGATCTCTGAGTATGCGGCTTCTCCGGCTTCTTCTGGAGTCATCCGGTCGAAGAGCACCTCCGACTGGTACCGATGCATGGTGTCAGAGACCGTGCCGTAGCCCAGTGGCGGAACTGGAGAGGCGTCCGAAAGCTCGTCTTCGATCTCATTGAGGAATTCAGCGGCAACGACCTCGGGGCCGTCCAGCTCGCCGATCACGGTTTCACGTACCTGCGTATTGGCGGGCAACCCACGATCCGTCAGATTCGCCAGCCCTGATGCTTCACTGTTGACGAAGAAGTCGATGAACTCTTGGACCTCCTCAGGGTGCTCGGTGTTCGAGCCTGCTGAGAGAAACATGGACGCCCGGTGCCACATGCCGTTGTCCTCAGCATTGCCCGTGGGACTGGGCAGACGCCACAGACTCAGCTCCTGACCCGATTCCTCGATCAGAGCGGGGTAGAGATTGGAGAAGCCGAAGATCATTCCCAACTCACCCCGAGCGATGAGCGATTGGTCCGCACCTGCTGCTCGGTCCTCTTCGATGACCGGGGCTGGCGGCAGCGCGTTGGCATCATTGAGCTGTTGGATGTGTTCGAAGTACTCCACCAGGTCTTGGGCCTCGACACCGAGCTCTCCATCGGCGGTGGTGAGCTCCTTTCCCTGCTGTCGCATCCACGCCTGCACGCCTGCGAACGGTTCGAAGGGAGTCGTGGCACCATATGTATCGTCCGAACTCCCCTGGATCTCTGCAGCGATCTCTTCGAAGTCATCCCAGGTCCAGGTGGTGTCGTCGGGCATCTCGACTCCGGCCTCCTCAAAGACGTCGTTGTTCGCGATCACGGAGACCGAGGCGAACCCAGTTGGAATCCCATATTGGGCACCCTCGGTATATCCCTGATCCAACAGCGAATCGTCAATCTGATCCGTTTCAACCTCGGTCAGCTCCAGCAGGGCACCGAGCTCGGCGTATTCGCGGAAGTACTCGAGATCCATCTGCATGATGTCCGGGGAGTCGCCACCGGCAGCCCTAGTAGCGAGTTGGTCCCAGTACCCACGGAAGTCGTTGTACTCGGGCGAGATCGAAATGTTCGGGTTCTCGGCCTCGAACGCTTCGATGACTTCCTCCGTGTTGGCGACACGCTGGTCCGAACCCCACCAGGCAAAACTCAGTTCGATCTCTTCACCCGCCGAGGCTTCGTCGGATCCGGAGCCGCAGCCTGCTGCTGCGAGCAGAACTATGGACCCTGTTGCAATCCCTTTGGCGACACGACCTTGCTCCATTGCAAACCCTCTTCCTCAACCGGCTCGATGTGATCTGGATAACAGCTACAGTATGGCGGTTCGATCACTTGATGGTCAAGAGATCGTCTTGAGACAGTTTCAATCAAACGATCACAGGATTGTGTCCGCCCACCAAGTCAGACTGCACAGGAGCCCTTGCTCGAACGCCGAGCGATACGATCAGTGAACTTGCAAGAAACGATCAAAGGTTCATAAGGAGTCGCCGTGAGGGAATCCGTCGGGGAACGACGCAAGAGGATCCTGGACGTCCTTGATCACCATGACCAGGTCAAGGTGGCACACCTGGCAGCACTGTTGAACGTTTCTATGGTGACTGTGCGGCGCGACCTCGAGTCCATGACGGCCGACGGTTCAGTGGAGAGACGCCACGGGATGGTGTCGCGGGCGGACGGGGGCGGCCAGCCCTCCGCAGACCACTCTGCAGCACAGGGCACCATCGCGATCATCGCACCGGAACGACATTCCTACCTCGGAGCGGTCACACTTGGGGCCCGCAAGTTCCTGGAGCACGCCGGATATCGGGTCGTGCTTTACCCGACACCGAACACGGCAAACCCTGAGCGGACCATTCTCGAGGAGGTGGAACGTGAGGGGGTGGACGGCGTACTTCTCGCGCCCCGCTGGCGCACCCAGGCTCAGGAGAACTCGGCTGGCGCGATGCTGGAGCATCTGAAGCTACCCACTGTGCTCCTTGAACGCCGACCCGATCGGCACCTCAATCTTCCTCTGGTGGACTCCGTGCAGAGCGATCATTGGCATGGGACACATCTGGCAGTTGAACACCTCGTCACCCGCGGCCACAGACGCATTCTGCTCGCAGCACGCCAGGACAGCCCCACTGCTCGCACAGTGAATACTGCATTCGCAGAGATCGCTGCGGAACACCCAAGCATCGACCATTGGGTCACGACATTGAGCACTGCGGACGCCGCGGGCGGCGCGAACTGGGTTTCAGATGATGCCACGTCTGAGCTTGCCTTCCATCAGGTCACATGCGATCTAGAGGACCCGCGCTGGCTTTCAGAACTGGTGAAAGAACATCGCATCACCGCGGCGCTGATCCACAGCGACGAGAACGCGTTGGTTTTGTCACAGCGTCTGACGGCAGCTGGAATCCGCGTGCCAGAAGATTGCGCCATCATCGCCTACGACGACGTGGTGGCCGGCCTGGGAAGAACACCCCTGACAGCCGTATCGCCGCCGAAGGAGGCGGTCGGCAGGGTCGGCGCCCAGCTGCTAAGTCAACGCATCCGCGCGGGGCGCAGCGGGACACTGTGGACGCCTCACCGGGTGGAGTTGCTCCCTGCGCTCATCGTCCGGGACTCCACCTGAACGTGATCAGAGTTCCACCCCGGGTGGGCGGGCCGGCAACGGATGGACTCGCCTGGGCCAATGGCACGACCACGCCGCTCGGCGCGCCTGCCTCCCTCCCCCGATAAAAGACAAGCGCCACTCAAGACGGTTCACCGCGCGCGGGCGTACTAACTCCTTACCGCCGCCTAAACCACGGCCGCCGGTTGCGGCTGGCTGTGGCAGTATCAACTTCTCGGGTTCCTGTATCTTCTGCTCCCGCCGCTTGAGCTACCGATGCGGTGCCGGAGATGAACAGCAGCTGACGAATCGCCCCTACGTCCTCCTCGCGCCAGGCTGAGAAAAGCTCAAGGGCGGAGATCACCGGCTCAGTGTGGGCCGACAGGAACTCCGGCCTGGAGTACGGGGCCGGATTCCTCTCAAGTGGCACCTTTCGGAGATCATGACTGATCACGAGTGCGCCGCCGGCCACCGGGGTAGCACCCGGCAAACTCGGCCATTCACGTAAGTGTCGGAGCATATCTTGGTAGGCGCGCTCTGAAGCGCTCCCAGTCGCCGACTTCACTTCTACCAACCGGGACATTGCTCCATAGGTGCAAAGCAGATCGGCATTTTTAGTGTCTCCGAACTCGTCGTCGAGGTCCACCACCTGAATACCGGCGTACTCAAACACGGACCGCACGGCGTCGACGAGTCGCGCACCGGTCCCATAAAGCAGCCCCTCACGAGTTGCTGCAACTGCACTCTGAGCTTCCTCAAGGTGGCGCTGCAGCTCGCTGAGGCGCGACCTGTAGTCAACATTTAGCGCGATCAGCTCAGCGCGGACCTCGCGTTCCCTACGAGTACTAAGGCCTTCTTCAGAGTCCAACAGACGCCGCGCCCGTCTCAGCGCGCCTGGAACGAACTCGGGCAACGCCTGTTCCAGTAACCACGGAAGCACCATCGTCCAGGGGGCCTCGGCCGGAAGGACGTAGCGCCGTTCTACGCCGTCCGGCGATAACCATGCCGCGACGACTGGCTCGCCGAGCTCCGTCTCCAAGATCGGTAGCAGCGTTCCTTCCGGATCGTGCTCCTCGCGACCGTAAACAGATTCCGAGACTGCCCCAGTGAGCGACAGGCTGCGCCACCTAGCCACGGCCTTGCAGTTCAGCAGTCGGAGCGCGAGCTGACCGTCAGCATCGCCGAGGTTGGGAGCAATTCGCACTTGTGCGCCCTTGCCGATCATGCGACCGTTGATGCTCGTGTGGGTCCGCCCGATCGAGACCGAACTGACAGACGAACCGAAAACGTTGTAACCGCCGCGAAACTCGCCTTCGATCTCGCCGATCGGGCTAATCACTAGCGCTGTCTCACCCCGCTGTTCCGCACCCTGCCGAAAACGAAAGAACTCATCAGCACCTTGTCCGGAGAATGTGCCGGGTTGCAACGCCGCCGCACAGTCCACAGTTTCGAAGCCAATCCACCGCGGGTCGAGCCCCCACGCCCTCCAGTTGATGTCTGGCCGGGCGACTGAAGGACGTTCCTTCTTGCGCAGGTACGATAATGCGCCACCGCTATCCTGCCGTTGTCGACGCTCAATACCGTCCCAGTGATCGGGTGGTTCGGATCCGACCTGGACCGGGATTGGCAGCTGCGTCATTCCTCTACCTCCGTTGGGCGCTGAGCGAAAACCCGTAATTCATCGAATCTTGCCTGGATTTGTCTGTGTGATTGTCAGGTGAACTCAGGCGGTCTAGCCCTCTCGGTTTTCAAGACTGCAGGTCGCTGTCCTTGGGAGTGGCAGTCGACGGGTCGCTTGCTTGGCACCACCCGTACATTGAACTCAAGGCAGGTTTTGCCACGGTCGCCTACACGCCTGGGAGCGAATCTAATATTCCGTCTCGGCAGCCCGCGTCGCAACCGAGCGAGACAGCTCAATTGCGAGCTTACTCCTGAGTATGAACCGCTGTTCTTTCGGCTGACCAATGCAAGCTCTGGCAGGTTGATTTCCCGAACGGGACGATCACGATTTGTGCCAGGATGGCCAGGTCTTCGAAGTTGAACTTGATTCCCGGTTCTAGCTCGCGGCTCACAGGGTGCCGGAGCCTCCCTCTCGGTATCCAATGGGGCAGTTCGCGCCAAGGAGCCGTTGCGGCGGCAGGTCGAAGGAGCACCTCGCGTTGAGATGCGAGTTCTCGTATGACCATGCACGAGTCAGACCGTGGCATTCATTACTGATGCTAGTGCCGCACCCTCACCTAGGGAGGTTGCAAGGAGGGCCGGGCCCTCCCGCTGGGTCCAGGGCGAAGCCCGGCAAGCAAAGGAAGCGCGAAGCGCGACCGGTACCACGGCGACATTCGAGCGGAGCGACAAAGGTAAACCGTCGTATTGCTTGCCAAATACCGGGTACCTGTCTAAAATCGAATAAAGGAAGATTCGGCCTAGCTGCAGCTTCTCGCGGATTCCGACCGAGGGTTCAGTGATTTTAAGGGTGCAACGATGAATTCAACATTGAACACCGAGCACCCGATGTCCGATACAGCTTCGTACGGACCATCCCCTGTGAGTCCAGCTTTGCCCGACGATCCGTCCAATGCGAAGAACGACCACGACAGCAAGCGACGCACCATCTCCATCGCAGCCAAGGTGACCCCCGAGACGAAGCAGCAACTCGACGTCGTGGTGGCCATGCTCGGTTCGGAGAATACAAGCCGAGGTATCTCTGACGTCATTGAGATCGTCGCTGACGCAGTGGACTCTGCCGACACTGCCGAAGCTGCTCAGAGGGCACTGGTCCGAAGGCTCGGTAAAGAGCGGTCCCAGCTCGCAGAGACGATCCCTGACCTCGATCGGGAACTGCTCGAAGAGCTCCGCGATGCACTGCACAAGATCGATGCCAGCTACCGCGAGATGACCTTACAGATTCAGAAGGTCGGCTTCGATTGGAATCAGATCGCCCGCGTCGCGAGTCTCATCGGACGCGGCACTGATGACCGGATTCCGGCGACGGCTATCGATGCAGTGCGGCGTCGACTGGATGAGATCGACAGAAGGCTCGGAGGTCTCGCTAGGCGAGACACCGCCATTCATAGGGCGCTGTCATGGCTTCGGGAGTGAGTCTGGCGCCGGTCATCACCATCAGCCGCAGCGTCGTCGCCGCACGCTCTCTTCGCTACCCGGAGAAGGAAAAGAAGGATTCCGATCAGCCGCGAGTGCTCTATCGCGACGGCATCAACTGCCGCGCGGAGACCGCAGTCGAAGAGTTCACCCACCTGCGTCGCAAGCACGGGCACACCGGCGAGACCGCCATGCGGAAGGTTCCCGCAACATACACTCCCCCCGATCCCGGTGAAGAAGCGACTCACCTCCGCAAGGTCTATCCCGGCGGAAGGAAGTACTGGGCAGAACCTAAGGACGGCGAAACAGCGACGCATGTCCGCCGCGAAGGCGTCGCCTACGAACCTGCCGGTCGCGGTGTGGCAACGCACAAGCGTGCAGGCAAACGGTGGCTGGAAGACCCTGCGAACCCGACACATGCTGCGGTGGAGGGTGGCTACGTCCGTGGCTCGGAAGCGATCAATCTGATCTACTCTTTCGACCTCTCCTCCGTAAACCCTCGCGACACGGCAGACACCGAGCGGGCATTCCGCTATGTACGCGCAGAGATCGAGGAGAAGTTCCGTGCCACTGACGGCGGCTGCGCAGTCCAGGCGAAACTTGTAGCCCAGGCCGATGCCAAGGGCATGATGGATCAGCACGGAACCATGCTCACCGAAGGCGGGAAATTCCATGTCCACGCCGTTCTCAACGCAGTGCAGGCCCAAGACATGGAGATCGACGGTGAGACCTTCAAGGCGGGTCGGAAGCTCTCGGCCAAGGCCACAGACATCGAGTGGATCAGAGACAAGCATGACGAGTTCGCCCGCGACCATCCAGAATGGGGCTTCGCACCTCAGCCGAAGAACCGCGAAGAGAGACAGGCCGAGAAGCGCTCCGCGATGGATCGACGCATGGCCTCCAGCGGGAGTAAGAGCAACCACGACATCATCAGAGATTCATACGAAGCCTGCATGGATGACGCCCGCGTGAGTGATCTCGACAACTTCATCGAGATCATGCGCGAGGACTTCCGCGTCACGGTGAACCACCGCGGGAAGAAGAAGCCCACACTGAGCTACCGGCTCGATGACATGCCGCAACCCGTGCGTGGGCAACGGCTCGGTGACCACTACGACTACGAGAACACGCTCTCCCAATTGGAGGCGAAGGCTAGCGGACTGCCCCGACGGAGGCGGCCACAAGAGTCTCAGCAGCTACCAGTGAAGCCCGATCCGGTGTTGGCTCCGACGGAGATTGACGAGGCTCGCCGGGTCGTCGCGGATCTGGCCTATGAGGAATGCCTCGACCAGTGGCTCGAGGACTGGGCCGACGAGAGGGGCCTCGACGTCCCCCGGCTGGCATGGATGGAGAATTTCGACGCATCAAACGCTGCGGATCGCCAGCTCCTGCACAAATGGAAGGTCAAGTGGGAGGCCGAACTAGAAGCACTTCGGGATACGACCGTGCCGGCACCCAAACCTGCTAAGCCTCGTTCAACAGAACAGGGCACAAAGAGACCCGATGACATGACCTCGACGCCGACCGAAGATACGACCAGAGCGCAACCGGACGAGCGTGCGCAAGAAGCCGCTCAGCGCACAGTACGCCAACACCGGGAAGAAGAGGAACGCCGCAAGGCAGAGAAGCAACACGTCGAGCCTGCAGAACGACCAACACCCCTGGCAGCGTCGTTCACAGCCGCAACTCGGCAGAGACAGGAGCGCTCCACTACTTCTGCCCACGATGATCCTGCCGTTGGATCCGCTCGAGCACCAGAACCGTCACGTATCCATGGAACGGAGCAGAAGGTTGATGTGCCCACCACAGAGGTTCCCGAGGTCGTACAAGATACAGGTGCACTCGATCGGGCCTCGCAGGACGCCGAGAAGCATGTAGACGAGCGTTCGGAAACCAATACACCGCAACAGAAGAGCGCTCGGCAGCGAGAGATGGACAACCTGGCGCGGAGAATGGAGGGTTTCAAGGCGAAAGGCCAACACCAGGGTGAAAACCAGCTCGAGTGAAGCTTTGGTCGTCGGATCCCCTGATGTCGAACGAGCCCTACTCAGACAACTCGTGGGCGGACACCTTCACACAGGACTTGTGGTGATCAGGACCGATAGTCGCCGTGGATACGTTCGATGATGCCCATGACCTCAGTTGCATCTCTCGGATCAACGGGCATCGGGCCACCCCGCAGTCGGGCGTCGGCCAGGAGTTCGTAGAAGCGCGGATACCATCCTCGCTCAGGTTCAATCCGCTCTTCCACCGTACCGATGCCGAGCATTCCCCACCCTTCTGGGGGTTCCAGGCCGTAGTCGGCATCGGTCACTGCACCGCCACCCTTGATGTAGTCCTCCTGGCTGTCGAGTCCCCATTTTGTGTAGCCGGCCTTCGATCCGACAACGTGGAACCGCGGTGCGTTCCGAGGAACGCGACTATTGATCCACAGGTGCGACCTGGTACCGGACTCATGTTCCAAAGCCACGAACGCATCGTCCGGGGCGACGCCGCTCTCACCTCGTGTGATGACCTCGGAGTAGGCAACGGACGCCGGTCCGAACAGTTGAATGGCCTGGTCGATGAGGTGCGGGCCGAAGTCATAGAGCACTCCGCCACCTTCTTTGACGGGAACATCAATCTTTCCCGACCGGTCAGATTGAGGCGTCCTGAAGCGTCCCAGGTTTGATGCCGCATCTTTTTAAGCTGAAAGGATGTAGCCATGCCTCGTCGAATCGATCCCGCTCTGAAGGAGCACGCCGTCCGATTGGTGCTCGATCACCAGTCCGACTACTCCTCGCCCACCGCCGCAGTGGAGGTCATCTCCACACAGGTCGGTGTCGGGTGTGACACCCTCCGACGATGGGTGCGTCAGCACCAGATCGACCACGGCAACCGCGAAGGTGTCAGCACCGATGAGAACGCCGAGCTTAAGCAGATGCGCATGGAGAACCGGCGACTGAAAGAGACCAATGAGATCCTGCGCAGGGCCTCAATTTTCTTCGCGGGGGAACCAACACGTCGCTTCCCGCACGATCACTGATGCATCGGTGGAAGGCCACAATCGGAAGGTGGCCTTCACGACCGATCGTCATGGCACCACCAAGCTCGCTCCGGAGGGCCTCTACGACCGGTGGAAGATGACCGCCCTGATACGGCGCAGCCTCCCTGGGGCTTCCCGAGGTGCGGTGGATCGAGGTATGCGTAGCCTGAGGCTGGCCGGTGTGCGCCGAGGCAAGGGCATCCGCGCCACGATCCCCGCCAAGGACAGGGTCCGTGCCGGAGATCTGCTGAACCGGGACTTCACCGCCGATGCGCCGAATCGTGTCTGGGTCGCGGACTTCACCTACGTGCGCACCTGGGCGGGATGGTCCTACGTGGCGTTCATCGTCGATGTCTTCGCCCAACAGATCATCGGTTGGAACGCGGCGACCACCAGAGAGACCGAGCTGGTGGATATCCCGCTGCGTATGGCGATCTGTCAGCGTGATCGCGAGGCCCACCCGGTTGAACGGGGTCAGCTGATCAGTCTCTCGGACGCCGGTTCTCCGTACACCTCGATGCGTTTCACCGAAAATCTTCAGATCGAGGGCATCCGTCCCTTGATCGTCACCGTCGGCGACGCCTATGACAACAGCCTCATGGAGTCCATCATCGGGCTGTTCAAGACCAAATGCATCCGCACCGATGTCTTCCACTAGGACTCCTACCGACAGTTGGCAGACGTCGAGTTCGCTACCGCTGGCTAGGTCGATTGGGTGAAACAACCGTCGCCTCACGGGACGCGGAGAAACCTGACCCCGGTAAAGCACGAGCGCGCTTACTACGGAGCTAATGTGGGTGAGCCGCAATAGCTGCAGAGAACCTGGGACGCTTCAAGGGATCACCATGTCAGTGTGATGTGGCATTCTTTTACCAGGAGAGAGTCTGCTTATGAGAATGAAGCAAGGTGTCCTTATGGAGAAGTCAGCTGACAAGCCAAAGAAACCGAATAAACCCGACCATCCGGTACACCCGTCGCACCCTGGCAAGCCAGGGAGGCCCGACGTCCCTCCGGGTCCCCCAAACCCGCCTAATCCACCTGGAAACAGGCCTGTGGGTTAATTCCCCATGGTCAATTTCATGCCGTGGTGGGAGCAGTACCCCGGGAGACTGGAGCATGAACGCGCTGCGCTTCAGTCTCTCGGGGTCACTGTCCGGGAGGACGCGGAAGCAAGAGCTCAAGACGTCATCAGATGGACTGTGATCGTCCCTGACGAGTACACGAAGCAGGGCGATGTTCAACTGATCGTGACTTTCCCGGAGTTCTACCCATTTTTGCGCCCTGACGTGAGAGCACCGGATCTCGATATGGCACACCATCAGCACCCTTTCGGAAATAATCTGTGCCTGATCGGCCGTTCCTCTTCTGCGTGGGACACCGGGAATGATCTCGCCTGGCTGATCCGGGAGCAACTGCATAAAGCTCTAACTTCCGGGGTTGCCGAGGAACGCAGTGGTGATGAGGAAAACCAGGGGGAGCCGTTTTCCGACTACTACAGCTACACAGCCAACGCTATGGCGCTGGTTGATAGTGCTTGGGAACCCCGAGCAGACGCCGCAAGTGGGATCGCGACGCTACGGTTTGCCGGGCACGCGCCCTTGCAGGATGAGGCCCCAACCCTGTTCGTCGTTGAGTCCATAGCAGACTCCGATATGTCAACGCTGTTCAGCATGCCCAAGCCCGTCACGCAGCATTACGAAAACGGCTCGGAGTGCAAAGCCCAGTGGGTCCACATGCCCACAGCAGTCAAGGCATCAAACGCAGCTGGGATATGGGAAACCGCTGAATCCTTCGTGGGAGCTCCTCCTCCTCGGTTCTGTTTCAACAACACGCAGCTGGAACTCCGCCTGGTGTCCTTCCCGGAAGAACATTCCCAAACCACCACCGGAACAGGGTGGGTTCTCCTCGTTCATGAGCTTGGGCGTGTAATCCCACCCGACAGGAAAGCAAGAAAGTCTGGGAATCCTGCACGCCAGAAGCCTCGACGTGCGCCCTCGAGCTACCATCTGGTTCGCTCCGGACGTATCGGACCAACTGATATGAGGGCGCGAATCGACTCGGCGACGGGACTCGATTCGAAGCGGGTGCTCCTCATCGGTGTAGGCGCGGTCGGCAGCGTCATCGCTGATCAGCTCTCTCGCGCAGGAATTGAAGGACTGACAATCATCGATCACGATGTGTTGGAGCCTGGAAATCTGGTCCGTCACGCAAACAACCTGTCCTTTGTCGGGACCGCCAAGAGCGACGCAGCTGCCGCTCTCGCCAGGCAGGCCAACCCCTATATTGAGGTTTCATCGGTTAATTATTCGGTGGGCAGCACTGCGGCAGGAACTGAGCAGCGCATGAGCCTCGCACGGGAGTACGAGCAGGCGGACCTCGTCATCGACGCCACTGCAGAGGTCGGGGTCCAACGTCTGTCTGCTTTCCTCGCCCGGCGGGCTGGCAAACCGTGGATTGGTGCTTGGGCAACAAATGGGGCGCTGGGAGGGGCAGTTGTTCGGGTACCAGCATCGGCTCCGTGGTGCTTTTCCTGCTTCGAATGGGCACGCCTCAAAAATGATCATCTTCAGCCCCCGGCGAGTCCTGCGCCACTGACTCAACCAGCAGGTTGTGCGGAACCAACCTTCTTAGGGCCTGGGCACGACCTAAACGAAGTAGCTCTCCACGCTGCGCGGACTGCACTTGGGGTGCTTTCAAACAAGCCTACCCACGACGCGGCAGTCCTCTCGTTGGAGCACCCCGGCGGGGCAGATCTCCCCCAGTGGGACACCCAATCACTCACTCGCCACCCTGAGTGCCAGCACAGTTGACGACCGTTTGGCTAGGGAACAGGATCACAGCTGCGTTACTGCGAGAGGCAAACGCAAAGGCTCCCTTCGAGACAGGCGGGGTGCTCCTTGGCTGGCGATCCTCCGAACACATCTGCGTGACCAATATCGTAGGCCCCGGGCCAAATGCCCGCCACGACCGGACATCCTTCGATCCAGATAGCGGGTGGCAAGCAGAACAGATCGCCCAGTTGTACGCGGACTCAGGACGACGACTGTCCTACCTGGGTGACTGGCATACCCACCCAGGCGTTTCCCCAGATCCCAGCCCACTAGATCGACGAACCCTACGCGCTATCTCCCGACACCCTCCGGCCCGCTGTACCCAACCCGTCATGGTCATCCTGGGCCAGTCGCACCTCGACGAATGGGTAGCCTCTAGCCATTCTGTCGTTCGACACCGGTTGTCAAGAATTCTTCATGTCACTCAATTGCCGCTGCGCACCGATGAACAGCTCATGGGTTTCTAACGGTCAGGAAGTCAACAGACCCGGCCCCTCTCTCCTCGGTGTATCGGCCGTGCCACGTGGTTCACATCTTCCAGCGCTGCTGCTCCAGCCCGTCTCGCAACCATTGGGTTGCGAGACGGTAGACGAGACATGTCTTCCACAGCTCTAGTTCCCTTAGGTCCTGCGACGGCTGACATGTCCAAGAGTCTTGCAACAGTGTCCCGGAGGGTTCATGTACTCGTCCTCAGTTGCGAGACACCTCCGTACGAGCTGGTGGCGGAGAACGTTCGGTAAGAGATCGTCTTGCGGGCGAGCCGAAATGGTGGCCTCAATCGTGTGAAGACTGCCGCTCGTCACTATCGCTGCATACCGCCCCTGGTGGCGTCCAATCTTGGCAACGGGGCCTCTAGAATCTCAAGACCAGTGCGGTGGCCCCTCCGCTCCCCGACGGCTGGGGGTAAGAATATCCTGAGAGAGCGTGGCCCTGAGAGGACGGTCTCAGGTGCCGGGGTATTGGATGTGACTGAGTTGGCGTGCGAGGTGTACTGCATTTGTAGTGGCCGTCTTGTTTGTGGCAGCCACTGCAGAGGGAGTCTCGGCTAAGTCCTTGTAGTCCTTCGGGTTCATCGCCTCATGGTTCCAGTAAGTTCCGCCCTGAGCTGGAATGGTGAAGCCGATATCGTTGAGACCCTGGAACGCATCTGCGATGATCTTATGCGCGCCATCCTCGTTGCCGACCACGGCGACGATAGCGACCTTGCCGAACATGATCGGCCGACCTTGATCATCAGCTTCGGATAGCGCGGCGTCTAAGCGTTCCAGCACCCGTTGAGCCACACTGGACATGTGGCCCACCCACGTCGGGGTGCTGAAGACCAGGACATCTGCGGCTTTGATCCTTTCCAGGATCTCCGGCCACTGATCACCGTGCCCCATATCTGCCTCGACACCAGGTTTGACGTCATAGTCGACCACCCGCAGGGTCTCTCCGGAGACACCGTGAGAAGCAAGTTCGACCAGTAACTGGTCGGTGATGACGTCTGTGCTGGACTCACCGGGAGAGGGTTTCAGGGTGCAGTTCAGTGCCACCGCGTGCAGTGTTTTATCCATGACAGCACGCTACGGTCGAGACCTGAGTGTTGCAAGGCCGGAGAGAAGTGACTCCCTCTTGGGAGTTGTAGGTCATCAATCCCCTGTCCACTGACGGTTTTGCACGAGCGTGCAGAATGGTCACGAGGTGCCTGGTCTTTTAAAGCTCTGTCAGTCCGGGTGCGCCCCTGTTGCCCGAGTAACGTCAAGGCTTTCACTCCAAGCGACGGGTCCCGGCGCTAGAAGACTGCCATTCATCGCTGGTATCCAGAGACCTGGACGTGTGGCTCCTTTAACGCCTGCCCCACAGATCCTTCAGCCGGCACGGCCAGCGTCGAGCGGGTCAGACCGTCGACCGTGCCCTCAGCGCCAACGGTGAGAGTAAGCAGTGCTGGCACCGAGAGCGCCTCCGAACCCGACAACAGCGGCACCCTAGGAGCAGGTCCGCAACCCTAACCACCTGCGGCAACATGATCCTGAGTCTCCGTAACGGCCTCTTGCGCCCCCTAAGCTCCCCACCGGCTTTCTCCTGCCACCCTAGGAAGTAAGCGGTACATCTAGCGTGGAGCGCCATGACCCCCGTAGTCAGGGGTGAGCGTCGTGTCTCACATCCTGCCCACGGAGGTCTTTGTTTATCTCAACCCCGCCCGCCTCATGGGGAACCACAATCTCACCGCGATGTGCCCGGCCTGAGTCACGCCGGAACCTAGAGAACTTCAGTGAGCGTTCTGGATGCCGCGGGTGTAGTTGTCTGCGTGCTCGTGCTCGTGACCGTGCACCGGGGGACGAGGGCATCCCCATTCGAGTGGCCGCCCATAAGATAACCGGATGACCATCGGTGAAATGAGATGACCACGGACTCGGCAGCGACCAATGGTCAACCGCGGCCCACTGAACGTAGTGTGGCGTGGCTGACCGAGCTGGTGAAGAGCCCGGTGTTCCTCACGGGCGCGGCGCAGATCCTCAAGAGCGTCATTGCGGCGACGGGCGCCTGGTGGTTCTCAGTCGCGGTGTTGGAAACACCGTTGCCGTTCTTGTCGCCGTGGACAGCGTTGCTGACCGTCCATGCCACGGTGTATCAGTCATTGTCCCGCGGCGCCCAAACATCGATTTCCTCCGCCCTCGGTGTCGGGCTGTCCTTTCTGATCGGCACCTACCTCGGCGTCAGCGCGTGGACCTTCGCCTTGGCGCTGCTGGTCGGGTTGGTGGTAGCCCGCATTTCGTGGATCCGTACCGAGGGGGTGGCGATTGCCACCACGGCGATCTTCATTCTCAGCAACGGCTTCGACGACCAGGCGCCTCTGTTGCTTGATCGCCTGCTTGAGGTCGGCGTAGGAGTGACGGCGGGTATCGCCGTCAATCTCATGATCGTTCCGCCTTTACGGGACCGACAGGCGGCCCGCCACGTGGATTCCATCAACCGGCGCATGGGTGATGTCCTGGTCAACATGGCCGAGAATCTCTTCACCTCCTGGAGCACGGACAACGCGGATGCCTGGCTCGAAGCGACAAAATCGATGGAGCGGGAGGTGAATTCGGCATGGCAGTTTGTGTGGTTCGCCCAAGAGAGCCACCGGGCGAATCCACGCGACTACCTGCGCCGCCACCGCCGCACGAAGAACCGCTCGCAACCGTCTACGGACTCCAAACAAGCCGATTATGGGGACATCTTGGTCCGCGTCGACGAAGGCATCTCGCATCTCCGCAATCTGGCCCGCACGCTGCGGGACTCCACCTACGCCCAGGGCACGTGGGATGCTCGATTCCGCGAACAGTGGGTCGACGTCGTCCGTGACTGCGGGCGGTCGATCGCGGACCCCGACGCCAACGTCGAGCCCGTCCGCGATCGGCTGACCGCCCTGGCCGAAGATATGTCGAACGACCATCACCTCCCCCAAAGTGCGTGGCCGATCTATGGCTCGCTGATCACCAGCATGCGCCACATCGCCACGATCGTCGACGACGTCGCGTCCTCCCGGGAAGCCAGGGGCGAGGACTAGGCGATCTGCGGTATTTCACGTCTCGTCACGAAGAATGGTTCCCTCCGGAGCCAACAGGGCCCTACATTCGACTCAACTACTCCGGCACAGCGAACTGGTGAGACTTGTCCACTGGGAAGGCTTCAGCATCACGGATGTCGGACAGATTCTGGGGCTCCCCTCCTCGACTGCGCGGGGACACTATCAACGCGCGAAGCAACAGCCTCCGAGAAGCTCTCGATCCGGATCACTCAGCGGCCCAGCACTGCCCGGCCACACTCCCCCACGTGGACGTCTGGACCCTTCCTGGCTCCGGGAATGCGTAGCTGCGCTGATGCGTAACTCCGGATATGACGGGCTACGCGGCACGTGCGTTGATAGACCCTCACCGTGCACCTCACGTGAGAGACGAAGCCGTGTAAGTCGCAGCGACAAGTGGCGGTCTCTCCGCAACAGTAATTGGCGCTCCTAGTGACCCTAAGTGGGGCGCTACTGGGCAGGGATCCGATTATCGCCATCGCGCGCAGTGCCGTGATGGCACGATGCGGATGGCAGCACCCGTAGGTCTCACCGATGACATCACTCGAGGTTACGAATCAGCGCGCGAAGATCGCGGTGTCGAAGGTGACGCACAGGGTAGCGCTACGCCACCAGGTCCCATCGGGTTGCGCCCAGGCCACGAATGCGACTTCCAAGCACGCAAGGCTTGCGTGCACGATTGCCTCTGTCCACATCTCCGCGTCCTCGCCGGTCAGTCTCTCGGTGACGAGAGGAGCAAGCATCCTTGTACTGGCGAGGTGCCTCTAAACGTTGCGGGCCCGCAGCGTTGAGAGGCACTGACGAGTGCACATACCGTCAACTTCTGCCGAACCTGATCTGCCTCGGATATTACAATCATCAGGCACTTGCGCCAATCCGTGACAAGGTCACGATCACGACCAACTTCGGCTTCACTCAATGAGGAACGCCATACGAAGCGCGCCTGTCTCGGCAGGGCAGATTTCGAAACATAGACACATGTGTTGCGACTGATCTTACAATCGGCGCACTATTGCTTCAGGTAAACAGTGCCAGGCCCTGCACTCACTTCGTCTGCTCGAGGATGCTTCCGTGGCCCTGGCACTTGTCGGCCCTCGAATAACCGAATGATCGGAGCCGAAGTGACAGAGCGTGAGCGAGTAATTACATGGGAGGACCCTTCAGTCGGCGCGGCCGCCATGCCGAGCATGAGTGGACTTGACTACTTGCACTCGATGATGGGCAGAAAGCTACCGCCGCCACCCATGAACGAGTTGCTGAACATGACACTGATCGAGGCGGCGCCGGGAACGGCGACATTCACGTGCCACCCTGACGAATCCCATTACAACCCAATCGGAACAGTTCATGGCGGACTGGTGTGCACCCTCCTGGATTCAGCTCTGGGCTGCGCGGTTCAGACGACGCTCCCTCAGGGAACGGGCTACACCTCCATAGAGATCAAAGTGAACTATCTTCGCTCGGTGCGGGCCGGAAGCGGCCCCCTGACTTGCACGGGCATCGTGTCGAAGCCTGGCAGTCGCGTCGCCTTCGCCGATGGCACTGTCACCGACGCAAGTGGCAAACTCGTCGCCACCGCCACTGGGTCTCTCCTTGTTTTCCCATTCACCTGAGAGGTCGGACTGAGTCGCCCTGGCCTCTTGGAGACTCCAGCTGTGGGGATTCCTCAGCGAACCCTCAGCGGGCGAGGGGGGGCGTGTAAACCGACATGAAGGCTTCCGTGCACGTCAGCGTCGAGCTCTTCCATAAAGTCGGGTCCGAACCGCTAGACCGGCACAGACGATGACCGCGAAACCACCAAGTGCGGTCGAGAGCCCGACGTCCTCGTGCAGGATCACTGCGGCCCAGAGGATGCTCACCACCGGTTGCACAAGCTGGACCTGACTGACCTGCGCAATAGGACCAATCGCGAGCCCTCGATACCAGGCGAAGAATCCCAGGAACATACTGATCACTGCGAGGTAAGCGAACGAGAGCCACTCTGCAAGACCTCCCGCGGGCGGTTGTTGTGCCACCGCGATGGCCGTGAAGATGATCATCACCGGAGCAGCCAGCACAAGCGCCCAGCAGATGGTCTGCCAAGAGCCAAGCTCTCGAGAAAGCAACCCTCCCTCGGCGTAGCCGAATGCCGCCGCGATCACGGCTCCGAACAGCAAGAGGTCTGACCAGACGAGCTGACCAAAACCGCCTCCCTGTAGCGAGGCGAACACGACAGCTGCGACTGCTCCGAGTGCCGCGAACACCCAGAACGACGGTGCAGGCCGTTCTCGGCCTCTCATCACTGCGACGATCGCGGTGGCCGCAGGAAGGATCCCGATGACCATTGCTCCATGACTGGCTGAGGCCGTATCCAGGGCGTATGAGGTCAACATCGGGAATCCGATCACCACCCCGCCGGCCACGATCGCCAATCGCGCCCACTGAGCCCGGTGCGGCCAGCGCTTGCGCATCACCATCAGCACCAGGGCTGCTAACAATGCCGCCACGACGGCTCGGGCTGAGCCGATGAACAACGGAGACAAGGTGCCCACCGCGATCCGGGTAAAGGGGACCGTGAACGAGAACGCGGTCACGCCCAAAAGTCCCCACAACAGACCGGCACGGGAAGATAACACTGGTGCGCGACGTAGTGTAGCGCTACTGTTATATGACATGTACAACGATAGCACCGAGCGAGTATCAGCCGGACTCCAGAACTGGATCCGTTCAGCGGCACCGGGGGCGCAGCTGCCGTCGAACCGCGAGCTGGTCGCGCAGAATGGTGTCAGCCCGGTGACAGTGCAGAAGGCCATGAGGACACTCTCCACACTCGGTTTGGTGGAGTCCCGGCCCGGAGTCGGCACGTTCGTCCGCGCCTCAGGCACCAGGAGCCCCGCTGATTACGGCTGGCAAACCGCGGCACTCGGAGCGCCCCACCATCGCGTCCCGGCGCTGTCGGCGACGCAGCGCACCGTCACGACAGAGATGATCAGTCTGCATTCCGGGTATCCCGCCCGTGAGCTGCTCCCCGGACGCCTCGTCCGAACAGCCCTGGCGCGCGCTGCCCGCACCGAATCCGCGATGACCCGTTCACCCACACAAGGCCTGCCCGAGCTGCAGGCATGGTTTGCAACCCAGATTGCTGCTGTGACCCCACCCGGTGTGGCGCCACCGGCGGCACGGGATGCGATCATCCTCAACGGCAGCCAGAGCGGTCTCAGCTCGGTGTTCCGCTCTGTCGTTGGGGCCGGCCAGACCTTACTGGTGGAGTCCCCGACGTATTGGGGGGCGATCCTTGCCGCCCGCCAGACCGGTGTTGAACTAGTTCCTGTCCCCACAGGGCCTTCCGGTCCAGACCCGGAAGACCTCGATCGTGCCTTCGCTGAGACTGGTGCGCGAGCGTTCTACGCCCAACCCAACTTCGCCAATCCCACCGGCGTCCAATGGAGCGTCGAGCGGGGAGACGAGGTCCTGCAGGTTGTCCGGCAGCACGGAGCGTTTCTCATTGAGGATGACTGGGCCCATGACCTGGGTATCGACGCAGAATCGCGTGCCCTCGTGGCCCACGACATGGACGGGAGGGTCATCTACCTGAGGTCTCTGACCAAAAGCGTGTCCCCTTCGCTGCGTGTGGCGGCAGTCATCGCCCGCGGTCCCGCCCGAGAGCGCATCCTGGCAGACCGCGCCGCTGAGGCGATGTATGTCAGTGGCATCCTGCAAACTGCGGCCCTGGACGTGGTCACCCAGCCCGGCTGGAAGACTCATCTGCGAGGATTCCGGACGCAGCTGCGCACCCGCAGGGACCATCTGATCGGCAGCCTCCACAAGCACTTGCCGGAAGCTCACATAGGGCGCCCACCCGTCGGGGGGCTGAACCTGTGGGTCCGGATGCCCGACGGGGTCGACGTGGAGCAGCTCGCTCGCGATGCTTATGGACGGGGAGTTGTTATCGCTCCGGGTACCGAATGGTTCCCGGCTGAGCCCTCGGGGTCTTACATTCGGCTCAATTACTCCGGTACAGACCCGGAGCGCTTCAACGAAGCAATCAGCATTCTGAAGAGTGTCCTGAACGCCGCCCGCTAGCCGATGTCTTGGCAGGCGCTAAGGAAGATAACGCCCCGGGCCCGGCGCTGAGATCGCATGCTTGCTCCAGGAACGCGAAAACCCCGCGGCCGGAGTGTGAGGGGACACTGTTTCCGGACGCGGGGTCTACTGAATCACTCGCACCTTCAAGAGGTAGTCACGACACTAGAGGGCTTCCTTGGACAGGCAGTGTTCGTGGCCTGGGAGCTCCCTGGAGCTAGTAAGTGCGCAGCGCTAGGCTGCGAGAAGAATGCGAACGGTAGAGGATCGGTGGATCCTTCAGCGGGCAACTGCCGTTCGTCGTCGAAGGAATATTCTGATCATCCCAAAGTTTTGCGGTGGTGGGGGGGGATCACCGGGGCCGCAAAGTTGAGCCCAATCCTGTTTGGTGGGTTGTGGATCGCAACGACGAATGTCACCCCTCGGTGCCCAGTAGGCAGACCGCCGCAGTTTGCCACTTACACCGGCCCGTTCTCATTGAGAACTCTCCCCTCTTCAGCAAGCCGAAGGCCAAAAGCCACGTACCCTGACCACCATGGGAGTACTGCCGACTAGAACACGACGCCCTAGTTGGCGAACCCCTGGAAGGTTCGACGTTTTTCTCAGCAACCTAAGGAGACCCCGATGAAAATCGGAATCATCGGCGCCGGCGGTGTCGGGGCATACTTCGCCGCAGCCCTGGCCAAATCAGGTCACGACGTCCACCTCCTCGTCACTTCCCGCCACCTGGCTCCCATCAAAGAGCACGGCCTACGCCTCACCACCGGCGACGGACGCGACGAGCTGATCCCTATTACCGGAGTCGCCACAGACGCCGCAACGATCGGGCAATGTGATGCGATCATCGTGGCGTGCAAGGCAGGCGCCGTCCGTGAGGTCATGGCCACGGCCCGGCCTCTTCTTGGTCCGAACACCCCAGTGCTGCCAGTGCAGAACGGGGTGACCGCGTCCGAGCAAATCAGTGCCGGGGTCGGCCCCGGACACGCCCTGGGCGGGTTGTGCATGATCATTTCCTACCTGGTCGCACCAGGACATGTCCACCACGTCGGCGGGCAGCCCGCCGTTACTCTCGGCGAGCTTGACGGGACACCTACCAGCCGCGCACAGGACCTTGCGGACGCACTGACCGAAGCCGGCATCAAAGCCCGAATCTCACGCGACATCACCACCGACCTATGGCGGAAGTTCATGCTCATCACCTCCTACGGAGGTGTCGGCGCACTCTGCCGCAAGACCGTCGGTGAAACCCGTGCCCACCCGGCTACCCGAGCACTGGTCGAAGACGCCATGTACGAAGTCGCCGCCATCGGAACAGCCACCGGTGCCCGCCTCACCAGTGACGATGTCCAGACCACGATGAACCAGTACGACGCGTTCGCCCCCGAGAGCACAGCGTCGATGCAGCGCGACCTCATCGCAGGACGACCCTCCGAACTGGAAGAACAAAATGGCGCCCTGGTGCGTATTGCAGCGGAACACAACCTCCAGGCTCCCATTCACACCACCATCTACCGCGCCCTGAGTATTCTCGACAGCACCATCTAGCGGCAGGCATCAGTAGCCAAATGGCGGCAGGACGAAATAAGTAATAGTTGCTACGGGCGTTCGGTGAGGGATCGGCTTGCGGGCACTCAAGAATGCGAACCCTCCCAGTCAGTTAATCCGCCCCCGTCACCTTCCATCGCTCCCCGATAGTTCTGCCCCCAGACACCCCACACGATCGCCGTGCCACACAGCAGCCACAAGTGCTGCTGTTGCCGGCAGGTCCTGCGAATAGTGGCGGATCTGCGGGGCGTACCCGACCGACCGAGTCGCAGCGGAAAGTTCCTTATAGGTATCTTGGTGGGGACGGCCCGTAATCCAGTCCTGTCCTCGGGCTTCCTCCAGACCGACCGACTCACGCCGCGAGAACGGATGACTTTGCGGCAATATGAGGAGCGGAAGATTCACATGCGTGTCTTTACCGCCAGCGCCGGATTCATCACCTTGGCCCTTCTGCTCATCGGTTGCATCGGCGAGGAGTCACTGGATGCTGCACCAGGTATGCCCTTACTCCAACGCCACCCGCGGCAACATCGACGTGACGATCACCGTCTCTGACGACTGACCACACTCTGTTCGTGCCCTGATCGGGCCTGCAGGCCACCTTCGAAGGGAAATGCGGAATCTCAACGAACTGGTCGGAGACCCGATCCCAACTCCTGCTGATGATTTGTTCTCACCTCATGATTGCCGCCAGGCGCAGGCTGCCGGGAATGATCTGGGCAAGCACGGTATTGATGACTGTGTCCCGTTGAAACGTTCCCGCCCTATGTCCCATCCTTCGGGGTCATCCACTGAAGCGACCAACCTACGAATGGACCAAGACGATGACACTGAGCTCACCAGACCACGGCGCACGCGACGCCTTCATCACCATCAATTCCTACACCACCGTCCTGGGGCGCCAGGCAGTGCCGGAAGATTCCTTCCGTGCGTACTGGCGTGACGTGCATGGGCCCCTGTGCTCTCGTGTTCCCGGACTCGGCTGGTACGTCCAGCACCACTTCTCCCGACGCCAGGACGCACATCTCTGGGAGAGCCCCGCCAGTGTTGGCCCCATCCCCGGTTATGAACTCGATGGGGCCGTAGAAATCGGGTGGAAGACCGCTGACACCCAGGCCGAGTTCCAGGACGCCGCCAGCATCCTGTTCTCCGACGAGCAGAATGTCTTCGAAGAAACTGCGGCATACCCGCTGCCTTCTGGCTCGACCACCCTGTTCGACCGTCAGGCCGACGCGATTCCGAACGGTCAAGACTCCCTAGACCGGCTCCACGTGCACTTCACCCCTCAGCCGGGCCAGGCCTCTGCCCTCAGCGCCTACCTTCGCGAAGATTTCGCCGCTGTGGCGAAAGACAGCCCAGAGGTCGTCAAGGTGCGCGTGCACGCACCAGATGACCATGACAACAGCACGCCGAATCCGCCGGCTCCGAAGGTGGAGCACACTGTTGTCGCGGACCGGGTGTCTCTGGTGATCCTCGAGATCGCCTTCGTTGACCCATTGGCACGACGGCGGTTCTTCGCTGCCTCGGCTTATCAGGAAACTCTTGATCATCAGGAGAAACTCGCCTCATTCATCACCGCGTTCCCCGTATCAGGAGTGTTCACGTTCGTGCGCGACGGTGAGCTCACGACCGCAGGGCTTCGCGGCAGTCGTGTGGCCGAGCTGATCACAGGGGTGGCTGCGAGTAACCAGGTCGAACCGTCAGTGCAGACACTCATGCACACAGGCCGCATGGACTAGTTCACTCGCTCCCCCACGAGCACTCTCAAGAAGGGAACAACCTCCGTTCTTGAGAGTGCTCGTGAGCGCGAATGTGGTTTATAGGACGGTGGATCGGGCCGCGCGATTCGTCGGGTGACGTCGGAGGGGCGGAGCAGTCTCGCAGGTTCTCTCCAGTGCCCGCCCAGCAACTCCGGATGAGGCGGATCGTCTGGAGAGAAGCGGGTCTGAACCTGTATCGGCCTATCGGAGGACGAGGCCACTCTGAAGATGGGGGTCTCACGTCCTAAAGGAGCACTGCCCGTAAGACCATCGGCGGATTCTAGCGGGCGGTTGCGAATCCGGAGTAGATGGGGTTTGGGGTTGTTCCAGTTGACTCCGACGCGGCGTCATAGTTTTAGCTCATCCCATGAGACTTCTCCCCGCAACATACCTGGCTTCCTACACGCTCTCCGCGCTGGGGAACTCCATCGCCGCCATCGTGCTTCCCCTGTTGGTGCTACAAACAACAGGCAGCGCCCTAGCAGCAGGAACCGTCGCAGCCGCCACCATCGTGCCAGCCGTCCTGGCCGGCATCTTCATGGGTGTCGTCATCGACAGGATCAATCGACGCACCTCATCGGTGCTGACCGACCTCATCTCCGCCCTCGCCATGGGAGCCCTGCCCCTGATTGACCTGATCACGGGTCTCTCTGTGGGTTGGTTCGTCCTTTTCGGAATCATCGGCGCGATCGGAGATGTCCCGGGGATCACCGCACGGGAAGCGTTGCTGCCTGCCGTCATCCGCCACGGCGGGGTCTCTGCTGAACGCATCACCGGCACCCGCGAAGCACTCGGTGCGGTCGCTATCCTCGTCGGCCCGGCAGCTGCAGGGTCCATGCTCACCAGCTGGGACGGCACCACCGCCCTATGGGTCACCGCCGGTACCTCACTGGCCGCTGCACTGCTGACCATGTTCATTCCCCACCATGTGGGAACGATCGAAGAGAGGACCACGGTCGGCGGGGCCCAGGTGCGTCGGGTCTGGGGGCAACTGCGAGAAGGGTGGGCCGAGATGATTCACAACAAGTTCGTCCTGGTCACCACGATTCTGACCACCTCCGCAGTCATTGCCATCGGCGGACTCCAGGGGATCATCCTGCCGCTGTATTTCACCGAGATCAACCGCCCCGGGCTGCTGGGTCTGGTCATGAGCGCTATCGCGGCAGGGTCGCTGGTCGGTGGTGGGATCTACGCGGTGGCCGGAACACGAGGTTCTCGTCGCGGGTGGTTCGTCACAGGCGCCCTCGGCAGCATGATCGGCCTCGCCATCTTGGCGACACTCATATCGGTGTGGGTGTTGTTCCTCGGCGCGTTCGTGCTGGGATTCTCGGTCGGGCTCTTCGGAGCACTGGTCGGGGTGCTCTCCATCGAGCGCATCCCAGAGGACAAGCGCGGCCGAGTCCTGGGCACTCAGAACACGTTCGTCACAGCAGCCTCGCCCTTGGGCATCTTCCTGGCCGGAGCCATGACAGAGCTCTTGGGTCTCCATACTGCCCTGGTGATGCTCGCCGCGCTGTGGTCTCTTGGGCTCCTCGTGGCGTTGTGCGCCCGATCGATGCGTAACCTGGACAAACCCGTCCCCGCTGAAGAGAAAAGCCACGAAGTGGAGGTGATGCGTGATGCGTAGCAGCGACCTCGCCAGCCGTGCCGGTATCACCGTGCGCACACTGCGGCACTACCACCAGATCGGGCTCCTCCAGGAACCAAAGCGGTCCAACAATGGCTACCGCGACTACAACACTCACGCGCTGGTCAGAGTCCTGCGGATCCGACGCCTGGTCGGACTCGGCTTTTCCCTCCCGCAGATCGCGACCATGCTCGATGGCAACGATCCCCCGCCAGATACGGTGTTCGACGCCTTAGATACTGAATACGCGGCACAGATCGTGCACCTGACTCGTCAACGTGAACTGCTCGCCCAGCTCAGGCGATACGGAGCCTTCCCCGACCTTCCCCCGGAGCTCGCCCCGTTCCACAGGGTGCTACGAGAATCTGGTCTGCCCGAGAGTGCGGCAGCGACTGACCGGGACCACACCCTTCTGTTGATGCATCTCATCGGCCCGGCGGGACAGGATTACCTGAGAACGATCTATGAGCTGCTCAGCCACCCAGACCGGGCCTCCTCCGTGGCAGCGGCCATGACGGCGTGGGCGAGCCTTGACGGCGAGAGCACCTCAGAGGAGGTCATGCATCTCGCCGATCAGCTGACCGAGCTGTTCCTGCCTGTCATTGCTGAACTTGCAGCGCTGACTAAGGACTTGCCCGACTTGCCGGGGCCGCCAGAACGAATTTTTCAACAGCACACGACGAACTACCTCACCCCGGCCCAGCAGGCCGTCCTCGAGAAAGTCCGAGCCGACCTCGACAATCCAGCCGAGAAGGACCAGCAACTTGCGCAACACGACGCAGAAGGACAACCGTGAGCACTCTCATCATCACCGCCCACCCAGACACCGAATCACTCACCCACCAAGCGGCCACTCTCCTCCAGGACATCGTGGGGCACGAGGCCACCGCGGTCGGGCACCTGGCACAGGAAGGTTTCGACCCGCGGTTCACCCTCAATGACCGCCACCTCTATCTGGGCCGCGGCACACCGGATCCAGATGTCGTGGCCGAACAGGACCGATTGCACCACGTCTCGGACCTGGTCCTGGTGTTCCCGGTGTATTGGTGGTCCATGCCTGCACTGTTGAAAGGGTGGTTTGATCGGGTGTTCATCGCAAGGTGGGCCTTCGACTTCGACGACACTGGGCGCCTCGTCCCGAAACTGGGACGCCTCACAGTCCATGTGCTGGCGACTGCGGGCACGGCAGCCGGATCCTTCGAAAGACACGGATACACCCAGGCCTTCGCGGCTCAGGTCGAGACCGGGATCTTCGATTTCTGCGGCATGCGACGCGGTCAAACAGCATTCGTCCATGACTCAGAGTCCACAGACACCGAGTCCGTGACGACAACAATGCACGCAGCAGTCTCCAGAATCGCAGCGGTCGTCAGCCCATCATCTGCTCATACCGAGCAGCCATCAACACCGGGCGCCCGGCAATGAGTGATCGGCGAGGACCCGGGGAGACACGCTAGCTGGGAGCTCCGTGGAGCAAACATGCGGCAAGCGCCGGAGATCGAGAAGAACGGCACGGTGGAGGATCCCTCAGCGTGCACCAACTCCCCAACTGGACGATCAATGCCCGCAAGCCGACCGGCTTACGGGCATTGATATCGATCCATTCACGAACTCGACACACCTTCACACGGGGCCTCCGCCGAGATCCACAGAATCGACTGAAACCCTGATTGCGGCTCTATGCACTGAGACCAGGCATCCATCGAAGCGGAACAAAGGGTTTTCAATCCTCTCCCCTTGCCACGCCTGTGCCGGAGATACGAAGTCGATCAGCTCAGACCCTTGTGCTGCCTCAGTGCTGGTCGGCTCAACGTTCGCTGATGAAAGGCGAGATTCGCACGGCCGCTGCCTTCGGGGCGGCACCTTGCATGATCGGCACTGCCGAGCTGCCCGGGTATTTCGCTTCGTAGGCGGCATCGATCTGTGTCTCATGCTCGGTTCCGGAGGCTTCGAAGGTGACCTCCCAGGTGTCTTCGCCGACCCGGACCCGGCCCGCCTTCTGGGTGATCGCGGCCTGGTACCACCGGGATTCGGGCCCGGTGGCGGCGCGGACATAGACCTTCCCATCAACGACAAGCGCCCAGGTCTGAGTGGGGGTGCCGTAGGTGGTGCCGTCCTCGCGGAAGGGTGCGACGAAGAGGTTGTCGTTAGCTTCTATCGTCGCGAGCTGCTTTGGTGACCATTCAGCCATGGTGTACTTCCTCTCAATTGGGCTTTCTCGGGTGTGGGGTTAGAAGAGTTCGCCGATGACCTGATCGCTGGAACCGACGTAGCGGTCGCGCTGCTTCGAACCAAACGGCCCATAGGGGTAATCGTTGGGCGTCGGTGCGCTGACCTCGTCCAGACGAGCAGTCTCAGCAGCGCTGAGCACAAGATCCCCGGCGACGAGGTTCTCTTCAAGCTGGGTGACGGTTTTCGCCCCGATGATGGTGGCGGCAACCCCGGGGCGGTTGGTGACCCAGCTGAGCGCGACCTGGCTGGACGTGACGTTATTGGCCTTGGCAATGTTGCGCACGACCTCGAGGGTCTCCCAGTTCTGGTCCTTCGCCGCCAGGTCACCGATGATGTGTTCAAACATCGGGCTGCCACTGCCGGCGCGAGTATCGGCGTCAGCCTTCGTGTTCTTCTCATACTTTCCGCTGAGGAATCCCGAGGCCAGAGGTGACCAGGGCAGTAGCCCGATGTTGTTATACAGCGCGGCAGGCACCACCTCGAACTCAATTTCGCGAGAGACGAGGTTGTACTGCGGCTGCAGCGTCACCGGGACCTGTAGGCCCATCGCCTTCGCGGTCGAGAGCGTGAGTTGCATCTGCCATCCGGTGAAGTTCGACAGGCCGATGTAGTTAATCTTCCCGGCGCGGACCGCGTGGTCAAGGAAGCCCAGCGTCTCTTCGATGGGAGTCAGGGGATCCCAGCCGTGGAGCTGGAACAGATCCACCTTCTCACGACCCAAACGACGCAGCGAGGCGGTCAGGGCGCGGTCGAGGTTGCGCCGCGATGAGCCGTTCTCGTTGGTATCGGGACCAGTGCCGAAACGGGCCTTGGTGGCAAGCACCACGCGTTCGGTGATGTCGGCGGGACGATTGGCGAACCACCGGCCAAGAACCTCTTCAGAGGCACCAGCCCCATAGACGTTGGCCGTATCGACCAGATTGCCGTTGGCCTCCACGAATCGGTCAAGGATGGCGAATACGGCATCGTCGTCGGTTTCGGTGCCGAAGCCCATCGTGCCCAGGGCGAGGTTCGAGACGCTGATGCCGGCGCCGGGAAGAGTGCGGTACTGCATGGTGATTCTCCGTTCAGTGGTGTTGGTATGTGTGGCCGTCTGTGGCCGTAATGGTCTCGGCGCCGGTGGCAGGCCCGAGGTCTCGATGCCCTGCCACCGGCTTGGTGCTTGTTGTCGCGGGATCAGACCTGCGAAGTGGGCATCGCCCAGAGCTCTGCGATCGATGACCGCGGGGTGCGGGTCACCATGTAGGCGATGCTCTCGGCAATGTCTTCCGGCTGCAGCGGAACGGGGATGACGTTGCTTTCGTTCACGGCATCCATCACTTCGTCGGTGTTGTGCGAGACGAGTTCAGTGGCGACGGCTCCTGGTTCAAGGACACCGACGCGGACCTGTTTCTGGGTGACCTCCTGGCGCAGTGACTCGGTGAAGCCGTTCACGCCGAACTTGGTCATGCTGTAGGGGCCGAAGTTCGCCCACGCCTGACGGCCCGCGATGGATGAGATGTTGACGATGTCTGCGACACCGCGCAGCTCGTTCTTGCCCGCCTCGAGCAGGTGCGGCAAGGCAGCCTTTGTCATGTAGAGCAGTCCGTTCTGATTGACTGCGATCATCCGTTCCCACTCCTCCACGTCTGTGTCGATCACCTGGCCCAGGAGCATGAGTCCGGCGTTGTTGATCAAGATGTCCAGGCGGCCGAAGCGGTCGACGACGGTCTGCACGGCGTTCTCAGCCTGGGCGCGGTCGGTGATGTCGGCTTCGATGGCCACGGCGGTGCCGCCTGAGGCCTCGATCTTGGCGACAAGCCCGTCAAGCCGTTCTTTACGGCGTGCCACGACCGCGACGGTCGCGCCATGGGCAACAAGTTCGATCGCGGTGGCTTCGCCGATCCCGCTGCTTGCGCCGGTGATGATCGCGGTGGTTCCGTTGAGCTTAGTGTTCATTAGTGGTGTTCCTCTTTCGTTTCAGGAGTCGTAGGAGAGGGAAGCGGAGAGTTCCCGGTGTGCATTGATCTGGCTCTGGATGGTGGCGAGGTTCTGCTCGACACCGGCCATGACGTCTTCCCCAGCGAGGAACCGCAGCGGCAGCTGGCCTGAGTCGGAGAGGGTCACCAGTGCTTGCGCGAGCTTCTTCGGATCTCCACCCTGGAGTCCGTTCATGCCCTTCCATGCTTCGATGGTCTGGGTGGTGCGTTCGGCGTAGTCCGTGATCTCCAGCGCCGGCCAGATCGTGGAGGAGCCCTCGACTAACAGCTCGGTGCGGAAGAATCCGGGTTCCACGGCCATGGTGCTGATCCCGAAGGGAGCCAGGTCATAGTGCAGGGCTTCCATCCAGCCCTCCAGAGCGAACTTCGAGGCCGCGTAGGCGGCAGTAAATTCCTGCCCCATCAGTCCTGCTGCGGAGGTGATGGTGATGACCTGCCCGGAACGCTGCTCGCGCATCACCGGGAGCACTGCACGGGTGACGTTGAGCGGACCGAAGAAGTTCGTGTCCATCTGGGCGCTCATCTGCTCAGGGCTGATGTTCTCGAAGTAGCCGGCGTAGAAGTTCCCGGCGTTGTTGACCAATACATCGATCCGCCCGAACCGCTCCGCCGCCGCCTGCACTGCTGATTCCGCGGCGGCAGGGTCGGTGACGTCGAGTGCGACGGTGAGCAGGTTCTCGTGCTCACCGACGGCGGCGGAGACCTTGGCTGCGCTGCGTCCGGTGGCGACCACCGAGTGCCCTGCTGCCAGGGCGGACTGGACGATGTCGATGCCCAAGCCACGACTTGCGCCGGTGACGAGCCAGACGTTGTTGTTGCTCATAGTATTGCCTCTTTCGAAGTCACCTCCGACCTGTCCGGCCGGCTGTTGCTTCTAGTCAACAGGGTGATCGCGAGGCTAGCGTGGCCCTATCTACAGGTGCCCCAGCAGGGCCCCTCACCGTGATCGAATCCGACGTATCGTCAACGCCATGGACACCCACGACGATCTCAATGAGTTCCTCACCTCGCGCCGGGCCAAGCTCTCCCTCGCCCAGGCAGGACTGCCGGACTACGGCGGTCGTCGTCGTGTCCCCGGGCTCCGCCGCGAGGAGGTCGCGCTCCTGGCCGGGATGAGCGCGGAGTACTACAAACGACTGGAGCGCGGCAACGCCACCGGCGTCTCAGAAGCCGTGATCGACGGGGTCTCTCGAGCGTTGCAGCTCGACGAGGCCGAACATGCGCATCTCTATGACCTGATCCGGACCGCCAATGCCGGGGCCCATCCCTCACGTCGCCGGACCGCGCGCAAGACCCAGCTCACAGCAGGGATGCAGCAGACCATCGATGCGATGTCCACAGTCCCGGTGTTCGTGCAAAACGGCAGGCTCGACGCGGTGGCGACTAACCACCTTGGTCAAGCACTTTTCTCCGAGATGTTCGATGACTCAAGACCTCCGGTGAATGCCGCACGGTTCATGTTCCTGAACCCCAAAGCGCAAACTTTTTACTTGGACTGGGAGGGTAACGCTCGCCAGATCGTGGCGGTGCTCCGCGCCGAAGCCGGGCGCTCTCCGTATGACCGTCAGCTCAGCGATCTCGTCGGGGAACTCTCCACCCGTAGTGACCTTTTCAGGAAACTGTGGGGCGCCCACGATGTGCGTGAACACCGCACCGGGACCAAAAAAATCCACCACCCCGTGGTCGGCGCTCTTGATCTGACGTTCCAGAGCATGGATCTGGTCTCGGATCGTGGTCTTCAGATGCTTGTCTTCTCTGCTGAGCCGGGCTCCGCCTCACATGACCGATTGCAACTGCTCGCGAGCTGGACCCACACCGGGAGTAGCTCCGAGCCCAGAGAGGTACCGCGCACTTCCTCGGAGTCCCACGTTCAAGACATGTGAACCGCAGCCACAAGGGGCGGTCCAGCCGAAGCTTTAGCACTTTCTTTCCTGGCCCGTAAGCCGGTCGCTCACCGGGCACTCCCCCACCCCAAAACCACTCCACACGGATACTGGGCTGAGGGTGCACGTATACCCCGCACGGGTAAAAGCACGGTGAGGTCCCCTATCTGCGAACAACCTCGGAATCCTCTGCTGTAGAGCGAGAGATATCGTCGTGCTCGATTTCTGGATTATTCAGACTCAGGTGTCGCAATCTTCGCCCCTGACCTCATATGATCTCTTACGAGGGGGCCGAATTGGATCTGGAAACCATCTACCGCGATATACAAAGCATGTTCTGTCGAGGGATGGTGACGCTCATTGGCTCCGGCGCCTCTTGCGCGCGAGGGCTACCGTCGATGACCGCGCTCGGTAATCATCTGGTTTCTTGCATCAAACAGGATCAACTCACTGCAGAGGAATGGGTTTCATGGGAGCCCATTGCCGAGCAGCTCGAAAACGGCGACGGTCTTGAGACGGCGCTGGACATTCCACACGTTCCCGACTCGCTTCTCGATATTATCGTTAGAGAGTGCGGAACTTGCGTGGCAAGCGCAGAATCCGAAGCTATCGAGCATCTTCTAGCGGGTAACTTCGTCAATAGCCTGGGACCGCTGATGCGGATTCTTCTGATCACGAACGATCACCCAGATGTCATCACGACCAACTACGACCGCCTCATCGAATTTGATGCTGCGCTTCACGAAATTCGAGTCGACACAATGTTCTACGGGCAAACTTTAGGAAGGCTCGACAAGAGATTGGCACGGCAGGAGCTGACCCATGTCAAACGAACCCCGTCCAGCACGAGAACTCGTCACGAAGAATCCCTCTTGCCTCACATCCGCCTGTCAAAACCACACGGGAGTTTGGACTGGCGCCTCTTCCAAGGTGCTGTAATTCGAACCGAATTCGCCACGAACCTCACTGCGCGGATTATTACCCCCGGATCCAGCAAATACAGGGCAGGCTACGAGCGGCCATTCGACGACCAGCGCGAGCGAGCTAACAGCGCTATAAACGGCGCCGAATCCTTCCTAACGCTCGGTTACGGATTCAACGACCCTCACCTGCAGACACATCTGAGGACACGTTTTCAGGAAGTTCCCGCACTGGTTCTCGCACACCGCCTGACCGACAGCGCCAAAGAGTACCTCGCAGGGAACGCTCGTGCCATCGGACTCGAAAGCTCCGCCACTCCCGGTCAATCCATCGCCCATCAGGGAGGGGAAACACTTCCTCTTGTTGGCAACTTATGGCAAATAGACAACCTAATAAGCGAGGTACTGACATGACGGACGAGACAACGCTCGAGTTCGATACGAGCACCCCTCTTGGAGCGGCATTCCGTGTGGACACCGGCAGCGTGTGGGCGGAAGCGGTAGACCACGAAACGATCACTAAGGTTGGGGTGAATAGCCTCGTCGCTTTTCAGGGGTCCACGGCAACTGAGTATTTGATCGGCATATTGGACCGAGTCACCCGCGACCTCTACGATGCTGGGCTAGAGGAGACCGGTGAAGGCGACGACTTCGAACCTGTTGAGAGTCGCCAGCGCGATTTGTTCCGCGTAGTCCTTCTAGGCACCTACCGAAAAGTCGAAGGTACGAAGAGGAATACTTTCAAACGTGGTGCTGACAGCTACCCACTCGTCGATGCTCTCTGTTGGGTGGTGGCTGGCACAAACTTGCAACGTCTCATGGGAGCTCTAAGTAAAGACGTCGAAGAGACGAAACGGCTCAGTCTCGGTCACTTTGTCTCCGACAAAACAGCCACAGCCGTCGCCGACGGCGACCGTCTCTTTCAACGACACGCCGCACTGCTTGGGAGTACTGGAGCTGGTAAGAGCTGGGCAGTCGCCTTAATTTTGGAAAAAGCCAAGCAACTCGAGAGCCCCAACCTAATCGTGTTCGACATGCATGGCGAGTATGGGCCGCTGAGCCAAGGGGAAGATCCCATCGCTCGCAGCTTTAAACTCGCAAACTCATCGATCCAGGAAAACGACGAAGCTGAGATCCTTCATCTTCCGTGGTGGTTGTTGAACCAAGAGGAGATGCAATCCCTTCTCCTAGACCGCAGTGAATCGAATGCACCCAATCAGGCAGCTCGGCTGTCTCATCACGTGCGAGAACTAAAACTGGAAGCTCTCAAGGCCCGAGATAATGACGGAGTGGCCGCCCAGTTCACCGTCGATAGCCCGGTCCCCTACTCGCTGGAACAGCTCCTCGAGCGCCTACAGGCCGACGACGAGCAAAGAGTCGAAGGATCTCGCGGACCGAAGAATGGGCCGTTCTTCGGAACTCTCACCCGTTTCCTCACTCGGATGCGCGCCCGCACGGAAGACAGACGATACTCGTTCATGTTTGCTCCTGGCGGCACCACTAGCGAATACGAGTGGCTCCACCAGTTTGCGAAAGACCTTCTCGGTACTAAACCGGGAATCAAAGTCATCGACTTCAGCGAAGTTCCAGCCGAAGTGCTCCCCGTCGTCGTCGCCGTCTTAGCCCGGGTGTTGTACGAGATCCATTTCTGGACGGATCCTCTAAGTCGCACCCCGGTGACACTTGTCTGCGACGAGGCCCACCTGTATCTGCCAAATCAAGTCTCAGATACCGCGGAGCAACGCGCCCTCGAGTCTTTCGAGCGGATTGCCAAGGAAGGACGGAAGTACGGTATTTCGCTACTAGTCGTGAGTCAGCGTCCTTCCGACTTGAGCCGAACAGTTCTCTCCCAATGCAATAACTTCATGGTGCTGCGTCTGACAAACGACCAGGACCAAGCGGTCATCCGGCGCCTCATGCCAGACAATCAAGCCAGTCTGACAGGTGCATTGCCCTTACTCGATGTAGGTGAAGCTCTTCTGATTGGCGACGCGATGGTGCTTCCAACTCGAATCAAGCTCGACCAGCCTAAGGTCAAACCACGTAGTGCGACCCTCAGCTTCTGGTCGGAGTGGAGCAATCGAGCAGTAGACGATGCGGACCTGGTCTCAGCGGTCGAGTCGATGAGACGTCAGTCTCGCCTCTCCGCCGGCACACAATAGCGATCGTGAGTTCGTAACTGTGGGCGAATGCCCGGCCTCTCACGCAGCTGCTTCTAGGTGGCGATAGTAGGTCGCCCTACTCCACCCCACCAGCTTCGCAGCCTCGGCCGCGGTTCGCCCCCGCGCTCGAGCTTCTTGAACTACGCGGAGTTTCTCCGAGATCACCACAGGGTCCGATGGCGGCCGGCCAAAGCGTGTGCCACTCTGTTTCGCAGCAGCGATACCGGCGTTGACTCGCTCAGTGATGAGCTCCCGTTCATACTCAGCGAGAGTCGCCAGCATGTTAAGCATCAGTCGGCCCGTCGAGGTCGCAGGATCAATCCCGTCGCTGATGGACTTGACCGCCACTCCCCTATCCCGGAGAAGGTTCACCGTGTTCAGCACGTCGATCAGCGACCGCCCGAGCCGGTCGACGCGCCACACCACCACAGTGTCCCCAAACTCGGCATACTCCAGCAGCCTCTTCATGCCCGGACGAGAGACCGCAGTCTTCGATCCAGAGGTGACGTCGAAGAACACATCTCGGCGTTGCACCCCCTCCCCCAGCAGAGCATCGACCTGCAACTGTGAATCCTGACTGGCCGTGCTGACCCGCGTGTACCCCAAAAGCCTCATGAGACAAGAATGCCTCACAAAAGTGTGGGGTGAGTACTTCTGAGACGCATTGCGTCGAGACTAGTTAACGAGACATAGCGAGTGCTGGATTTACGCGGAGCTGGACGTCCGCAGCAGAGTCCCTGCCGAGTGTCTTATAAAGCTACTGGTTTTCGAGGCACACCCGATCCGATCATCGCCCCATCCGACTCGTGGAGCTTGAGTTCCTGTGAACAGCGCCAACTACTGCCCTCCGATCTCCTGAGCGACGGAGATTCGTCTGAATGCCAGCCCAGTTTCTGGAGTACTCAACAAGTTATTCCCTCTGGAAGACCACCATCTGCACAATTTGAGTCGCAGGACGGGACAGATTTTGTCTCGTCCTCGATTAAACAGTGAGGTGTTGGAGCTCCGAGGCTGGACGCAAGTCTTGGGGGACCTCAGAGATGACGACCGTTCGCGAGATCATGGGCCCCGTGGCCTCGAGTGTCGAAGCACACTGGACTTTGCAAGAAGTAGACCGCGCGATGCGAGAAGCTGGCGTGGACTTCTGGCCTCTGTGCGATGCGGCGGGAAAGTTTCACGGTGTTGTCGCCCAACACGACATCGTCCAAGCGGTTCGCTCCCTCGAAGCCCTTGCTCAGAACCTCACGGCCAAGCACCTGGTGCACACGAATGCACCCACGATCGGGATGAACGACTCCATCGAGAAGGCCATGGCGGACATGGCGATCCACCAGAGCCAATACTTAGCCGTATGGGATGGGACGACGGTGACGGGGGTGATCAGCAGTGCAGACATTCAGTGTGCCGCCCCGGTGGTTCAGACCGATCAATTCTTTGACCACGTAGGTTTCCCGCCCATTGAGTGTGAGTCGCAGCGATAAACGGTGGTCTTTCTGCACCGCTAAGTATCACCCCGGGAGGATGCCGATACAGACTCGTCCTGGCGATCCCGGTCCTGGCGCCGCTGGTTGGCAATTCGATTGAGTCGTCACGGGGACCGTCCCACAACCAAGGAACTGGGACGACATTCCTATGGAATATGCAGCTATCAGACCTAGGGAGTCGGTTAATCAGCTTCAAAGGTTGCGCTGAGTACCCGCTCCTTGAGGCCTGCAGGTGGGGGCCCTTCCCGCCAGGCCACCTCCGCCTCATCCAGACGCGCGGCCATGGCACGAAGCTCTTCGAGCTCCGCGTCAATCGACGGGTCTTCCGACCGGGCCTGGTTGAGCTGCTTCCACTCAGCATCACTAAGGTCACCCGTCAGGGCCCCCGCGATGAGCTCTTCTCGCTGTGAACGCATTTCCGTCATCGTCCGTCATTTCCTTCCAGTGCTGTCCGCAATGATCTCAACCCGTAGTACATCCGCGTCCGCAAGGTCGCGACCGGAACCCCCGTCCGTTCCGAAAGCTCCTGGTAGCTCACGCCCTCCAGATGCACGGCGACGATGACCTCCCGGTGTTCGTAGGTCATCGTCGCCAGGGACTCATAGAGAGCCAGCCGCTCCACAATGGGGACGTCCTCGGTCACCGGGTCGCTCGCCCACTCGATCCTCTCCGGATCCGACGGTGTCGGACGTCGAGCACGAGCCCGCAATGAATCGATCACCAGGTTCCTCGTGATGGCAAACAGCCATGTCCTCACCGATGCCCGTGAGCTGTCGTATCGCTCTCGGCTCCGCCAGGCCCTGATGAAGACCTCTTGCACGCAGTCCTGCGCCTCGGCCTGGTCTCTCAGCGCGTTGAGCGCGAACGCGTAGAGGGCTCCTCCGTTCTCGGCGAAGGCCTTACGAACGTCGAAGGGGGAATCATCCTTGGAGTGCATCGAAGGTGACCCCCTGCAGCTCAGGACACCCGGTGATGTTTCTCTGATGTGCCGACTCGACGGCATGACGCTCTGGTCGAGTACCGAAGCGGCGGCCTTGCCGAGCGATCGGGCCCCAGGCCGTTGAAGAGGCGTGCAACCTCGAACGGGTGCACGACGAGGTCAAGCTTCCCCCCGAGGCAGGTGAGCCCGCCACGTCTACTCCTGAAGGTTCCACCGGCTCAGCGGGCCACCGTCTCAAGCTGGACAGCCCACCCCCAAAGGTCTGCCTGCGCGATCTGGTCGCGGTGACGAGCGGGTTCTCACACAAACTATTTTCCATGAGTGGGTGATCGAGCATGGGAACGGACCTTCCCGTCGCCAGAGCCTGACTCCGTGCAAGGAGGCTGACTGGCGACGATCGTGTTATTCAACTTTGCAAGAGGGTAGTGACCTGTTCCCGACGTTGGCGGGCGCAAGTCGTCAACGTCGGGACGCAGCGTCCCACGGGCGCATGCCAGGTAGACATGGCGGGAGCCGTGTCCCAGAGGACTGGCCTAGCGGGTGCGCGTGGACGCGACGTTGCCCAATAGTGGCACGTCTCGGGCGAAATGGGTACTAAAGTCGCTACTTGTGCTAAGGCGTGTCGCGCAGAGTTGATCCTGTCGGACCGTAGTTTGAACCCAGTCGATCCCAGTCGATCCCAGTCCATTAATACACATCGACCCGCGCCTATTGCCGGCACACAGAGGACAGTGATGGACTCTCTGCCCGCTGGCGCGATGGCGGTCATGGTCTGCTTGACCGGTCGGCCCTCGCGCACAAGTGAGATGGCGCGGGCCCTGAACTCTGGAGGATAGGGGCGTGGCATGGTGATCAGCCTTCCAAGAAGGCCATCGGCTAGCGAGGGATGGTGTCAACCAAACTGTAGGGCACGTCCGGAAGTCAACCGAACCGTCAGCAGACCCACGACAGGGCGCGTGCGCCATGCCTCGTAAACCCAATGGTTAACGACACAGTTCCGAAGCTCCTACTCTGCGGGCCCTTGTGTCTCAACTGGAGCTTGTGGACACATGCCCGGCCCAAAGGGGCGAACTGGCTAGGTTTCGATCAAGCCCGTGCCGATAGCCACGAACTGAAGCGCAGCGATCACAATCATGCCAACTGCAGCGAATCGCTGGAGTCGTCCATCTGGATCGTGGTGAGTCGGACGCATAACCTTCGGATTCAGGATGCGTTCCTCAAAACGCTTGTTCTTCTCGTTGACCTTCTCGTGGTTCATCAGACTGTAGACAGCGGAAACTGTGATCGCTAGCGGCATGAGCATCCAGATCGACAAGGTGAACTCCATGTGTCGAACCTACGTGACCTAAATCGAAAGGGTTTGGTGGTGGAGTCGCCGCCGTGCGGAGCTCGAGTTGTGGGTCCAGTGAAGACCAGTACCTGTTCGGGGCTCCACATCGAGGACGAGGAGCACCAATAGTCGAAACCGCACGGACGAGGCGGAATACTTTAGTGGGCACAACTAATGGAACGCAGACGCGCCGATAGTTGCGTGGTCAAACAACTGAAGGTTGAGGACGTCCCACAACCAAGAAACTGGGACAGTGACTGTCGGCTCCAGAATGTGGCGGCACAGAAGCCGGGGTGCCGTAGAGCGAGGACATCGTAGCCTCGTGGGATTAGGGACCGCCGCTGACTCTGCAGGATCTCAGGTACTTGGCCGCTCACGTCTGTGTTCTTGTACTGCCAGTGCAGCGCCGACTCCTGCAAGCAGACACGCGCTGGCAAGGATCCCTGCATCAAGTATTCCTTGGGCCAGAGCAAGACCTGCGAGAACTCCGCCCAGCCATAGACCACCATCTACAGCCAGGTTCCACACCACTGAGGCTCGACCTGCATCGATGCGTCGCATCGCCATATGAAGACCCACAGTCTGCGCCGTGCCGACTCCTGCGCCCATAACGATCGCAGCCACACCTAGAACGAGGCTGTGGGTGCCCAGCATGCCGCCACTCGCGCCGAGAATCACCAGAACACCGGCAAGGGTGATAGCGCCTACCCGCGTCAACCACACCTCTGCCGCTCCGCCAAGCCACCTGCCAGCTGCGGCTCCTATCTGGACCAGCAGGATGGTCAGTGCAGGCTCTACCGCGCCCCGCGCATACGCCGGGAGGCTAGTGATTCCATGTGCAAGAAAGAGAACGGCAAGCAGGAGGAAGACCAAGGTCAGAGCCAGCAGCCGTAATGCCCCTGGAGTGGTGATTACGGGCAGGTCTTTCGCAGTCTTCGTGCTGCGCCCGACTCCCAGGTGCTTGCCGGTGCTGCGTGGAATCCGTGCGCCAAACACCGCACCGAGGACGCACAGCCCTGCTGCCACCGCGCCTAACACTGCCGGCGAGGTGGACAGTGCCAGCTGTACGCCCGCGGGAGATCCCAACGCGGTGGCGAGCATGGTGACCAGTCCATACATGCCCAATGCCTGACCTAGTCCCAGGCCGGGCACCAGCAGCCCCACCCCTTGGGAGCCGGCAACAATAAGCACTCCGAAACCAACACCGGACACCACCCCACCGGCCAGCAGACCAATGAGTTCGGCACCGTGGAGTGGACCTGCGCCGAAGATGCCAGTCGCCAACGCTCCAACCCCCAGCACAAGCAGCGAGCCAAGAACAACACTGCGAAGGGAAAAGCGTCGCACCAAGGCAGGAGTCCCCACCTGAACAGCGATGACGCAGGTCATGAGGACCCCCACGTACAGGCTGCCCGCTTCGGGGCTCTCGGCCCTGGCTGCCGGAATAAGTGAATAGAGGGTGAAGAACGTGGCGACACCCGATGAGACAGCCACCGTCAGCGCAATAAACGCTGCACGTACTGTTCCATCCCTCATCTGCATACCACCACCTCAGTGAACTGTAGACGGTGCGGCATACACCGGCCACCAGCGCTACTCAATCTTGTCGTATGGGCTGCCGATAAGGGTTTCGACCGTCTATGCACCAGCCAGCAGCGCAGAGTCACAGTCTCGGGGACCGACCAGCTGCACACCAACCGGCATCTCCCGTGTGGGCCCCGCGAATGAAATGCTGAGGGCCGGGTGACCAGAAAGGTTAACGGTGCAACCAAACGAGCCAGAGCAGTGGGGTGGATTCTGGCGTTAATTGCAACAGGAGGTCTTCGACCAGTTCGATCAACTTCTGAAACCCTAGTCTTTCCGCGGTCGATCATTGAGTTCTTGAGCCACCCAATCAAGGTCCGCCTCGCTGTAGACACTCACGTCTGAGCCTTTCGCGAAATACTGCCTTAAGAGAGAAGTGGTCCCCGAAAGTTGGACACCTAATCTAGGGATCCTTCTTCAGGGAGTAGTCAGATGTACTCAGGTAGCACTTTGAATTCCTCCGCCGCCGTTTCGGCTGTGGAACTGTTCCAGCAGGGCTTCACTGCGAAGTCCGTCGCGATTTCGCTTGACCTTGCCCGGCCTCGAGTTGCGGGCCGAACTGAAGGCCTACGTGCGTGGGGCGCGTCCGGTGGCGCCGCCGAGGTGAAGCTGACAGGGCGAAGGCCCCAGCTGAGGGGGCTGGGGCCTTCTGTCATCACTTGCACCTTCATGAGGTGCCTCAAACATTAACGATCGCTCCTGATTGCAGACTGGGTGCGGGACCTCGGATGGCTGAACGCCGGAATCCGTGGGGCGACTGGCCGGGCCGGCATCGATGTCCCCTTGTGTGGGTCTCAGGCCTCGTCGAAGATGCGGAAGGCCATGGTCCCGTGGGTGACCGCCGCACCGGCACCCAGGGCGGCGGCGATCATAGTGGCCTCGGCGATCTGGGCCTTGGTGGCTCCGGCCGTCTTCGCCTGGGTCACGTGCACCTGGATGCAGTACGGGCACTGGGAGGAGATCGCGACGCCGACGGCGATGAGCTCACGGTTCAGTGGGTCGATCGCCCCATCCTGTCGGCCGATCGTCCCGTCAAACTTCGCGTAGGCCCCGAACTCGGGTCCGGCCAGTTCTTTGAACTCGCCCAGCCGCTCCAGGTCGTTCGGGGAGTGATAGTGGGTCGTCATGGGTTGGACCTTTCTGATCAGTGTGATGGACAGGTACAAGACCGGTGGTGGTCTGAATACCTGCGCATGGTTGCTGCGTTCGCATCTCGTGCTGGGGCGCACCCAGAGAGCCCGCGCTCAGTTGATGGTGCGCTTGATGGCCTCGCGTTCCTTCTCGAGCCTGCGCACCCGGTGTCCGAGCTTGAAGAGCCGCACCGAGCCGAAGAGCGCCATGACCAGCACACCGGCAATCGCCGCAAACAATATCGCGACGCCCAACGGCAGCTGAAAGGTCCAACCCAAGTAGGCGAAGTCCGCCGGGACATTGTTCTGCAGCATGAAGATCAGCAGCATGACCAGGATCAGTGCTCCGAGGATCAGCGCAATCCACGTGCCTCCCGTAACGCCCTGCTTCTGATGCTCATCGAGCTTGGGGTCGGTGTTCACTGACCGCCCGGGATCCCTTTCCGGACGGGTCGACTCGGTCACCTCCTGACCGGGCCGTAGCTGTTCAGTAGGGTCGCGTGTCGCACCGGTGTCGGGACTCTGCGCGGGGTTGAATGAATCCGATCTCTGGTCCATGACGGTCCTCTCTAGGGTCACGAGGGTATTCCACCACTCATCGTAGCCCGGCGTGGCCTGATACTGGCCGCGAGTGATAAGCGTCTGGATCGGACCGCCAGCATCATGAATAGTCTCCCTGACTCTGCCAGGGCCAGCTTCTTCAAGAGGTTTGGAACTCGGCTGCGGTGCCCCACGGCGCCGGGTCGGAGGCCTTGATGAGAACCTGGTCCGGCCGGGACGAAACCCCACCGGCACGCCACACCCACGTCATTCTGACGCATCTCTCGAAGGCCGGGAACAGTTCAGGACCGGCCGTACTCCTCGCTAGCTGTTGTAGGCATGCGGTTCTTGCCACGGGCGCGTCGATGAGATGAGGAACGGGTTCCCCGCCAAAGGATGGAAGTTCCTACACAACCCCTCCCCAGGAAAAGAGCCCGCCTATGATCCACGCTAACGCGCCCCTGACCCCCGCGGGTCGACTCCGGATGGCGACCCGCCACCTTGCCGACGGGAGCCCCAAAGCCCACGCCTCCGCTTCAGCTCCGAATCTCACGGCACCTGGGTCACCCGCTACCTCGCCGCCGGCGAGCAGGGTCTGATCGACCAGCCCTCACGCCCGAGGAGCAGTCCCGACCAGACCCCAGCAGAGGTCATCGTCCACATCGAGAACCTGCGCCGGCAACTCAGCTGGTTCGCCCGACGGACGGCGGTCGCTGTCTCGCAAATCTAAGTTTGCCGAGACACCCACTCTGCGCCGACTCCTACGGTGATACCCGCCTCTAATGACCTTTGGCTTGATGAACCCTGGGGCACGCTGCCACATATGTCCTCATGGATCTCGAGCCCAGACCTAGCGAGCACGATCAACCATCTCAAACCCAAGCACCGGATATTTTACGGTGACGTGAATCACATATATAGTGATGGTTGCCCCGGGCAACGACGGTCGGGGTTGCGGCCAGCCCGCAGAGGGCGGTGGCACCCACTGGAAGACCCCTAGGAGATACATGCAGTCCACTAAGCCCGCACGTAGTAACCGTCGCCGCCTCGCGGCCGTCGTGACGGCCGCGTCACTCATGCTCGCTGCACCAGCCGGCGTCGCCCCCGCCATGGCAAGCGCTAATTTCCCCTCGCCCAACGGGCAGACCAACATTTCCAGCATCTTGACCTACGCAGACGTACAGAAAGAGCTGCAGAAGCTTGAGCAGACATCCCGCTTCAACGTCGACGTGTTCACCCTCGCTGAGGCCGGCACGTCAGTGAACACCTCCGAACAGGGCCGGGATCTCTATGTCGCCACCGTCGGGACAGGCCCGGAGGACGTCTGGCTTCAGGGACGCATCCACGGCAACGAACCCTACGGCACGGAGTCACTCCTGACTTTACTGAAAGACTTGGGCAGCAATGGCTCACCGGATTACAACCTGCTGCGCGAAAAGTACACCTTCCACATCATCCCGATGTACAACCCGGACGGGTCAGAGGAGAACATCCGTCAGACGATCCTCTGGGATGACCTGACCGGCTCTCCCGAGCCCGGTGAGAACGGACGGGAACAACGCATCGACCTCAACCGCGATTGGACCGAAGCAGGGTTCGCGGCCAAGGAGTCCCTGGCGTTCTACGAATACTGGACCATGGTGAAGCCTGACTTCGGCGTGGACATCCACCACCAGGGCTTGAAGCAGCAATGGGAGACAGGCGATGACGTGACGTTGTCCCTCGGTATTTCCCTAGCCCCGGGTGGACCTACTCTGCCGGGACTAGCAGATGGCGCCTACGACGTTCTGACCCGGCAGATGATGGTCCATGTCTTCGACGAACTCTCGAAGTACGGCTCCATCAATATCGATCGCTATCAGGTGGGCAACGGCCTGGAAATCGATATCAAGGGTGGCGTGGTCTCGGCGATGATGCTGGGCCTGGACTATCAGGGATTGAATCCTGAAGGTCACAGCAACCCGGTCGTCTTCCTTGAGACGAGCGGGAACACCTCGGACGGGAGCCTGGGCCAGAAAGCCCGCGGCAAGTCGGTCCGGCAGAATGTGCTGGCACTGGAGGAACTTCTGATCGGAATGGCGACGGGCGAGATCCAACAGGAGGATCCGGAGCGGTGGGATGAGATCCCACACCAGCCAACGACCGGGTATCAGACGGACTACGCCGGGATTGTTCCGGTTCAGTAGGAAGAACTCAACACGTGGGGGCCCTCTTGCTGCCCGGTGAGGGCCCCCACGTGGGACAAGGATTATCTCTGGCACTAGGCCTTTAAGGTCTTCGCTGCACTTCCGGTACAACTTACCGGGAGGCACCACCCTGGTTCGTGCGAGCTGAGCGCGCACTCAGCTCAACTCAGGGGCAACGGCTCGGGAAATCTGGACGCGTCGGAACCCAGAGCCATTGCCATGCGTCAATGCATCTCACCGCCCCCCTCCCGCACCAGGTCATGGGCGGCTAACTTCTGCCTCGACCCTTTAGATCGGATCAGTCGCCACCAGCCACAGACGAGACGCGCAGCGCGATGTCAGTACACAAAGGTCTGGCCCTTGTTGGTGAGCCCGCAGAAAACCCAACCTGGGGCTGTACGTGAGGCCCCCGTGAACTACTCCAGATATAAAGAATCTATAGAGCACAAAGGCAGGCAGGCGCCCTGACGCTTTGGAGACCTGGAATGAACCTCAATCCCAACTGCCGGGCATTCTCATAAAACCAATGGATAACGAGGCGGCGAAAACTGACCAGAAGGTCCGCTGCACGAAAGTAGTCCCGGCTCTCCCCGCAACCGCAGGTCTCACTTCTCCGCCTCCAGAACCACGACACTTGGCAGTCATCCGTCGCAGGTGACGCTAATGGCGACCTGGCACGACTAGCCCTCGTAGGCCGATCGGTCGCTGGGACGGTTCGACGCCAAACCCCGCCGTACACTGAGCTGATGAGTCTTCACCACGTCCGACGAGGCCATGGAAACCCACTGCTGCTGGTGCACGGCCTCGGAGCGGGTCTGCAATCCTGGGATCCGATCATCGATGCGTTGGCCGCGCACCGGGAGGTCATCGCGGTAGACCTCCCCGGATTCGGCCAGACGCCGCCGCTGCCTGGCGAAGTATCGATCGCCACGCTCACCGATTCTGTCTCAGAATTCATCGACGAGCAGGGCCTGGAGGGCGTTGCCACTGCCGGACAGTCGATGGGTGGACGGATCGTGCTCGAGCTCGCCAGACGCGGGGTCGGTGGTGACACCGTCGCGCTGGACCCTGGGGGCTTCTGGAGCGAGCGCGAGCTGGCGGTCTTCGGCTATACACTTCGGCCCTCGATCGCCCTGGTCCGCGCTTTGCGCAGTGTCCTGCCGACGCTGTTGGGCAATCGCATCAGTCGGACCGCGCTGCTCGCGCAGTTCTCGGCCCACCCGTGGTCGCTGACGCAGCAGACTGTGCTGCCCGACCTGCTCGGGTTGGCCGATGCTCCAGGCACGGATGCCGCGATGGACGCGCTCACGAAGGGGCCCAAGCAGCAGGGCGCTCCGCTCGGGACGGTCCCCGGTCGCGTCACCATCGGGTGGGGACGCCGCGACCTCGTCACCGTTCCCCGGCAGGCCCATCGGGCCGTTGCGGCGTTCCCCGATGCGACCCTGCACTGGTTCCCCCGGTGCGGACACTTCCCGCAATGGGACGCACCGCACGAGGCGGCGGAGCTCATCCTGACCGGTACTCACTGACGCATGCTCGCACCCCCGGCGTCCATATCGAAGCGGGTATCCCTAGCCGTATTCAACCGATCGTCGCAACAGAGAGGCACCATCTCTGGATGCGGTGCAACATCACGGGCTAGATGCCACCCATCGTGAATGGACTCCGGGTTTCGTAGCTAGCGCGTCGATAGGCTCAGACGGTGTTTGAAGGACTCACCACCGAGACAATCACGGTCGAAGACGCTCAACTGAACGTCGGCTACGCCGGCGCTGGCCCTGCTGTGGTCCTACTACACGGCCACCCACCCACCGGAGCAACCTAGCACCGGGCGGCACTGCAGCTCGTCGATGCCGGGTTCACCGTCGTCTGTCCAGATCTGCGAGAGTACGGCGGCTCGATCGAGTCGGAGCCCACAAAGGATCACAGTGCTCACTCCAAGCGCGCTGTCGCGAAGGACATGGCACAGCTCATGGAGGCTTTGGAGCATGGTTGCTTATCACCTCGTGGAACATGACCCCGCCACGCACAGCCCAGTGCTGAATGCCGACGCCGGTTGTTGGAGAAGCCCTCACGGACCGTCGCCGACTTACTCACCAGATAGAACAACCGTGTTGTTGCAACGACTGCTGAAATCCGCCGAATCGGCCTCCACGCACCCGAAAGATGGAGGACGCGCTCAAGGGCGGGGCCTGCACCGACGTCATTGATCTGAAGACCCCGTGCCTGGGCCCGGAGGCGTTGCTGGTCGCGGCCAGGATCGCGGTCAGACGCTCGGACACCGGAGCCGACGTCGCCCAGGAAATCAACGACGCCGAAAAACGAATCCGCCGGACAGTGCCGATCGTAACGATCGTAACGAGGATCTACCTCGAACCCGCCATCTACGCCGCCACCATCGCCACTCCCGCAGACCCGGACTGACAACGCACCCCCGACAGCGGCCATGAGTGTGGACGACCGTCTGGTCGCTGTCACCTTCTGGCGTATCCTGCCTCTGGTGCCCGCGGAGTCAAGGCCGTTTTTGGGCCTGGGTGACGGCATCGACGGCGCGAATGAAGCCCAGGTGGCTGAATGCCTGGGGGAAGTTCCCCGCCAACCGCCCGCTGTCGGGATCGTACTCCTCGGCAAACAGCCCGAGATCGTTCGCGTACCCAGAAAGCTGGTCCATCAGGGTCGTTGCGTCGGCGGTCCGGCCGCTGTACGCGTACTGTTCCACAAGCCAGAACGTGCAGATCAGGAACGGGTACTCATCCCCATCCAGCCCATCCAAGCCGGTGTCGGTGCGGTACCGGTGCAGCAACCCGTGCTCATCCTGCAGATCGGCTTCGATCCGAGCCACAGTGCCGAGCATCCGCGGATCATCATAGGCGAGGAACCCAGTGTGCGGCAACTGCAGCAGGGAGGCATCCACCTCGGTGTTGGAATAGGTCTGGGTGAAAGAGTTCAGCCTTTCGTCGAAGCCGTGCTCCATGATTTCTTCGTGAAGCCGGTCCCGCAGGGTCCGCCACCGTTCCACCGGCCCGTCGAAGCCGTGATCTTCGACGGCCCGGATGCCTTGGTCGAAGGCCGCCCACATCATGGTGCGACCATGCACGAAGAACGCTGGTTCTCCGCGCATCTCCCAGATCCCGTGACCGGCTCGACCCATGTTTTGCTCGGCGAAGCGCAGCAGATTCTTCTGGAGCCCCCAGGAGAACTCATCCTCTGCCACCCCAGCCTTGCGCAATTCAGCCAGGGCCAGCATGACCTCCCCCACGACGTCCGCCTGGTACTGGCCCACAGCGTCATTGCCGACCCGGACCGGCACCGAGCGCTCGTAGCCGACCAGGTGAGGAAGAATGCTCTCGGGCAGCTGGCGCTCTCCAGCCACGCCATACATAATCTGGATGCTGTCGGAGTCCCCAGCCACGGCACGCAGCAACCAGTTGCGCCAGTGCAGAGCACCGTCTGTGAAGTCGTGAGCAACGAGGGCCTCAATGGTCAGAGCCGCATCACGCAGCCAGGTGTAGCGGTAATCCCAGTTGCGGCTGCCCCCGAACTCCTCGGGCAAAGAGGTGGTCGGCGCAGCCACGATCCCGCCGGTGTCGCTGTTGGTCAACGCCCGCAGGACCATCAGTGACCGCAGCACGGAGCGATCGTGCTCGTCGTCCACCTTCACGCACGCGGACCATTGCCTCCAGTACTCCACCGTGCGCTCGAAGGCCTCCTGCGGGTTCTCGGGGGTGGGCAGTTGCCGGTGTGACTGATGCCAGGTGAGCACCCAATCGGCGGACTCGCCCGACTCGAGAGGGAACACCCCGGTGAGCCGATCGGCCACGGCACCCTGATAGTCGTCGGAGTGACCTTCCGGGGACGCCTCGTGGCAGTCCTCCATGTTTTCCTGGGGCTCCACCTGCTGGTCCTCATGCGGGTGCAGCAGCGGGCCAGACAGCAACAACGCGTCCGGGCCGGCCACCGATAACAATCCACAGGTCCCGGCGCCGTCGAGATCCACCCGCCTGGTCCAGGGCCTCGCCCGGCTGTAGTCGAAACGGATCCGCAGGTCATGCTCGATCTCCACCGTCCCGGAGATACATTCCGCCCGCCGGATCAGATCGGCCTGTTGATTCCCCGGGGGCAGGAAATCAGTGACGACCATGACGCCGGTGGGGGTTTCCCAGGTGGTTTCGAGCACGAAAGTGCGCGGCAGATAGCGGCGAGTCGCGACCTTCCCGTCCACAGCTGACAGTTTCCACCGCCCATCCTCCGGGGTGCCCAACAGGGCTCCGAACACCGAAGCGGAGTCGAAACGCGGGAAGCACAGCCAATCGATGCTGCCATGACGGGACACCAGCGGACCGGTATGCAGGTCGGAGAGCAGCGCGTAATCCTCCAACGGGGTGGACATGATCTGGACATCCGAACTCATGAGCCCATTCAACCATTCGAGACCATAGGACCGAGGGCGCGCGGCCGCGAAAGCCCCCGGCAGGTCGCCGACCCGCCCGAACCCCAGGCCCGGTACCGTGCAGGCATGGAGAACATCGAAACTCTTGTCATCCTGGGCGCGACCGGAGACCTCACCTCTCGACTGCTGCTACCTGGCCTGGGGCGGCTGCTCACCGAACAACCGGATCGTCGCATCAGGCTGATCGGGGCAGATCTGGCTCCGCAGGGCGGTGAGCAGTGGTCCCGCACCGTCCAGAGAGCCTTCAATACCGTCGAGGCCACCGGACCGGCCGTGGACCACCTCTTGGCCCACACCGAGTACCTCGTCACCGACGCATCTTCACCCGAAGACCTCAAGCAGCTGTTAGACGCAGTCACCGGGATCCCCGCCCTGTACTTCGCCCTGCCCCCGGCCGTGACAACCCAAGCCATCCAGGCCCTGCACCACGTCGAATTGCCGGACAAGACGGTGCTGGTTCTGGAGAAACCCTTCGGCGTCGACCAGCACAGCGCCGCAGCGCTCAACCGGCGCCTCACTGCTCTGGTGCCCGAGGACCAGATCTTCCGGGTCGATCACTTCCTGGGCAAATCCACTGTGCTCAACATTCTGGGGCTGCGTTTCACCAACCGGTTGTTCGAGCCACTCTGGAACCGAGACCACATCGCCAAAGTGGAGATCGTCTACGACGAGATTCTCGGACTGGAGAACCGGGCCGGCTACTACGACCGTGCCGGGGCGTTGGTGGACATGATCCAGTCCCACCTCCTCCAAGTCATGGCCATCGTCACCATGGATGCGCCGCTGAGCGTGCACGCCGATGATCTGCGCACATCCAAGACAGCAGCCTTGGAAGCGGTGCGCCCCTTCGGCGGGGACTCTGCCCGTGCCGGCCGACGGGCCCGCTACACCCTCGGCACCATCGGCGAACGGGCCCTGCCCTCCTACGTCGAGGAGAACGGTGTGGACCCGGCGCGGGAAACCGAAACTCTGGCCGAGGTGACCTTGGAATCGGACACCTGGCGGTGGTCCGGGGTGCCCTTCGTCCTTCGCTCCGGGAAAGCCCTCGGCGAGCCTCGCCGCGAGATCGCCATCACTTTCCGTGACGCCCCGCACGTACCCGCCGGCCTGACCGGAGCAACCAGTCCCACCGTGCTGCGCATCTTCCTGGGTCCCGACGGAATGGTGCTGGAAATGAACGTCAACGGTCCCGGCGACCCGTTCGTCATCGACCGTGCCGCACTGAGCGCTGATTTCGGGGCTGGACGGTTGAATCCTTACGGAGAGGTCCTCAACGGTGTCTTGGACCGGGATCCGACATTGTCCATCCGCGCTGAGGCCGCCGAATATGCCTGGCGGATCATCGATGAAATCCGCGCCCCGTGGCGCACCGGACAGGTCCCGCTGGAGGAGTACCCAGCCGGATCCACCGGGCCGGCAGGCTGGAGACAGGGTGACTGAGCAGCGCGGAACCCCGTGCGCTGCGCCCCTAAGCGCCCGGCTTCCTCCTCGGCCTCGGCGACTTACATCATGCTCGCTGCGGGCCCTGTCGTTTACCTCACGTGTGTGATCGCAGCGACAAGTCTCTCAGTCACGTTGGCGGTACTGACCGCTGGTAGCTCCCTCACTTCTCGAGTTCTGGCTGCGTCCTTTTTCCATTGGTGGGTGAACTCGGCGATGCTCGTGTTCCTCACCGGTGGCGCCAAGTCCCTACTCTGGACCACCAATACCGCAATCGCCACCGTGCTGGTCGCTGTCGCCGTTGTGTTGCTCAACGATCGTGCGATTAGGAAGCGGCTAGTAACGTCCGAGCCCCGCAGCGACATTGAACCTGTTCGACAGAAGGCCCGCAATCTCGAGGCACTCGACGCTTGGTTTAATGGTTGGCGCGGCCTCGCCCCGAACGCAGAACAGATAGACAGGGTCAGCCCTGCCTACATCCCGCGAAACCACCTGGTGGAGAAAGCCCCTCGAGACGACAACCGACGGGGACTTGGCACCGTTCCACCAGCTCCTGAAGGCCGTAACCGATCCCTACCAGGAGCGTGAAGGCTTCGCTCGCTATGGCTTCTCCAGCGCCTGCGAGCTTTGACCCCTACCGAACCTTCTGTGGGACGTGCGGTCCCGACACAAGACAGAGATCATCCGCATTGGCGTGGCCCACCGATAGCGTAGCCGTATGACCATAGGGGCGATGAGATGACCACGGACCCGGCAGCGAAAAAGGGTCAACCGCGGCTGGCTGAACGTCGTGTGGCCTGGCTGACCGAGCTGGTGAAGAGACCGGTGTTCCTCACGGGTGCGGCGCAGATCCTCAAGAGCGTGATCGCGGCGACGGCCGCCTGGTGGTTCTCAGTCGCAGTCCTGGAAACACCATTGCCGTTCTTGTCGCCGTGGGCAGCGTTGCTGGCCGTGCATGCCACGGTGCACCAGTCATTGTCCCGCGGCGCCCAGACCGCAATTGCCTCCGCCCTCGGCGTCGGGCTGTCCTTTCTGATCGGCACCTACCTCGGCGTCGGCGTGTGGACCTTCGCCCTAGCACTCCTGGTCGGGTTGGTGGCGGCCCGCATTCCAGGGATCCGCACCGAGGGGGTGGCGATTGCCACCACGGCGATCTTCATTCTCAGCAACGGCTTCGACGACCAGGCGCCCCTGTTGCTTGATCGTCTACTCGAGGTCGGCGTAGGAGTGACGGCGGGTATCGCCGTCAATCTCATGATCGTTCCGCCTTTACGGGACCGACAGGCCGCCCGCCACGTCGATTCCATCAACCGGCGCATGGGGGACGTCCTGGTCAACATGGCCGAGGAGCTCTCCACTTCCTGGAGCACGGACAACGCAGATGCCTGGCTCGAAGCGACAAAATCGATGGAGACGGAATTGAACTCGGCCTGGCAATTCGTGTGGTTCGCCAGAGAGAGTCACCGAGCCAATCCACGCAACTACCTGCATCGTCACCGCCGCACGAAGAACCACTCACAACCGGGCGCAGAATCCGGACGGGCCAGCTACGGGGAGATCTTGAACCGCATCGACGAAGGCATCTCGCACCTTCGCAACCTAACCCGTACGCTGCGCGAAGCCACCTACCCCCACGCAGAGGGCGGATGGGATGCCCGCTTCCGCAAACAGTGGATCGCGATCGTCCGTGACTGCGGTCGGTCGATCGCGGACCCCGACGCCGACGTCGATCCCATCCGCGACCAGCTGACCGCCCTGGCCAAAGACATGTCGAACGACCATGGCCTCCCCCAAAGCACGTGGCCAATCTATGGCTCGCTGATCACCAGCATGCACCACATCGCCACGATCGTCGACGACGTCGCGTCCTCCCGAGAAGCCAGGGAGAACGACTAGTCAATCCGGATAATTCGCGTCGCGCCACGACGGCGAACCACATCAGCACCCAGGCATGAAGCTAAACACGATTCGAAAAGACATCAAGTGGCTGAGCGCCTTGGCCAACCGGGCACTTTGAGGGGTGCCTCACGTCGCGGAGGATGTCGCCTTCTGGTGTCGATACAGTGTCGCTCTGCTCCACCCCACAAGCTTCGCCGCCTCAGTCCCCCGGGAGCGAGCCTCCTGGCCCACCTGTAATTTCTCCGCGAGCACTACAGGATCCGACGGCGGCCAACCCCACCTCGTCCCACCCTGCCGCGCAGCCGCAATCCCCGCGTTGACCCGCGTTGACCCGCTCCGTAATCAGCTCGCGCTCGCACTCAGCCAACGGGGCCGACATGTTCAGCATCAACTTGCCAGTCGAGGTCTCAGGGACGATGCCATCACTGATGGACTTCACCGCTACCTCCCTCTCCCGAAGAAGGTTCACCCTGTTCAGCACATCGATCAACGACCGACCCAAACGGTCAACTCGCCAAACCACGACAGTGTCACCAGATTCGGCATACTCAAGTATGTCTCGTGACGGGACAGACCAGAGCCTCCACTAAACCCGTCACGAGACAGTCCTCTGCGTCACGCCAATTGCCCGGCACAGCGAACCACTTGGTTCACATCCCATGACATCGGGTAATGAGACCTGGGGGCGATCGCACTATGTCTGAACAAGCCAACGCGTTTCGGATGACCCATGGTCCTCACATGCTGATCGAGTCGTTCCACGCAACGCAACCTCAGGCTCTTCCCTCGCCTCAGAGATAACCCCCAGGATAAACAAACCAGTCTGGTTCTTGTCCTTTCGCACCAGGCTGGGTCCCTCACTAGGGATATCAGCAAGCCGGAGCCCCGCCGATTACGCAACAGGTCGGCGGGGCTCTTCGGTGCACTGCGGGAGGGCTCTTCTAGGCATAACGCAACTACAGCGGAGCCTGAAGCATTCGTGCGGTCGCATAGACGAAGCGGTGCTGATACCGTCGTTTTTCGAAGGTGCCACTGGATGAGATCGAATCTCCGGTGGCACCTTTATTGTTCCTCACGAACCACGAGATACAGATCTGGCGAAGAGTTGACTGATCGGTTTCTCCTAACACTCTTCCTATATGCTGGACACCCTGGCTTTCGCTGGAGTGAAAGCAACCTCGCCCGGGAGGTTGCTGAACTGACTCCAGTAGGTTGACTCAGTCTCCCTGTTGTAGACGACGTGCTCTCCAGGCCACCATCTGGAGTAACACGTCAGACCGAGGTGAGAATGGCGGCACTAGATGAGACGCCAATCGCGGGGCCACTTCCTCAAAGGCCCCGCCACTAGGCAGGTAGATAACAACCGCCCTGTGTTCAACGATTTCATGAGCGGCACCTATCTCACCGGTCGTGCCGGTTGCGTGTTCCAGCGTCCGCGTAACCGTGCCGGGTGTGTGCGCCGCGGCACCGACAACCAGACCGGCGACTCCCCTACCTGGGCCATGCCATCATCGGTCACCCCAGCCGCCCGACCACCTGACTCATCGAAGCGAGCGGATCAACTCTTAGCTGAACCGGTTCCACACTTAATCTGCAACCGGTGCTCGAGAACCACTCCTGGGACACCGCGACGTTGTCGAGCTGAACGCTGAGCTGTGCCCCCGGTCGGGCTGAGGCCTATACAGCCTGTTGGGTCTGTGTCATTCTCGTCTGCCTTCGTTCTCCGGCCGGGGGGTCTCATCCTCGGCGATCGCAGGGCGGCCATCGTGGCTGTCCTCGGCGCGACTCCCGGCACCGTCGCCGGACCCGGGGTGGGACTCCGGGCGAGTGCGGGTGTGGGTTTCCGTGAAGGTCTGGGGCTCGGTCCGGGGCACCTGCCCCGAGTCAGACTCGCCGCGACGGCCGAATCCGCGCCGCTCGGGGTCCAGACCGGGGATCGTCTCCCAGAACCGACGGGTGATGTTCGCCAGCGAGGCCTGCTCCTCGGCCTCCTGCACCTCCTTCTGGGCGGCGCGTTTGATGGCCTCTTCCTTCTCCAGCTTCTCCATCGCCTTGGCCTCGGGGTCCCCGCGCCACTCCTCCTTGACCAGGTACCGTGCGGCCCGGTTCACGAAGGCCAGGACCGGCACGGCGAAGAGCGCGCCCACAATGCCGAGCAGGGTGGTACCGGCGGTCACGGCGAGGATGACGGCCAGCGGGTGCAGCCGCACGGCCTTGCCCATGACAATGGGCTGCAGGATGTTGGACTCGATCTGCTGGACTAACAGCACCACGCCGACCATCAGCAGCGCGTTGCCCAGTCCGTTCGCCACCAGGGCCAGGATCACGGCGACGGCGCCGGTGGCCACGGCGCCGACGATCGGGATGAAGGAGCCCAGGAAGACCAGCACGGCGACTGGCAGCGCGAGCGGCACGCCGAGCAGGGCTGCGCCGACGCCGATGCCGACGGCGTCGACGCCGGCGACGAAGACCTGTACGCGCATGTAGGAGCCGAGCGCTGTCCAGCCGCGGCGACCGGCGCCATGGATGGCGGGGCGGTGCTTGCCGGGGGCGAAGAACACCAGGAAGTCCCAGATCTTGCGGCCATCGGCCAGGAAGAAGATCAGCGTGAACAGCGCAAGAATCAATCCCACGACCACGTTGCCTGCAGTGGAGCCGATGCTCATCGCCCCGCCGAGGATCGCCTCGGAGTTGTCCTGAAGGTAGGTCAGGCCATCTTCGAGACCCTGGTTCACCTGGGCCGAGGAGATCTCCACGCCGAAGCCGGCGGCGGTCTCCTCTGCGAGGGCGACCAGTTCGAAGAGGCCTTCCTCGACCTGAGTGGCCATCTCTGCGAAACCGGTGACCAGCTGCTGCCCGACGAGGTAGAGGAGTCCGGCGACGAAGCCGATCAGCACCAGCAGCGTGGTGATCGCCGCGACCACCCGCGGGAACTTCCACTTCACGAACACGTTGTGCAGCGGGCGCAACAGCGTGGCGAGCAGCGCGGCGACGAGCAGCGGGATCAGCAGCAGCGAGATGTGGCTCAGCAGCCAGATCAGCACGCCCACGAAGAGCAGGATGATGATGACGCGCCAGGACCAGGCGGCGGCGATCCGGATGCCCCAGGGGACGTCGTCCTGGATGCGCTGTTCCTCGGCCATCCGGGGAGGGAGGTCCTCTTCCATCAGCTCGAACTTCTCAGCAGTATTCATCGGCCTATCCTGACATGGCTTGCTAGGAACTCGACTACTTTCCACCGCTCTAGATTCCTGCAGTTCTTTGGTCACCGTGAGGAGGTGCGAACACCGCAAGAGTTGCCGACGGTGCCTGCCTGCCCCGCTCGGAGGCAACAGTGAGTTCGTGTGCACGACGGTAGTGTGGGCCATGAACGACATCCCCGGACTATGAACCGATGATGGGCAACATCTCTCGCGGCGCCAGAAGTCGGTTCGTTGCTCACAACACCGCCCGCTATGACAACCTTGTTCCCCTGCCCGCTGCGACGCTGTTCAGTCCCTCAGCTCAGACTTCCCCTGAACCATGTGGACGAGGGCAGGTAGCCGATTCGACCTTTGAGAGAACTTATGGATTTTGACACGATCATTGATTCCATCGGCAAGGCCGTCGACGCCGCTGGAGTGGCCGTGATGGTGATCGGGATCAGCATCGCCTCTGGACTTGCTGGCTGGAGATACCTGCGCAGGAAGGACCTGGTCTTCGAGGAATACCGGCGCTGGGTCGGGCGATCAATTCTCCTGGGACTCGAAATTCTCATCGCGGCGGACATCATTCGAACGATAGCTATCGGAGTCTCTGTCGAGGCGATACTCGCGCTCGGTCTCGTCGTCCTTATTCGTACCTTCCTGAGTTTCACCCTCCAGCTCGAAATGACCGGACGCTGGCCGTGGCAGACCTCCAACGGAGGGATTCGAGGAGATGTATGGGACCATCCAGGCACTCGGTGCACGTGTGGCGCTGAAAGCCAGAGCCGTAGTGAGCCCTCTCCGCGTTCCCACGGACACAGTTGACCGATACGTCGATCCATCCGCCGGGCTGAGTCTAAAGGGCCACAATCTGCCCATCTACTCCTGGCGAATTCATGCGGTGAGCGCAACACCGGTTTGATTCTCTGGACCTGAGAGTATCCCGTCGAGGACCTCTGCAGGAGTTTGGAAGCCATGGCGCTTCCGGGGCCGGTCGTTCAATTCCGCAGCGACGTTCTCAAGGATCCCCGGTCCATGGAACGACAGGTCAGTGCCCTTCGGGAAGTACTGCCTTAAGAGCCCATTGGTGTTCTCGTTGGTGCCCCGCTGCCAGGGCGAGTGCGGGTCATAGAAGTAGATCGGCATACCGGTGGCCAGAGTGATTTCCTGGTGCCGGGCGATCTCACGTCCTTGATCCCAAGTCATCGAGCGTCGCAGCTGCTCGGGAAGGGTCTTCATCGCGGTGATCATCGCGTCTGCGACCCTACGGGACGTGTGATCGTCGGGTAGATGCAGCAGCATCACGAACCCAAAGGTGCGCTCGACCAACGTCCCAATCGCGGAGTTCGTTCCTATCGACCCGATGATCAGGTCTCCCTCCCAATGACCCGGGACGGCCCGGTCTTCGATCTCAGCCGGACGATCCGAGATCATCACCATGTCTTTGAACCGGTTGACGTGGGGACCGTCGGGACGTCGTGGTCGGCGCATCACGCGTCCAGTTCGCAACGCTGTGGCCTGTTCAGTCCGCAACGATCCACGGCCCTGAACGTAGAGGGCTTGATAGATCGTTTCGTGCGACACGTACATCTCCTGGATCGTTTGGATGCTCGAGTCTGAGGCGGCCCGCTATCTGTTCAGGACTGAACCGGTCGGTGGGCATGAAGACGACCCGTTGCCGCAACGCTAACCCGTCGAGCTTCCTCGGTTTCGGTCGCCAAGCTCGTGCCCAGGTCTGTTCCTGCGCGATCGAGGGCCGATACCGGTCATTGAGACGGTCCCTGGCGAGGTCACGGTTGATCGTGGACGGAGCCCACCCCACCCTGGCCGCGATGCTTCGCACCCCGTGACCCGATGCAAAGTGGAAAGCTATCTCTTCTCGTTCCCGCAAAGACAACGAGCCAGCGCGTGACTTCAAGGACTCTAGATGCGGTGAGGGCAACACCTGCCGATCATCCTTCAACCACCGATACGCGGTCGGTCGCGACACCCCAGCTGCCCTGGCGGCGACCGCGACCGGCAAGCCTTCCCGAAGTCCTTCCCAGAACGCTAAACGGACATTCGCTGGAGACCATGGCCGACCCATTGACAACACCTCACCCAATTCAGGGTGTTGCGCTCACCACCTGAACTCGCCCCTGTGCCCATCCTCGGCTGTGAAACTCCCACAGCGGTCACATTCCTGCCAGGGCCAATGAGTCAGGCCAGACCGACCCATGAGCACCGAAGCCAACAGCCCACCAACCTCGAGAGAATCGCAAGAGGTACCGCGCGCTATAGCCGTCCCCCTCGTGAGGACGTAGGCTCAGTGCACCAATCGACCCCTGATCCGGAGGGCTCACATGTTCCGCAGAAAGAAACAGTCCCGCAGCTGGAGGCATAAGCTGCTTACCGGCACTGACACCGCTCTGGACTGGGTTGCTCCTAAACTGGGCCGGGCTGCAGACGGGGCAGAGAGCGCCTATCTCAAGACCAGCCCGAAATTCCAGGACGCCTCGGCCCGCGTCCGGAGTGCTATGTCGAACCAGAGCCGGAGAAGGGCTGTGCTGCTTTTCGCTACAGTCGCTATTGGTGTTGCGGCCGCGACCTTCGCTCGGCGCACCTCGCGGCGTTGCTCTTGCGCCACCACCGAAGGAGCCGACACCGCCAGCGTAACGCCGACGGTCCTGCCCGTGTCGGCGGAGAACACCGATCAGGCCCAGGGCACCAAACCCGGGCCGCCTTCACAGGGTGATCAGAACGACGACGGTATGCCGCGTACGTTTCAGTCAGAGACCTGAGTCCCAGTCAGTAGGCTCTGGGAACCAGTTTTCAGTTTCTCCGCAGGATGCTCATCTTCTCAGCGTTTAACAACCTCGTCCGGACCCGCTAAGTCTTCCTGGCTCTGGCCTGCCGATCTCCGGAGATTGTGTGCGCGCTCGACGTCCTCCTGATGCTTCTTCGCCTTCTTGTCGCTGGCCTTGGTGTCTCGGGCGGGCAGCTGGAGGTTCTCTTCTGCGGGCATTCCAGCCTGGAGCTCACGGCCGCGCTCGACTTCGCTGTCGACCTCCGCACCGAAGAGCAGGATCGCATTGACGATGTAGATCCACAGCAGCAAGATGATGACCCCGGCCAGCGCACCGTAGGTGGCGTTGTAGTTGCTGAAGTTCGACACGTAGAAGAAGAAGCCCACAGAGGCCAGTACCGCGACCACGATGGCGATGAGGGCACCGACGCTCACCCAGCGGAACTTCGGCTGCTTCACGTTGGGAGTGGCGTAGTAGAGCAGAGCAACGACGAGCACGACGACGAACGCCAGGATGAACCACTTGGCGATGCTCCACACGGTGATCGCCACCGGGCCCAGTCCGATCGCGTTGCCCGCTGCTTCTGCGATCGGTCCCGACAATACGAAGATCATCAGGGCAATCGCTCCCAGAACGAGGATCAAGGCTGTCAGGAGATACATCTGCACATTGAGCGCGATCCCACCGCGACCTTCAGGAACCTCGTGGATGATGTTCATCGCCCGGCCGAAGGCCTTCACGTAGCCCGAGGCGGACCACAGCGCGATCAGCAATCCGAGGATGAGCCCCAGCCCCGGAGCAGGGGCTGTCAGGACAGACTCCAGGGCAGGTCGGACGGTGCCCCATGTGTCGGAGGGAACAATGCCCTCCGCCTGATCCAGTACCGTCGTGACGGTTCCTCCTCCCTGACCGAACAGGCTCAGCACCGAGACCACGGTGATCAGCGCCGGGAAGATGGAAAGGACCGTGCGGTAGGTGAGGCCGGCGGCGAGATCGGTGCAGCCGTCGTCCGAGAATTCGCGGATCGTGGTCCTGAGGATGTACTTCCAGGTGGGCTTGGTGATCTCAGCAGGAGAGTCAGGTTTGCGGTCATCTTCGGGGTGAGGAGCGTCCGCCGGATCATCTTTGGTGTCGTCGCGGGAGCTGTGGGACATGAAACGTGCCTTTCTCAGGGTGTACAGATAACACGAGCCGCTGCCCTAGCCGGAAAACTGGCCAGAAGTACTAACCACCAGGTGACAACGAATGCTCAAGCGCATAGCTGGGACTGCGAATCATTTGAGTCAGAGCCCACAGACCCGCGTGAGGCGCTGCGTCTCTACCCGGTGCTCCCCCCGAGTCTCTTGACACCAAGGACACCTGAGGTGATGGTCTCGGTTTAGTCGCCCGGCCACTCTCCGGTGAGGCGCTGAAACACACGTGCTCCGCCGCGGTCCACCAGTGCCTTGACGAAGGCGAAGAGCGCGCCCTGAAGGGCAGCCGCTAAAAGTACCTCGCCAAGTTTGAAGTCGGACTGCATGGCTTTCGGAGCGTCGTCACGGTCATCTGATGAGATCCGTTTCCAGAGCTGCTTGAACAAGACCCCAGTGATAGCACCACTGATCAGACTGTTGGCCAGCCCGATGGGGCGATAGAGGAGCTTCGCCGAAGTGTTGGTAGATTCCTTCTTAGCCATCGATCTGTTCCTTCCCTAGCTGTTTTCCAGGAATGCGGGTTGGCTCATCGACGAGGTCGGCGGGCCACGATGATGGCGGCAACCGCAGCTACAGTCGCCACGCCGATCCACGCGTACGTGTTCGGCTTGCCCTGCTCATTGGTGGCAGACGCCTTCGCACGCTCGAGGTATCTGACGGCATGCTGGCGGGTCTCGTTCGTCTGTTCAACGATGCGGTGCTTCGCCTCGTTGACCTGCTCCCGGGCCTGGGATTTCACATCGAGTTTGCCAGCCAGTGCCTCGACGGTCTCACCGAGCTCGCGACGAGTGCGCTCAATGTCGGCCTCGATCTCATCTGGTGAAGCACCCTTGTCAGGCTCCCGAGGAGTGGCGGAGGGGTTGTTGGTGCTTCCGGTCGGACGGGACACCTGCGAGTCCTCGTGCTTAGGCGTTGTCATGACGGCTGTGTTCCTTAACCTCGGCAACGTCTCGGCTGACGTTGGTGATTGTCCGTTCGGGTGCCGGCGAGAGCTTCTCCAGCTTCTTCTTGCCGAGCAGGGCCACTATCCCGGCCGCGATGAAGAGAATGACCGTGACGATCAGTGCTGCGGCCCATGCTGGCAGAACTGCCGCTAATCCAAGGATGGCTGTAGCGATCAGCGCCCCGAAACCGAACCAGGCGAGGACGCCCCCGGCCCCTAGGAATCCCGCACCGATTCCGCCCTGCTTGGCCTTCGCGGTCAATTCCGACTGGGCGAGTCGCAGCTCGTCGCGGACCAATCGTGAGGTCTGCTCCGAGAGGCGCGTCATCAACTCAGGAACTGTGGGTTCCGGCGGTCTTGCTGGGTGACTCATGATAGGTGCCCTTTACATTGAAACGACGTACAACTTGGTTGCCGATGACGTTGAAAGATGAAGCTACCACCCGGAAACGCCCAGGTGAATGGGTCGCGGCCCTAGTGACCTGGCTGAATGACCGATCCTGGGCTCAGTGGTAGAAGCAAGCCGACGCGAGGCGCACACGAGTGCTGTGGTGAGACTTTCTTCCACAATGGCTGGAGGGCCGACCCTGCTTACGCAGAACCGACCCCCCGCCAGATGTTGTGGGCGCTCACACCGCAGCAATGTCTCTCAACGCTTCGTGCCGGGCTTGCCCTCACCTTCGACGTCGATTTCTTCCTTGCGAACCTCGCCGGAGACCGTCTCTGTGTCCTGCACAGTGCGCTTGCCAACATTGACCTTCTCGGTGGCCACAGTCTCCTTGTGGACGACGGGGCGCTCCTCCCGCAGCGTCACGGTCTCCTCTTCATGGCCGGACCCATCGATTGTGCCGGCCGAGCGCGCGTCGGACGTGTTCGGGTCGACCTTCTCCCGCTCGACGACAAGTTCCTCGCGATGGACGGGTACTTCAACGTTCTGGTGCTCTGTGCGAACCCGCTTGCGCAGGCGCACCTGGCCTGCCTCGCGCTGTTCGGTACCAACCTTGAGTCGCTCCTCGTGAGCAACCATGCCCTCGGTGTCGCCTGTACCGGTACCCGCACTGCCACGATCAGGACCACCAGTGCGATCGGTCCGGCCAGTGTCAACACCGGCGCCCGAGCCGGTGCCGCGATCTGAGCTGTAGTAGTCCAGGAGGCGCTGTTCCTCCACCGTGCTGAGGTGTCCGTCAACTTCGATGCTAGGGGCGTCCTTGATGTAGCTCTTGGTGAAGGGAACCCGGAGGCCTTCAGTGGAATAATTCGTCGCGTGGAACGGGATGAAGGTCTCCTTAGTGCCGAAGAGGCCCATGTTCACGGTGACGAATTCCGGTTCCTGCGTCCGGTCGTTGATGTAGACCTGCCCAACCGAGCCGACCTTGGCGCCTTCACTGTCGTAGACGTCTGCGTTCTCAATCAAGTTGATGTCGAAGTTGCTGTTTACCATGTTCGATCACTCACCTTCCCGGACTCCCGAAGGTCGGAAGCCAGTGTCCCCATGAGGACACCTTGACACTAGGGCCGCAAAGTAGCGTTTGGGTCAACACCGCCTGTGAACTCCATGGATACACCTGCGTGTTCTCGCGGAGTGTGAACTGCCCTGGGTTTACTGGAGACTCTGGTCCGTCCCGGATTCCCGCGGCGTCAGAGGTGAACGACGGAGCTCCTGCGGGGTGTCTTATACAACTACTAGTTAACGAGGCAGCCAAAACCCGCCAAGAGGCCGGCTGCACGGAAGACAGTCCCCGCCCTACCTCGTAAAGAGCAGGCATCTTCTCTCGAGCTAATGCGGTACGTGATCTTCGAGGAGCTCCTTATGCTTTTGCACTAGCTCCGGGTGCAAGTTTGTGTAACGCTACACACATGAGAAACATCGATGCCCGTGCGTGGACCAGTCTGATTCTCCTCGCCTGCGTCGCCTTCACGTACAACACCTCGGAATCTTTCCCAGTAGGGCTCCTGCCCCAGATGGCATCTGACCTCGTAGTCAGTGAAGCTGCGATCGGTCGACTCCTGACCGTCTACGCCGTGGTCGTCGCCCTCACGGTTCTGCCGTTGGTGACCATACTCTCCGGGGTCAGCCGGCGGCGGCTCGTTCTGGCCACGGTCGCGATGCTGGTGGTCTCCAACGTGGCGATGGCGATCGCTCCCACCTACGGATGGGTGCTCGGATCCCGGCTGGTCTCGGCGACCACGCACGGGATCTTCTGGTCGATCGTCGCCCCGACGGCCGTGATGCTGGTTCCCCGAGGGAAAGTGGGCTTCGCGACCGCTGTCGTGTTCATGGGGAGTTCCCTGGCGATGGTCGCCGGGACTCCGCTGACCACCGCCTTGGGTGCGATCTGGGGCTGGCGTCCGGCGATGGTGGTCCTGGCCCTAGCGGCCGGAGTCGCGTTCGTCGGACTGGCGCTCGTGTTGCCCGCCCTCGAGGTGGACCCCACCGATGGCAACACGAGCCGGACCCGCTGGTGGGCCCTGGTGCGATCAACGCTGCGCAACAGGGTCCTGCTCGGGCTGTGCGCGCTGACCGTGGTGCTCGTCGTCGCGTATTTCGCCACCTACACCTACATCTCGCTGATCCTCGATCAGTTCGCCGGGATCACAGGTGAAGCGCTAGCGGTGGTGTTACTGGGCTACGGGCTGGCCGGGATTCTCGGAGTATGGGCCTTCGGGAGGTTCGCGGATCGATATCCGCGCGGTTCGGGGCTCGCGTGTATGGCGCTGTTGGTCTTGGCCCTGCTGGGGATCGTCGTCTTCGCCTCGTGGAGCGTCGTCGGGGTGATCGCCTCGGTGGTGCTGCTGGGTGGCGCGTTCGCCGCCACGCCGGTGTTCCTGCAGTCCACGGTGCTTCGTGTGGCGTCAGAGACCGGTGATATCGCCTCGTCGCTCTACGTGGTGGCGTTCCAGATCGGCATCGCCGGGGGATCTCTCGCGGGAGGTTTCGCCGTTGACTCAGGCTGGTTGGATGTCATCGCGTGGGCAGCTGCGGGGGCGACGGTGGCAGGCCTGCTTCTGTACTGGGTCACCACCCGGCCGCGAGTGCTAGCTACTGACCGGTCCTAGTGGTGCTTCGTTCCACGATCTGCCAGTCCTGCAGCGCGGGGGCAACGGTCTGGCCAGCAGCTATGAGACCACACGTGCGGCCTTGTTCGTAGAGCGACTGCTTCACGGTGGTCAGCCCCGCGCCGGCGGCTTCTCCTCCGTCGTCCCACCCGGTCACCACGACCTCACCCGGTACCGTGCGGTGGTGTGCGTGGAGCGCGGCCAGAGCGCCATGGGCGAGTTCATCGCTGGTACAGAGCACAAGGTTCACGGGAGTGGCGTTGCGAAGCAGCAGGTCGACGGCCTCTTGCGCCTCCTGTCGCCGGTTGCGCGCCGTGGCGACCACGTAGGTGTCTTCCCAGCGATGCCCAGCCTCAGTGATGGCGTCCTGGAAGCCAGCGATCCGCTCCCGGGTGACGGGGAACTGGATGTCTTGGACGGCAATGCCGTAGCCAGCTGCGGGAGAGCGGGTCGAGTCGAGCGAGAAGCTGAGCACGACAGGGTGGGCGACGACGCCGGCGAGCCCTGTCCGCGCTATAGCCGCCGCGGCGTCCCGGTCGGGGATGCTGACCCGGGTGAATCCGTCGTGATCAGGCCCGCCCTGGATCGCGCACGGTCGGTGCGTGCTGGCCGCGGCATCCAAGCAGGGGTCCTCCGGTCCCGTGGTCCAAAAGACATAACCATCAACCGGGGCTGCCCTGACCCGCTCGGCATCCTGGGGCCCACCTTCTGTGGGAATGAAGGAGAGTCCCAGACCTTCCTCGGCGCAGACGGAGGCGACACCTGCGAGGAACTCTGAGGCTTGCGGGTCCGTGAAGGCGTAGGTGAGGTGTTCGCTGAACACCACCCCGAGAGCACCGGATCGCCCAGTCCGCAGGGCTGCCGCCCATGGATTCTTGCCCTGGTAGCCCAGTTCCTCTGCGGCGGCGAGTACTTTCTCGCGGGTGGAGTCAGCCACTCGGGCCGGGGAGTTGAAGGTGTAGGACACCGTCATCAGCGAGACCTTCGCTTTGGCCGCGACGTCTCGGAGCGTGGGGCGGTGCTCTTCTGAGGGTGACATGGCCCCTAAGTCTATGGCGAAGCGCTCGTCCCGTGAGTCCTGCGCGGGGCACTCCCCGACCTTCCCCTCACACGAGATCCATAGCTGCGGGAGCACCGCCACTTAGCACTGCGATTCAGGCCTGTCACCAACCGAGGTCCAACCTATTCGGGGAGTTCCTGGTCGGGGGAGGTCTCTGACGTTTTCGTCTCGGATGGTGAAGTAGGTTGATGGGCCGCCGCCGCGCAGGAGGGGTCTGGACTTCGCCGTCTGGTAGATGCCAGCCTCTAACAGTGACGTGTCGATGTGGACTCCGACGACTTCACCGAAGACGACCGTGGTCACTGTCGGGCTTCCATCCGCGGCGACGAGCGGCACGATCTGGGAGGTTCGGCATTCAAAGACCGCTTTCGCTTCAGTCACGTGGGGCACTGTAACGATTCTCGATCTGGCCGGGGTGACACCAGCAAGAGCGAACTCGTCCACCTCGGACGGGACCGCTGCGGAAGTGGCGTTCATCGCGTCGGCGAGGGATTCGTCTGCCAGGTTCCAGCAGAACTCTCCGGTGGACTCGGCGTTGAGCAGCGTGTCTTTGGGCCCGTTGCTCGCGAAGCCGATGATCGGAGGGGTGTAGTTGAACGCGTTGAAGAAGCTGAAGGGTGCGAGATTGAGGTGCCCGGCGTGGCTCTGAGTGGAGATCCAACCTATGGGGCGTGGCGCGATGATGGCGTTGAACGGCGAGTGGGCCAGTCCGTGTCCCTCCGCTGGCTCATAGAAGTGGGTGCGCGCAGAAGGCATATGCCTTGTTCCTTTGATCAGCGGTGCCGAAGACGACGGATCTGTCTCCCGCACCGTAGCTGATGGTGCGCCTACCGATGGGTGGCCGGTGTTTCGAAGTCGTACGGGCGGAGCAACTCTGCTGGATACTCCCGTCAGCCCTGAGGAAGCTCGCTGGTGTAGCGAACGTAAGCTCGACACCAGTGCCGGTAAAGTCCTCATCCATCCCGACACGGCACGACTTCGACCCAGCCGAGCAGAACGGCGCAGACCTCTCGAATTGGGCTGGCCCGCCTCAATGAACACGGGCGGGTACCTGGAACACTTCGCGATCGACATTGTCAACACCGGCTCCACCGGGTGGCACCGGCGTCTCGCGGCGTGTTCATGACGGGAGTTCCAGACCACACATCCCGAGTTCCTGCATCATGGCGTCGACGAGCTGCTCAGTGGGGCCGCTGGCATCAATGGTGATGAAGGTCAGAAACTGTGCGAGCTCCGTGTAGGACTCGCCGAAGGCTTGGAGGTGCTCCAGAGTTTCAGTGTCCGCGGCCCTCCGGCGGACCCTGCTGTAGGCAATACCCGCCGGGGCATCGAAGTGAAACACGATGTCGGGACTCGGCAGGACCTTGAGTAGGAACGGCAGGAACCGGCCTGAATCCAGGCCCCTCGCTCGCCTAAGTTCAGACTGGCAGTAAAGATGCCGGTCCATGATCACAACACCACTACCGGTTCTTGCGCGTAGATGGGATAGGACGACGTTGACGCAGCGGATGCTCGTTTCGGCAGCGTCGAGTAGACGCACCGAAGGGTTGATATTCCGCCGCGCACACCATTCCGTGATGGTGCGTCGTCCGGAGCTGTTTCTGGTGAAGACCGCAGGATATCCGGTCGCTGTAAGTCGTTGGGCAAGCAGTTCTCCGGCCGTCGTCTTGCCAGCCCCATCGATTCCAACCAGAACGACAATCATGGTCCGGCACCCCCCGCCGGGACCTAAAAAGAGCATGTGAATAGTGGAAACCACATGGTCGATGCTCCGTTCCACGACCTCCAAAAAAGTCGTTGGCCGCCACACGGCCCCGTCGCCTTACTTCACCTGGCCCTGATCCCCGCTCTCGTCGTTGGCGACCAGGCCCAAACAGACTGCTGCAGTCGGTCATGCCGCTCCTCCGCTTCTGGTGTCCGCATCTATGTCTTCATCGATGACAGGGGTTCCCGATGTCCGCGGGTCGTCACAACCTGTCTGGACCCGGCCTCCCGTCCGCGGCAACCCAGGCCTAAGGAAAGCAGCAGCGCGCGTTCTCACGGGTTCTCCTTCCATGTGACATCGGGTGCGGATCCGAAGATCTACAGGAGTGTGGATGTCCTGGTGCGCGAGGGTCCCGTGGCGGATGTCCCGGTGCGCGACCCTCCGGTGGCGGAAGTCCCGGTGCGCGACCCTCCGGTGGCGGAAGTGCTGGTGTGCGTCTAACACGTACCGGGCGCGTCGTCCTTCCTTGATGCACTGCAGGCGCCTTGCGCCCTCGAGGACATTGAGGATATTCAGGGTAGCCCTTCCCGATATCCCGACCCTTGCGGCGATGTCATAGTTATCCACCGCAGACCACGAGAAGCTGGCACGTCATCCGATCAAGCAAGGCTTACTTAGAGCCGGAGGCATCCTCTAATATGGAACTCCAGTCTGTTTGTAAAATGCCCTAATCAGTCTGTGTTTTTCAAGATAATTCAGGGGGGTAAGCCCCGTTGGCTACCACATCAGGTCAGCGGGGCTTGCTCATGGCCTGCTCACCACAGGCCAGCAGGCACCAGACACTCCCGGACGGCGCCACTGTCTACTCCAGGCCTCTTCACAGATGCCAGTACCGAAGTGTCACGGCGATGGCAACCCCCCAGGATCCTGGAAGCTCCACAGGACACGTCCGAGGTCCGGTCCCCTCTCCCACTGACCAGGACCCTCAACGCCAGCACTCCATTGATAGGAAATCCCCGCACGGCACCCGGGGCAACCTCCGCCCACACGAACCAGCCCCGGAAGACCCCGAACAGTGCGGTGAACTTCACACCACCAAGACCCAGGCCATTCGGAACGCTGGCCACGGTGCACTTCGTGACAGGTCGAAGTTGGATGGAACCTGAGAGTCACAAGGGGTAGACAGTCACACTCAGGCACGGCGTACTCTGAAACCCCGTCAACCGAACGCTCAGTGGGTAACTGACCAACCTTTGGGCACGGGGCCTCTGAGGTAACCGCAGTGGTACCACCCTGAGGATTGAAGACAACTGATGAGGCGAGCAGCATGGGAACTACTAGTGCACCGGTCACGGGAGTGCGAGAATTGCTGCGCCCTATAGGCCTGTCTCTCTGTGAGACTCTCCCCCTGAACAGTGCCGAGAGACTGCTTCGCGAGACAGGGGATGACTATGTGGTGATCACGAATCTGTCCGATCAGCACATCGGGGTGATCACCGAACGGGACATCAGTGAACTCAAACTGGATCGACCCGAGAAATGGGCGTCTCGACGGTGTGCTTGCGCAGTCCAGCAACAGCCGACTCTGCAGGTTGATGCGGTGGTGGATGACGTGATCGAGTTGTTCCGCCATGAGGACATCCGACCCCTCCTGGTTTTTCAGGGACCCGAGGTCCTCGGGGTTCTGCGTCCCACCGAGGTGTTCCAATGGTGCGCTGAACACAGACCAGAAGCTTTGAACGAACTTGCATCCCGCTCCCGGCACCACGAGCCCCAGCCCAGCCACGGGTAACGTCCGCTCCGCTAGGCGCGACGACCACGTTACCCCCTGGAAGTTCTCAGTGGACTTCCTATCCTCCCGCGGCCCTCAGCCATGAGCGTAGAACGCGTTATCGCAGGTGAATGCGATTGTTCTTCTGCAACGACTCAGACATTCTTGCGACCATCGTCGAGTACTGCTCTTCATCGACCTGGTCCTGGTGTGTGAAACTCACATTCGCGTGCGGCCCGACCCATAGGGTCAGCGTGTGACCGTCAGGGACGAGTGCCTGGTCATTCTCAGCGCCTCCTCCACGAAGCCCTTCGATGGCCAACCCTCTGCCCTGCGCGAAGTGCTCCACCACCACCGTATTCATCGCCTTAGCGACTGCATCTGGCAGCCCCATCTGATACGTCGCTCCGTGCTGCATGATGACAATTCGTCCCATGGGGTTCCTCCCGATCTGGATGTCTCACTATTGAACTTCATGACCCGTAGGCAACATATGCGGTCACGGTGGCCAGGAGCGGGTATCACCACACCTAAGAGGGGCCACTGGTTACACGGGCGGCTATGGCGCGCCATTCCAGTCAGCGTAGTTCTCCCCCGAAGTGCCGGCAAGGAGGCATGGGGTGGGATTGAGGCCTGTAAAGGATGCCACAACCTGTGGTTCCTAAAAGATATAGTGAGATGTACCGGAAAACCATGTGGAGACCGGCGTGCCGACCTGTTCAACCCCGCCGCTGGTGCCACACCGCTGTTGCTGGTGGGCCATCAACTCATCCTTACTTCCTTTCAGGAATCCATCGAGACTGGTTCTGGCGCCCTGGAGTGCCCCCCGTTCCTTGTCCACCTGATGACACGCGCGCGAAGTGCAGACGAGACCGGGACGCTTGGCGAACTAGGGTACGTCGCGCGGTTCAACGCATGGGCCCTCAGGCAGGTGCCTTCTGGTCCGCCTCAGCTAGACCAGATTGATCAGCGGCGAGCCACACGACGCCAGAAGCTCGGTGCTCTCGTTTGTGACCAGGCCCTACTGAGTAGTCGGTGAAGACCCGCTCGTCGCAACCAATGTCGCATCATGAGCTACTGCATATAGTGCGAACCCGCGCTGGAGGTGGCCGAATGCCAACAACCATCAGAATTAGGGACAACCTGGATGGCCGGGTCGAGTGCGAGCATGCCGTCCCTCCATAATGTTGAGGCCACCAGTTCAGACGGCTGAAAGCCGTCTTCCACAGGGCACTGAGTCGGAGTCTGCGCCGGAGGCTTGAGCACTCCCCCAGGGTCATCAAAACATCAAAGAAGGATCCGGACCGTAGGTCGTCCTACCCCTACACGGCAAGCTCGAAGAACCTGCTGCGGCAGATGATTCTTCCGTCACCGCCAAGTCGATGACTGGCACCCTGAGGGGACTTTAGTCCTATCGAATCGGGGGGGGTTATCGTGTGTGAGTAGATATCCAGTCTGATCGCCTAGTGACCTTCGTCGTGGACGCAGGGCCACGCCTCGAGGTCTACGACGACTCGAGCTGAACACTTGACGCTTCATCGCCCGCTCCGATTGTGGATGCTCGCTGCTCTGGGCGGGATTGAACTTGTGGAGTCTCGAGGTAGAACTCAAATATTCGTGGTGGCACCCAGGATGTGGTTCCAGAGTTACACATCAAATGCGAAGTGCATCCTCGGGTTTTTGCTGAGGAAGTCCAAGACAGCTTTCACCTCAGCCTCTATGGGTTCAGGAGAGTGATCGACTGGGAACTCGATGGTGAAATCTGCGCTGGATCCGAGCACGGTGAACACGTAGTTATCGAAGCTCCCCTCTTTTGTGATGGTGCGTTGCCGAACTTGCAAGGGTGTGGCTTTTCCCTCGTCTACGCGGGCTGCCACCACTGCACGCAGGGTTGAGGCTTTCAGCGGGGGCACCCCTAATCGGTAATTCTTCCCACCTGCTGTGAATCTCAGTGTGGCGTTACGCGTGTCCATATCTTGCCCTTTCGAATCTGCGGAGCCCGAATCGTAGGCACCGGGTCTGTGAGAGAACCTGACACGATCATCCACTACGGTGACATGCCGCGGTGACATCAAGTCGCCGCACAGGTCACGTCGATCCTCACGCCTCACCCCGGGGCCGGAGACGCTCTTTAGACCGCCTCCCGGCCCAAGACCAGGATCGAAGCACCCTGGTCTAGGAAATGCGGTGCAGAGAGTCGAAGTAAGGACTCAGAGCCTGGCCCTAGCCCGCTGGTGGCACAAGAGCACCAGCCACGCTCGTCCCGTCTCGGGCTGAAACTGAAAGCTCCGGCAATCACTCCAGATTGCAGCAAACACTTCTTTGAATACTTCCTCTGACAACACGGTATCCTCAAGAACTCGCAGCAGATTCGCCCAGAGAATCGACCCATGACGTTGGTACAGATCTCCGAACGCGTCTTTATCGCCCAGGGATATCTTGACTAACAGATCTCCGCATAGATCAGGGTCGCTTGGCTCTGAGCTGGAACGTGATTGCTCACCCGAGTCCGGGAAGCTCGCGGTAGACATAGCCAAAGGATGTCACAGGTTTTCTCGTGTAAGAACGCGCTACGGACCCGTTGGGACTACACATTCAGCGAGACTCTATTTCTCTAATAATTCTCAGCAACCGACACCGCCATCCTTGGGTTGGTACAGGATCACATGCGTCAATTCCGCCATCAGGTCAGGCCACGACAAGAATTACCTAGCGCCAGCGTCACTGAACACTCCAAGGAGGCTAACGACTCACGTGACCCACGCGGAGAACGCGTCCTGTTTCGTCTTGCTCTGAGAAGCTCAGCACCACTCCGCTGAGTGACGTGCGGGTCTGCGGCGCAGATAGGTGAGGGGCAACGCTGATGTCTGACGATCAAGTCGCTGTAGAGCTCGAAGGAGAAGTGACCGCCGAGGAATTCGAAACCCTCATCGCACAGCGAGCCTCACCCATCACTGCGGGCGCGCTCGACGGTGGCAGCGTGGGGCTCGGTGACCTTCGTGTATCAGATGCACTCACCGCTCGAGAGGTGGCGTGAATCGACGTTCAACGATTTACTGGGGTAGAAATCAAGTTGCCCCAATTGATCTCCACCTAGAGATGTCGCGTCCGTGAGGGCAGCTATAGGCACGGATCTTCGACCGATTCTTCAACGTCGCACCATCACCGACGGCTTCTTGAACTGGGGTGGGGATGAAATCCTGGTGGCCCCGCAAAACCAGGGAGTTCCGCGGGGCCAACCTCATAGTGTCACTCTCACCTCAAACGCACCAGTCCCGGTTTGCCCTCGGGTGCATGAGGCCGCTTGGCAGGAAGCCTCAGGACTCGGTCGGGCGCTGATGCAGTGAGTAAGACAGCCGCACTGATCGCACCGAAAGCCTCGAGGCTGAGGGGAAGGGACCGAACTGGTCCTAAAAGACCCAGGTGTCGGGCACCTGTCCCTAGGAGGGTCTCTCCCCGTGGCGAGCATCATCTGCCAATGCCACTCGCAATGCTTTCAGCCCGTAGTACATTCGCGTCCGCAAGGTCGCGACTGGAACCCCGGTCTGTTCTGACAGCTCTTGATACGCCACGCCGTGCAGCTGGACAGCGGCAATGACCTGACGGTGCTCAAAGGTCAGGGTGGCCAGAGACTGGTAGAAGGCCAACTGTTCCACGATGCGTAGGTCTTCAGTCACTGATTCGCTCGCCCACTCGAGCTTCTCCAGCTCCGTGGGCGCCGGGCGCCGGGTTCGAGCCCGCAGCGCGTCGATGACGAGGTTCCGCGTGATGGCGAACAGCCAGGTCCGCACCGAGCCGCGGGCACTGCTATACCGCTCCTTGCTCCGCCAGGCCCTGATAAAGGCCTCCTGGACGCAGTCTTCAGCCTCGGCGCGGTCACTCAGCGCGTTGAGCGCGAACCCAAAGAGGGCTCCTGCGTGTTCGGCGAAGGCCTTTTGAATATCAAGGGGTACGTCATCGGTAGAATCCATCCCGACCACCCACTCGTGACCTCAGAGACGCGGAGTCGTGTCTCGACTCGGCAGGACCCACGGCCTCACATCCGAGACGCGTGCCGACACGGAGAGATTGCCGTGTGCTCAGGCTCCAGGCCTTTAAAGAAGCATGAAACCTTAAACACCTCGACTGCCGGACTCCACTATCACCCGACAGGGGTGACAGTGACAGGCCCCTCTTTGAGCTTTTCACAAGCTCCATGGCCGACGACCTCAGGCGTGTCAAGACGGGGACACCACGGGTTCTCGTCGGGTGATCAACCATCGAAACAACCTTCCTGATGCCAGGCTCGAACTCCATGTGGTGGGGCTGACCGGATCACTTTGAAACTACAGATTTTAACTAACTATTCACCAATAGTAACTAAAGTCTATATTCTGTCAACAGCGTTGTCTGTAAGGCGCTCGAAAGATCGCGAAACTGACGACTATGCCGCCTGGTTGGCGCCGACGACCACACATCTAGTCCACCGCGCTCGTCTCCCGCTCCGCTTCGACCCGGCACCACGGAGGGCGCCGATCTACACGAACGGGCCTCACAATTGGCGAGCCTATTCTTGTAACTTGCGGCGCGAAGTGAATCGCGACGCGTATCTTGCACCTGCTGCTTCGCCCTCGGGTCGCGGAAGCGGCAGTCACTTGGATGCTCCGGGGCCACTGACCGTGGCGTTGCGGGTCATGCCGCTAGGAGGCTGCCGTCGTCTCCACCACCGAAAGTTCCATGGAAAAGCAGCGGCGCGAAAGCACTCACAGGTGCGGCCAGGTGGGAGTTATGGCTTCCGTGCGATGGAGGGCGACCGGATAGTTCGCGGTCGCGCGAATTGGAGCTGCTTTCAGCGCCCGCGCCTCATGCCAGCGATTACGGTGCCACTGCCCCTCACTCGTCTTGGTGGGCGCGGTCAGCCTCGATGGTCGCAGCCATAATGCGCTTCTCGAGCCCAGCTGGCAGGCTCTCCTCGCGCCAGGTCACATCCGCAGCATCGAGCCGGGCGAGCATGTCACGAAGCTCCTCGAGCTCAGTGTCGATCGCGGGGTCTGCCGCCCGGGCCTGGTCAAACTCTTGCCACTCATCATCCTTGAGGTTCCCGGTCAGGGCGCCAGCGATGAGGCTCTCCCGCTGCGAAGGAATACCCTCCATGATGAGCCTTGCCCCCTATGGCCTGTTCCGCAATAATTGCAATGCGCAATACATTTCTCACCCAAGTATATAACACAACAACGAGTCTTTGCAGAAAATGAAAAGGACCCGCATCCGTGACTGCCACCACAGCAGAGCACTCGCCACGCCGATGCCCAGCGAGTCAAGCATGGTGACGCACGGGCGTCTTCTTTTCCGATTCAGGCCGTGAGCGCAGCTGCGAAGGACAGTTCTGCACCGTCCGCGGCTTCCCCACACACAGCTCCTGATTTAGAATGAACGAACAGTCTGGCTCCAGGCTCCTCGAACCAGGCTGTTTCCTTTCAGGGAACACAAGAGGGCCAGGCCCCGTTGACTACGCATCAGGTCGGCGGGGCTTCCTCTTGAGCTGACACGATGAACCCAGGACATCCCTCATCCCGTCCGTCGCGGACCAGCGAACCTAGCTCACGATGAGGGCTCCTCTGAAGACCTTGAGCGTCCCGTGGGGGCCAGGTGCAGTCCACCACCCCGGCGAGGAACGGCCTTCTCCCCACCCGGGCAAGAACCCCGGTAGCTGTGTGTGCGGATGAGCCTGGTAAGTGTCACCGCTTCCGCATAGCGCCGTGGACAATCAGAATCGCCGCAATGAACAAGAAGATGGCACCAACAACTGCAGTCACTCCCGTCAGCCAGTCCCATATCTGCGTCACCTGCTCCACGCCGTCAGCGTATCCGGACACAGTGGTTGAATACACCACACCAAGGGATGATAATCCGAGTTCTCCGCTTCACTCATTCTCTCTTTGAGTGGCCTATGAGGAGGACACTTGGTCACCTCAGGAAGCTTCAGGGCTGCCTGGATAGGAGTTTCCCTGTGGCCCGCGCGGCGACAAAATTCGAATCCGGAGGCCTATCAGAACCTGATTTTCTACCGGTGGGCACCTGAAGTATGGGTTCTTCGCTGTGGACTAGAGTTTTCGGGTTATATGTTATTGGCTACGACTCCTACAGCATCGTTCTGTAGGAGCGGATTCAAGGGTGCGGTGGGCGTTGCCGGACTCTCAATGGAACAGTGAGGTTTTGAGATGGCCCAGAAGGTAGAAGTAGTTCTTGTAGACGATCTTGACGGTAGCGAAGCGAAAGAGACCGTCATTTTTGGTTTGGACGCTCGGTTCTACGAAATCGACCTCAGCGATGACCACGCGAAAGAACTACGCGAGACGCTGAAGAAGTACATCCGCAAGGGCCGTGCGATCGCGCCACCGTCACCGAAGAATGAAGCACGACAGATCCGGCGATGGGCGGTGAAAAACGGCTACGAGGTATCGGGGCGGGGTCGGTTGCATCGAGACATCGTCGAGGCCTACCGCAACGCCAAAAAGCGCTAACGGTTCACGGAATCTTCCGAGAGGGGGCCTGGGGGCAACGGTTCGTTGCTCCCAGGCCCCCTCTATTTCCAGCCGTTCATCTCAAGCAGGATTGCCTCATAAGCAATGACGCGGCAGGAGCGCGGGAAGAATGGAGTGGCCTGATCAGACCTACCTCCCTTTTGGTGTATGAAGAGACTGTGCGAGCTCGATGCTGGGCTTCGCCGTTGGCCTGTCGTATTCCGACGCTCAATCCACACTCCCCCTAAGGCGCGGTGGGAGTGAATGTAGATTATGGGAACGTCCACCCCAGGGCGGGAGTCACGAGCCGAATCAGGTCACTGCCCCCGGTTGCCGCACCCAGAAGGTCCCACCCGAAAGAGAACCTCCATGCTTCCTCTCCGTCGGCCCCACGAAACCAGCTCCACGGCAGCAACCAGCCCGCGCCGCGGCGGCGCACTGGCCCTCACCGCCGCACTGATGCTGGCCCTCTCCGCCTGTTCACCCGGACAGGACAGCGAGCCCGCAGCCGGGGAAGCAGCAGCCCCGGTAGTGGCTGAATCCGAGGCCGGCACACCGGACACAGCGGAACCCAGTGAACCCGCGCAGACCGACGCAGAACCCGACAGTCAGGACACTGGCGAGGACAGCTCCACACCCACACCGACCCCGGTGGAATCCGAGGCGACCCAGGACGAGAGCCCCGAAGCCGCCCCCGAGGCGGCACCACCGGCCTCCTTCTCCATCCCCGCCATCGGCGCCGGCTCAGACCTTCTGCACCTCGGCCTGCGCGAGAACGACACCCTCGAGGTCCCACCCGGTGACCCGGGCTCCCCCGCCAGCTGGTACACCGGCTCCCCCGCACCGGGCGAGTCAGGCCCGGCAGTGCTGCTGGGCCACGTCGACGACTCTGCCGGCCAACCGGGCGTCTTCGCCGACCTGCCCGATCTCGTCGAAGGCGACGAGATCACCGTGGACCAAGAAGACGGTCAGACCGCCACCTTCGTGGTGACCAAGGCCGAGCAGTCCGGGAAGAACACCTTCCCCACCCTGGAGGTCTACGGCAACACCGAGAATCCCGAGCTCCGGCTCATCACCTGCGACGGCTACAACGAGGCCACCGGTGAATACGAGGACAACTACGTGGTCTACGCCACCCTCGCCGATTAGAAACCTGAAGGCAAAAGACAGCACAGCCGGCCCGGCCCGACCCAGCAGCTCTCAGCGCACCAGCGCACCAGCGCCGAAGATCTCTAGTCTTTTGATATTGATACAAGTTTAACGAGACGGTGCGTTCCACATTTAATAAACGACAGTTCGCTCATCGAAACAATTACCAGTTATCAGTGATCTGGGTTACTATCGAAGCGTCGCATCCGGGGCCTCTGGGTGCGAGACCCAGTTCTACGCCATCGATCTCCAAGAGATGGCAACCCAGATCCTTACCGGTATCGAGAACGCGGGCAACCCCCGGCTGAAGCCGATCGGTGAGCCGAGTAAGTTTTCTTGGAAATTCACCATCCGATCCTGATCTCGTTCCGAACACCGCATACGCGGACTGTTCAACGCCATGATCAGAGGCCGTACGATCACATCACTTTGACGAGGAGTCCCTCACATGCGCACTTCCAAATTCTTCGCTGTTCCCACCCTGGCGCTTGGCGCCATTCTGCTCAGCGCCGGCCCAGCCATGGCCCACTCCGAGCACGGCGGAGCGTCCGACGGTGTCGCCACCGCAGACTCCAGCCAGTCCTGGTCTTTCCAGGCCGATCTGGGCACCCTGAACAACTCCGGCACCGTCGGTGACGTCCTGATCGAGGGCCAGGGCAACCAGGCCACGGTCTACATGACCGTCGAAGGCGCAGCCGAGACCTTCATGGACGCACCCTTCCCCCACGCCCAGCACATCCACTTCGGCTCCCAGGGCGTCTGCCCCGGTCCCGATGCTGATGAAGACGGTGACGGTGTTGTCAACACCCCCGAAGGTGGCGTCTTCTACGGTGGCATCGGCACCTCCCTGACCATCGAGGGTGACACCTCACCGGACTCCGGCCTGGCAGTGGAGCGCTTCCCCGGTGGCAGCAGCTACACCTACGAGCGTGACCTGGAGATCGCCGATGACGTGCTGGCCTCCATCGTCGATGGCACCGGCGTCGTCGTGGTCCACGGTGTCAACCCAGAGCTAATGCCAGAGGAAGCTGCCGCCAAGCAGAGCACCCTGGATGAATCCCTGCCCCTGGCCGCGACCCTGCCCGCAGCCTGCGGCACGCTGACCGCCTCGCAGATGGGTGAAATGCCTGAAGGCGGCGCCGACACCGGCGTCTCCGGCGGAACCACCGGCCAGGGAGTGGCCATGGTCGCCGGTGCAGGTGCACTCGCCCTCGGTGCCGTCGGTGCCGGTGCCTACTTCATGCGCCAGCGCCCCACCGAGTCCTGATCCTTCACGCTCGACCAGCAGGATGAGTGACCTCCCTCGCGGGGCGTGACTCATGGTGTTGAAACGGCGCAGATCACGATGAACGCATGATGGTGGCCCCACAGAACCTTTAAGGTTCTGTGGGGCCACCATCATGTCGGGCGCCCCACTGTCGCGGCCTTCCGGCACCCGTTGCCGAACGCCGCATCCCCGGACCAGTTCAAGCGGTACTGAGCCACCCGGCGGATGCCGCACCTCACTGCTCTCCTCACCGGAAATCCCCACGCGAAACTCCGAACCCGCTGCCCCAAGCCCAGACCAGAACAAGAATGTGAGCTGCAGATCCCATGTTCTCTCCCCCGCCCTTCTCCTCGCGGCGCGGTGCCTGGCCCTGGTCACTTTCGTCGCTCTCGGTATTCTCTTTGCTTCGGCAGGTCTCTACGTCCAAGACGTTCGCGGACTCGATGTCCATGGCGTGGCAGCCATCGGACTCCACATCACCTCTGGAGCGCTGGCACTGGCCCTCGTTCTCCGCGCTTGGGGGACCAAAACCGGGCTGGTTCCTGCGGTCACCGCGGTGTTGCTCTTTGGCTTGACGTTCCTTCAGGCTCTCGTAGGCAGCGCGATGACACTGATGCTTCACCTCAGTGGAGCTTTGGTGCTCACGGTGATGGCCACGTGGCTCATCGCTTGGGCCTTCTCCCGCGAGCGTCGCGGCGATGCCCGACGTTCGACTGAACTTCGTAGCCGTTATCCAGAAGGAGCACACTCATGAACACCCTCACGCGAAACGCCCACTGGAGACGATCTCTCCTGGCCCCCGTCGCTGCCGGAAGCTTGCTGCTCCTCTCCGCATGTGGGCCAGGCACAGAGCAAGATCAAGAAGCTCCCGAGTCCGAAACGGTAGAAGACACCGAGAGCACTCAGGAGACTGACGCCCCGCAAACAGAGGATGAGAGCACACCCGATGACAGCGAAGCCGAAGGAGAGCCGGCACCTTCTGATGAGGTCTTGACCATGGATCAAGTGGAGGAGAACGATTCTCCCGACTCATGCTGGACAGTCATGAACGGCACCGTCTATGACCTCACAGACTGGATCGACAATCACCCAGGAGGAGCCAACCGGATCGAAGGATTGTGCGGCACCGACGCAGCAGAAGCCTTTGACGCTCAGCACGGCGGCGACGAGCGCCCCCAAGAACAGCTCGCAGAATTTGAGATCGGCACCCTTGAGGGCTAATCGGCTCACCGGGCAACCGACTCTGATGCGCCACCGACTCGCTTAGGAAGACAGACGGTGATCCAGCCGCTGCGACGACGAGGGCGCGGAACGTCACTTTCACCGTGGGGCTCGAAAACTCGCAACCTGTAGAGCTCCGCGATGGAAAGCACTTCGGTCACACCGAGGTCGATCGGGCCGGTCTTGGTCTCTCGGAACTCTGCCCCACCGAACACCGCCCAACGCTCAAACCCTGTATCCACGCGGGAGAGATACCGCAGCCCCCCGTGGACCGGGCGCCCCGCTGCATCTCGCTGGTCGAAGGCCCACGACGCGAGATCAAGATCTCATCCGACGGGCGTCGGGCGCCGTCCCTATAATGGGACTCAGAGTGATAAGTCGCATTCCCGCTTTGCTTTTGCGGGTTCTTATAAATTCGCCGCACGGTCTCGAGGACACGTGCCAAACGTGCTGACGGCCCATTCTCCGGTCGCAACCCGTACTGCACCGGTATACGGTGGCAATCGCTCGGACCCGCCCGGATCTTGTCCCCAGCGTTAGCTCGTGCCGTTGCTGAACTCGCCGCTATTGACCAGGTCTTCGGCCAGAGCGCGTAGCTTCTTATTGGTGTGCTGACTGGCTTTGACCAGCAGCAAAAAGGCCTGATGACCGGTGATCTTATAGCGCTCCATCAGGACTCCCTTGGCCTGCCCGATCACGTCCCGACTCTGCACCGCCTCGTGAAGCTGACTCACCTGCTGAGCATCAGCCAGGGCCACCGCGGCATGGGAGGCCACGATCAGCCCGACATGCTCGGAGTCATCGTCGAACGCGTCGACCTGACTGGAGTAGAGGTTCAACGCCCCTAGATTATCGCCCACCACGAAGAGCTGGAAGGCCAGCATGCTGCCCACGCCGGCCTCGGTAGCCTTACCGGCGAATTCTGGCCACCGGGACTCCGTGGCCATGTCCCGCACCCGGATGGTTCGCTCCGAATAGATCGCCTCTAGGCAGGGACCTTCGGTCAACTCCACCTGCAGATCGTCCAGCCGCCTGAGCAGCTCACTGGAGGGTGCCACCGTCTCGACTTCGTCCCGCCCGGTGACGACGCTCAGAGACGCCTCTTCGACGCCGGGAATCAGTTCGATAGCGGCCGCAACCACAAGCTGAAGGATTGCTTCCGGGCTCTCCTGGTTGAGCGACCGCGCCAGATCACCGAGCTGGGAGGCCAACCGCTGCTCACCGCGAGAACTCTCCCGAGCGTGCAGCGTCGGGCGTCCTTCGTCGGGGTGGGGCTTCGTCTGGGTCTGGGTGTCTTCTTCCCCGTCCATGATTCCTATCCCTGTGATTCGTCGGTCGATGCGTCCCTGTCGGGCGTCGTGAACTCCCAATGCCGTCCGCAACGATCCCAGGCCGTAATACATCCGCGTCCGCAAAGTCGCGACCGGAACCCCCGTCCGCTCCGAAAGCCCCTGAAAACTCAAGCCCTCCAGTTGCACAGCGACGATGACCTCCCGGTGTTCGGAGGTCATCGTCGCGAGGGACTCACAGAGAGCAAGCCGCTCCACAATGGAGGCGTCCTCGGTCACTGGCTCACCGGGCCGTTCGATCTTCTCCGAATCTGCCGGTGCCGGGAGCCGAGCCCGGGCGCGCAACGAATTGACAACAAGGTTCCGCGTGATGGCGAACAGCCACGTCCTCACCGAGCCCTGCGCGCTGGTGTACCGCGCCCTGGTCTTCCAGGCACGGACGAACACCTCCTGGATACAGTCTTCAGCCTCAGCTCGGTCACCCAGCGCGTTAAGTGCGAACCCAAACAGAGCTCCTCCGTGTTCGGCAAAGGCCATATGAGTATCAACCGTCTCGGCAAGTGCTGGTGCCTGTCTCATGGTGCTGGTCCCCTCAAGCGATGACGTCCGCCATGACATCTCGTGCGCTCCTAGGCGTGTCCATCGCGACCCGTCTCCCCGCAGCTCATGCAGACCACCCTGGGCAAAACGCCCGGTTGGAAGTTCACATCGTTGCCGGCTTGGCTCTCCTACTCATGGCCGCAGTCCTCGCAGCCGGAGAGTTCCTAGGATTTTCGGCGGGGTCGACGTTGCCTTTCTTAGTACGAATCGAGTGCCTTCTTTTCGGTATTACGAATCAGGAGCTCTTTTCGTTCACCGGCAATCCCTCCTCCTTGCGGGGTTCTTTCACGATCGCCCCCGCGTGGGCTCCGGAGCCGGCAATCTTGACCTGGCCCTGCAGCCCTCGACCGCGCTGCTGGATCTGACCAAAACGCGAATCGTACGGATTGCTGAACCACGCGCAGGACCCAGTTTGCAGGCACGGATGCAGACGTCAGGCTCATAGGACCGAACTGCTGACCTTCACAACGGGTTGCCACCTTGTTCGTGACCACCGTCGATGATTCGTTTCGCAGCCCCCCTCATCGTGCCACCCTCGGTTTGGGCGACCTGAATCAGGTGGCGGGTGGCGGCCCTGTCATCGACACCGTGCTGCGCCATCAGGACACCCTTGGCGAGATTGATCATGTCGCGCTGGCCCATGGCGCTGCTCATGGATTCACTCAGCTTCACCGGGAGATCTTTGGTCTGGACATGGGCCAGCAGTGTGGCGGCCGGCCCGGCGAACATCGACAACAGCCGTGCGGTCTCCAAGGTGAAAGCATGCTCCGACGAGGAGTAGACCTTCATGGCACCGACGACGGTCTCCTGGTGCTGCAGCGGTGTGCTGAGCACCGACCGGATCGGCAGCCCGGCGAGGGCGGCAGACCAGTTCGGCCACCGGGGATCGGACCGGACATCGTTGACGTTGACCACCGTGCGTGACGCCCATGCGCTCAGGCAAGGGCCCTCCCCAATGGTGTACTGGAGGTCATCGGCCTCGCGGACCACCTCGTCGGTGCTTCCGGCACTCTCTTTTCTGCCAGCACTGCTGATCAAGGACACCCCGGCACCGATCGCCCCCGGAACAGTGCTCTTGGCTGCCTGGGCGAGGAGCGCGACCGCGTGTTCCACGGATTCTTCGCTGAGCAGCATGCCATTGACGCGGGCGAACACCAGCGATATCTCGTCGAGTGGAAGTTTGGTTGACATCATCATTCTCCTCGGGTGGCACTGGTAGGAATTGACGCAACCCCCAGCTCAACAGGATCCCCATGGGTGAGCGTGGAGTCCTGCCCACAGGCGGCCCTGGGCGCCTCCGCCGGTCGCTCCCGGCCAGAGTTCGTGCCCTATGTTCTTCTGATTACGGAATTCCCAGCGGGCGTGCTTGATCTGCTCGAAGACCGTGGTCGCCACTCCCGGTCGTGCAAAAATCATCCAGGTGCGGATAAACACCGTGACGTTCAACCGTTGTTTCACCGTGGTGAAGACGAACGTGACTCACTGTGCTTTGTTGTAGAACCATGCGACGCGCCCCCTCTGTTTAGGGCCACTGTACGCCTATGATCCCGCTGAGTGTAAGTTCTCTGGTGAGCTGTGATCATGACGTAAAACGTCTTCGTCTCCGTTCCTGCCTCTGCCTCTTCGCCGGGCAGAGTTCAGGAGAATAGCCAGGCCCGCTCCCAGCTGTGATCACATCCAGCCTCCCGTTCCCCACGGCGTCACGGGGTGAATGACGTGGAGAAAGCTGCTGGACCGACCCGCGCCAGATGCCACGACGATGGCGGGATCTCTACTCAAGAGATCCCGCCATTGGTCTGAGAAGATCAACGATCACCGCCGGACGGCGATCACTCAGATGCTCTTGTTCAGTAGCTTCAGCGACGACGCACGGCGGTATCGACCTCAACCCGCCGCGTATGGGCGCTCTTCGCGCCTGCGGCACCGGCGAAGGCAGCAACAAGGGCACCGACGACCAGTCCAGCGACGCCCCACCAGGTTCCGGCGGCGACGTCGTCCTGAGCCCCTTCGGCAGTGTCCCGTGCCTCCTGAGTAGCTTCGTCGACTTCGTCCTCGGCCCTTTCGACCTCCTGCTGCACCACCGCGGGCCCGCCAGCGGCTTCAGCGGCATCCCCGATGGCGCCACCCACAGCGCCCAGCACACTGGTGCCGAGCCAGCCGATGAGCACCACGACAGCGACCAATGAGGTCGCCCAGGTGACCAGTCCATGGAGCAGTCCACTGCGCACTGCGAGAGCGCCCGCTACGAAACCTGCGATCGCCAGTGCGAGGAGGATAGCGATGATGCTCCAGATGCCGATCGCGACACCATCGGTTTCGGAGAGCCCCATCGCTGCGCTGATCAGGCCGAAGACCAACATGACCGCGAGGAAGGTGACCGTGCCGGCGAAGATCGCACCCCAGGAAGCGTTATTGCCTCGCTCGCCTAGATCAGTGCCGATGAACGAGTCCTTGGCGGAATGATCGTCGCGATTCTGGGTCGTCTGCGGTCCGATGTCTTCGGTCCTTGTCGGTCGATCTCCGGTCTCGGCCTCACGAGTCTTCTGAGACTTACCGGTGGTCTGGGATCCTCGCACGTTTCCCGGCTGCTGGGGGTTGCCACCAGCGGCGGCGGTGTCGTGAAGAATTCTGTCGTTTCCGTGCGGATCGTTCGGACGTGCCATGATACTGGCCTTCCTTTCGCCGACGTATTGGACAACTCACACGCTACGACCATCGACAACCCTGAGCAATGGTGAGAACACCAGGCGAAGCGAACCACCTCTCATACTCGCTTCCCAGTCAAGCGTTGACCTTTGCCTTCTCGTCACTCCGCCAAGTATCAGCACCCGCGCGCACGGGGGCCTTTTTCACGATGGATACCGCGAGCTCACTCGAGACCCTGCCCTACGATCGAATCATGAGACACGCAGGTAGCGGCCCGCTCAGAGTTTTTCATCCCGATGACGAAGAGCCCGTCCTCCGACGACGTGGTACCGCGCCTGTGTCGCAAAGGAATCCACACCGGAGTCACAGTCGACGGAGATTGAGTCCGACAGAGGGTTCAGGAGCCCAATCTCGTTGTCGTGATCGTGGACTTACCGCATATGGCTGGTGTCGAAATGCGCTGGCTGGCCTGCGCGATCTCAGACTGTTGTGTCCTTCCGTTCACCCTGGGGGTCGCAGACACCGAGGCAGTCCTTCGGGCCCCCATGGGCGCTGATGATCCTGTGTCCATGCATTCCAACAATCCGAGGCAGTTGACCCTGCGGGTGCCGGTGGTGTCGCGTCGGCCACGCCACATCCCCGACGCTGAGACGCCTGTACCTGAGGTGGAAGTTCAACTGGACCTGGAGAGGCGTGAAGTTCACCTCGGAGGCGCACCTGTGAGGCTGACACCTATCGAGTTCGAGCTCCTAGCTGCTCTGCTTTCAGAACCCGGGGCGGCGTTGTCTCGGCGCGAACTGATCAACAGAATCTGGGGCCATGACTGGTCCGCAGACAGACATCTTGTCGATGTCCATATCGGGAACCTGCGTCGAAAGTTAGGCGATGAACCAGCCTACCCCCAGTTCATCCACACCGTGCGCGGGATCGGCTACCGAACCGGCAAGAAGGAATAAGGCGCACGTCAAGGTTCGTGTCTCTTGGGTCACGTAGACGACTCCAGGCTTGGTTGGTGTTGGCCACCCCCTGACCTCCGGGCCAGGGCGGCATGCACCTCGCGTTGAGCCATCAATCTCAACGAGGCGGCTTTCGTCAATTGGTCCCGCTGGCGCTCAGGAGACGCCGTGATGTCATTGGGCTCGAATAATGTCTCCTGCGCTTCGGAGGACAGCGGATCCGAGGAGTCAGTGTCGGTCTCAAGTGCGCCATGAGCGAAGCCCGCGCTCAACACTGCGTCGTCATAGCTCAGGGGGTGACCCATTCCGCTTGGGTTCAGATCCCCCTGGTGGCTTCCACTCCAGCTAGCTTCGGTCATCGAATAGTCTGAATACGTCGAAAGGTCTACCCGGAATTCCGGCGGTATCTCGCCAGGGTCCAGATGTTGCCATCATCCAACTCGTGACTGAACTGGTCCAGGGCCATCTTTGCGATGACCAGGCCTCGACCCGATTCGGCCATCTCGTCCGGCAATCCGGCGTCGTCCAGCGGAACGTGCGCGGGCTCCGCGTTGTCTCGGATCTGAGCGCGCAGAGCCTCGCGGTCGACGGAAAGGTTGGTAGTCACTGTGACGTTGGAGTCGGACTCGCTGTGAGTGACAACGTTGGTGATGATCTCACTGACCGCCAGGGAGAAATACGTTTGATCCTCGTCCGAGACGTTCTCGGCGGCACGATAAAGCCCGTCTAGGGTATCCAGCACCGCTTCTACGAGGTCAGGCTCTGCCGAGCCTGTCAGTGAGGTGTGTGAGTCGTTGTTGCTCATCGTTGAGACTCCTACTCTGCATTGGAGGCGCCCCGGTGCGAACCGCCGAAACTACCGTGGGCCATCACGTTGATTCCCAAATAACCGACGAGGGCCCGTAACGACCAAGCGCCAGCGCAGTGTGGGGACATCTTATTTCAGAATGCGACAAGACTACATTTATAGGTACGCACTCTTTTCGTTTACGGAGGTGTCCCCCGCACGGCGTGATTCGAGGGAGGGTCGAGATTATCCGCGAAAGCGCCGCTGCGTCATTCTCTTGGAAAATCCCTGATGGTCCGGAAGGCCTCTCGGGGGCCGGGCTAGGGCAATGCGAGCAACGTGGTCTGAGCGCGGTGGAAAGAATCATTGAACCCGGACCCAGCACCATAGCGATAGTCCCAGCCGTGAGGGCGATCTGCACTACTGTCGCGGGCAGTACCTCCGCCGCGTGTTCGCTGATGAACCGGGGTCAGTCGCCGAAGCTGGTTCAAGATGGCGGGGTCAGCAAGCGCGGTGCTCCACCAAGTGTGGAGCGATACCAGCACCATCGCCAAGACTGGGGTCTGCCGCACTGATCGTGACATCTGATCTGGCTTGCCTGCGGGCGGCCTGGAAAGATGTCCTTGTTCCTAAGCCCTATCCTGCTGAGTTCCGCGACGATGTTGTCCGCGTGGCCAGGATACGTGAACCCGGAGTCACGATCGAACAGATCGCCAAAGACTTCGGCGTTCACCCCATGACGCTGCAGAAATGGCTCAGCCGGGCCGAGATCGATGACGGCGCCAACCCGGGCCAGACCCGCACGAGGCAGTCGAACTGCGCGAAGCCCGTAAACGGATCCGGCTACTGGAACAAGAAGTAGAAGTCCTGCGCCGCGCAGCGGCGTATCTCTCCCAGACGCATCTGCCGGGAAAAGGCTTTACCCGCTCGTGAGTGAGCTCGCCGTCGATGGGGTCCCCATCGACGTGGCGTGCCGGGTCTTAAAGCACGCTACGCTTCGATCGGTGACACCTCCCCCAGCCGCGGGTTGGTCCCGATGACCCAGAGACGCGCTGTGTGCTCACCCTCCGAGCTGGAGACCGTCCTCCACGCTTGATGGGCCAGCTGTAGTCGCTCCTGTGCTCCAGGCCCTGGGATGGCTCCGTGGGCTTGTGCCCACCTGCGAGAGGGGCCTCTGGCGGTGACGCCAGCCAGTGCAGCGACGAGGGTGGGTCCGTGGCGTTGTCGAGCTGACGAGTGATCTCTCGGATGTTGGTCGTGGCCATGATCGTTACCCTTCTCGTGCTCCTGGACGCTCGATGAAGTCATCGATTTGCCATCAGCGCGCGGTCATATGTCGCTTGGATGTTCGCCCAGAAGCGCTCAGAGAGGCCGAAGCGCTGCGCGAGTAGCGCGGCCATCTCAACGTTGATGTCCTGGGCGCCCTGGGTGATCGAGATGACCTGTGCCGGATTGAGACCGAGCTCTTGGACCACCTGCTCCGGTGCCAGCCCGAGGGGCTCGATGAACTCCTCCAGCAGGATCACCCCGGGGTGAATGAAAGGCGTGGAGGGTCCCACGGCGCCTATCTGTGGGCTGGTGGCCTCGTCGTAGCGCTGCGCACGCTCGAACTGATCGCGGTCGGGGAGCTTCATCTCGGCCAGGTCCCGCACTCGGTCCGGGGTGGGTCGGTTCAGCTTCTCGTTCAGAGCGACGGTAATCTGCGCGTTGAGGATGTACCGGCGTAGCAACTTCAGCGCCTGCAACTGGGGAATCTCTGGGCCGTACTGCGCATGTGCCAGGTCGAGCTGGGAGGGAATCTTCATCTCGGCCAACTCCCGCACGGTGCCCGGGCTGGGTCGGCCCAGCTTCTCATTCAGCACGACGGTGACCTGCGCAGACAGGATGTGCCGGCGCAGCTCGCTCATGGCCAGCCATCGCTCGGTCGGCTTCTCGGGACGCTTCACCAGATCAGTATCGCGGGAGAGGCGCTAGTGCGGAAGGGAGCACCCTTCCTAGGTTCTGTGACATGGGCGCATGGCCTCAGGGAAAAACCATGTGCAAGCGGCGCGCAGCTGTTCCCGGAACCGCACCAGCGATTGATCCGCTCCAGATCTGTCACGCATAGAAGTGGCACGATGGCGTGCTCGAACACGATCCAGAAGACTGCCGGCGAGGTGCTGACGGCGCATTGTCCTGTCGGTCGCACGGGATCGTCGCTCGTTATCCCGTCGCCTCGGCTCGATAACCACGGAGGCCGCGAGAAGGCAGCCTTAGGATCACGAGAACTCTCAGCTTTCACGTAAGCTACTAACCAGTATTCTGATCGGCAGGTCCGAGCCTGTTGTCCGATGAAGGTCAGCTTCGCCGGTTCAGACGTTGATTGTCGGGTGCGTGCAATCCGTCCCGTCACCGACGACCTGCGATGGAGTTTCCTGCGTCTCCCAAGCCACTCGCCAGAGGTCAGTCGACCGATGAGGCTACAGCTTTCTTCGCCCACCGGGTCTTGCCGGCTTCGTAGATCAGGGACATGAGGCAACTGCCGGTCCATCTCTGGGAACGTTGAGTCAAGAGTGCTTCGGCACCACGGATACTGTGTGCGGGTCGAAGGTCTTCTTCCCTCTCGGGTGCGAGTACAGGTGCACCGTCGCGAGGAAGTCGATAACGCGGCGCTGGATCATGAGGGGCGCGCCGTCGAACGCTGCCACAGGGTCTGGCATGTCCAACACTCCCCCGAGGTCGGCGCTGGCGGTCAGCGACCGACGCTCGGCTTCCAGCGCATCAATCGCAGGGTTAGCCTGGTCGCGGACGCGCTTGAGGTCGCGTCCCTCAATGATCTCGGCGTCGTAATCGTGTTGAGCACGCTTGATCTTCGCCCTGTGTGTGTCGATCTGAGCGGTGATCGCCTGTACGCGCGGCTCGTCAACAGCCGAGATTACGTCGCGCAGGTCTGGCCGTCCGAGTCGGGCACGGATAATCGAGAGCACCCAATCGTCAACCTGCTTCCGAGAGCGCATGACGTGACCCTCGCAGCGGTAGCGCTGGCCGTGTGTGCGTACCGGCTTCTCGCAGACGCCGCAAAGATACAGCCCGGCACCCAGGTGCTTACGTGCCGTGGAGCCAGTCTTGTTCGTGATTCGCTCAGGGGCGTTCAGACGCTCCTGGACGCGCCACCACATGTCTTCGGTCACGATGGGCGTCCACTGGCCGCCAACGGGCTCCCCGTCCCCATCGCGGAGGATCTGCGCGTGCCACGTGCGGCGCTTGTTCTCCTTGCGGTCGAGCCGGTCGGTGTAGACGGAGTATCCGGCGTAACGCGGGTTGCGCAGGATGCCGAGCAGGGTCGAGGAGACCCACGGGCCATCGTTTGGTACTGGGCGCGGTTCCAGTCCCTCGGCTTCGCGGCGCGCGTTGCGCTCGATCACGAGGGTGCGCGAGTGCTTCGGCAGATGCGGCAGCGAACTGGGCACGTCCTGACCTTCTTGGCCGGAGAGCCCGCGGGCAATCGACGCGATGGAGGGACCGTCCCCGATGGCGAAGAGACGGAAGATTTCATGCACCGCAACGGCCTCGTGTTCCACGACGTCACCGCTTGTGGCGTAGCCGAGGGGTCGCACACCCTTCGGCGCTCTCCCCTGCTCGGCGCGCTGCACTTGGCTACGTGACTGACGCGCGGACTTGCGCTCGACCTCCGAGCGAGCCACAGCGGCCTTGACCCTGGCGAACAGACGCCCGGAGTCGGTCGTGAGGTCTGCCTCGCCGTTCGCGGTGACAAGCAGCAGCCCGTTCTCCTGGGCCACGTCGATCCAATCTTCGAGCTGTCGTGGCTGACGGGTGAGCCGATCGAGGTCCCAGCAGATAATGGCGGCGAAGCGACCTGCGTCGTAGTCAGCGACCATCTTGTTGTATGCCGGACGCACCTTCGACTTGTCTGTCGCCGACTTCGACTGATCGGCGTACTCCTCGACGACCTGCCAGCCACGGTCCTGCGCGATCCGCAGGCAGTCCTCGCGCTGGCGGTCGATCGCCAGGCCATCCATGTTGCGGTCGAGACTGATGCGCAGGTACACGGCGGCGCGGATTGAGGTTTCGGACATTGTTTCAGCCTACCCCGCAGAGGTTGTTACGTGCCGCCATGCGAATCGATACCGCAGGACATTTTGGGGACGGTGTAGTCCCTACGAAGGACAAGCAGGACGACGACCTCCAGCGCCGGGCAGTCATCGATATCGGCGTCGGTGAGGAGCTGATCTACGCCGACCAGGTCTCGGGTTCAAAGGAGGCCCTGGCCCGGTCGGGATGGACGAACCTCGACGGACGGCTCCGTGAAGGTGACGCGCTCGTCGTGTGGCGCATCGACCGCATCAGGCG
>NZ_JBIMEY010000006.1:0-211959 GCF_051262655.1 Nesterenkonia maliinae | reverse complement strand
GCGGGAAGGTCGTCTGATGCTCAGCACCACGCGACCTTCGCCGAGTACGAACGCGAGCTCATCCAGGAACGTGTCCACGCCGGCGTGAACGCAGCCAAGGCCCGAGGCGTTAAGTTCGGTCGTCCGGCTCCGGATTTCGAAAAGGTTGCGCCCAATCTTCGTCCGGTAAAGTACCTCATCGACTCCGAAGGGCTCGGCGTGGTTGAGGCTACTAAAACGGTCGGATGGTCGAAAGCTACCTACTACCGGCACCGCTCAGCACGGGCGGACTCATAGTGGACTTCCCGACCGTCAGGTCCGGCAAGAAGGTGCTCGTGTCCCGGCCATCCTCGGTGCAGGGAGCAAAGCTGCGTCGCTGATCAACGTGACCGACTTTGATCCACGCGTGAGAGCGACATAGAGTTCCTGGGCGCTATACCTCTCCGGGCTGAGGATGACTACATGGTCGTATTCAAGGCCCTTGACGAGAAGTGGCCGGGAGACCACGCGTGCCATCGGTCTGCGGCCGGTGGCACGCGAGTGGTTCCTCGTCCGATTAAGGGCATCTACAACAGTGCACCCATCGGTTCCGGCCACAGTGACAGAAGTCAGAATCTCGGTCCATGCCTCACGGCAATGGACTGATACCCCCGGCAATCTGCAGAGATGATCGAGAGCTGTTCGTACTGTTTCAGGCGTGGGGTAGTCACGGACCCGGAGGACCGCCTCGTAAGCCGGTTTCAGGTCGTGGCTTCTAGTGGAGAATGACTTGCCCTCACCGAGCTGCTTCCGCTTCACGGCAGAGAAGTGCGTTGGCAGGCCAATGCTGCTTGCGATTGCGAAATCGAGGACAGCTTTCGCCGTCGTCGCGCCGCCTTCTGTGTCGATGGTCGTCGCCAAGGTCATCGGGATCTTCTCATCGAGCGCCTCCATCACCGAGTAGGTGCCTTTCAACGCACTCGCAGCGTTCACGCAATCTGGTCGGAACTGTCCCAGGACGGCCACCGTCCCTTCGAGCTTCAGTGCCCTGTAACAGACACCGACGTATGCGCGCGGATCGTGGCGCTGCACCCAGGAGAGCGGCGCAGACGTTAGATCGATCGGCACTCCGTGAAGAAGATTGCCTCTGACCTCCACGAGCCATGCACCGAGTGCCTGATGATCGGGGTCCCATCGGCGCGGACGGTGCTCAACCTCGGCTTTGGGGAAGTTACCAACGACATCGGTTTCCCAGTCCACCGGCCGGTTGTTGCCGAAGTTGAACAGGCTCTGCAGCGGGTCCCCGAACACAGCGGTTGGAAGAGCCTTTGCCAACGCAAGCACCAATTCGTGCTGACCGATCAGGCAATCCTGGTATTCGTCGATGAACAGGTGGGTGTAGCTGGCTCCAAGCATGCGCACCACAGCTTTAGCGCGTACCGCACGCGAGGCCGCCCGATGGTAGTCAGAGGACCTGCTCCAGTTGGGAACCGCCGGCACCGAGAGTCCAGCAAGGTCGGGAAAATGGGCTATCAGATCGTACGACCACGCATCGATCGTGCGGACAACCACGTGGTCGTTTGCCACGCCGAATTTCTGTATCCGACGACGGAGTGCATCCACACCAGCATGGGTGTGCGTCAACACCAAACTCGTTCCGCCGCGCTGAGCAACTTCCGCCACGGACGCAGCGATGAGCTCCGTCTTTCCCGCGCCGGCAGGAAGGGTTACAGAGCACGGCAGCCCGGCGAGGACAGCGTCGACGGCGTCCTGGATACGTGGCTCCTCAGCCATGAGCGGGCGTCTCCGCATAGTCAGTCTCTATCGGCCCCGTTGCTGACGGGTAGGCGAACTCCCGCAACTCTCCGATCACGTTGATCAAGTGAGTGTCGCCCAGCCCGTCCCAGTGCGCGATGACTACCTCGGCGAGCTCCTCGCCCCGGTCTTCGCGCTTGAACCATTCGTTCCTCTTGGTCGCAGCGGCAATAGCGATGGCATTGCGCACCGAGGATTCGTCGACTCCGGCCTGCGCCTGCCAACCTTCGACGTCCGTTCCCCCGAGACCGACACTGAGCCTTGCTCCGACGGCGTTGCTGATCGATCCCTCTCCCCGTATGTCCGCAGCGAGGTCCACTAGCGCCTGCAGCCCCTCAATAGGGAGCGTCTGGATGATCTCGTCCTCAAGGGAATTGTCGAACGCCCACCGATGCACGGCGACGCCCCCTGCCAAGGCCGCCACAACCGACCCATCGATCGCCCGGTCATCGTTGTCGATGAGCATGCACGTCGGGTATCCGAGATACCGAAAGTTCTGGGCGCGCTGAATTGATTGTGTCCCGCCCGCGCCGTTAACAAGAACGGTACCGACCGCCGCAGCGGTTGCCTGCTCCGCCTTGAGCCGTTCAAGATCCCAGTGCCGCAGCAGCCCGCGCAAGAAGCCGACCTCCGTCGCCCCTTCACCGACGAGCACCGGCGGCCCAGTAGCGCTTCCGGCGCGCTCCGGAACGTACCTTGCACGTTGTCGAGAGACTCAGGCACGGGAATGCACGTAGTGACGCCCGCCCCATTGGTGTGCACGACGACGAAGTCGACGGCGCTCAGGGTCTTGACCGCGACGGGTGAGTGAGTTGTCATAATCACCTGCAGATGGCCTCCTTCAGCGCGTGACTTGAGCCGGTGGAGGGCGTGTGTCAGGCGATGCGGTTCCAACCCGTGCTCCACCTCGTCAATAGCGATGATCGATCCATCGGCCATCGCCTGGTCCTGTATCGACAGACTCATCAGCCGGCGGGTACCGAGCCCAAGGCTCGATACCGGCACATCACCATCATGGAGAATCAGAGAATGAGACGAAGACGCCGAGCCGGGCTCCAGCCCGGGTCGCAGCTGGTTGAACTTGGCCGCACCGAATCTGTCCGCTGAACGTTGTGCCGCCGCCGCTGCGTTGTGCAGCGCGTTCGGTTCGGAAGCGAAGACGGCCGCGCGCGCCTCTCTCTGCGCATCAAGAACGATTGACGAAGCACCGTCACCATCGCCGGTCAGACCCGAGAGCGCTGACCCGCGCCCCCAGCGAAGATGGTAGTCAGGTCTTTCTCCCAGCCGGAAGAAGCCCAACTGTCGGCGTTGGCTGGCGGAGATTGGACGGGCCTCGTCGGCGCCAGGGCGCACCAGGTCCCACGTCGGATCCAGATCCGGAGTAACGGTAAGCCTGATTACCAGGCATTCCTCGGCTTCATCAACTGGATCGTGAAGCAGCTTGCCATCAGGCATGATGCCGGATCGGTGCTTGCCCAGCTGGCTTTCCTTGATCAGGTTGTCCGGTAGACCCGTGACCGCCGCCTCGATGACGATGTTCTTGGTCACGTCCAGAAGGTAAAAGTCTGCATCAGTGAACTGAGGACTGTGGCTCGGGCTTAATACGAGACCGACTGCCTCAAGAAGCGTGGTCTTGGTGCTATCTCCGGCACCGATTAGACCGATCAAACGCTGACTGATCACCCAGTCCAGAGACTCGATGCCACGGAAGTGATTGATTCGAAGGCGGCGGAGCATCATGGAGGTACCTAGCTCTCGAGACTGACTTGGTCAAAATTCTGCCGGTCTGCTACGCGGGGAAGACCACCGGCCGCCAAAAAAATGACGCTTGACCTGTGCAGGGCCAGTCAGAATGTTCGGTGAGAGTCTATGCAATCGTCTCATAAAGCACGTCTCGTATCGCATAAGCACAAGACAGACTTATGAGGCTCCTCCCACAACAGGGAACCGCGCAACCGTTTCTGTCTCGCGAAGGAGATGTTTTCGTGACCACCGATTGTCGGTAGTCCTCTGTAGCTTAACGACTATCAACAGGAAGGCTGGCGCCATGGACGTTCCCAGGACTGAGACAATGATAGTTGCAGATGGAGGGAGAATCGCTGAGTAGCGCGAACAATCGTTCTTTCGTCCCGCTCACCGATTCAGATGTCCGGGAGCTCGAGTGCCCCCGCCGGAGGACCAGTGTCGCTCCGCAGGGGACTACTGAATTAACTGAGCGGGCTATCCATGCGAAATGACCGGCCGCTCCAAATGGCTCTTGGGACACTCGTGGACCGAGCGATCTGCATGCCGTACGCCAAGCCGCAGGTACTCCGGCGTGGATACCGCCCCCAAGGGGACGAGGACCTCGGAACGTGGATACTGTCGCTCCCATCAGCGAAGACGCCGCTGCTGCCGAAGAATTCCTCGTCACGATACTGACAGAGTCTCATGCAGACTCCAGATGGTCGACGGCAGAACTCGCCCTAGATCCGGGCGGTCGATTGTGGGCGAAACCACGCGACGACTTCTTCCAGCTGGACAACGACACGCGCACTTGGGTTCTCGACAGGCTGCAAGTGACCGCCCTGTGCGCAGCCGAGAGCATCGAAACCGTAGCGGTAGCCCGGGACTGGGCGTGGCTGTGGTCGCAGCCTCCTTTCGCATCTCCGAGCAAGTTGCGCCCGTCTATAACGCAACCCGACCTTATCGGCGGCATGGACTGGAAGCATTGCGACGTAACCGATCTCAAGACGACGGGCGAGGACGACCTCCGCGCCACCGTGAATTCGGGCCAAGCCAAGGCATTCGGGTCGCGGGTTGCCTCGCTGAGAGCGTTGGGCATCATTCCTGAGCGTTGCTATGCCCTCGCAGTTTCGACAGCGGACAATCGGTACGGGTGGATCGAGTTCCCGGCTCAGGACCAGTAAGGGGAAGGTCCCAGTGTGGTTAGGGTGAGCTGAGGGCTCGAGCGCGGGATGGACTTTGTCGGAGTAGGAGCCTGCTCGAACAGCAGGGCGACATAGCCACCTCGTCGGCACCTCCATCTAGTAGAAGCACGTAGTCACTCGTCGTCTCTGAGCTCGAGCATCAGCCCGAGGGCCCGTGCGATCTTAGCTATAGTCGCGGTCGCCCGCGCCGGTGCGCCGTCACTTCTTGCCTTGTGCCGCAGAGGTTATTCCATGACGGAACTCCACCACGTCGCCGTCCTTCATGATGTATTCCTTGCCCTCGATGCGCACCTTGCCGGCGGACTTGGCGTCGGCCATCGATCCCGCCGCCACCAGGTCATCGAAGTTCACGATCTCGGCCTTGATGAAGCCGCGCTGGAAGTCGGTGTGGATCACGCCGGCCGCCTCGGGCGCCGTCGCACCCTTGTTGACCGTCCAGGCGCGGGTCTCTTTGGGCCCTGCGGTGAGGTAGGTCTGCAGCCCGAGCGTGGTGAAGCCGACGCGGGCCAGCTGGTCCATGCCGGACTCTTCCTGGCCATTGAGCTCCAGCATCTCGCGGGCCTCCTCCTCAGAGAGCTCCACGAGATCGGCCTCGAGCTTGGCATCGAGGAACACGGCGTCGGCCGGTGCGACCAGGGCCGCCAGCTCGGCCTGCTTCTCGGCGGAGTTCAGCACACCCTCGTCGGCGTTGAACACGTAGATGAAGGGCTTGGCGGTGAGCAGGTTCAGCTGTCCCAGGTGCTCCATCTCGAGCTTGTCCTTGGTGATGGAGCTGAAGATGGTGTCCCCGCGCTCGAGCGTCTTCTGCGCGACCAGGTAGGCATCCAGGGTGGCCTGCTCGGCCTTGCGTCCCTTGACCTGCTTCTCCAGCTTCGGGATCGCGTTCTCCATGGTCTGGAGATCGGCCAGAATCAGCTCGGTGTTGATGGTCTCCATATCGGAGGTGGGATCCACCTTGCCGTCCACGTGGATGACGTTTTCATCCTCGAACACACGGACCACCTGAGCGATGGCGTGAGCCTCACGGATCGTGGCCAGGAACTGATTGCCCAGCCCTTCACCCTCGGAGGCGCCCTTGACGATCCCGGCGATGTCCACGAAGGACACCGTCGCGGGGAGGATCTTCTGCGAGCCGAAGATCTTCGCCAGCGCGTCCAGCCGCTCATCGGGCAGGTTTACGATGCCCACATTCGGCTCGATGGTGGCGAACGGATAGTTCGCCGCCAGGATCGACTGACGAGTCAGCGCGTTGAACAGGGTCGACTTGCCCACATTGGGTAGTCCTACGATTCCGATAGTCAAAGCCACGGTCACCTAACCTACCGTCCAGACGGCCCCGCGGCGACTTCCAGGGGCTTCCCGGCTCTGACCAGCGCGCCATAGACTGATCCTGACGTTCACTATGTGGACCGGGTCTTCGCCGGATTCAGGAGATTCGGATCACATCTACCACACCTTCGTGTCCCGGACGCGGTCAACCCGTGTCTAAGATGCCTGAGGCTCAATCACTCGAACCTATTGATACACAAGCGCACTCACTCAGCACCGGAAGGAACATAATTTCATGGCATCGGCCACGCACGACGTCCCCAGTGACGTCCCGAGCGATGTCCAGGGGGACGGCTCGTCAGGGACTCCTGCACGCTCGAAAGTGAATCTGCCGGTCTTCATCGGCTCCGCGGCGATCATCATCGCCTTCACCCTGTGGGCCTGGCTCGCACCGGACACCGCTTACACCACGCTGGAAGCCGTCTTCCTCTGGATCGGCGCGAACCTCGGCTGGTACTACATCCTCACCGCCGGCATCGTGGTGGTCTTCGTCCTGATCGTCGCGTTCTCCCGCGTGGGACGCACCAAGATGGGACCAGATCACTCCACGCCGAAGTACAACCTCTTCACCTGGACCGCGATGCTCTTCGCCGCGGGCATCGGTGTGGACCTGATGTTCTTCGCGATCTCGGGACCCGCCACGAACCTCACCACCGCCCCCGGCAATGAGGCCGGCTCCTCAGGCGCCACCGAGATGGCAGTGCTGTGGACCCTCTTCCACTATGGGATCCCCGGCTGGGCGATGTACGCGCTGATGGGCATGGCCTTCGGCCTCTTCGCCTACCGCTACCACCTCCCGCTCAGCATCCGCAGCGCGCTCTACCCGATCATCGGCAAGCGCGCCCAGGGCGCCACCGGCGACGGCATCGAGATCGCCGCCGTGATCGGTACCATCTTCGGCATCGCCACCAGCCTGGGCATCGGCGTGGTCTTCCTCAACTACGGCCTGGAATGGCTCTTCGGGATCGAGCAGGGCACCGGCGCGCAGATCGGGCTGATCGTGCTCGCGGTGATCGTCGTGATCTTCTCCTCCGTCTCCGGGGTGGACAAGGGCATCCGCCGGCTGGCCGAGCTCAACGTGGTCTTCGCCGTCGTCCTGCTGCTCTACGTGCTGATCGCCGGCGAGACCACCTTCCTGCTCAACGGGCTGGTCAAGAACATCGGCGACTTCGCCGCCTTCTTCCCCTCGATGCTGCTGGACACCTTCGCCTACAACCCGCCAGAGGGTCAGTGGCTCGAATGGTGGACGCTGTTCTTCTGGGCCTGGTGGATCGCCTGGGCCCCCTTCGTGGGCCTCTTCCTGGCCCGCATCTCCCGCGGCCGCACCCTGCGCCAGTTCGTGGTCGGCACGCTGATCATCCCCTTCGGCTTCATCCTGCTGTGGATCTCGATCTTCGGCAACGGCGCGATCTGGGAGTTCCTCAGCGGCAACACCGAGTTCATCACCGCCGCGGTGGAGAACCCCGAAGCCAGCTACTACCTGCTCCTGGAGCAGTACCCCGGCGCCACCTTCACCATCGGACTCTCCGTGATCACCGGCCTGCTGTTCTACATCACCTCCGCCGACTCCGGCGCCCTGGTGATGGCGAACTTCACCTCCAAGTCGCTCAGCGCCTCCGACGACGGCGCCCCCTGGCTCCGCGTGTTCTGGGCCCTGGCCACCGGTGCGCTGACCCTGGCGGTGCTGATGCTCGACGGGGTCTACACCCTGCAGATGGCCACCGTGATCATCGGACTGCCGTTCTCGGTGGTGATGTACCTGCTCATGGTGGGCGTCTGGCGCGCCCTGCAGATGGAGCGGTATAACCGCGAATCCAGGGAGGCCACCCTGCCCTGGATGGTCTCTGAGCGCAGCCAGGACTCCGGCGAGCGCGGCGGGCTGAGCTGGCGCCGTCGGCTTGCCCGCGGCATGCACTTCCCCTCCGCCAAGCAGGCCACCGAGTTCATCGAGACGGTCGCGGCACCGGCCGTGGAAGACGTCGCTTCCGAGCTGCGCGACCAGGGCGCGGAGATCAGCTGCGAGCGCGGCCTGGTGCCCGACACCGGGCTTCCGCACATCGATCTGCATGTCTACTTCGGCGAGCAGACCGAGTTCAAGTACCAGGTCTACCCGGTGGCGTACTCGGTGCCGAGCTTCGCGCGCAGCATGCGCCCGACCGAGGAGACCTACTACCGTGTAGAGACGTTCTCGGCCACCGGATCGGAGGGCCATGACCTCATGGGTTACACCCGAGAGCAGGTCATCGCCGATGTCCTGGACTCCTACGAGCGTCATCTGACCTTCCTGACCATGAGCGAAGAGGGCGGACAGTCCTCCTCGCTGCACACCGGCAGCAACATCCCAGACGACTGGGACCACGACCGCACCAACGGAAGCTGAGGAGCACATATGAGCACAGCAGAGCAGGCCTCCACGCTGTTCATCGACGGAGAATGGGTTCCCGCCCAGTCCGGCGAGACCCGCACCATCCACTGTCCTGCGGACGGCTCCGAGGTGGGTGTGGTCTCCGAAGCCGGCGAGGCCGACACCCTCGCCGCGATCGCCGCAGCCCGCAAGGCCTTCGACTCCCACGTCTGGGCCGACACCCCTGCCGCTGAGCGCGGGGCCTTCGTGCTCGCCGTGGCCGATGCCATCGAGGCGCGCAAGGACGAGTTCGCCCGGGCCGAAGCGCTGGACACCGGCAAGCGGTTCGTCGAGGCGCAGATCGACATGGACGACATCATCGCCTGCTACCGGCACTTCGGGAAGCTCGCCGACGCCGAGTCGGGCCGCCTGGTCGACGCCGGGGACCCCACCGTGATCTCCCGGGTCGTCTATGAGCCCGTCGGCGTCGTCGGGATGATCACCCCGTGGAACTATCCGCTGCTGCAGGCGGCCTGGAAGATGGCCCCCGCCCTGGCCGCGGGCAACAGCTTCATCCTCAAGCCCGCGGAGCTGACCCCGCACACCGGCATGCTGATCATGGACGTCTATGACTCCCTGGGCCTGCCCGCCGGTGTGGCGAACCTGATCACCGGCGCCGGCGCCACCGCGGGTGCGCCGCTGTCCTCCCACCCTGACGTGGACATGGTCTCCTTCACCGGAGGCGTGGTCACCGGACGCAAGATCGCCGCCACCGCCGCAGAGACTGTGAAGAAGGTCGCCCTGGAGCTTGGCGGCAAGAACCCGAACGTGGTCTTCGCCGACGCCGACTTCGACGCCGCGGTGGACAACGCGCTCAACGCCGGCTTCGTGGACTCCGGGCTGGTCTGCTCCGCAGGCACCCGGTTGATCATCGAGGAGTCCATCAAGGAGAAGTTCGTCACCGAGCTGGTCCGCCGCGCGGAGCACATTCGGATGGGCGGGCCCTTCGAGGAGGCCGCCGAGACCGGACCGCTGATCTCCGCCGAGCACCGCCAGAAGGTCTATGACTACACCCAGCGCGGCATCGAGGAGGGCGCCACGCTGCGCACCGGACACCACTTCGGCGGCGAGGAGCACCGCAACGGGTACTTCTACGCCCCCACGGTGCTCGATGACGTCGAGCGCGGCATGTCCGTGGTCCTGGAGGAGGGCTTCGGCCCGGTGATCACCGTGGAGACCTTCACCACCGAGGCCGAGGCCATCGAGACCGCGAACGACACCATATACGGACTGGCCGGAGCGGTCTGGACCTCGGACCGGGGCACTGCGCACCGGGTGTCCTCGCGCCTTCGCCACGGCACCATCTGGATCAACGACTACCACCCCTACCTGCCGCAGGCGGAGTGGGGCGGCTTCAAGCAGTCCGGCGTCGGCCGCGAGCTGGGCCACATGGGTCTGGACGAGTACCGCGAGGCCAAGCACATCTACGAGAACACCGAGCCCGCCGTCACCGGCTGGTTCAGCATGCCCGAGAAATAAGGAGACCCCGTGGAGAACACCACTTTTGACTACGTCGTGATCGGCGGCGGCTCAGGCGGCGCGGCCGTCGCCGCCCGCCTGTCCGAGGACCCCGACGTGACGGTGGCCCTGCTCGAGGCAGGACCCACCGACGCGGACAAGCCAGAGATCCTGCAGCTCAACCGCTGGATGGAGCTGCTGGAGTCCGGCTACGACTGGGACTACCTGATCGAGCCCCAGGAGAACGGCAACTCCTTCATGCGCCACGCCCGCGCCAAGGTGCTCGGCGGCTGCTCCTCGCACAACTCCTGCATCGCCTTCTGGGCGCTGCGCGAGGACATGGACGAATGGGAGGCTCAGGGAGCCGTCGGCTGGAACGCCGAGTCCACCTACCCGATCTTCCAGCGGCTGGAGACCAATGACGCCCCCGGCGATCATCACGGCCGCAGCGGACCGGTGAACCTGATGACCATCCCGCCGAAGGACCCCTGCGGCGTGGCACTGCTGGACGCCTGTGAGGAAGAGGGCATCCCGCGGGTGCAGTTCAACACCGGTGAGACCGTGCTCAAGGGCGCGAACTTCTTCCAGGTGAACCGGAAGGAGGACGGGACCCGGTCGTCGTCGTCGGTCTCCTACCTGCACCCGATCCTGGAGCGACCCAACCTGAGCATCCTCACTGACACCTGGGTGCGCGAGATCATCTTCGAGGGCGACCGCGCGGTCGGCGTGGACGCGGTCAACAACGCGTTCGGCCGGGCCGACCGGATCAGTGCCACCAAGGAGATCGTGCTCTCGGCCGGGGCGATCGACTCCCCGAAGCTGCTGATGCTCTCCGGGATCGGCCCGGCGCAGCACCTGGCCGAGTTCGGCATCGAGGCCCGCGTGGACTCCCCCGGCGTGGGCGAGCACCTGCAGGACCACCCCGAGGCGGTCATCGCCTGGGAAGCCAAGCAGCCCATGGTGGAGGACTCCTACCAGTGGTGGGAGATCGGAATCTTCTCGGCCACCCGTGAGGGCCTGGACCGTCCAGACCTGATGATGCACTACGGCTCGGTGCCCTTCGACATGCACACCCTGCGCCAGGGCTACCCCAGCGCGGACAACACCTTCTGCCTGACCCCCAACGTCACGCACGCGAAGTCACGCGGGACGGTGCGGCTGCGCTCCAAGGACTACCGGGACAAGCCCAAGGTGGATCCGCGCTACTTCACCGACCCGGAGGGTCACGACATGCGTGTGGCCGTGGAGGGCATCAAGCTGGCCCGCCAGATCGCCGCCCAGCCGGCCATGGCTGACTGGGCCGGACGGGAGCTCTTCCCCGGTCAGGAGACGCAGACCGATGAGGACCTCGCCGACTACGTCACCCGCACGCACAACACGGTCTACCACCCGGCCGGTTCCGTGCGGATGGGCGCCGACGACGACGCGATGTCACCGGTGGACTCCCAGCTGCGGGTCAAGGGCGTCCAGGGGCTGCGCGTGGCCGACGCCTCGGTCATGCCGGAGCTGACCACGGTGAACCCGAACATCACCACCATGATGATCGGTGAGCGCTGCGCGGACCTGATCAAGGCGGCCAACGCCTAGGTCTAGTTCGCTGGCCCGGGTTCCGCCGGGCACCCCGCCTCGAGTGGGCGATTTGAGGGAGGTTCTCGGCCTTAGAGGTCGGGATAGTCCCTTGAATCGCCCACTCGATGCGTTTCCGGCGCTGCTGTTCAGATGGCGGGAGTGCTCAGCCCGGGGTTCAGCAGCTCCGGGGAGAGGTTGATCAGACGCAGCCGCGCGTGATCGGCAATCTGGGCATCGGTGAGCTCGCGGATCGCACGGGCCTCGGCGTCGTCGTCGTGCTCCTCGTCAAGCCCCGCGTTGGGCAGCGAGGAGGAGACCGAACCCGAGGTCAGCGGAATGTCGAGCACGGTGACCGCGGCCGGGGTCAGCGGGATGAACTGACGCCGATCCAGCAGCCCGAGCCCCTCGAAGAGCACCCGCAGCGCAGCGCCATGGGAGACGACGACGGCGGTGCGCACTTCGAAGCTGAGGTCGGCCGAGGCGGTGGGAGCGATCTCTGCGGTCGAACGCACGATGTCGCTGAAGGCGCGCGTCATCCGGGACTGCAGATCCGCGTGCGCCTCTCCCCCGGCCGGGGTGTAGCTCCCGGCGCGCCAGCCCTCGAAGTTCTCCGGCTCGGCGTCACGGATCTCTGCCGCGAAGGCGCCCTCCCACTCCCCCAGGTTTTGCTCACGCAGCTCGTCCCAGATCTGGGGCTGAAGGTCGAGGCCGAACTCGGCGAAGGTCTGCTGGGTCCGCACCAGGCTGGAGACATGAGCCTGTGCCGGGTTCTGCGCGCGGACGAATGCACCGGTGGTCTGCGCCTGTAGCTTTCCGGAGTCGGCGAGCGAGATGTCCGAATGCCCCTGGAGACGGTGGGTCTTGTTCCAATCGGTCTCTCCGTGGCGGACGAGCAGGATTCGGATCATCGGGGCTCCTCTGGTTCTGGCGGGCCGCGCCGTACGCGGCGCGAGTTCTCTGCTGCAACCCTATGTCAGCGGGCTCGGCGGTGCGCAGGTCACCCCTGATGCCGGCGTCGATGTCTGCCGCCGGGTCACGCTCCATGTCCCAGTCCACGTCCGCGTCCATGTCACTGCCCAGTGGCATGCTGGGTGGTATGACCCTCGTGTACTTCCTCAGCGGACTTCTCCTCGGCGTGCTGGGCAGCTGGCTGGTGCTCTTCCTGCTTCGCCGCGGCACCGATGACGCCGGCCAGCTGCGCGGCCAGCTGGAGAGCTCCCACCAGGCGCTCACCAGCGTGCAGGCGGAGCTTGCTGGGACCCAGCAGCAGCTCAGTCTGGCGCAGGGCCGGCTCTGGGAGCTGGAGCGCCGTCGTGAGGAGGACTCCGAGGCGGCCCGGGAGCGCGAGACGCTGGTGGAGATGCTGCACCCGGTGCGCCAGGGCGTCACCGAGATGCACCGCCGGGTCCAGGAGCTGGAGACCGAGCGGGCCGCCCAGCACTCCCGGCTCTCCCAGCAGCTGACCTCTGCCGCGGAGACCGATGCGCGGATCATCGAATCCACCCAGGCGCTGCTCGGGAGTCTGCACTCGACCTCGGCGCGTGGACACTGGGGCGAGGTGCAGCTGCGCCGGGTCGTGGAGTCCGCCGGGATGCTGCCCCATGTGGACTTCACCGAGCAGCACAGCGGCCGCGGCGCCGACGGGCAGCTGCTGATCCCGGACATGGTGGTGCACCTGCCCGGAGGGCGCCAGCTCGTGCTCGACGCGAAGGCGCCGCTGAACCCCACCGACCCGAAGGCCCAGGCCAAGGCGCTGCGCTTCCGGGTCGATGAGCTCGCGAAGAAGCGCTACTGGGAGGCCGTGGACCTCTCCCCCGATGTGGTCTTCTGCTTCGTCCCGGCCGAGTCGCTGCTCTCCGCGGCGATGGAGGCGGACCCGATGCTGCTCGATGACGCGCTCTCCAAAGGCGTCACCCTGGTCTCCCCCGCCTCGCTGCTGGCCTCGCTGAAGGCGGTCTCCGCGGCCTGGCGGCAGGAGCGGCTGGCGCAGAACATCCGCGAGGTCGTGGATCACTCACGGGATCTCTACCGTCGGCTGGCCAAGATGAGCGAGCATCTCGCCCGGACCGGGGACCGGCTTCGGCAGGCGGTGACGGCGTACAACGGGTTGATCGGCAACATCGAACGCCAGGTGCTGCCCAAGGTGGAGGCGATGAGCCGTCTGGAGGTCAGCGAGCCCACCGCGACCTCCACGGAGGGGCTGCTCGAGGATCTCGGCGAGACGCTGAGCGCCACCACCGTGAACACCGAGGTCAACCCGCTCGGCCCCCGGCTGGAGGCCGAACGCAGCCAGGGGCAGTGAGCGTCTGGCGTTACAGGGTCAGACCAAAGACCCAGACCAGAATGGTCATCGAGACCGCCGTGATGATGACGACGCCGGCGACGTTGAGCCAGATGCCGCCCTTGATCATCTGACCGATGGTCACGTACCCCGAACCGTAGGCGATCGCGTTCGGAGGGGTGGCCACAGGCAGCATGAACGCGCAGGTCGCGGCCAGCGCGACCGGGGCGGCGAGAATCAGCGGATCGACTCCGGTGCCCATCGCGACGCCGGAGGCCACGGGAAGGAAGGTGGCCGCCGTCGCCGTGTTCGAGGTCATCTCGGTGAGCAGCAGGATGCCGAGTGCTGCGACGAGCACCAGCACCCAGACCGGGATCCCTGCCAGGCCTTCGACCTGCGTGCCGAGCCAGGCGGAGAGTCCGGAGTTGCCGAACTGTGCCGAGAGCGCCAGGCCGCCGCCGAAGAGCAGCAGCACGCCCCAGGGCAGCTTCGCGGCGTACTCCCAGTCCAGCAGACGTACGCCCTTGGCGGCTCCTCCGGGGAGCAGGAACAGCAGCAGGCCGACGATCATCGCGATCCCGGCGTCGGAGATGAACGGGTCCTCCATGCCGAGCAGGTTCGTAGAGATCAGGGGGATGAAGACCCAGGAGAGCGCGGCGAGCACGAAGATGATCAGCACGCGAAGCTCCGCGGCGGACATCGGGCCGAGCTTGCGCAGCTCCTCGCGGATCAGATCGCCGCCACCGGGGATGTCATCGATCTCGGGCTTGAACAACACCCGAGTCAGCAGGACCCAGGCGATGACGAGCATCACGATCGAGATCGGGACACCGACGAGCATCCACTGGCCGAAGCCGATGGTGAGGTCGTGGTTGGCCGCCATATGACCGGCCAGCAGCGCATTGGGTGGGGTGCCGATGATGGTGCCCAGGGAACCGATGGACGCGGCGTAGGCGATGCCGAGCATCAGGGCAGTCCCGAAGTTGGACTTCAGCGCGACGTTGGTCTCCTCCTCGCCGGCATCCTTCGCCGTCTCGGGATCCTCACCCTTCATGATCTTGCTGACCAGCATCAGCACCGAGACGCCGATGGGCAGCATCATCACGGCGGTAGCGGTGTTGGAGACCCACATGGAGAGGAACCCGGTGGCGATCATGAAGCCGGCGATCAGGTTCACCGGCTTCGAGCCCATGGCGCGCAGGGTCATCAGCGCGATCCGGCGGTGCAGGTTCCAGCGCTGCATGGCCAGAGCCAGCATGAAGCCGCCCATGAACAGGAAGATGATGTTGCTGCCATAGCTCGCACCGACGTCGTCCACGGAGACTCCGCCCACGGCCTCTTCGGCGCTGCCGAAGTCCCCTGCAGGGACCAGCAACGGGAAGATGATCAGCGGGAGCAAGGCCGTGGCCGGGATCGGGATCGCCTCGGTCATCCACCAGACGGCCATCAGCACGGCGGTGGCGGCGGTCAGCCGGGGCCAGACCTCCATGTCACCGGGCATCACGAAGTAGACCAGCAGCGCCAGGACCACGCCGCCGATGAGGCCGATCATCCGTCGGATCAGCGCCGGACGGTCAAGGCCCTCCGCGCGAGCACCGACTGAGAGCTGTTCAGACTCCGCCTTTGACTGCGTACGGGGATCGTATTTCTTCAGGTGGTCACCTGAGACACGGGAACGCGGAGGCGTCGTCATTGCCGGTACTCCTGCTGGTGGGGTGCAAAGGGGCGCGCTGTCTGGTGACAGGGCTCACAGAGTCTACGGGGGCTCCAGACATGTTGCCACTTTGAACTTCAGAAGATGACGTCGGCACAGCCTGGGCCGCATCGTGAGCCTGTGCAGCGTGTTCAACCTGGCGAGGACAGCCAGTCTCTGGGAGTCAGTCTCTGGGCAGGACCACGGCGGCCAGCACCGTGGCGAGTCCGGCGAGCCCGAGCACCATCAGCACCGTCCCGGACCAGCCGGCCACGTGCAGCGCGGTTCCGCCGAGGTAGCCGAAGATCGAGGAGCCTCCGTAGTAGCCCAGGTTGTACAGCGACGCGGACTGCGCTCGGCCGGCCGTGGCGGCCGCGCCCACCCAGCCAGAGGCCACCGCATGAGCGGCGAAGAACCCCGCGGTGAGCACCACGGTGCCCAGGATGATCACGGCCAGATGCGGCACCAGGGTCAGTGCGACGCCGAGGATCATGATCAGGTTGCCTGCGAGCAGCACCGGCTTGCGCGAGTAGCGTGCCGCCAGTCGTCCGGCGCGCGGTGAGGACCAGGTGCCGGCGAGATAGGCCAGGAAGACGAGCGACGCGATCCACAGCGGGATCGAATACGGCGGCGCGGAGAGGTGGAAGCCGAGGAAGTTGTACATCGCCACGAATCCGCCCATGGTGAGGAATCCCTGAAGGTAGAGGGTCCACAGCGTGGGCGAACGCAGGTTCCCGGTCAGCGCCGGCATGATCTCGCGCACCGGGACCCTCCGCGGGGTGAAGTTCTGGGCGGTCGGCGCCAGGCGCAGGAACACCAGCACGCAGGCCACCGCGATCAGCGTCACGGTGAGCATGCCGATCTTCCAGCCCAGCTGCTCCCCCACGGGAGCCGCCACGATGCGCCCGGTCAGTCCTCCCAGCGAGGTCCCGGAGATGTAGGTGCCTGCCGCAGCCACCGCGATCTTGGGGCTGACCTCCTCGTTGAGGTAGGCCACGGCCAGGGCCGGCACCCCGCCCAGCATGAACCCCTCGATGAAGCGCATCAGCAGGGCGAGCTCGAAGCCTTGGGCGGCGAACAGGGCGGGCATGAGCACTGCCAGGATCCCGAAGAAGCAGGCGAGGCTGATGGCCCAGATCATGGCCTTCTTCCGCCCGTGGGCGTCGCCGATATAGGACCAGGGGATCACCCCGAGCGCGAGCCCGAGGGTGGCGGCGGAGATCATCAGCGCCGCCTGGTCGGCGGAGACCTCCTGCTCGGCAGCGATCAGCGGCAGCAGGCCCTGCGGCGAGTAGAGCTGGGCGAAGGTCGCCACCCCGATGAAGAACAGCGCGATGAGCAGTCGCCGACTGTGTGCGCTCTGGGCAGTCACGCCAGCACGTCCAGAGTGCCGCGGATGATCGCGCCGGCCCCGCCGAGTCCGGCCAGCGTCATCGCCACGGTCCTTGCGGTGGGGATGGACACGCGTTTGGCGAGCTGGGTGCCGAGCAGGATGCCGACGATCACGGTCACCACGATGACCGGGAAGAGCCAGCCCAGCGGCGGCCCCGCGTGCTCGTTGACCTCGACCGAGCCCATCAGCAGCTTGGTGATCACCGAGACCGCGCCCATCGTCATGAAGATCGGCTGCAGGGTCGCCGCGAAGCTGCGATGGTCCCAGCGCGAGATCCGGGAGTAGATGACCAGCACCGGTCCGGCGACCCCGGAGGTGGTGTTGAAGAATCCGCCCAGCAGCCCGGCGAAGAGTCCCGCCCCGCGGCCGGGAAGGTGCGGCAGCGTCGGCAGCGCGAAGGTCACCAGCAGCGCAAAGACCACGATGCCGCCGACGATGATCGAGAGCCACCCGGCGCTGAGCTGCCCGACCACCCAGGCTCCTGGGATCGCGCCGAGCACCGAGGCGGGCATGATCAGCCAGAAGCGTCGCCAGTTGATATGCGCCCACACCGCGATCATGATCAGGCCGCCAGAGACGAACGTGGTCATATTGGTGACCAGCACGCCGAAGGCCGGGCCCAGCAGGATTGAGAGCACCGGGGCGACCACCAGGCCGACACCGGTCCCGGAGACCCGTTGGAGGATGGTGCCGATAAACACCGCGGCCGCGATCATCGCAGTCATGCCCAGCACCGTCATGGAGTCATCGTATGTCAGCCCAGGTCATGCCCACGTCACGCGAGGCGTCACCCGGTCGGGCTGGATCCGCCCGGCATCCCTGGCCGCAGGATCGGGGGCCAGTGGCTCAGCTGGTGGAGCAGGCGCTGGACTTGCGGCCGCCGCGGCCGACGTCGTCGTGTCCTGCCTGGGTGAGCGCCTTGCGGATCTCCTTGGGCAGCGAGAACACGATGTCCTCCTGGGCGGTGACGACTTCCTCGACCTGCCCGTAGCCGTAGTCGGCGAGCAGCCGCAGGACGTCATCGACCAGGACCTCGGGCACGGAGGCGCCGGAGGTGACCCCGATGGTGGCGGCGTCCTGGAACCAGGCCTCGTCGACCTGGTTGGCGTAGTCCACCCGCTCGGCACGGGCTGCACCGTATTCCTTGGCGACCTCTTTGAGCCGGACGGAGTTCGAGGAGTTCTCGGAGCCGACCACGATCACCAGATCCGACTGCGGCGCGACCTTCTTGATCGCGGCCTGCCGGTTCGAGGTGGCGTAGCAGATGTCGTCCGAGGGCGGATCCTGCAGCTTGGGGAAGCGCTCGCGCAGCTTCTGCACGGTCTCCATGGTCTCGTCCACCGAGAGGGTGGTCTGTGAGAGCCAGATCAGCTGATCTGGGTTGCGCACCTGGAGATCGTCGACCTCCCAGGGTCCGTTGACGATCGTGGTGTTCTCCGGCGCCTCGCCGTAGGTGCCCTCGACCTCTTCGTGGCCTTCGTGCCCGATCAGCAGGATCTCGTAGTCATCCCGCGCGAAGCGCACGGCTTCGCGGTGGACCTTGGTGACCAGCGGGCAGGTCGCGTCGATGGTCTGCAGGTTCCGGCTCTCGGCCAGGTCCTTGACCGCCGGAGAGACTCCGTGGGCGGAGAAGACGAGCATGGCGCCCTCGGGCACCTCATCAGCCTCTTCGACGAAGATCACGCCCTTCTCCTGAAGGGTCTCGACCACGTGGCGGTTGTGCACGATCTCTTTGCGCACGTAGATCGGCGCGCCGTAGGTGTCCAGCGCCTTCTCCACGGCGATCACGGCCCGGTCCACCCCGGCACAGTAGCCGCGCGGCGCCGCGAGCAGCACCTTGCGCGGACCGGTGAAGGTGGACTCTGCGGCCACTTCCTCGGGGCTGCGGCGCCGGCGGGGCACCATCGGCATGGGGACAGCGATGTGCTGTCGCCGGGCCGGAGCGTCGGGGGCGGTGGCAGTGGAAGTCATGCGCCCGAGTCTACCGGCGGGTACCTGGGGCCGTCACACCATGTCCCCGGTTGACGCCGTGAGCGCAAGCCGGCTCACACCGTCGCGGACTGCCTGCTGGGCCGCCCTGTCTGCCGCGCGCTCAGCGGTCGACGGCTCGGTGCGGACTCTGCCGTCGGCTGCTCCGGGCGGCCACGCTGCCAAGCAGCCCGACGACGACGACGGCGCCCGCCGCCCCGCTGAAGATCCACCAGGCCGGCTGGGCCCACTCGGTGAAACGTGCCTGGACATGGGTCGCCAGCGCCGCGTTGGCCTCACCGGCCACCGCGCCGAACTCCGGAGCGGAGATCGCGAAGACGCCCAGGAGCCCCAGACCCACGGCGAGCAGGCCGCCGAGGGTCAGCGCCACCCACCGGCTGCGACCCGGCCCCAGGAGCAGTCCCAGCACAGCCAGCACCCCGGCGGAGACGGCGAGCACCAGCCAATGTCTGCTCACCTCCGCCAGCAGCGCCCAGGTATAGGGGTCTGCGCCCTCACCGAGGGTGGCTTCGATGTCCACCACCAGCTCCGGCGCGAGGAACTCGAAGCTGGAGGTGTCCACGAAGGGCAGCCAGCCCAGCGCGGCGTCCAGGCCCTCACGCAGCGGCTCCGTCATGGCTTCCGACATGGGACTCAGATCCACCGGGAGGTCCAGGTCGCCGGCGTCACCGGTGGTCCCCTGCTCGAACAGGGTCTCCAGCTGTGCGGTGTAGTCGGCCCGGGTCCCCTGCAGGGTCTCGTCCCAGGCCGCGTCGACACCGTCGTTCTCCAGCATCGAATCGACGATGGAGTCCACCGTGGAGTCGGCCGCATCGCCGAGCAGATTCGTGAGGCCCCCGGGAAGCTCAGACTCCAGCTCGGTCATCAGGGTCTCAGAGACCAGCGCACTGAACCCCTCCTGCTCCGGAAGGTCCCCGGCGATCTGCGTGATGGGTTCCTGCTCCCGCAGCAGCTGGTTGATCTGGAACCCTGCCAGCGCCGTCGCGGCGAGCACGGCGGCGAGCAGCAGCGAGATCACACTGAGCACCTGGCGCATGTGGGGAACTCCTTCATCCATGTCAGTCCGGTGGCATAGGCTGTAAGCACCATAGCGAACCTTCCGGGGAGACCGTCGATGATCGAGGGCAGGACATGAGCGAGCCGGCACAGGCGCAGGACACTTCGGCGGAGACGCCGTGGCCGCTGAGCACCTACTCCGGAAAGCTCAAGGCCCACATCGAAGCCGCACCGCCCACCTGGGTCGAGGGCCAGCTGGTGGAGTTCAACCTGCGCAACGGCAACGCCTGGATGACCCTGCGGGATCTGGAGCAGGAGGTGTCCTTCTCCACGGTGGCCTGGCGCGCGGTGGCCGGCAGCCTCAACGGCACCGTCCAGCCTGGATCCCGCGTCGTCGCCCTGGTGAAGCCGAACCTGTACGAGAAGTCCGGTCGGCTGTCCCTGGTGGCCCAGCAGATGAAGCCCGTGGGGCTCGGCGACCTGCTGGCCCGGATCGAGCAGCTCAAGCAGCGCCTGGCCGCAGAGGGTCTGTTCCGGGTCGATCGGAAGAAGCCGCTGCCGGTGCTGCCGCTGCGGATCGGACTGATCACCGGGCGGAACTCCGACGCCTTGAAGGACATCCTGCGCAACACCCACGCCCGCTGGGCCGCCGCCCAGTTCGAGATCCGTGAGGTCGCGACCCAGGGACCCACCGCACCCCAGGAGGTCGCGGCGGCACTGGCGCAGCTCGACGCGGACCCGGACGTGGAGGTCATCGTGATCGCTCGCGGCGGCGGCGCCCTGGAGGAGGTCGTGCTGCCGTTCTCGGACGAGCGGCTGATCCGCGCCGTGGCCGCCGCGCACACCCCGGTGGTCTCGGCGATCGGCCATGAGGCGGACCGCCCGCTGCTCGACGAGGTCGCCGACATGCGCGCCTCCACCCCCACCGGTGCGGCGAAGCTGCTGGTGGTCGACGAGGCCCAGGAGCGCGATCAGCTCACCCACGCACGGGAGCGCATGTCCGCCGGCGTCGAACGGCTCATCGGCCGGGAGACGGAATGGCTGACCACGCTGCGCTCCCGCCCGGTGCTCGCCCAGCCCCAGGACATGATCACCGGACGCGCTCAGGAGCTGCTGATGCTGCGCCGTCGCTCGCTCTTCGGCATGGAGACCGCGGTGCGCCGCGGCACCGACTGGGTCGCGCAGACCCGGGCTCGGGTCCGGTCGCTCTCCCCGCAGTCCACCCTCGACCGCGGATACGCGGTGGTGCAGACCCAGGCCGATGCGCGCTGGGACGTGCTGCGCGATGCCGCCACGGTGTCCCCCGGGGACCCGCTGAGCATCATGGTCGCCTCCGGCGAGCTGACCGCCCGCGCCGAAGAGATCTACCCCGAGGACCGCGGTGCCGCCCCTGCGGGGCAGGCCTCCTCGGCAGATGAAACATCAGAGACCGCACAGACCCAGAATCGAGAGGCAGCGCCATGAGCGAAGACGCCAGCACCACACAGACCCAGACCACGAGGTCCACCGAGTTCAGCACCGCGCAGACCGAAGACATCGAGACCATGAGCTACGAGCGGGCCCGCGAAGAGCTCATCTCAGTGGTGACCAAGCTCGAGACCGGCGGCGCCCCGCTGGAGGAGTCACTGGCCCTGTGGCAGCGCGGGGAAGCACTGGCCGACCGGTGCGAGCGGTGGCTCGACGGCGCGCGGACCCGCCTTGAAGAGGTCCGCGTGGAGCTGACCGAGGACCGCTAGGGCCGCCGCGCCGTCACACGCCGCTGGCGAGGACGACCCCGCCAGCGACGGGTTCGAGCGGCTCAGGCGCGGGTCGCGGCGTCGCGGTAGTCCGCGAGGAACTCCGCGATCCCGGCGATGGCGTGCTCGAGATCTTCCACGCCGGGCAGGGTCACCAGCCGGAAGTGGTTGTCGTCGATCCAGTTGAACGCCCGCCCGTGAGAGACCAGGATCTTCTGCTGACGCAGCAGCTCGATGACGAACTTCTCGTCGTTCTCGATGGGGTAGATCTCCGGGTCCAGCCGCGGGAAGAGGTAGAGCGCGCCGTCGGCCTGATGCACCTGGACCCCCTCGATCTCACGAAGCAGCCGGTACGCGGTCTCGCGCTGTTCGAAGAGTCGCCCGCCCGGATCGATCAGGTCCTGGATGGACTGGTGTCCGCCCAGGGCAGCCTGGATCGCGTGTTGGGCCGGCACGTTGGCGCACATGCGCATGTTCATCAGAAGGGTCAGCCCCTCCATGTAGTTCTTCGCCCGGTGGGTCGGCCCGGAGACGAAGATCCACCCGGAGCGGAAGCCGGCCACGCGCCAGGTCTTGGAGAGCCCGGAGAAGGTGATCGTGAAGACATCGTCGGAGAGCGTGCAGGCGTTGACCATCTCGGCGTCGTCGAAGGTGATGTTCTCGTAGATCTCATCCGAGAGCAGCATCAGGTTGTGCCGCCGGCAGATGTCGACCATCGCCTCGAGGATCTCCCGCGGGTAGACCGCACCGGTGGGATTGTTCGGGTTGATGATGACCAGAGCCTTGGTCCGGTCGGTCACCTTCGACTCGATCTCGGCAGGGTCCGGCCACCAGCTGTTGTCCTCATCGCAGATGTAGTGCACTGCCCGGCCGCCGGCCAGGGTCGTCGCGCCGGTCCAGAGCGGGTAGTCCGGAGCGGGGATGAGCACCTCGTCTCCGGGCGCCAACAGCGCCTGGAGCACCATCGAGATCAGCTCGGAGACCCCGTTGCCGAGATAGATGTCCGCGGGATCCGCCTCGGTCATCCCACGCGCCTGGTAGTACTGGGCGACGGCGATCCGTGCGGAGTAGATGCCCTGGGAGTCCGAGTAGCCCTGGGCGTCGTGGAGGTTGCTGATCATCGCCATCCGGATCGAGTCCGGCGCCTCGAAGCCGAAGGGCGCGGGGTTGCCGATGTTCAGCCGGGTGATCGCGTGACCTTCACGCTCCAGCCGGGCGGCCTCCTGCGCGATCGGTCCACGCACGTCGTACCGGACGTCCTGAAGCTTGGGCGACTGGGTGAAGTCTTCGAATTCCTGCATCCTGGAGTTACGCACTGTCCTATCCTGCACCTTCCGAGGTGTGAAAGCCCCTGTCGTTTCACATGCTGAACGTCGCACCGTACGGTCGCGTTGCGTTTCGCGCGCGAATCCTGCGGCGCACGGTTCCGCACGGTTCCGCGCGGACGGAGCCTGGGCCCGCGCTGCGGTCAGGCTCGGGCGAACGCGTCGCGGTAGGAGGCGAGGAAGTCTGCGATTCCCGCGATGGCCTCTTCGAGCTCCTCCACCGGCGGCAGGGACACCAGCCGGAAGTGGTTGTCGTCGATCCAGTTGAACGCCCGGCCGTGGGAGACCAGGATCTTCTGCTGACGCAGCAGCTCCATCACGAAGGTCTCGTCGTTCTGGATCGGGTAGATCTTCGGGTCCAGCCGGGGGAAGAGGTAGAGCGCGCCGTCGGCCTGGTGGACGTCCACACCTTCGATCTCGGCAAGCAGCTTATGGGCGACGTTGCGCTGCTCATAGAGCCTGCCGCCGGGACGGATGAACTCCTCCACCGACTGATAACCGCCGAGCGCGGTCTGGATCGCATGCTGGGCCGGGACGTTGGGGCACATGCGCAGGTTCGACATCAGGTTCAGACCCTCGATGTAGTTCTTGGCCCGGTGCTTGGGTCCCGACATGTACAGCCAGCCCGAGCGGAAGCCCGCCACGCGCCAGGTCTTGGAGAGCCCGGAGAAGGTGATCGTGAAGACGTCGTCGGAGAGCGTGCACGCGTTGATCATCTCGGCGTCGTCGAAGGTGATCTTCTCGTAGATCTCGTCTGAAAGCAGGATCAGGTTGTGCCGCCGGGCGATGTCGACCATCGCCTCGAGGATCTCGCGCGGGTAGACCGCGCCGGTAGGGTTGTTCGGGTTGATCAGCACCAGAGCCTTGGTCCGGTCGGTCACCTTGGACTCGACCTCTTCCGGGTCCGGCCACCACTGGTTCTCCTCGTCACAGATGTAGTGCACGGCGCGCCCGCTGCACAAGGTGGTGATCGCCGTCCACAGTGGGTAGTCCGGGGCGGGGATGAGCACCTCGTCGCCGGGGTTGATCAGCGCCTGCAGCACCATGGTGATCAGCTCGGAGACGCCGTTGCCCAGGATCACATCGGAGACCTCGGCCTCGCGCATGCCGCGGGACTGGTAGTACTGGGCGACCGCGGTGCGCGCCGAGTAGATGCCCTGGGACTCGGAGTAGCCCTGGGAGCTGGGAAGGTTCTTGATCATGTCCACCAGGATCGAGTCCGGCGCGTCGAAGCCGAACGGCGCCATATTGCCGATGTTCAGCTTGGTGATCCGGTGTCCCGCTCGCTCGAGCCGTGCGGCTTCTACTGCGATGGGGCCGCGCACGTCGTACCGCACGTTGCGAAGCTTCTGGGCCTGTGTGAAGTCCTCGAATTCCTCCATGACCAGATTGTGCCTTATGCCGGACTCTGTGCCGGGACGTTACGACCACGAATCTTTTTCGGCGCGTTGCGCCACTCGGGGTGACCCCTGCTCAGCGCCTGCTCAGCCCCAGTCCTCGGGCTCCGCGACGAAGCCTTCCTGGACCAGCCAGTACTCGGCGGCCTCCTGCGGGCTCAGCCCCTGCTCGCCGTCGACCAGTCGGCGCAGCGTGACCAGGGCGTCCTCGTTCAGCGCCTGTGCCAGCTCCACGGCCACGCCGGGGACCTCCTCGGCGACCTCCGAGGAGACCACCGGGACGAACTGCTCCTGCGGGAAGGCGCGCTCGGCGTCGGTGAGTGCGATGAGCGCCTGCTCCTCGATGCCGGGGTGTGAGGTCGTGACGATCGCGGCGTCGAGCTCGGCGGTGATCACGGCGTTGATCAGGTCGGTCTCCCCCGCGACGACGATCTCGGCGGGCTCGCAGTCATAGACCTCGGCCAGCAGCGGCCTCGGCGCCGGAAGATCCGGGCGCACCCCGATGCGCAGCTCGTCGCAGGCCTCGGCGAAGGCGGGGTCATCCACCTCCCCCTCGGTGGCGATGTCGTTGAGCTCGGCGGTGATCGAGGTGATCACCAGGGAGCTGCCGAGCACCGCCGACGAGGGTTCCAACAGCTGCGCGTCCTCGTCGAGGCTGTCTTCTATCAGGCCGAGCAGCTCCGCCGAGCTGGGCTGCTCCAGCTCGCCGAAGGCCTCAGGGTCCAGCTCCCGGGCCAAGGCCATGGACCGGCCAATGACCAGATCGCTCTCGTCTGCGGTGACCGCGGCACCGGGGCCGCGATCTGAGTTCTCCACCACTGCGGGCGTGTTGCGGGAGTTCAGCGCCAGGGCGTAGACGTTAGCGATGGTCCGATCCAGCGGGTGCTCTCCGACGGCGATGGTCCAGGCGCGCTCCGCGGCGCTGCCGGTGGGCTCCTCCGCCGGCGGCGGGGGCGAACAGCCCGTCACCGCCAACACGGCGGCCGCGGTGACAGCGGTGATCCCCGAGACGCGGCGGGTACGCCGAGGCGCCACAGGGGAAAAAGTCATGAGCGTCATTCTACGACGGCGCCGGATCGGCGCTAGTCTGGTGGAGATGACGAGTCCGCTGATTCCGCGTCTGACGGCACTCCTCGAGGCCGCCGGTGGCACGACTGTGCCCGCCGCCGATGCCGCCGGATGGCTCGACCTCGCCTACGAGGGTGCCTACGGCGAACGCTACCGCTCGGCCGCCGAGGCCGCCGAAGCCGGTCTGAGCTCCCCCGGTGGAGACGATCCGGAGAACCGGCTGATGCTGCTGCGCATCCTCGCCGGCGTCCACGAGATGCGCGGAGACTCTGCCGCCGCCGCTCCGTTCATCGCTGCCCGGCTGAGCCTGCTGCGCGAGCTGGGCCGGTTCCGTCAGGCCCGGGTCGAAGCCGACCTCGGCGCGATGCTGCTGAGGGAACCCGATCGGGTCGAAGGGGAGATCCTCGCCCGGGTCGCGGAGGACCTGCGCGCCGAGGACCAGTCCTCCGGCCAGGTCTCCGTGGAGCTCGCCGATGTGCTCTCCTCCTTGGCGGTGCGCCGCCTCCAGGACGAGGGCCCCGAGCCCACCCTGCCGCTGGTGCAGGAGACCTGCACCATCCTGACTACTCTGGACCGGCCCGAGGCGCTGGCCGGGGCACGGATGTTCCTGGCCCATACCCTGCTGCTCTCCGGCGAGACCACTCAGGCGCTGAAGACTGCTGAGCTGGTGCTCGGCGCTCCGGCGAATCGCGCGGTGCACGGCGCGATGGCGATGCTGCAGGCCACGGTCCACCATCATGAAGACCGCAACCTCGCCGCCATCGAGTCCGCGCTGCGCTCGGTCGAGCTCTACGCCGCCGCCAGGGTGCGCAAGGGCGCCGCCTCAGCCGCCGCGCTGCTCGCGGGGCTGACCGGAGAAGAGGACGACGGCGAGGCCTCGGTCCTCGCCTGGCGGGTCGCTGTGCAGCAGGCCGAGCTCGGCGAGTTCCGCGAATCCAGGCTGCTGAGCCTGGCGCTGGGACAGCAGCTCCTGGAGCTGGACGACTACCCCGAGGCCGAGAAGGTCCTTGATGCGCTGTCAGTGCGACTGGGCGGATCCGAGGACGATCGCTCCACCCGGGCTCGGGCGCTGATGGGGCTCGGTCACGCGGTGACGCATCTGAAGCGCCCGTTGGAGGCGATGTCGCACTGGAACGAGGCGGCGGAGATCTTCAGCGAGATCGGTGAGACCGATGAGTCCGCTCGCGCCCACCTCGCCGCTGGTGCGCTGGCCGCCTCGCTGGAACGCCTCGAAGTGGCCCGCAGCCACTACGAACGTGGACTCGAGCTGGTGGAGCACAGCGAAGATCTGGACCCTCAGGTGCTGTTCCAGGCGTTGCATTCCCTGGGTCACCTGCTCACCCGCGCCGAGGACCAGACCGGGATCGCCCACCTGGACCGGGCGCTCACGCTGGCCCGAGAGCACGGCACCACCTGGCAGCGCGCCGACATCACCGATTCGCTGGCCCGCGGATGGACCGCCCTGGGCGACGGGACCAAGGCGGTGGCCGCTGGCCTGGAGGCCGCCGACCTCTTCACCGAGGCCGGAGACGAGGACTCCGCCGGGGACGCCGAGGTCTTCGCCGCAAAGGTCCTGCTGGAGATGGGGCGGGCCGACGAGGCCGAGGCCATCTTCCGGATGTCCACCGACGAGCGCGAGGCCAGCCCAACCCTGATGGCCGACGCGCTCGAGGGTCAGATCGAGGCTCTGATGCGCCAGGGCAAGGCCGAGGCGGCCGCCGACCTGCGCCGCAAGCTCACCCGGCTCAAGCGCCGCATGCGCAGCTGACCCCGGTCACCTGAGCCGGATCAGCCTCGCGGGCTCCTTCGCACTCTTCTTCGCCGCACCGTGCCGCGGAGGTCGAGCGCCACACAGGCCCCGGGTGTATGAGGTCCTAGCGCCTCGGCCACTGCGGCAGCGCCGGGTCCGGCGGGTGAAGACCCACCACGGCCTCGGCGCAGCTGAGTCGGTGCTCCGCCTGGGCCTGCCAATGCTGCCTGCGGGTGTCCCGCGCCCCGGCCACCAGTGACAGCGCCACCGACGCGGTGCGCACGCGCAGCGCCTGCGCATCCACGGTGGCCGAGAACCCGGCGGCGAAGCGCTGGAACGCGGCGGGGACATGGACGTAGCGGGCGTCCACGGCAGGCAGCACCGCGAGATGGCCCAGGAAGCAGGCCAGGTCGTCCACCCGGTGTCCGGGCCCCAGCGAGTCGACGTCGAGCAGCGCAGAGACCTCTCCCCCGCGCATCAACAGGTTCGCCTCATAGAAGTCCCCGTGGGTGGGGACCACGGGGCCTCGATCGGTCCTCGGCAGCGCGGCGCTGATGTGCTCGACCAGCGCGCGGATGCGGTCGGCGGCCTCGGGCAGCGCGGAGGTGGCTGCCGTGGCGTAGGCGGAGAGCCGGTCGGTCCAGGCTTCTCGGGCCGGCAGCGTCATCACCTCGGCCGGGAGCTTCTCGAGCAGCTCGATGAACTGCTCCGGCTCGGCACCGGCGGCGCCGTCGGCGAGGAAGTACTCGGCCAGGGACTCCCCTGTGCCCTCGCGCAGAGCGACGACATCGAGCACCGGCTCACGCACCGGCACGGCGGCGGGGATTCCAGCGTCGAGCAGCAGCTGATGGCGGGTGTGCAGCTGGTCGGCGCGACGGGCGCGCAGGACCTTCAGGAACAGTCGCGTGCCGTCGGCGAACTCTGCGGCGATCACCGCCCGGCGCAGCGGCCGGTAGCTGATGGTCTCCAGACTGACCAGGTCACGTCCCGCGCCCCAGACATTGCGGACCGAGTCGGGGTCGGTGGCGATGCGCAGCCCAGGCAGCGAGGGGTCCAGCGGGTGCTGCCAGATGGAGAGCCGGCCGTAGGGACTGTGGGACTGCACGACGCCGTCGGCGTCGGCGGGCACCGGTTCGGTGGTCATGCCCACGTAGAGCTCGTCCACATGGTCAGAGGTCTCGGTGTAGGCCCCGGCGGGTCCGCCCCGCGGCATCACCGGGCGCCCGGTCGCGACGCGGTAGACCCCGGTCACCCCGGCCCCCGGACGGTGCTGCAGGGACTCCAGGTGCACGCTGGTCGCGTAGACCCCCGTGTGTTGAATGGCCTCGGCGATCGGCGGATGCGCGTCGTAGGACTCCATGAACGCCAGCTGCCTGGCTTCCAGCTCTGCTGAGGTCATGCCTTTCGACATCAGGCGCGCCGGCGCTTGAGCACTTCGTCGAGGTTCATGGAGTCATGCTTCGGCACCTTGAGCTGCTCCGCCGCACGGTCCTGCTCGACCGACCCGTGGCCGGCGGCCGGGGTCTGCTCAGCCGGTGTCTGCTCTGCGGGAGGCTGCGGGTCCAGGAATCGGCGCTGGGTGAGCTTGACGTCGCCGCGCGGGGCAGGGGTCTGCGCCGTGAGCGCCTCGGGCTCGACCCGCTGCGCCTTGTCCAGCTCAAGGTACTTCGGGCGCGGGACGGCGCGCGGCTGCCAGGGACCGACCGGTTCGGCCGCCTCGCCGAGGACCGGGCCGGAGGCCTGCACCTCTGCTCCGAAGGTGCGCTCCAGGCCGACGGGGAGTCCGTCCTCGTCGACCTGCTGCAGCGAGTTCGGCCCGCCGGCTCCGCGGTCGTCGGAGCTGAGCGCGTCGAAGGGACCGGCGTGAGGCGGGTTCTCCCAGGGCGCGCTCTGCAGGGGGTTCATCGCTTCTTCGATGGCGGACTGCACACGGGCACGACGCTGGCTGCGCCGGCTCAGCACCGCCATGGTCCGCAGCGTCACCAGCGAGAGCAGGAAGATCCCGGCGGCGCTGAGCGGCACTGCGGCGGGCACGGCGGTCAGCGGGGCGAGGATCCCGGTGACCACGGCGGTCAGCAGCGCGAGGACTCCGAACAGCGCCACAAGGGTGCGGCCCCAGTGCAGGTGGAAATCGGATGGCCGGCGGGGTGAGCCGGCGACGCCGCGTGAAGAATCAGCGCCGCGTGGAGAATCAGTGGTGGAAGACATTGTCGCCCCTCGGTCGGTGTCGGGGTGGGCGGGGCTGCGGGCCGGCCGTGTCGAAGGTGCCGGGGGAGCCTGCTGGGGAGTTTCCTGCATGGCCGTAGCCGTGTCCTGGTGAGCGGGCTCGAGGTCCTCGAAGCTGCTGGCCTGGCGCTGTCCGCGCAGGACCAGGGTGCCCAGAAAGAGCACGGCGATCAGGGCGATGAGCGCGGAAGAGGGGATGGGCAGGCCCTGCACAGCGGAGAGGAATGCGCTCTCGGTGTGTTCCATGCCCAGCATCTCTGGCCCCCTGCCCTTCATGAAGTACAGAGTGAGCCTAACCGACACCGGATTGTGATCCGCGGCAACGCGCCACAAGCCCTTCGCCGATCTCTTCCCGGGTCAGCGCGAAACAGCGGTGATCGCGCCAGGCGCCGTGGATGTGCAGGAACCGCAGTCGCAGTCCCTCTTCACGGAACCCCAGCTTCTCCACGACCCGCAGGCTGGCGGCGTTCTCCGGGCGGACGGCGATCTCGACCCGGTGCAGAGTGCGTTCGAAGAAGAGATGGTCCACCGCGAGCGCCACTGCCATCGGGGTGATCCCCTGCCCGGCGTGTCCCTCATCGAGCCAGTAGCCCAGTGACGTGGTCCGCGCGGAGCCGCCGACGATCGGACCCACGGTGAGCTGCCCGACCAGCCGGGGCGCCTCGCCGGACGGGGTGAACCAGATCAGCCAGGGCAGGTGGGTGCCGGACCGCGCGCTGCGGTTCAGATTGCGGGCCATCTGCCGAAAGCTGGATGCCGAGTCGCGCGGATCAGGATCTTCAGGGGTGGTGGCGTCCCAGGGCTGCAGCCACTGGGTGTTCAGGACCCGCAGCGCCATGAAGCGGTGCTCGTCCTGGAGCGTGAGCGGTCGCAGCTCCACGCGCCCGGCGGGGGTCTGAACTGCGGGGCTCACCGGCCAGGCGTTGGTCCGACCGGAGAGCAGTCTCATGGCCGCATCGCGAATCGCAGCGTGTCCAGCCCGATCATGCCCAGGGCCAGCAGCTCGGTATGGAAGGCCCGAAGGTCGAAGGTCTCCCCTGCCTGGCGGGCCGCCGCCTCGCGCTCAGCGCGGATCTGCTCGAAGACCCGCTGACCAACCTTGTACGACGGCGCCTGGCCGGGCCAGCCGAGATAGCGGGTGAACTCGAAGTCCAGCTGCGCGGGCGAGATCGGGAGGTGGGCGCGAAGGAACTCCTTGCCCCGCTCAGGGGTCCAGGTCTGGCTCCCGAACTCGGCCGGAGCGTCGAAGCCGCAGTGGACCCCGATGTCGAATACCACCCGCGCCGCGCGCATCCGCTGCATGTCATACATCCCCATCAGGTCTCCGGGGTCGGCGAGGAAGCCCAGCTCGGCCATGAGCTGTTCGGCGTAGAGGGCCCAGCCCTCGGCGAAGCCCGAGACGAAGCTGCCGTGGCGGCGCCAGGAGTTCAGCCGGTCCTTCACCAGGGTGGCCGTGGCGATCTGCAGGTGATGCCCCGGGACGCCCTCGTGGTAGACGGTGGTGGTCTCGGTCCAGGTGGTGAAGCTCTCGTCCTCGGGCGGCACCGACCACCACATCCGGCCCGGCCGGGAGAAGTCGTCGCTGGGTCCGGTGTAGTAGACCCCGCCGTCCTGGGTCGGGGCGATCATGCACTCCAGGACGTCCATGGGGGCCGGGATGTCGAAGTGCACGTCCTTGAGCGCGGCGAGCGCCTCATCGGAGAGTCGCTGCATCCATTCCTGCAGCGCGGCGGTGCCGGAGAGCTGCCGGGCGGGATCCGCGTCGAGGATCGCCTTGGCCTCCTGGACGGAGGCGCCGGGCTTGATCTGCTGGGCTACAGCTTCCTGCGCCGCGACGAGCCGGGCGAGCTCCTCGAGCCCCCACCGGTAGGTCTCCTCGAGGTCCAGCGTGGTGCCGGTGAAGTACCGGCTCTGCAGGCTGTAGGCCTCGCGGCCCACCGCGTCGATCTCCGGCGCCTGGGGCAGCAGCTCCGTCTCGAGGCGCTGGGCCAGCACCCGGTACGCCTGCTGGGCGGCCTGGGTACCGGCGGCGAGCGCGTCCTGCGTGGCCGAGCTGACCTGTGCCTGCTGGCCGCTGATCAGGTAGCCGGCCAGCGCGCCGTCGTCGGTGGCATAGCTGCGGCACTGCTGCGCGACGGCCTCGACCTGGCGACGGGCGGGCACGTGACCCTGCTCGGCGGAGTGCACCAGGGAGGCCCAATATCCGTCCAGCGCGGCGGGCAGATTGCTCAGTCGTCCAGCGAGGTGGGTGAAGTCCTGCTCGGTCTGCGCGGGCATCAGCTCCAGGACCATCCGCACGCCCTGGGGCGGGGAGGCCAGGTTGTTCAGCTCGGTGCGCCCGGAGTCGTGCAGCGCCACGTCGAGTCCGATGCGTTCGGCCATCGCGTGCAGCGTCACCGCGTCGATGTCGTCCGCGGGCTGAAGCTGGGCCAGCCGGGTCAGCGTCTCACGCTGCAGCGCGGCGACCTCTTCACGACCGGTCGGCGAGTAGTCGGCGTACTCGGTCTCGACCCCCGGGCGGCCGAGCACCGTGGCCTCCTCCGGGTTCAGCGCGAGCAGCCGCTCGAAGTAGTCCTCGGCGAAGGCGTCCACCGCGGTGGGGGTGCGCGGTGCTGCAGGGTCAGTCGATTCAGCGGTGCTGCTGCTCATCCGGGGTCAGTCCTCTGGGTCGGTGACGTGAAGGTGCAGCCGGCGGGCGGCCTCGGAGATCGAACCGGTCAGCGACGGGTAGACCGTGAAGGTGGTCGCGACGTCGTCGACGTGGAGCTTGTGCGTGACGGCCAGGGCGAGCGGGAAGATCAGCTCAGAGGCGCGCGGGGCGACGACGACGGCGCCGATGACGGTGCCGGAGCCCTTCCGCGAGAAGATCTTCACGAAGCCTTCGCGGATGTTCATCATCTTGGCCCGCGCGTTGGTGGCCAGATCCAGCTTGATCACGTCGGCCTGGTACTTCCCGGAGTCGACCTGTTCCTGGGTGACCCCGACGGTGGCGATCTCCGGGGAGGTGAACACGTTGGAGGCGACCTGGTGCAGCTTCAGCGGCTTGACGCTCTCACCCTGCATGTGGGCCACGGCCACGCGGCCCTGCATCGCCGCGACCGAGGCCAGCGGCATGACCCCGGTGCAGTCCCCGGCGGCGTAGATGTTGTTCGCGGTGGTCCGCGAGACGGTGTCCACCTGGATGTGACCGGAGTCGGAGATCTCCACACCGGCCTCCTCCAGCCCGATCCCTGCGGTGTTGGGAATGCCGCCCACGGCCATCAGGCAGTGCGAGCCGTGCAGCACCTCGCCGTTGGTGAGGCGCACGTCGACCCCGTTCTCGGTGCGCTCCACGGACTCGGCCCGGGTCCGCGAGGCGACGTGGACCCCGACCCGTTCGAAGGAGTTCTCCAGCACCGTGGCGGCGTCGGAGTCCTCCCCGGGCAGGACCTGATCCCGAGAGGAGACAAGCGTGACCTCTGCGCCGAGCCGACGGTAGGCGGAGGCGAACTCGGCACCGGTCACGCCGGAGCCGACGACGATCATGTGCTCCGGGACCTCGATGAGGTTATAGGCCTGGGTCCAGTTGAAGATGCGTTCCCCGTCGGGCTTGGCCGAGCCGAGCTCCCGCGGGTGGGCGCCGGTGGCCACGATGACCGCATCGGCCACGATCTCCTCACCGGAGTGTTCACCGGAGGTGACCTCGATGGTGTGCGGCGGCACGAGCCTGCCGCGTCCGATGATGACCCGCACCCCGTAGGACTCCAGGGTGGTGCGGATGTCGCGGGACTGGCTGTGCGCGAGCTTGAGCAGCCGCTCGTTGACCTTGGAGAAGTCGGCCCAGGCCTCAGCCTCATCGGCGTCCTCTACGGCAGCATCCTCGGTGCCGTTGGTGTGTTCCCCGAAGCGGACGCCGAAGGAGGGTGAGACATTGACCCGGCGCATCGCGTCGGCCGTGGCGATCAAGGTCTTGGAGGGGACGACGTCGGTGAGCACCGCCGAGCCGCCGAGGCCCTTCTCCTCGATGATGGTGACCTCCGCGCCGGCGTCGGCGGCGACCATGGCTGCTTCGTAACCGCCCGGGCCACCCCCGAGGATGGCGATGCGGTCGGGGGCAAAGCGTCGTTGCACGTTAGTTGGAGTCACAGCTCCATTCTGCCGAGTCGGGACACCAAAGTCATACGCCACACGGGGATGTGACTTCGCCCATCGATTCGACGGACCGCGTCAGCCCGCCCCGGTGTCCCACCCAGACGGTAGATTGATCCCTGTGAGCCACAACAAAGTCCAGACCCAGCACAGTGCCCCGACCAGCGACGGACCCGGAGGCCACCTGGTCCCGCGCCCGGAGCTGACCCGCACCAACGACCCGACCGCCCCGGCGAATCTGCGCGCCGAAGAGGCAGCCCGCGCGCTGCTTGCACAATCGGGGGTCGACTCCATCGACCTGGCCTGCACCTTGGGCTCGGGCTGGGGTGACGCCGCCGCCCAGCTCGGCGAGCTCGTCGCGGATATCGACGCCGAGGAGATCCCCGGCTTCCATTCCTCCGGCGTCTCGGGGCACAGCGGAACGCTCAAGGTCATCCGCACCCATTCCGGAGCGCATGTCCTCGTCATCGGAGCGCGCACCCACTACTACGAGGGCCGCGGCGTGGACGCCGTCGCCCACGGCGTGCGCACCGCCGCCGCGGCGGGCGCGTCGACCATGGTGCTCACCAACGGCTGCGGCGGGCTGAACCCCCAGTGGAAGCCCGGCACCCCGGTGCTGATCTCTGATCACCTGAACCTCACCGGCACCTCTTCGCTGCGCGGCGCACACTTCGTGGACATGACCGATCTCTACTCCACCCGACTGCGCGCCGTGGCCCGGGAGATCGATCCCGACCTGCCCGATGGCGTCTACGCGCAGTTCCCCGGACCGCACTATGAGACTCCCGCCGAGGTCCGGATGGCAGGAGTCCTCGGTGCTGACCTGGTGGGCATGTCCACCGCACTGGAAGCGATCGCCGCCCGCGCCGCCGGGATGGAGGTCTTCGGCATCTCCCTGGTCACCAACCAGGCGGCCGGGATCTCCCCGGAACCGCTGAGCCACACCGAGGTCCTCGACGCCGGACGCGAAGCGGCTCCGCGGATCTCCGCCCTGCTGGCACAGGTCATAGGGCGCATCGTCGACCCCTGACCGAGGACATGGCCTTCCGGCGATGATCCACCCGTGACCGACCGACCCAGACCCGATACCCCGACCGAGATGAGGGAGCAGACCGCCATGACCGAGAAGCTGTTCGGCGCCGTGCGCCGCTGGATCGAGATGGACCCCGACGCCAAGACCCGGTCCGCGCTGGCGCAGCTGCTGACCCGGGCCGAGGACTCAGACACCTCCGCGGCTGAGGAGCTGCAGCGTCTCTTCTCCGGTCGGCTCGCCTTCGGCACCGCCGGTCTGCGCGCGGAGCTGGGTCCGGGACCGCTGCGGATGAACCGCCTCGTGGTCCGTCAGACCGCGGCCGGGATGCTCAGCTACGCCGAGGAGCAGCTCGCCCGAGCCCAACAGGGGGCCGACAACCCGCAGGACCTGATGCGCAGCGGGGCGCGCAAGATCGTGATCGGCTTCGACGCGCGGCACCAGTCCGACGAGTTCGCCGCCGATACGGCGGAGATCTTCTCCGCCGCCGGCTGGGAGGTGCACCTGTTCACCCGCCCGGGACCGACACCGCTGCTGGCCCGCCAGGTGCTGGTGCTCGGCGCCGAGATCGGCGTGATGGTGACCGCCAGCCACAACCCGCCCCAGGACAACGGGTACAAGGTCTATCTCGGCGGGGAGCTCTCCCGCTTCCTGGAACCCCATGGCCACGGCGTCGGCGCGCAGATCGTGGCACCGGTGGATCAGGACATCGCCGCCCGGATCGCTGCGCTGGTCGACACCGACACGCCAGCCGGAGCCGCGGTCGGCGGGGATTCCGAGGCGGACACCCAGGCCGGGGCTGCGAAGACCCACCCGGTCACCGATGAGGCCCGCAGCAGCTACCAGCGCGAGGCGCTGGAGCTGCTGGACCCGGAGACCTACCCGCAGCGCGACCTGCACGTGGTCTACACCGCGATGCATGGGGTCGGCGGAGAGATGGTGACCTCGTTGCTGCGCGCCGGCGGGTTCACGGTGACCCCGGTGGCCGAGCAGTTCGAGCCGGACCCGGACTTCCCCACCGCAGACTTCCCCAACCCGGAAGAGCCCGGCGCCCTCGACCTGGCGCTGAAGGCCGCCGAGTCCGAGAACGCCGACCTGGTGCTGGCCAACGACCCGGACGCCGACCGGCTCTCCGCCGCGGTCTATGACGACACCGCCGGCGCCTGGCGCCAGCTCTCCGGCGATGAGATCGGGGCCCTTCTGGGACGACACCTGCTGGAGCGCGGTCCGCTGCGACCACAGGCCGACGGCGGCGCCCCGGTCCTGGCAAACTCGATCGTCTCCTCCCGGCTGCTCGAGCGGCTGTGCCAGGTCCGCGGAGTCGGCCACGCCGCGACGCTCACGGGATTCAAATGGCTCGCCCGAGTTCAGCACATGAGCTTCGGCTACGAAGAGGCCATCGGCTTCAATGTGGACCCCGAGCACGTCAAGGACAAGGACGGCGTCTCCGCCGCGCTGATCTTCGCCGAGATGACAGCCTCGCTGAAGTCCCGTGGGATCAGCCTGATCGCCGCCCTGGACGAGATCGCCGCCGAGGCCGGGGTCTTCGTCACCGGTCAGGTGACCATCCGGGTCAGCGACCTCTCCGAGCTGGGCAAGGTCACCGCCGCCCTGCGGGCGCAGCCGCCCGCGGAGATCGCAGGCTCCGCCGTCGTGGAGTCCCTGGACCTGACCCAGGACCCGCTGCCGGGCACACAGCTGAGCGAGGCGACCAAGACCGACGCGCTGATCTACCTCACCGAGGCCGGTGACCGGGTGATCGTCCGGCCCTCCGGGACCGAGCCGAAGGTCAAGTGCTATCTCGAAGCGGTGGCAGACACGCCCGGCATCGACGCCGACCCCGAGGCGATCAGCGCAGCCCGCGCGCAGGCCGCCGAACGGCTGGGTCAGCTGCGCACCTCGATGGAGTCCATGCTCAGCTGACCCCGCCGCCTGACCCACTTGTTGTTCCGCAGATGCACGAGGAGACCCGATGACGCACACCCCCACCCCCGCCGAGATGGCGCCGCTGATCGACCACACCGCCCTGAAGCCCGACACCGACGAGGCCACGATCCGGCGGATCGTGACAGAGGCGCGCACCCACTCCTTCGCCGCGGTCTGCATCAATCCGCGCTGGGTGCCGCTGGTCGCTGCAGAGCTCGCCGGCACTGAGGTCAAGACCTGCACCGTGGTCGGGTTCCCACTGGGAGCCTCCACCACCGCCTCAAAGCTGGCCGAGACCGTCGAAGCGGTCCAGCTCGGCGCCCAGGAGGTGGACATGGTGGTGGACATCGCCGCCGCCAATGCGGGTGACCACAGCTATGTCGAGGCGCAGATCCGCGCGCTGGCCGATGCCGCCCACGCCGGCGGCGCGATCCTGAAGGTGATCCTCGAGACGGCGCTGCTGAGCGAGTCCGCCAAGGAGCTGGTCTGCCGCGCCGCAGAGGCCGCCGGCGCCGATTTCGTGAAGACCTCCACGGGCTTCGCCGGCGGCGGCGCCACCGAAGCGGACATCGCGCTGATGCACTCCCTGGTCGGTGGCCGCCTGGGCATCAAGGCCTCCGGCGGGGTCCGCAGCTACGACGACGCCGTCGCGATGGTCTCCGCCGGCGCCACACGCATCGGGGCAAGCTCCTCTCTTGATATCGTGGACCCTAGAGAATCCAGCACATCGGGTGCTGCCGGAAGCTACTGAGTTGTGCCTCCTGCAGACCGCACCGCATCCTAAGGGGAGCACATGATCAGCAACGGTAAGGTCAAGGCCTATTCGGGTCAGGGCAATCTAGTCGGCAACCTCGCCGCGTTCCTCGTCGTCTTCCTGATGCTCGTCGGTTCGATCGTCGCGCTGAACTTCTGGGACCTGGACCAGGTCTGGATTCCGGGGATCATCTTCATCGTCCTGTACTGCGGCTCGTTCTACGCGGCCAAGGAGATCATCGGTCGCTCAGACTCGCTGGACATGCAGGACCTCCATGGTGAGCACGGCGAGCCGCTCGACGCCATGGCCTCACGGGCAAGCTCCTCGCGCGAGTCGGCTGCGGAGCCGCACGTCCGCTGAGCTCGTTCGCCATCTGAGGATGTTATGACCACTCCGGCGCCGAGGACCTCCCGCGCCCGGAATCTCGGGATCGACCTGTTGCGGGTCATCTCGGTCGCCGCGGTGGTGTTCGGTCACGCCTGGGCCGGGATGCCGGGAGCCGAGTACCTCCAGATCTGGCGGATGCCGCTGTTCTTCTTCCTCGCCGGGTTCTTCTTCTCCACCTCGCGCACCCTGCGCGGCGAGCTCCTCGCGCGCACTCGCAGCCTGGCCCTTCCCTATCTGGTCTGGTTCCTGCTGCTCTGCCTCGCGGTGCTGGCGATGATCCCCACCCCATGGCCCTTCGACCCGATGACCGTCCCCCAGGCGCTCTTCGGCGGCGCCATGACGAACATGCCCTTCCTGGTGTTCTGGTTCATCTCTGTGCTCTTCCTGGCCGCGCTGCTGCTGCGCGCGGTGCTGAGCCAGCCCTGGTGGGTCGGCGTCGCCGTGGCGGTCGGGGGATTCGCCGTGGCGCAGATCCCGAACTCCGTGATGGGCTACACCCCGCTGGGGATCGGCCTGGCACCGGCCTGCATGGGGTTCATGCTCGCAGGCCACTGGTTCGGCCGCTTCATGCGCACCCCGCGCGGCATAAACCTCCCAGCCAAGCCATGGATCGGACTGCTCTGCCTGATCATCGGCTTCGGCGCCGTGGCCGCAGGCGTGCGCACCATGAACATCAAATATTCAGGCTTCGGGACGTTCCTGCTCTCCCCCGCCGTCTCGGTGCTGATCAGCATCGGACTCGTGCTGGTCTTCTCCACCGCGGTCAACGCGCTGCTCGGCGGGCCCGGGACGCAGCAGGCCCTGCCGCGCCAGGAATCGCGACGCGGGCGGATCGTCGGCGTGGTCATCGCCGAGCTGGTCCAGACCGCGACCTTCGTGGTCTTCGCCCACGCCATCGTGCTCTACCTGCTGCTGCGCCTCTTCGACCTGGAGAACCCACCGCTGCGCACCCTGGCCGCACTGATCATCTGCTGGAGTCTGGGCATGGCGGTGAACCGGACCGCGCTGGCGCTGCCGCTGAACGGGCTGCCCCGGTCTGCGCTGCGCCGACCCCGCGCGGATCGGACCGGTTCAGGCCAGACCGGCGCCGGCGATCCGGGCTCAGGTCAGGCCGAAACCGCTCCACCCGGCACAGGTCAGGCCGGCGAGGATGAGGCCGGCTCGGGTGAGACCGGCGGGAAGATCGCCTCGAAGACCTGATTCAGCCAGGCGAGCAGCTCACCGTCGGTGAGCTCCACTCCGGTGACTCCACTGGTCTTGGGCTTCGGTATCAGGACCTGCTTCATGGTGGCCTTGTGCTGGCTGCCCGGGTACATCCGCTCCATGCGCATGGTCTTGGACTCCGCCAGCTCCGCCACCGGCCCGAACCGGATGAACTTGCCCTGGGTGCCGACGTCGTGGATCCCCGCGGCCCGGGCGCGGTTGCGGAACCGGGCCACCTCGATCAGGTTGGTCACCGGTTCGGGCAGATCCCCGTAGCGGTCCTGCCACTCGGTCACGACCTCGGCGATCTTCTCCTCGGCGTCGGCCGCGGCAAGCTTGCGGTAGCCCTCCAGGCGCAGCCGTTCCCCCGGGACGTAGTCATGGGGCAGATGCGCGTTGATCGGCAGCTCGATCTTGACCTCGGTGAAGGTCTCCTCGGTGTCCCCGCGGTAGTCGGCCACGGCCTCGCCGACCAGGCGCAGGTACAGGTCGAAGCCGACCCCGGCGATGTGCCCTGACTGCTCGCCGCCGAGCATGTTGCCGGCGCCGCGGATCTCGAGGTCCTTCATCGCCAGCTGGAGGCCGGCGCCGAGCTCGTTGTTCGCCGCCACCGCGCGCAGCCGTTCCAGCGCCACCTCGCCCAGCGGCTTCTCCGCCGGGTAGAGGAAGTAGGCGTAGGCCCGCTCCCGTGAACGTCCGACGCGCCCGCGCAGCTGGTGCAGCTGGGACAGTCCGTAGGTGGAGGCCCGGTCCACGATCAAGGTGTTGGCGTTGGAGATGTCCAGCCCGGTCTCGATGATCGTGGTGGAGACCAGCACGTCGAAGCGCTTCTCCCAGAAGTCCTGGATGATCTGCTCCAGCCGGGTCTCGCTCATCTGCCCGTGGGCGACCTCCACCCGTGCTTCAGGCACCAGCTCCCGGATCCGCGCGGCGGTGCCGTCGATGGAGGAGACTCGGTTGTGCACGAAGAAGACCTGCCCCTCGCGCATCAGCTCGCGACGGATCGCCGCGGAGACCTGCTTGTCGGTGTAGGGACCCACATAGGTGAGCACCGGGTGGCGCTCCTCCGGCGGAGTGGCCAGCGTGGAGGTCTCCCGGATCCCGGCCATGGACATCTCCAGGGTCCGCGGGATCGGGGTCGCGGACATGGCCAGCACATCCACGTTGGTGCGCATCTTCTTGAGCTGCTCCTTGTGCTCGACGCCGAAACGCTGCTCCTCGTCGATGATCACCAGGCCCAGGTCGTGGAAGTCGACTTCCTTGGAGAGCAGCCGGTGGGTGCCGATCACGATGTCCACGCTGCCTTCGCGCAGACCCGCCATCGTCTCTTTGGACTCCTTGGCGGTCTGGAACCGCGAGAGCGGCGCCACTCGCACCGGGAACCCGGCGTAGCGCTCGGTGAAGGTCTCATAGTGCTGCGAGACCAGCAGCGTGGTGGGCACCAGCACGGCGACCTGCTTGCCGTCCTGGACCGCCTTGAAGGCGGCCCGGATCGCAATCTCGGTCTTTCCGTAGCCGACGTCGCCGGAGATCAGCCGGTCCATCGGGATCTCTCGCTGCATGTCCGCCTTGACCTCGTCGGTGGCGGTGAGCTGATCCGGGGTCTCGGCGTAGGGGAAGGCGTCCTCGAGCTCACCCTGCCAGGGAGTGTCGGGGCCGAAGGAGAACCCGCGCGACGCCATGCGTGCGGCGTAGAGCCTGATCAGCTCGCCGGCAATCTCCTTGACCGCCTTCTTGGCCTTGCGCTTGGTCTGGGACCAGTCGCTGCCGCCCATCTTCGAGAGCGAGGGCGCCTCGCCGCCGACGTACTGGGAGACCTGGTCGAGCTGGTCGGTGGGGACCATCAGCCGGTCTTTGGCGCCGCCGCGCTTGGAGGCGGCGTACTCCAGGACCAGGTATTCGCGGATGCCTGCAGTGCCGGCCTTGATCGCCTGCGGGGAGCCGACCTTGCGCTGGATCAGCTCCACGAACTGGCCGATGCCGTGCTGCTCGTGGACCACGTAGTCACCGGGCTTCAGCGCCAGCGGGTCCACCACGTGGCGTCGCCGCCGGGCGGGCACCTTGCGGGCGGAGCCAGAGTCCTGGCGGATCGCGCGGCCGAGCATCTCGGACTCGGTCAGCAGCGCCAGCTGCAGAGGGTCCACCGCGAAACCTTCGGAGACGTTCGCGGTGGAGATCGTGATCGTGCCCGGGGCGGGAGCCTCATCGAGGGTGTCCACCCGGACGCAGGGCACGTCGTGCTCGGTGAGCAGCTCGTGGACCCGCTGGGCGGAGCCGGAGGCTGCGGTGGTGACCACCACGGACCAGTTCGCCTTGGCGCGCTCCCCCAGGAAGGTCATCACGTCTTCGACGCTGCCGCGGTAGCCGATCGGTTCGCGGGAGACGATCGAGACGATGTCCGCGTCCTGCTCCAGCTCCTCGTCCAGGCCCAGGGAGGTCATCGACCACCAGCCGGCGCCGTGCGCGATCGAGGCCTCGCGGGTCTCGGCGAGACTGGCGAAGCCGCCGGCGGCCAGGCCCTGCTGCTCGCTGCCGATCTGGGCTCCGCTGATGTCCAGTGGCGCGGCCGCGCCGTCGGGGGCCGCGGACCAGGCGGCGGCGAGGAACTCCTCGTTGGTGGCGGCGAGGTCATGGGCGCGCCCCCGGGTCTTCTCAGGTTCGATCACCACGGTGAGCGAGCCAGCGGGCAGCTGATCCACGAAGGGCACCATCTTGGGCACCAGGACCGGGGCCAGGGACTCCATGCCCTCGGCGGCGATGCCCTCGGCGAGTTTGGTGAGCAGGTCCGCGGCATGCGGCATCTGGCTGATGAGCTCCTTGGCGCGGGACTTCACGGCCTCGGTGATCAGCAGTTCACGGCAGGGCGCGGCGTCGAGCACCTCGGGATGTTCGTTGGACTCGGTGTCCAGCGAGCGCTGGTCGGCGACGGCGAACCAGCGCATCTGCTCGACCTCGTCGCCGAAGAACTCGATGCGCACCGGGTGCGGCTCGGTGGGCGGGAACACGTCGAGGATGCCGCCGCGCACGGCGAACTCGCCGCGCCGGGTGACCATGTCCACCCGCGAATACGCGGCATCGGCGAGCTGCGCCACGGTCTGGTTGAAGTCGGCGAACTCCCCGACCTGCAGCCGCACCGGGGCGAGGTCGCCGAGCCCGGCGACCAGCGGCTGGACCACGGCGCGGACCGGAGCGACGACGACGTCGAGCACCCCGCCGGCCTCAGCCGGATGAGCGAGCCGGCGCAGCACCCCGAGCCGGCGTCCCACGGTGTCCGAGCGTGGCGAGAGCCGCTCATGCGGCAGGGTCTCCCAGGAGGGGAAGTGCGCGACCGCGGCGTCCGGTGCGTAGGCGGCGAGCGAGGTGGCCAGCTCCTCGGCCTCACGGTCGGTGGCGGTCACCGCCAGCAGCGTGCCGGTGGGGCTGGTGCTGCGCAGCTTCGTGGCGATCTCGGCGATCAGCGCCGGTCGCAGCCCGGTGGTCGAGGAGATCTGCAGCTCGTCCGTGCGCTCCCCGGCCGGATGTGCGGCGGCGGTGGCGACACGCCTGTAGGAGGAGTTCGCCGTGAGCGCTGTGCGCAGACCTGACAGAGCCATGGGAGAGTGACGCCTCGTTTCGCATGCAGATCGACACCGGAGCTCCGCGGACGGGGTTTCGGCACGGTGTGAGATTCGTGAGTTTAGGCCTCACACAGGATACTCGCTGATCCGGCTACGGCGCCCCGGTCCGGCCAGTCTTGGAGCCCCCGGGGTCGGAGTGCCCGGGGCCAGTCGTCCCCAACTGAGACGTCCCGGGGTCGGCGGAGTCGGCGGGCTGTTCGGCGCGGGCTGCGCGACGGGTGCGCATCACCCCGACCTCGTAGCCGACCAGGGCGGTGATCCAGAGCCCGGTGATCGGCAGCACGAACCAGAGCATCGCGGAGCTGAACGGCTGCAGCGCGGCATGGCCTGCGGCGTAGAGCACCAGGTAGACCACGTAGGCGCTGTAGAGCCCTACCAGGACCAGCCCCTCCAGGCGTCCGATGGCTTGGGAGGTGAACGCCAGCGGAAGCAGGACCATGGCGGTGGCGATCATCACCGGCAGGTCGAAGTTCACGGCCGCCGAGGCGACCTCCACGCCCAGCGGGGAGATGATGGCGGTCAGTCCGAGGACGGCGCCGATGTTGAAGATGTTGCTGCCCACCAGGTTGCCCACGGCCATGTCTCGCTCTCCGCGCAGGGCGGCGATGACGCTGGTGGCGAGCTCGGGCAGCGAGGTGCCGATGGCCACGATGGTCAGTCCGATGATCAGGTCGCTGACCCCGAGGGAGAGCGCGATGCTCGTCGCGGCCGAGACCAGCATTTGGGCGCCCACCACGAGCAGCGCGATGCCCCCGGCGAGCAGCACCAGGTCCAGGATGATCGAGCGAGCCTTCGTGGTGCGCAGTCCCTTGGTCAGCTTCACCGATCCGCCGCCCACCGCCCGGTCGACGTCGAACGTCTCCTCCGGGCTTGAGGCCTCCCGTTCGCGCACCGTCTGACGACGGGCGAGCACGACGGTGACGGCCAGGTAGACGACGAGCAGACCGATCAGGATCGACCCCTCAAGCGTGCTGATGTTGCCGTCGAGGGCCATGAGCAGCGCGATCACGGAGAACCCGATCATGATCGGGATGTCGATCTTGATCAGCTGGACCTTGACCACCAGCGCACCGAAGATGGCCGTGAGGCCCAGCACGAAGAGGATGTTCACGATGTTGCTGCCCACGACGTTGCCCAGCGCGAGCCCGGGAGAGCCGCTCAGCGCGGCGCCGGTGCTCACCGCGAGCTCCGGAGCCGAGGTGGCGGAGGAGACCACGGTCAGGCCGATGATCAGGGAGGACAGGCCCACGGTGCGGCCCAGCGAGGCTGCGCCCCGCACCAGGGCCTCACCACCGCCGACGAGCAGGACGAAACCGCCGAGGAGCAGGAGAAGAGTCATGATAGTCACCGGTGCAACTTTACAATGAGTAGGTTCCGTGACCGCCGTCGCAGAACGCCTTCAGCAAGACGTCAACGAGGAGACCATCAGTGGCACTTGAATCAGAGCTTGTGATTCCGCACAGCGCGCAGGACATCATCGAGGCCTACGCCGACCGAGACTTCAATGAGCACCTGTCCAAGAAGGTCGGGGCGAAGCTGCTCAGCTTCGAGGTCGTCGGCCCGCTGGACGGCCCCTTCGAGATCGTCACCGAGCAGTCGATGTCGGCGGAGAAGCTTCCGGAGATCGCCAAGAAGGTCATCAAGGGGGAGGTCACCGTGCGCGTCACGCATTCCTGGGGCGCACCCGATGAGGCCGGGTCACGTCGCGCGGACACTGCGGTGAAGATCGCCTCCGCCCCGGTCTCGGCGCAGTCCGCGCAGAATCTGCATGTGCGCGGGGCCTCCGAGACGCTCTCCACGGTCCGCGGCGATGTCAACGTCAGCATCCCGATCGTCGGCAAGAAGATCAAGGCGGCCGCTGAGCCGTATATGCGCAAGTTCGTGGATCTGCAGGCCAGAGAAGTCAGCGCCTGGATCTCCAGCCGCGGCTGATCGGTCTGCCATCCCTCGACGAGGGCCGCGTGACCCTCCGGAATGATCCGGAGCTCATGCGGCCCTCTTCGTGGGGTTCTCCCCGACCGCGCCGGCTCCCGGAGTGTCGGGCCGGGCGGCGCTCCGGGCGCCCCGGCGAGCTCTGGGTGCCCGGGTCACGACGTAGATCATCACGATGAACACCGGGATGAACACGAGCGAGAGCAGCGTGAAGAAGGACCAGATGAGGTTCCAGAAATAGAGCCAGTCGAACATCACGCCCCCTGTCGCTTGACGGTCGCCGGTCGCGCCGGAGTCAGTTCTTGGAGTGTCCGCGGGTGATCGGGATCGGATGGGAACCTGTTCCCGGCGTCGGCAGGACGGGCACGCTCAGCACGCCGATGCTCGACGTCCCTCCGCGCAGGCCGCGAAAGGTGCCGGCGTCGAACGGGTCACGGCGCAGACTGTCCAACCCTTCCAGCGGGTCGAGACGGGCGAGATGATCGGGCATCGTGGTTTCCTCTCCTGGACCTGATCCTGAGGCGGAGTCGCTGGGCCGTGCCGCCTTTGTTGACTCAGGGTGGGCGCCTCAATAGGGGCGCACGTTGAGGCGGTTGTCGAGCGTGGTGACATCGGGTGAGGCCCAGGCGACGGCGCCGGCCTGGGTCTTCTGCACCAGCGACTTCACGTATCCGGTCAGCACTGCGGTGTTGCCCAGGACCGAGACCCGGATGTGTCCGGCGTCGAGCTGCGGGTTTCGGGACAGGGCGCTCTTGATCTGTTCCGCCGCATCCTCGGAGACCGGGCGCGGGATCAGCGTGATCTCATTGCGCACGGTGTGCACACCGCGGATGTTCTCCACGGCTCGCTCAGCGGCCTCGCGCTGGAAGTCCCAGTCGACCTGCCCCGTGAGCGTGACGCACCCGGCCTCGACCTTGGACCTGACCGAACCAGGGATGTTGGCGGACCAGGTCAGGACGCGTTCAGCCACGCGCCCGATGTCGGCGTCGGTGACCCACCTCGCGGATCGGGGGATCACGGTCAGCCTGTTGAACACCGCGGCGATCCCATGGACACGTCTCATGGCGCGCGAGGCGGCGAGGTACTCGAAGTAGTCGCCGACTTCACCGGACAGCGTGACGACTCCCGCCTCGACCTCGACCTGAACCTCCGCGGCGTCGACCTCCGGCGTCCACTCGAGTTCGGCAAGGACGAGCGAATGGATCTTGTTGTCTGACCGGTTTCTTGTGGCGATGATCACAGCTGGATTCCCTTCATGTCGCGTGCAGTGCTGCAGGCTGGGTCCAGCCTCTCCCATCGAGGTCGGGGCGCTGTAGGGCCATTGGTCCTACCGCACCGCGGCGGTCCCCGCCAGGCCCTCATCTCAGCTGTGGAGATCCCGGCCCTGGCCAGTGGCCCCGTAGGCGGCGACCTGGGTCCTGCGCTGCATCCCGAGCTTGGCCAGCAGCCCGGAGACGTAGTTCTTCACGGTCTTCTCCGCGAGACCCAGACGCTGCCCGATCTGCCGATTGGTCAGCCCCTCGGTGATCAGCCCAAGCACCTGCTGCTCGCGCAGCGTGAGGGTCACGCCTGGACGCGGCGCGTGCTTGGCCTGGGCCGAGAGGTCGCGGCGCACCCGCTCGGCGATGGACCCGGTGATCAGACTTCCACCCTGGGCCACCCGTTGGATGGCATCGACCAGGTGCCCCCCGCGGATGGTCTTGAGCACGTACCCCGAGGCCCCGGCGATCACCGCCGCGGCGCTGGCGCTCTCGTCATCGTCGGCGGTGAGCATCAGACAAGGGATCTCCGGGTGCGCGGATCGGATGCTGCGGCAGAGGTCGATCCCGGTGCCGTCGGGCAGGTGCACGTCCAGCACGACGACGTCGGGGCGCATGGCCTCCACCCGGTCGAGGGTTCCGCGCACCGCTGCGGACTCTCCCACCACCCCCAGGCCTGGTTCGGCGTCGATGAGCCCAGCGATGCCGCGACGCACGATCTCGTGGTCATCGACGAGGAACACCCTGATCATCGATCATCCTCACCTTCGAAGGGAACGTGCCAGCGGGCCCGAACACCCCCGGTCCGCCGGTGGGTCAGCTCGAAGACGCCGTCGCGGGCTCGGGCCCTGGCCCGCAGATTCGCGGTTCCACTCTCGGCCTTGTCACAGGCCGAAAGGCCGACGCCGTCGTCCTCCACGAGGACGGTGATGCCCGCCTCTGCGGCTTGAACCTCGATCGACACCGCCGTCGCCCTGGCGTGACGGGCCACATTGGTGACCGTCTCGCGCAGGACGGCGACGACGTCGTCGGCGAGACCTCCTCTGATGTCCTCATCCACCGGACCCGTGAAGGTGACCTGCGGCGCTAGACCCAGTCCGGCGGAGAGCTCGGTGACCACGTCGAGGAGCCGATGTCGGGTGGTCCTGGCGGTCTTGCGCGTGCGCAGGGTGAAGATGGCATTGCGGATGTCCTCGATCGCGGCGTCGATCTCCACGACGTGACGGTCGATCGTCGCTGCATGGCGGGGGTGGGCCGAGGCGAAGGCCTGGAGTCCCAGGCCCGTGGCGAAGAGCCGCTGGATCACATGATCATGGAGGTCACGGGCGGTGCGCGCCCGGTCCTCGATGACGCTCAGTCGCTGCCGATCCGCCCGAGCCCAGGACAGTGCCACCGCCAGCCCCGCCTGGGTGGCGAAGTCCGAGAGCAGCGCGAGGTCACCGGCTTCGAATGCAGGCCGATCTGCGGCGCGTGTCGCGCAGATCGCGCCGATCCGGTCCCCCGAGACGACCAGCGGAACGGCGATCACTGAGGCGCCAGGGACCAGACCCCCGAACGGTGGTTCGTCAGCTGCCTCGGGTGACGAGATGCTCGGCTCGCCCTCCATGGCGCAGCAGACTGCTCCGTCGGCCCAAGGCAGCACCTCCCCCTCGATCAGCGACGCCCCCTGTCCGCGGGCGGTGTCCACGAACATCTCCTCACCGACGTCGTCGGAGGTCACGATGGCCGCGAAGTCCGCCTGGGTCAGGGTGACGACGCCGTGGGAGAGCACGCCGAAGACGTCGATGCTCTCGGAGGCGAGCAGCGCCGAAGTCACGTCGCCGAGGATGGCGCTGAGCTGCTGCGCCCGGCGGGCCTCTTCGTAGAGCCGGGCATTGTTGATCGCGGTGGCGGCCGTGGCCGCCAGCGCGGTGACCAGCTCCTCGTCCTCCGCGGTGAACGGGCCATCGGCGCGGTTCGTGAGGTAGAGGTTCCCGTAGGTCTCACCGCGGATCGTGATCGGGACCCCCAGAAAGCTCGTCATCGGGGGGTGGTGGTCGGGGAAGCCGACGGCCCGGGGGTCGGTCGTGAGCTCGGTCAGCCGGATCGGGTTCCTGCTCTCGATCACCGCGCCGAGGACCCCGTGCCCTGCTGGGAGATTTCCGATCTGCTCGGAGACGTCCCGCGGCATCCCGACGTGGATGAACCGCTCGAGGTGACCATCTGCTGCGATCACGCCGAGCGCCGCGAACTGGGCATCGGCGACCGTGAGGGCCTCCTCGGCGATGCGGCGCAGCACCCGCTCCAGATCCAGGTCGCTGGCGACCACGTTGCTCGCGTCGAGCAGGGTCTGCAGGCGGCGCTGGGAGCTCAGGACCCGGATGGTCCGGGCAATGGAGTCCCCCACCACGCCGTTGACCTCCAGCGTAGGCAGGTCAGCCACACGAAGTTCCTCGGGATCCATAACCATCCTTGCGCCAAGAAGTCACCCTATTCTAGGCGTTCGTCCAGGAAACGGAGAAGCCCTTCGACTCCGCGCTGCGGGGAGGTCGTCGAGGGTCAGTGCACCGCGTTCTGGGCTGCCGGGAGCCCGTCGGAGATCAGCAGCTCCGCCGCGTCGGCCAGCCGGGAGATGAAGATGCCCAGCTCCTTCTGCTCGGCGGCGCTGAACTTCTGCAGCACGTAGTCGGCGCTGTCCATGCGTCCGGGGGGCCTGCCCACACCGGCGCGCACGCGAAGATAGTCGCGGTCTCCGCCCAGGTGAGTGGTGATGGATTTCAGCCCGTTGTGCCCGCCCTCGGATCCGCCCCGCTTGAGCTTGGCCCGACCGAAGTCGAGGTCGAGCTCGTCGTGGACCACGATCAGGTTCTGCGTGGGGACGGAGAAGTAGTCCATGAGTCCGCGCACCGGCTTGCCGGAGAGGTTCATATATCCCTCGGAGATCGCGAAGACCACCTTCGGACCACCGGGGCCCAGCCGGGCCGCGACGGCCTTGGCCCCGACCTTGGTGCGCGTGTACTTCGCGTCCATGCGGTCGAGGAGTTCATCGAGCACCATGTGCCCGATATTGTGCCGGGTATGACGATAGCGGGACCCGGGGTTCCCGAGTCCCGCTATCAACCACGTCTCTGAAGCCATGCTTCGAGCCTAGTGGAGTCTCAGCGCCAGCTTGTTCAGCTGTCTTCGCCTTCGGCGTTCTCTTCGGACTCGCCCTCGGCGGCCTCGTCCTCAGCGGCCTCGTCCTCGGTGGTCTCTTCCTCGTCGCCCAGGTCCTGCTCGACGGGCTCGTGGATGGAGACGACCGGGGACTCCAGGTCGGTCAGGGCCAGCGTGACACCCTTGGGCAGCTGGATGTGCTCCGGCAGCGCGTTCTCGTCGCGGTCGGTGATGTCCACGGTGACGTGCTCGGGCAGGTGGGTCGCCTCGGCCTCGACGGAGACGGTGGCCTGCTCGAGAATCCACTCGAAGCCGACGGCGGGCTCGCCGGTGACCTCGACGTAGACGTCGACGATGACCTTCTCGCCGCGGCGCACGGTCAGCAGGTCCATGTGGTCGATCGAGCGCTTGATGATGTCGCGCTGGATGGCCTTGGGGATCACCATCTGCTCGGTGCCCTCGATGTCCAGGGTGATCAGCGCGTTGGGGTTACGCACTGCCAGGTGGGTCTGGTGACCGGGAAGCACCACGTGGATGGGGTCTTCGCCGTGGCCGTAGACCACTGCCGGGATCAGGTCGTCGCGGCGGGCCTTGCGGGCTGCGCCCTTGCCGAACTCGGTGCGCTTGGTGGCGGGAATGACGATCTTGTCAGCCATGGTGTTGTCCTTCGTTGGTTGGATTCGTATTGATCCAGGCACCAACGACAAGTGAATTCCAGGCTCTCCGCGCTGTGAGCGGCGGTGATGTTCTCCTGCAAGTTCGCCTCGTCGATCACGGGGCTGACGTCCGCCGGAATGGATCCTGCGACGTCGCCCCCTCGCCTGGGCACAGCTGTTGACTATACCAGCTGACTAGCCGGCGATCACCACGGGGAAGTCGAACCGCTTGACGAGTTCCTCGGGGGCGATGCCGTAGGCCTCGCGAAGCACCAGCCGGGGTCCGGCCTCGTGCGCCTCGATGAGGAACACCCCATGGTCGGTGTACACCCGGCTCACGCAGCCCAGCCCGGTGATCGGGTAGGTGCAGTCGGCGACGATCTTCGGCGTCCCATCCTTTGCGAACAGCGACATCATCACGAACACCTCTTTGGCGCCGATGGCGAGATCCATGGCGCCTCCGACGGCGGGGATGGCATCGGGGGCGCCGGTGGACCAGTTCGCCAGGTCTCCGCCGGCCGAGACCTGAAAGGCTCCCAGAACGCAGACGTCGAGGTGTCCGCCGCGCATCATCGCGAAGGAGTCGGCGTGATGGAAGTAGCTGGCTCCCGGCAGTTCGGTGACCGGGATCTTTCCCGCGTTGATCAGCTCGTCGTCGATGTCCTCACCTTGCGCCTGCGGGCCCATGCCGAGCATCCCGTTCTCGGTGTGCAGGGTGACCTGCTGCTCGGGGGTCAGGTAGTCCGAGACCTTCGTGGGCTGGCCGATGCCCAGGTTCACATAGGCTCCCGGCGCGATGTCGGCGGCGACGAGCTTCGCGAGGTCCTCGCGGGAGAGCGGCTGGCCGGGCCGGGCCGCGTCGTCGGGCTGGCTGTTCTGGCTTGGAGGGCTGGGCTGGCTTGGAGGGCTGGGCTGGCTCGTGGGGCTGGTCTGGCTGCTCATGCTGGTTTCACTTCCTGGGTCTCGCGCGGGGTCAGGGCGGTCACCATGTCGACATAGATCCCGGGGGTGACCACGTTCTCCGGGTCGAGGGAGCCGCTGGGGACCAGCTCCGCGACCTGCACCACGGTGTGGGAGGCGGCTGCAGCCATCACCGGGCCGAAGTTCCGTGCCGTCTTGCGGTAGACGAGGTTGCCGGCATCGTCGGCGGCCAGCGCCTTGATCAGTGCGACGTCGCCGCGGATCGGGTGCTCGAGCACGTAGTGCCGGCCCTCGATCTCGCGGGTCTCCTTGCCCTCGGCGAGGCTGGTGCCGTAGCCGGTGGGGGTGAAGAACGCCCCGATGCCGGCTCCGGCGGCGCGCAGCCGCTCGGCGAGGTTGCCCTGCGGGACCAGCTCGAGCTCGAGCTCTCCGGCACGGTAGGCCGCGTCGAAGTGCCAGGAGTCGGACTGCCGCGGGAAGGAGCAGATCACCTTGCGCACCCGGCGCTCCTTGATCAGCAGCGCAAGTCCGCGATCCCCCTGCCCGGCATTGTTGCTCACCACGGTGAGGTCGGTGGTGCCGGACTCTAGTAGCGCGTCGATGAGCTCCATGGGTTGTCCGGCGTTGCCGAAGCCGCCGAGAAGGACGGTGGCGCCGTCGCGCACGCCGGCCACCGCCTCGGCGGCGGTGTCTACAAATTCAGTCATAGGTTCATCCCTCGTGGTTCTGGGTGGTCTGAATGGACGGTGTGGGCTGGACGGGCTGGCTGGCGACGTTCTCGAGGACCACTGCCAGGCCCTGGCCGACCCCGATGCACAGCGTGGCCACCCCCCAGCGTTCGCCGCTGAGCTGCATCCGCTTCGCCAGCGTGGCCAGGACCCGGGTGCCGGAGGCTCCGAGGGGATGGCCGATGGCGATCGCGCCGCCCCAGGCGTTGACGATCTCCGGGTCGACCTGCCAGGCGTCCAGGCAGGCCAGGGACTGTGCGGCGAAGGCCTCGTTGAGCTCCACCGCGCCGACGTCTCCCCAGCCGATGCCGGCGCGCTTGAGCGCCTTGTTGCTCGCCTCCACGGGGGCATAGCCGAAGTACTGCGGCTCATTTCCCGCGGCGGCCCATCCGGCGATCCGCACCTGCGGGGTCAGACCCAGCTGCTCGCCGCCTGCGGCGGAACCGAGCCAGACGGCGGAGGCGCCGTCGTTCATCGGGGAGGCGTTGCCGGCGGTGACGGTGCCGTTCTCGCGGCGGAAGACGGTCCGCAGACCGGCGAGCTTCTCCGTCGTGACGCCGCCCCGGATGGTCTCATCGGTGTCCAGGTCCACGCCGGGCACTGCCACGGTGAGGTCACTCAGGTGCCCCTGCGCCCAGGCGCGGGCGGCGAGCTCATGGGAGCGGGCGGCGAACGCGTCCATCCGTTCACGGTCGATGCCGTGGCGCTCACGCAGCTGCTCGGTGGCCTCGCCGAGGGAGACCGTCCACTCCCTGGGCATGCGCTCGTTGATCAGGCGCCAGCCCAGCGTGGAGTTGACCAGCTCCAGGTTGGTCATTGGGAAGGGCCGCTCGGTCTTGGGCAGCACCCAGGGTGCCCGCGACATGGATTCCACACCGCCGGCGAGGATCACGTCGGTCTCCCCCAGCGCGATCTGCCGGGCACCGGAGATCGCGGCGTCCAGGGATGAGCCGCACAGCCGGTTGATCGTGGTGGCGGGCACGCTCACGGGCAGCCTGCCCAGCAGCCAGGCCATCCGGGCCACATTGCGGTTCTCCTCGCCGGCGCCGTTGGCGTTGCCGAAGATCACCTCACCGACGATCTCGCCGACGTTCTCCGGGTTCAGCCCCGGGGCCTGTTCCACGAGGCTCGAGATGACCAGCTCGGCCAGATCATCGGGACGCTGCCCGGCCAGGGCACCGCCGACCTTGCCGAAGGGGGTGCGCAGACCCTGGTAGACGAAGACATCCTGCATTGCGGCTCCCTGCTCACGATCCGGTGCGCCTTGGCCCCACAGGACCAATATGTTCGCTATGCAAACATGTGTGCGCTATGTGACATGAGCATAGTCCCACCGGGCGGGTATTTCCAGAGGCGACGCGTCATGAGCCTCGACGCCGGAGCGCAGAGGTCCCGAAGCTCAGGGCTCCGCAGCTCAGAGACCCTGGGGCACGGTGAGTCGCTGGACGTCGTCGCCGAGGGAGCGGATGAGATCTTCCACCGCTGCGGCGCAGCGCTGCAGGTCCGGCAGCGTCCGGTCCAGAGACTCCTGGGCAGTCTCCCTGCCGGCCGAGAGCGAGGTGTTCAAGGCCAGCACGATGTTTCCGCCCACGTCGCGGACCGGGACGGCCAGCGAGCGCAGCCCCTCCTCCAGCTCCTCATCCACGAGGGCATAGCCCTCATTCCGGACGGCTGCGATGATCTCGCGCAGCCGCCCCGGGTCGGTGACGGTGCGCGCGGTATACGCGCGTCGGTCTGCGGTGCGCAGGCGCTCCCCGAGCGCCTCCTCCCCCAGGCCGGCGAGCAGCACCCGTCCCATGGAGGTGGCCAGCGCCGGCAGCTTGGTGCCCAGTCCAAGGTCGATCCGCATGATTCGACGCGTGTGCACCCGGCAGACGTACATCACCTCATCGCCGAGGAGCAGCGCGGCCGAACAAGATTCGGTCAGCTTCGCGGAGAGCTCGCCGAGCGAGGGCTGCAGCAGCTCGTGCCAGCCGCGCCCGGACCAGTATCCCTGTCCCAGGCCCAGCACCTTCGGGGTCAGTTCGAAGAACCGACCGTCCGTGTACGCGTACCCCTCCTGGACCAGGGTGAGCAGCATGCGTCGGGCGGTGGCCCGGCTGACTCCGGCACGCCGGGCGACATCGGAGAGCGTGAGCTTAGGGTCCGAGGCCGAGAAGGACTCAAGCACCCGCAGGCCGGTGGAGAGCGATCGGACGAACTCGTTGCGATTGACGCCGGGCGCTCCGGGGGGCTCCTGATCCATGCTGTGATCCTATCCACCCGCCCGACCTCCTCCCTCGGTGCGGGACGGATCCTCCGACTGGCTGGCGCAGCTTTCGAGTCTGAATACCCGAAAGATCCGCCGCTCAGCACTGACCCACGAATGTAATGTTTGGTACATTGCCGCTATGCGCACCTCAATCGCCACCGTCTGCCTCTCCGGAAGCCTCACCGACAAACTCCAGGCCTGCGCCGAGGCGGGGTTCGACGGCGTCGAGATCATGGACACCGACCTCACGGTCTCCTACGAGTCCCCCGAGGAGATCCGCGCGCTGTGTCAGCGCCTGGGGCTGAGCATCGACCTCTTTCAGCCCTTCCGTGACTTTGAGGGCGTCAGCGAGGAGCTCCTGGCGGAGAACCTGCGTCGCGCCGAGGCAAAGTTCCAGCTGATGAACCGACTGGGCGCCGACACCATCCTGGTCTGCAGCAACGCCGGCACCGCGACCGTGGACGACGACGCGGTCGTCGCCCGACAGCTGGGGGCGCTGGCCGACCTCGCCGCCGGCTACGGCATCCGGATCGCGTACGAGGCTCTGGCCTGGGGACGCTACGTCAACGACTACCGCCACGCCTGGCGGCTGGTGCAGCTCGCCGACCGCCCGAATCTGGGCACCTGCCTGGACAGCTTCCATATCCTGGCCCGCGGGCACGATCCGGCGGAGATCGAGACCATCGACGGGGAGAAGATCTTCTTCATCCAGCTCGCCGACGCCCCGCAGCTGGACATGGACGTCCTGTCCTGGAGCCGGCACCATCGGCTGTTCCCGGGTGAGGGCTCCTTCGACCTCAGCGGCTTCCTGACCCATGTGCTCAAGGCCGGGTACACCGGCCCGCTCTCGCTCGAAGTCTTCAATGACACCTTCCGGCAGACCGACGTCACCAGCACCGCCGCCCATGCGCGCCGGTCGCTGACCTGGCTGGCGGACCGCGCCTCGGCGTCGAACGGGTGGAGCACCGATCGCCTGCCCTCCGCGCAGAGTCCGCGCAGCGTGGACTTCGTGGAGATCACCGGCTCCGACCTGGGCACCGCCGATGAGACCCTGAACCAGCTTGGCTTCACCTTCCGCGGCAAGCACCGCACCAAACAGGTGCGGCTCTGGACCATAGGCTCGACCCGGATCATCCTCAACGAGCAGAGCCAGCAGCCCGATCCACACCTCTCCGCGATCGGCCTGCTGGTCGACGACGCCGGCCAGGCCCTCGCCCGCGGAGCTGCGCTCGGGGCACCGGTGGTCTTCCGCCGGACCTATGCCGGGGACCATGAGCTGCGTGCCCTCGGCGCCCCGGACGGGACGGTCATCTACTTCAGCGATGCTCCCGCCGAAGACACCTGGGTCACCGAGTTCGAAGGCGGTCAGCCCGCGCATGACTCGACCCACGCGGTGGACCACATCAACCTCTCCTACCGCTGGCACGAGTTCGAGGAGACGGTGCTCTTCTTCCACAGCGTGCTCGGCCTGCAGGCGCAGACCCCGGAGAACGTGCCCAGCCCCCAGGGTCTGGTGCGCAGCCAGGTGATGCGCACCGCCGACGCCACGGTGCGGCTGCCGCTGAACCTGGCCCCGCCCACCGCGCCGCTGCCTCCTCGGCATATCGCGGTGACCTGCACGGACATCGTCGAGCTGGCGAGCCGGGCACAGGAACGCGGGCTGCGCTTCCTCTCCATCCCGGACAACTACTACGCAGATCTCCATGCGCGCTTCGGGCTGGACGCGGACTATCTGGCGCAGCTCGAGCGACTCAACCTGCTCTACGATCGCGATGCCGACGGCGAGTTCATCCATTTCTACACCCCGACCATCGGCGGGCTCTTCCTGGAGATGGTCCAGCGCGTGGGCAGCTATGACGGCTACGGCGCCGCGAACGCGCCGGTCCGCCTGGCGGCCCAGCGGCGGCAGCCCCGGCGCACCCACTGAGGACCCGCCCCCGTCCACCTCTTTGTCGAGGGGAGGAATCTCTGGACAGCTGACCCGATCTTCGGCCCCGGGCGGTCGTAGAAGGCACGCCTCGACGGGGTTCGTCTCCGGGGGCCCTCGCCAGCACGCGCGATGTGTGATGTGCTTCTCAGCAAGTCGCGGCCGCTCTCGGCGGCCCGTTGCGGAGAGGGGCGTCCGATGAGTCCAGAAGTAGTCGGGTTCGCGATCGTGCTGCTGGCAGCTGTGATGCTGATCGGCAAATTCGTGCGCGTCAAGGTGAAGTTCATCCAGAAGCTTCTGCTGCCCAGTGCGATCATCGCTGGGTTCATCGGACTCATCGTCGGCCCCCAGGTCATCGGACGCCTTGCCGAACCCCTCGGCTGGGGATGGCTGGGAGACGGTGGACTGCTCACCCAGGGCATCTACGACGTCTGGGGAGAACTCCCGGGTCTGCTGATCTCAGTGGTCTTCGCGACCCTCTTCCTGGGCTCCCGGATTCCGTCCCCGGTCCGAGTGGCCAAGCTGGTCGGGCCCCAGCTCTCGATCGGTGTGGCCTACGGCTCCGGTCAGTACGTGGTGGGCATCGTGCTGGGGCTGCTGGTGCTCTCCCCGCTGTTCGGTGTCGACCCGGTCTTCGGTGCGCTGCTGGAGATCGCCTTCGAGGGCGGCCACGGCACGGCGGCGGGCATGGAGCCCGCCTTCGACGACATGGGCATTCCCGAGGCCACGGATCTCGCCCTGGCCATCGCCACCGTGGGCCTGGTCTTCGGCATCATCATCGGCATCTCGGTGATCAACTGGGGTGTGCGCACCGGCCGGACCCGCGTGATCAAGAACGTATCGAAGCAGTCCAAGGCCGAGCTGCGCGGACTCTACAGCGACAGCGAGAACGTCTCCACCGGCCGGATGACCTCGCGACCCAGCTCGATCGAGCCGCTGACCCTGCATGTCGCCGTCGTCGGACTGGCCATCATCATCGGCTGGCTGATCCTTGAAGGACTGGTCTGGATCGAGGATCAGCTTTGGGGACAGCCCGGGTCGCCCTGGTCCGAGGAGGGCCTGACCCTGCTGGGTTATGTGCCGCTGTTCCCGCTGGCGATGATCGGCGGGGTGATCATCCAGGTGATCCTGGATCGCACCGGCAACACCAGCCTGCTGGACCACGAGACGATGAAGCGGATCCAGGGTCTCGCCCTGGACATCCTGATCGTCGCGGCGCTGGCGACCATCTCGCTCGACGCCATCGCCGCCTACTGGGAGACCTTCCTGGTCATCTCGATCGCCGGGATCCTGTTCTGCACCACGGTCCTGCTGGTCTTCACCCCGCGGATCATCCCGGAGTTCTGGCTCGAGCGCGGCATCGCCGACTTCGGCCAGTCGATGGGCGTCACGGCCACCGGCCTGGTCCTGCTCCGCGTGGCGGACCCCTACGACGAGTCCCCTGCCCTGGAGGCCTTCGGATATAAGCAGCTGTTCTTCGAGCCGTTCTTCGGCGGCGGACTGGTCACTGCTCTGGCGATCCCGATCATGGTCGCCACCGGCAACGTCTACATCGTCCTGATCCCGATGGCCGTGCTGTTCGTCGGCTCCCTGGTGGCGGGCCACATCTACTTCCGCGGGGTGCGCTCGGGCCGGTGGCGGGACCCCTCCGTGGAAGCGGCCAAGGCGCAGCAGGAGTGAGCCGGCACCAGCTGAGCTCAAACCGTTGAGGGGCGGCCGTAGGTCTCCAGCAGGCGCAGCCAGATCTCGTTGATCGTGGGATAGGCCGGCACGGCGTGCCAGAGCCGGTCCAGCGGCACCTCGGCGCTGACCGCGATGGTCGCGGCATGCAGCAGCTCCGCCACGTCAGGACCGACGAAGGTCACGCCGAGGATCACGCGTCGATCCTCGTCGACCACCATGCGCGCCTGACCGGAGTAGCCGTCGGCGTGCAGGGCCGAACCCGCGACGTCGCCCAGCGCGTAGTCGACCACACGGATCCGGTGGCCCGCCTCCCGCGCCGCGGCCGCGTTGAGCCCGACGGAGGCCACCTCGGGATCCGTGAAGGTCACCTGGGGCACCGCGGCGTGATCCGCCGTGGCGACATGTGCACCCCAGGGCGCGTCATCGACCCTGCGACCCTGGGCGCGGGCAGTGATCACATCCCCGGCAGCCCGGGCCTGGTACTTCCCCTGGTGGGTCAGCAGCGCGCGATGGGTGACGTCGCCGACGGCGTAGAGCCAGTCGAACCCGGGGACCCGCAGAGTGTCATCGGTGTCGATCCAGGTGCCCGGCTCCAGACCGATGCTCTCCAGGCCGAGGTCGTCCGTGCGTGGGGTGCGGCCCGTGGCGGTGAGCACCTCCTCGACCAGCAGCGGTTCACCGTGCTCGGTCTCGATCCTCACCCCCTCTGCTGTGCGGGAGACCCGCTGGGGAGAGGTGTTCAGCCGCAGGGTCACGCCTTGGGCCTGCAGCGCCTCCGCCACGAGCTCGCCGGCGAAGGGCTCCATTCCGCCGAGCAGCCCGCTGCGCGCCAGCAGGGTGACCTCGGCGCCGAAGGCCGCGTAGGCGGTGGCGAGTTCGGCGGCCACCGCGCCTCCGCCGATGATCGCGAGGCTGCGCGGCACGATCTGGACACTGGTTCCCTCGCGGCTGGTCCAGGGATGGGAATCATGCAGCCCCTCCACTTCCGGGATGGCCGCGGCGGAACCGGTGGCGATGGTCACGGCGTGCCGGGCGGTGAGCGTGGTGGCGCTCCCATCGGCCGCGGTGACGGTGACCTGCTTGGGTCCGGTGATCCGGCCATGGCCGCGCACCAGCGCGATCCCGGCGTCCTCGAGCCAGCGCACCTGCCCGGCGTCCTTCCATCCGCTGGTGAAGGAGTCACGCCGGGCCAGCACCGCCGCGACGTCGAGCTCCCCGGTGACGGCCTGGGCGGCGCCGTCGACGCTGCGGGCGGCCCGCAGCGCCTGGGTCGAGCGCAGCAGCGCCTTCGAGGGCATGCACGCCCAGTAGGAGCATTCCCCGCCGATGAGCTCAGCCTCCACGAGCACCACGCTCAGGCCGCCCTGCACCGCGCGACCGGCCGCGTTCTCTCCCACGGCCCCGCCCCCGATGACGATCACATCGAAGGTCTGTTCCTGCGGGGTCTGCTGGTCGGGTGCTTGCGAAGGGGATTCCATGGCTGCTCCTGAGGGTCCGGTGACGCTGAGGTTCTGAAGAGGCGGGGGTCTGGTGGGGCTCGGTCCACAGGATGCCACTGTGCCCGCTGTCGAGGTCAACACCCCATCGCTTCGGCGTATTCGTCGCCTGAAGAGCCGAAGCCCGCTGTGACCTTTGACACCTAATGTACGAACCGGTACGTTTGTTTCAGTCGATGTGGCACACGCCACTTTTCATGATCAAAGGAACCCCGTGACCGACACCAGGAAACCCCTGAGCCGCCGAGTGGTGGACACGCTCACGCGCATCGAACTCGGCTTCGCGGGCGTGATGCTTCTCGTGATCCTCGTCCTCGTCTTCACCCAGGCCGCCCAGCGCTACACGTCTTTCGAGGGCATCGCGTGGACGGGCGAGATCTCTCGCTTCGGTCTGGCGTGGATGACCTTCTCCGTGGCCGGCGTTCTGATCACCCTGCGCGGGCACATCGCCCTCGAGGTGGTGGACACCCTGCCGGCTCCGCGGCTGATCCGCACCGTCCAGGTCCTGTCCCTGGTCATCGTCGCCGTCATCGCCATCGGTCTGACCATGGAGGCCTGGAGCCTGGTCCAGACGCAGGGGGCGCTGCGCTCCCCCGTGCTGGGCATGTCCATGGCGCTGGTCTATCTCCCGGTGCTCGCCGGGATGGTCAGCACCGTCATCCGCTCCCTGGTCGCCGCGTTCATGATCGCCAAGCACGGCCCGATCCTGCCCACCGTCGACCAGACGCCCGCCACCGTGAAGGACCCCTCGTGACTCTCCTCCTGCTGGGCGTGGCCATCGCCGTACTGCTGATCATCCGCGTACCGGTCGCCTTCGCCTTCCTCGGCCCCTCGCTGGTCTACATGCTGCTCGACGGACAGTCCTCCGGCACCAGCCTGCGCCAGGTCACCAACGCGGTGCAGAGCTTCCCGCTGCTGGCCGTGCCGCTCTTCGTCTTCCTGGGCACCCTCGCCAACCACGCGGGCCTGGCGGACCGGCTCTTCCGTTTCGCGATGGCGGCGCTGGCCAAGATCCGTGGCAACCTCGGCTACGTGACCGTCGGCGCCAGCGTCGGGTTCTCCTGGATGAGCGGCTCCGCCGTGGCCGACGCCGCCGCGCTGGGCAAGGTGCAGATCCCGGCCATGCTGCGCAACGGCTACACCCGCCGGTTCGCCACCGGCCTCTCCGCCGCCTCCTCGCTGATCGCCCCGGTCATGCCGCCCAGCATCCCCGCCGTCATCTACGCCGGCCTCGCCGCGGCGTCCACCGGTGCACTCTTCGCCGCGTCGGTGGTCCCCGCGCTGCTCATGGCATTCGGCCTGTGCGTGGTGGTCTGGATCCTGGTCCGCCGGAACCCCAACCTCACCGCCGGTCGCTTCGACCGCCACGAGCTGGTCGCCTCGACCAAGGGCGTCCTGCTGCCGGCCGTGACTCCGGTGATCATCCTGGGCGGCATCCTCGGCGGCCTGTTCACCCCCACCGAAGCGGCCGCCGTCGCCGTCTTCTGGGTGCTGCTGATCTCGCTGATCCAGCGCTCGCTGTCCTGGAAGGGCTTCCTCGCCGCGATCCGCGAGACCGCGATCACCACCGGCGCGATCATGCTGATCGTGGCGTCGGCCGCACTGCTGGGCCACATCATGGCGCTGGAACGGCTGCCGCAGCTGCTCACCGAGACCCTGCTGGGGATCACCGAGAGCCCCCTGGTGTTCCTGCTCCTGGTCGCCCTGCTGATGCTGATCCTGGGCACGGTCATCGACGCCACCGCCATCCTGGTGCTCGTGGTCCCGATCCTGCTGCCCATCGCCCTGCAGTACCAGATCGACCCGATCGTGCTGGGCGTGGTGCTGATCCTCTCGCTCATGATCGGCCTTCTCACCCCACCGGTGGGCACCGCGCTGTTCGTCACCGCCTCAGTCTCCGACACCCGGGTCGGAGAGGTCTTCAAGGGAGCGCTGCCCTTCGCGATGCCTGCGGTGATCGTGCTGCTGCTGGTGATCATCTTCCCCGACGCGCTGATGTTCTTCCCGGAGGTGCTCGGACTGTGAGCGCACCAGACACCGGACGCAGCATTCTGGCCGGGCTGATCGGCCACGGCGTCGGACCTTCGCTGACCCCGCCGATGCACGAGCTCGAAGGCACCCGGCACGGCATGCGATACATCTACCGCAGCATCGAGTTCGCCGGCGGGGAGGATTCCCTGGACGAGCTGGGCCAGCTGCTCGCGATGGCGCAGCGGCTGGGCTTCAACGGACTCAACATCACCTTCCCGGCGAAGCAGAACATCATCCCGCTGCTCGACGAGCTGGGCCCCTCCGCCGTCATGATCGGTGCGGTGAACACCGTGGTGTTCGACGACGGCGCCGCCATCGGGCACAACACCGATGTCACCGGCTTCAAGGCGTCCATCGACGACGCCCTGGCGCAGACCCGATGCGGGCACGTGGTGCTCGTGGGTTCCGGAGGTGCCGGCTCCGCCGTGGCGCATGCCCTGGTCATGCGCGGAGTGGAGAGCCTGCAGGTGGTGGACGTGGACGCACAGAAGTCCGCCGCCCTCGCGGCGAGCGTGCACGCCGCCCACGATTTCAGCATCGGGCAGGCCACCCCGGCACAGCTGCCCGAGCTGCTCACCCAGGCCGACGGCGTGGTCAACGCCACTCCGTTCGGCATGGCCCACCACCCCGGCACCCCGTTCGACCCTGACCTGCTGCTACCGCGGCACTGGGTGGCCGACGTCGTCTACCGCCCGGTGGACACTGCGCTGCTCCTCGCAGCGCAGAGGCGCGGCTGCCTCACCATCTCGGGGCTCGGCATGGCCATGCACCAGGCCGCCGACGCCTTCGAGATCTTCACCGGCGAGACCGCGAACCGGTCCTCCATGCTCAATGACCTCAATGCCCTGATCACTGCTGAATCACTCCCCCCTCGTGCAGCGTTGCACCGATGAAAGGAACACCCATCATGTTCAAGTCCAAGAAGACCCTCAGCAAGGCAGCCGTGTTCGCCGCCGTCCCGATCCTGGCCCTCACGGCCTGCGGCGACAACGGCGACGGCGGAGACGGCGGAGACGCAGGCGGCGACGGAGAGTCCGTCGAGCTGACCCTCGCGCACAGCTACAACGACGACCAGCCGCAGGCCCGCTGCGGCGCCGACGTGATCAAGGAAGAGGTCGAGGCCGCCGACGTCGGACTGACCATCGAGATCTATGGCTCCAGCCAGCTCGGCGGCGACGCCGACCGCATCGCATCGGTGGCCTCGGGTGACGTGGATATCGACATCCAGGGCGCCTCGGCGCTGGGTGCGGTCTACGAGCCGATCAGCGTGCTCGACGCTGCCTACGCCTTCGACGACGCGGATCACCTCGCTCGTTTCATGGAGAGCGAGGACGGCATGGCGCTGACCGAGTCCTTCGCCGAGGAGGCCGGGATCCAGACCTTGGGCGCCTGGTCCGCCGGAGCCCGCCACTTCACCTCCAACGAGCCGATCAGCTCTCCCGAGGACCTCGAAGGCATGCAGATCCGCTTCCCCGGTTCGCCCCAGTTCCTGATGAACGCTGATGCCATGGGTGCGAACGCGGTGGAGGTCGCCTACGAGGAGCTCTACCTCTCGCTGCAGCAGGGCGCCGTCGACGGCCAGGAGAACCCGATCACCAACATCGAGTCGGAGAACCTCAACGAGGTCCAGGACTACCTGAACCTCACCTCCCACCAGCTCAACACCAACCTGGTGATCATGTCTGAGCGGTGGAACGAGCTCGACGAGGAGCAGCAGGAGGCGCTGAGCAGCGCCGTGGAGACTGCCGTGACCGAGGTGACCGACTGCGTCGCCACCGACGAGGAGGAGACCCTGGCCGAGTGGCAGGAGGGCTCCGACTGGGAGGTCAACGACGACGTCGATGTCGACGCGTTCCAGGAACAGACCGTGAGCAACCTTGAATCCGCCCTCGAGGGCGAGTCCCTGGAGGCCTTCGAGGCCATCCGCGGCACCAGCGAGTGATTCGACCACTATGTCCAGCATGATCCCCACTCTCACCGGAGAGGTCTCCGGCGCGCAGCTGGGCACCACCCTGGTGCACGAGCACCTGATCGTCGGCGATCCTCAGCTCGATCGAGATCTCCCGCATCCTGAGTGGGATGCCGAGGCCGTGATGGCCGCGGCGCAGACGCAGCTGCAGGGGCTCGCCGCGCTGGGCGTAGACACGATCGTGGACCTCACCGTCCCCGGTCTCGGACGAGATGTGCGGCGGGTCGCTGAACTGGCCCGCCGCACCTCGGTCCGCATCCTGGCGGCCACCGGCTGGTACACCAGCAACGTGCTGCCGCACTTCTTCCACCTCAATGGTCCCGGCCGTCTGGTCCAGGGTCCCGATCCGCTCCTGCAGCTGTTCCTGGGCGACATCCAGTCAGGCATCGCCGGCACCGAGCTGCGCGCGGCGATCATCAAGGTCTGCTCGGACACGGCCGGGATCACCGACGACGTGGCCCAGGTCTTCACCGCGGCGGCCCAGGCGCACCGGATCACCGGCGTTCCGATCACCACCCACTCGGACCCGAGCTCACGCGGAGGCCTCGACCAGCAGCGGCTGCTCGGGCGCCTCGGCGTGGACCTGACCCGGGTCGTCATCGGGCACAGCGGCGACTCCACCGATCTGGAGTACCTGGTGGAGCTCGCCCAGGCCGGGTCCTTCCTCGGCTTCGACCGCTTCGGCATGCGCCACACCGGGTCCGACGCGGACCGGGTCACGATGCTGCTGAACCTGCTGGAGCTCGGCTTCGAAGATCAGCTGCTGCTCTCCCACGACGCAGCCGTCTTCAGCCGGATCACCCCGCCCTCCTGGCGGGCGGAGCACGCCCCGCACTGGAGGATGGATCACCTGCATCGACGCATCCTGCCCCAGCTGCGGACACAGGGCATGGACTCTGCCCTGGAGCATCGACTGCTGGTGGAGAACCCGCGCCGGATGCTGACAGGGGCATGAGCGACGGCGGCCCTGGCGGTGGAGCATCTGATACTCTCGCGGCTGAGCCAGAGGAGAATACCGTGACGCAGACGCCCGCCCGACAGCGAGACGCCGTGCGCACCCGCGCCGAGGTCTTGGCGGTGGCCACCGAGGCCTTCGCCGATGATGGGTATTCCGGCGCCCGAATCGATGAGATCGCCCGCCGCACCCGCACGACCAAGCGGATGATCTACTACTACTTCGGCGGCAAGGAGAAGCTCTACCTTGCGGTGCTGGAGAACGCCTACCGCGGCATCCGCAAGGCCGAGCAGTCACTGCACGTCGATGAGATGCAACCGATCGACGCCCTGCGCCAGCTCGCCGAGCTGACCTATGAGCACCACCTGCGCAATACCGCCTTCATCCGGCTGGTCTCGATCGAGAACATCCACCGCGGCAAGTTCATCCGGAAGCTGGAGACCCTCGGCGACCTCGGCATGCCGGCCGTGACGATCCTGGACGGGATCATCGCCGAGGGCAAGAAGCAGGGCGCCTTCAGCGAAGAGGTCAACGCCCTGGATCTGCACCTGTTGATCAGCTCCTACTGCGTGTTCCAGGTCGCGAACCGCTACACCTTCGGACACCTCTTCGACCCGGACTTCACCACCGAGGCCCGCCAGGCGCACATGCGCCGGTTCATCGGCGACGTCGTCGTCGCCTGGGCCACCCAGCCGCAGAGCTGACCCCACCCCGCTCCCCCACCCAAACACGTTGAGGGGCGGATTCTGCGGGTATCTGACCCCTCTCGAGGCCTCAGATAGTCGCAGAATCCGCCCCTCAACGTAGAGGTGGGGTGCGGCGGGTGCTTATGCGTGACCGTCGAAGAGTGAGGTCACCGAGCCGTCGGTGAAGACCTCCTTGATCGCGCGGGCCAGGATCGGCGCGATGGAGAGCACCGTGAGGGTCTCGAAGCGTTTGTCCTCGGGGATCGGCAGCGTATCGGTCACCACGATCTCGCGGGCACCGCAGTTCGCCAGCCGCTCGGCGGCGGGATCGGAGAACACCGCGTGGGTCGCGGCGATGATGACGTCCTTGGCGCCGGCATCCTTGAGCACCTGCACGGCGCCGGAGATGGTGCCGCCGGTGTCGATCATGTCGTCGATGAGCACGCAGGTGCGACCCTCGACCTGACCCACGACCTGCTTGGAGACCGCCTTGTTGGGCTGGGTGACGTCGCGGGTCTTGTGCACGAAGGCCAGCGGCGCGCCGCCCAGGCGCTCGGCCCACTGCTCGGCGACGCGGACGCGACCGGTGTCCGGGGAGACCACGGTGACCTCGTCGTCGGCGACGCGGCCACGGATGTGATCAGCCAGCAGCGGCACCGCGAAGAGGTGGTCCACCGGGCCGTTGAAGAAGCCCTGGATCTGCGCGGTGTGCAGGTCCACGCTCATGATCCGGTCGGCGCCGGCCGCCTTGTAGAGGTCAGCGACCAGTCGCGCCGAGATCGGCTCGCGGCCGCGGCCCTTCTTGTCCTGACGCGCATAGGGGTAGAAGGGAGAGACCACGGTGATCCGCTTGGCCGAGGCGCGCTTCATGGAGTCGACCATGATGAGCTGTTCCATGAGCCAGTTGTTCATCGGCGCCGGGTGGGACTGCAGCAGGAAGATGTCCTTGCCGCGGACCGACTCCGAGGATCGGACGTAGATCTCTCCGTTGGCGAAGTCGTAGGCGCTGATCGGCAGCAGCTCGGTGCCGAGCTCCTTCGCGATCGCCTCGGCCAGCTCCGGGTGTGCGCGCCCGGATGCCAGCACCAGGGTCTTTTCCCCGCTCAGCCTGATTTCGTCCATGGGTGTTGTTGCCTCTCGCCGGCGTTGCTGGTGTGGGTGGGTGAAGTGGGTGGTGTCTAGCCGGCGTCGGGCCGGGTGGTGCCGGCGTCGGGCCGGGTGGTGCCGGCGTCGGGCCGGGTGGTGCCGGCGTCGGGCCGGGTGGTGCCGGTGTCGGGCCGGGTGGCCTCGGCGGCGTCGGCGGCTGCGGATCCGGGGCGCTTGGCCTGGACCCAGCCCTCGGCGTTGCGCTGCGGCGCGATGGAGAGCGCCAAGGCTCCGGCGGGCACGTCCTTTCGCACCACGGCGCCGGCGCCGGTGTAGGCGCCGTCGCCCACCGAGACCGGGGCGACGAAGACGGTGTTGGAGCTGGTCCGCACGTGGGAGCCGATCTGCGTCCGGTGCTTGTTCACGCCGTCGTAGTTGGCGGTGATGTTGCCGCAGCCGATGTTGGTGAACTCGCCGATGGTCGCGTCCCCGGCGTAGCCCAGGTGGCTGAGCTTGCTGCCGCGGCCGATCTCCACGTTCTTGGTCTCGTAGAAGGCCCCGATCTTGCCGTCCTCGCCCAGCACGGTGCCCGGGCGGATGTAGGTGTACGGCCCCACGCTCGCACCGGCGCCGATCTGAGCTCCGGAGCCGTGGACCCGGGTCAGCGTGGCGGCTTCCCCGACGATCACGTCGGTCAGCGTGGTGTCTGGTCCGATCACGGCGTTGCGGCTGATGTGCGTGGCGCCGTGGAGCTGGGTCCCGGGGAGGATCGTGGTGTCCTCCTCCAGGGTGACGGTGGCGTCGATCCAGGTGGTGGACGGGTCGATCACGGTGGTGCCGGCGCGCATGGCGCGCTCTACGATGCGTCGGTTCATCTCGGCACCGAGCGCCTGCAGCTGGACCCGGTCGTTGGCGCCCTCGACCTGCCAGCGGTCCTCGGTGACCACGGCGGAGACCCGGCCGCCCTCGGCGCGGGCGATGGAGAGCACATCGGTGAGATACATCTCGCCCTGGGCGTTGTCGGTGGTGACCTGTGCCAGGGCGCGGGTGAGCACGGCGGCGTCGAAGGCGTAGATCCCGGAGTTGATCTCGGTGATGCTGCGCTGCTGCGCGGTGGCGTCCTTGTGCTCCACGATCCCGAGCACGTCCTGCGGGTTCTCCTGGCTGCGCAGGATCCGGCCGTAGCCAGCGGCGTCGTCGAGCACCGCGGTCAGCACGGTCACGGCGTTGCGGTCGCGCTCATGGGTGTCGACGAGCTCGGCGAGCATCTGGGTCTGCAGCAGCGGCACATCGCCGTAGGTGACGACGACGGTGCCGGTCTCGGCGGGGGCTCCTGCGGCGGTGAGCGCGTCCAGGGCGCAGGCAACGGCGCGTCCGGTGCCGGGGACCTCGTCCTGATCGGCGATCACGGCGCGAGGTTCGAACCCGGCGATGTGCCCGGCGACCTTCTCGCGCTGGTGCCGCACGACGGCGACCAGGTGGTGCGGGTCCAGACCCTTGGCGGCGGCCAGTGCGTGCCCGATCATCGAGACGCCACCCATCGGGTGCATGACCTTCGGCGTGCTGGATTTCATCCGGGTCCCGGCTCCGGCCGCGAGGACGATCACGGCGGTGGGCTGGGAGGGCTGGGCGTTGGTCACGAAGGCTGCTCCTCGACGCGGTTCATGGGACTACCCAGTGTAGGCAGGCCCGGCGATCTAGATTGCCGTTCCGCCTCTAGGATTCGAACCTAGACTGCACAGCTCCAAAGGCTGGCGTGCTGCCATTACACCAAGGCGGAGTGCGACGGCGGTCCGAGAGTGCTCGGCGCTACGAACACCCTCATCTCCGGCCACGCGCTGGTCCATCTTCGCATGAGCGGACTCACCAGATGAAACTGCCGGAAACGCCGGATGAGACGCAGGAGCCGCTGCGCGCTGAAACGGGACGATGAAACCCGGTCGGGAGCGTGGCATTACCCTGGACGGGTGGCACATCTTCTCGGGGCCGAGGCCCTACACCTGGAATTCCCTACTCGCACCGTCTTCAACTCGGTGACCATCGGCATCAACGAGGGCGACCGCGTCGGCGTCGTCGGTCGCAACGGTGACGGCAAGTCATCGCTGCTGGCCATGCTCACCGGCCGCCTGGAACCCGACTCGGGGCAGGTCACCCGGCGCAAAGGCGTGCAGTTCGGCGTCCTGGACCAGTCCGATGACCTCCTCGACGAGCACACGGTGGGCTATTCGGTAGTGGGGGACGCCGACGACCACGAATGGGCCTCGGACGCGAAGATCCGCGACGTGATCGCCGGACTGGTGGCCGACATCCCCTGGGAGTCGAAGATCTCCGAGCTCTCCGGCGGGCAGCGCCGCCGCGTCGCGCTGGCCAAGCTGCTGGTGGGCGAATGGGACATCATCGCCCTGGATGAGCCGACGAACCACCTCGACGTGGAGGGCATCTCCTGGCTGGCGAACCACCTGAACCGGCGCTGGCCGCGCAGCTCCGGCGGGCTGCTGGTGGTCACGCACGACCGCTGGTTCCTCGACGAGATCAGCACCACCACCTGGGAGGTCCACGACGGCATGGTCGAGCCGTTCGACGGCGGCTATGCGGCGTACGTGCTGCAGCGCGTGGAACGCGACCGCCAGGCGGCCACCGTGGAGGCCAAGCGGCAGAACCTGATGAAGAAGGAGCTCGCCTGGCTGCGCCGCGGCGCTCCCGCCCGCAGCACCAAGCCGAAGTTCCGCATCGAGGCGGCCAATGAGCTCATCGCCGACGTGCCTCCCCCGCGCAACCCGATCGAGCTGAAGAAGATGGCCACCGCCCGGCTGGGCAAGGACGTGGTCGACGTCCTCGACGTCTCCATCGCCTTCGCCGGCAAGCCGATCCTCAACGAGGTCACCTGGCGGATCGGCCCGGGTGAGCGCACCGGCATCCTCGGTGCCAACGGCGCCGGGAAGTCCACGCTGCTGAACCTGATCGCCGGAAAGCTCGAGCCCGACGACGGCCGGGTCAAGCGCGGCAAGACCGTGCGCCTGGCCACCCTGGACCAGCAGTTCTCCCAGCTGGCCGACATCGAGGGCGACCGGGTCCGCGAGGTGCTGGCCCGTGAGAAGACCCAGGTGGTCATCGACGGCAAGGAACACACCCCCGCCCAGCTGCTGGAGCGCCTCGGCTTCTCCACCGCTCACCTCTCCGCACGGGTCGGGGAGCTCTCCGGCGGACAACGACGACGCCTGCAGCTGCTGCTGGTGCTGCTCTCCGAGCCCAACGTGATGATCCTCGACGAGCCCACGAACGATCTCGACATCGACATGCTCGCCGCTATGGAGGACCTGCTGGACTCCTGGCCGGGCACGCTGATCGTGGTCTCCCACGACCGGTACCTGCTCGAGCGCGTGACCGATCAGCAGTACGCGATCTTCGACGGTCGGATGCGCCACGTGCCCGGCGGCGTGGAGGAGTACCTCCGGCTCAAGGCCGCGCGGGCCAACGGCGCCTCCGCTGCCTCGTCTGGTTCGGGCACGTCAGGTTCAGGCGGCGCCGTTGGCGCCGCCGGCGGATCTGGCAAGGCCGCGGCTGCGGCACGCCGCGAGGCGATGAAGTCTGCCTCCTCGCCCTCCGCAGGCGCCCCGCAGCTGAGCAGCGCCGAGGAGCGTGAGGTGCGCAAGGAGGTCGGTGCTCTGGAGCGCAAGATGCAGAAGCTGATCACCCAGATCGAGAAGAAGCAGCGCCAGATGTCCGACCACGACCCGAGTGACTTCGAGGGCCTGGGCAAGCTCACCGCCGATGTGACTCGGCTGCAGGGCGAGAACGAGAAGCTCGAGGAACGCTGGCTGGAGCTCTCCGAAAAGGTCGGCTGATGACGCAGATGCTCCGTCACAGCCACTCGTCGCCGACTTCGAGGTAGTTGTCGGCCCCTTCGGGGGCAAGCGTGCCGGCATCGATCACCCAGGTGCCGTCCTGTGCCTTGTTGAGCTCGATCGGCGCCTGGGCCTCGATCAGCGCCCAGACATGCTCTTCGGAGCAGCCGCCTGATGAACCCTCCACCTCTGGGTTCGGGACGATGTACACCTGCGCGTGCGTCCCTTGGTCATCGACGACGATGTAGTCATTGTCAAAGATCATGTACCGGGTCTCGAGCTCGTTGAAGAAGGCATACGCGTACTGGAAGTACGACGTGTGGGAGAAGGCGAGCACGACGTCGTCGATCTCCTCCGGGCTGGCGCGGCTCTCCTCGTCGGCGACGTTCCCGGCGTAGTCCGTGTGCTCGAGGACCTCGCCGAGGTGTCCTCTCGATTCTTAGTAGACCAGGGGCTTGTACTGCGCCCACCCCACGTCCGCCTCTTCGGGCAGCCGCTCATAGATGCCGTCGACATCGACCTCCCCGACGGAGTCATTGAAGTCATCGATGGCCGCGCGCACCTCGAGGACGTCGGCAGGGTCAGATGTGTTCTCCCCGGGGGCTCGTGAATCTTCATCCCGGTCCGTCTCGACACAGCCCGTCGCGGTTGAGACGATCCCCTCGAGGACGGAGGACGGAGGACGCCGGTGCGCAGGGACGCCGGTGAGCGCCACGGCAATAATCAGGAGGACTGCGTGGAGCGCTCGAGGTGTCAAGGATGGAGCTGTTTCGCGAGGAATGAGTTCAGCTGAGTGAAGTATGCCGCGGAATCCACTTCTGCGGAACCGGCCCACGCATTTCCGCACTGAGGCGATCCGCGAGTGCGCCGAGGTGGCGTGAAGACTCGCGTGTTCCGGGTGGAAGATTCTTACTGGACGCGGACGGTCGAGCTGGCTGTCGCCCTTGCTGGAGGCGGATGTCTGGAGGGCTATTTCTCGCGGCTGTTGATCAGCCGTGCCCCGGAGGCCGGCCCGGTGACCGGGATGGCCCAGACCTCGGTGCGCTCTTCGAAGCTGGTGCAGAGCTGGTGCGCGGACTCCGCATCCCGGGCGAGGAACACCAGCGTGGGCCCGGAGCCGGACACCATGCCCTGCAGCGCGCCTTCGATCATGCCGACGTCCATCATGTCCTCCAGGGAGGGCAGGCTGGCCACGGCGGGGGCCTGGAGGTCATTGGCCATCAGTGACGCCACAAGCTCGGCGTCGGCGGTGCAGACGGCCCTGACGAGGTCCGGGTCCAGTTCCGGCGGCTCGGCCTCCACGCCGGCCTCCGCGCGCATCTCATCGAGCGTGGCGTACACGCTGGGGGTGGAGAGCCCGGTGTTCGCCGGGACCAGGACGAGATGCAGCTCTCCCCGGGTCAGCAGCGGCGAGAGCTCGTCTCCCACCCCCTGACCCACGGCTGCCCCGCCGAGGATCGCGAATGGCACGTCGGCCCCGAGCTCGGAGCCGATCTCGGCCAGCTGCTCCTTGGAGAGGCCAGCCTCCCAGAGGGCCGAACAGGCCACCAGGGCGGCGGCGGCATCGGCGGAGCCTCCGCCCATTCCACCCGCCACGGGGACGTTCTTGGTGATGGTGAGGTCCACTCCGTCGGTGATGCCGAGCCGTTCGCGCAGCTTCGAGGCGGCCTGGTGGACCAGGTTGCGCTCATCGAGCGGGATGGCGGCGGCGACCATCTCCTGGGTATCCGGGTCTCGGGTCTGCACCTCGGTGAAGGCGGAGCGCTCCGACAGGCTCACGGTGATCGCGCCGTCATCGCGGCGCGCGGCGCTGACCTCTTCGTAGAGCGAGACTGCGAGGTAGAGCGTGGCGACCTCGTGGTAGCCGTCCTCGCGCAGCGGACCGACCCGCAGACTCACATTGACCTTGCCCGGAGCCACGGCGGTGACATGTCCGAAGAATTCACTTTCGCGCATGCTTCGACCCTACTTGTCGCCACTGACACGCGGGACCGCGTCAGCTGGACCCGAGCTGGCCGCGCCGTCGTCGGCCACGGTCTCCGCTGCGGGCGGGACCTCGCGCAGGGCGGCCGCGATCGCGGTGAATCCGTGGATGTCGAGGGTCTCCCCGCGGGCGGAGGGGTCCACACCGGCGGCCCGCAGCACCGCCTCGGCGCGGGTCGGCGAGCCGGCGATCCCGGCCAGGCAGGCGCGCAGGGTCTTGCGCCGAGTGGCGAAGGCGGCGTCGATCACGGCGAAGACCTCCTCCCGGTTCAGCTCGGCGGAGGCCTCCGCGCGGCGGTCGAACCGGACCAGCCCGGAGGAGATGCGCGGCTCGGGCCAGAACACGCGCTTGCCGACCACTCCTGCTTTGCGCATGTTCGTGTCCCAGGCGGCCTTCACACTGGGAACACCGTAGATCTTGGAGCCGGGTCCCGCGCAGAGCCGGTCCGCGACCTCCTCCTGAACCATGACCAGGCCCTTCTGCAGCGAGGGCAGGATCTGGAGCAGGTGCAGCACCACCGGGACCGCCACGTTGTAGGGCAGGTTCGCGACCAGGACCGACGGCCCCTCGCCGTCGCCGAAGCCGGTGAAGGACTCAGGCGTGAGCTTCAGCGCGTCCTGCTCCATCACGCGCAGGTTGGCTGCGCGTTCGGGGCGGAACCGCTGCACGGTGTCGGCGAGCCGACCGGCCAGCTTGGGATCGATCTCCACGGCGCTGACCAGTGCCGATTCATCCAGGAGGCCCAGGGTGAGCGAGCCCAGCCCGGGTCCGACCTCCAGCACGTGCTCGCTGCCGTCGAGGTCGGCGAGGCTGACGATCCGACGGATCGTATTGGGGTCGATGACGAAGTTCTGCCCCCACTGCTTGGTCGGGCGCACGCCCAGCTGGTCTGCCAGTGCCCGGACATGGGCGGCGGAGAGCAGCTGCGGCGGCGACTGCTGGGGTGACTGCTGCGCTGCATCTGGCTGCGCTGATTCTTCCGGCGTCTGCTGATCGCTCATGTCCAGCTCCCATAGGCCTGTGTGGTGTTGAACATGACCTGCTGGCACAGCGAGTCCAGGCTGGTGCCGCGCACCTCGGCCATGAGTCGCATGGTCTGCGGGATCAGATACGGCGCGTTGGGCTGTCCACGGTAAGGATGTGGGGTCAGGAAGGGAGTGTCGGTCTCGACCAGGATCAGCTGCGGATCCGCGATCGCGAGCGCCTCGCGCAGGGCGCGGGCGTTCTTGAAGGTGACCGTCCCGGCGAAGGACATGTACCACCCGTTGGCGTTGCAGAGCCGGGCCAGATCAGCGTCCCCGGAGAAGCAGTGGAAGACCACGGCGCTGGGCAGGGTGGGGGCGGCGTTGAGCACCTCGACCACTTCTGCGTGGGCCTCGCGGTCATGGATCTGCATGGCGAGTCCACGCTCGACGGCGAGCGCGATGTGATCCTCGAAGCTGCGCCGCTGCGCCGCGATCCCCTCCTCGCCTGTGCGGTAGAAGTCCAGGCCGGTCTCCCCGATCGCGACGACCTGCTCGTGGCGGGCCAGCTCGGTGATCCGGGCGAAGGCGGTCTCATAATCACCCTGGGCGGCGAGCACCGGGGCGTCGTTGGGGTGCAGTGCGACGGCAGCCTTCAGCGCAGGATGCTTCGCGGCGGCGTTTACGGAGAACTCCGAGGAGGCCACGTCATAGCCCACGCACAGCGCGCCCACCACGCCCACGGTCTGGGCGGCGTCGAGAGCCTGCTGCACCGAGACCGTGATCTCCCCATCCCGGAAGTCCAGGTGGGCGTGGTTGTCGATCACCGGCACCGGCAGCGGCTCCGGTGCCGGCGGGTACTGCATCCGCCGCTTCTTCCCGGACTTCTCCTCCGCGTGGGCCCGCGCGGGGGCCTGCTCGGCGCCAGGAGCGGCGGCGGCCGGAGCCGGGCGCGCGGCGTCGTCGTCGGACTGTGCCGGACGGTAGGCGGGCGGGGTCTCCCCCGTCACCACGGCGGCGCCGGATTCGGCGTCTGCAGGGATTCGGTGCTGTTGGCTCACGGTGGTCAACTCTATCGCCCACCCCCTGCCCCACCGTCCTCGGCCCGCCCTGCTCGGCGCGCCGTCGCTGGTGCGCCTGCCCATACGCTCCCCCTGCGGCGGGTCTCGCCTCGCGCCCCACCGGTTGGGCACCTTGCGGTGGAATCCGAGGGTGCCGACCCCCTGATAGCGCCGCAAAGTGCCCTAAGGATGCCGCGGGGGCGGTGACGAGAGAACAGGACCTGTGGATAACCGGGAAAACCCACGTCTCCTCGCCAAGATGGTCCTATGCGACGGCCCGGTGAGCTTCCCTCCCAGCTCGCCGGGCCGTCGTTCGGTCAGGTGGACCTCGCCAACGCCGGGGTGTCGCGTGACCGCGTGCGGCGCAGGGACGTCGTCACCCTCTCGAGGGGCATCTACGCCCAGGAGCGCGTCCTCCTTGAACCGGGAGAAGCACGAGTCCTCCACCAGGCGCTGACCCTGGCGCGCACCCTCCCCGACGTGTGGATCTCCCATGTCACCGCCGCGCAGATCCACCGGCTTCCGCTGCCGGAGCGGCTGCTGCGCGACACCAGGGTCCATCTGTCACATGCGGCAGGCACGACGCGCCGGATCAGGCGCCCGGAGGTCAGCAGTCATCGCGTGCATGTCCTCCCTGAACAGCTCGTTCGTTGGAAGGGGGCCTGGCTGAGTTCCCGCGTTCGGACCTGGTGGGAGCTGACGACGCTGCTCACGGAGGAGGAGCTGGTCATCGTCGGCGATCATCTGCTCCGCCGCCCCTATCGTTCCTTCGAGGCCCGCACCACGCCGTTCGCGGTGGTGACCGAGCTGCAGGAGATCGTGGAACAGATGGGGAGGGCGCCGGGACTTCAACCCGCGCTCGCAGCTCTGGCGCTGATGCGGGTGGGCTCGGACTCCGCGACGGAGACCCGGCTGCGACTCGCGCTGGTCCGGGCGGGGCTGCCCGAGCCCACCCTTCAGGTGCCGGCGCGTCCGAACTGGCGGCACTCGCCCTGCGCCGATATGGGCTACCCGGACTGGAAGATCGCGCTGGAGTACGACGGCGGCACTCACTTCACGCCGGAGCAGGCCCGGTCTGACCAGCGCCGGGACAACGTCTTCATCAGCGCCGGTTGGACCGTGCTGCACTTCAACGCGGTCGACGACGCGGAGGGGTTCGCCTCCGCCGTGGCGCAGGTCCGAGAGCTGCTCGCGCGGCGACGGGCCTCCTGAGGCGGGTCCACGCGCGTTTGGGGCGTCCTGGGGGGCGTATCGGGGCGTCCTGAGAGCGTCCCCGTGATTCGCCGCATGGAGTGGGCACTTTGCGGTGGAATGGGGACGCTCGGCCATGCCCATTCCACCGCGAAGTGCCCACTCGATGGTGGGGGCGACGCCGTGCGCAAGCCACCTGTAGGGCGACGCCGTGCGCAAGCCACCTGTAGGGCGACGCCGGGCGCGAGCCACCTGTAGGGCGACGCCGGGCGCGGGCCATCCTCGGGGGAACACCGCACGCAACAGGCCACCGCCGGGGCGGACCCTGCCTAGTTCGCGTAGACCGAATCGATGACGCCCTCGAAGTCGGCCAGTACCCGGTGGCGCTGCAGCTTCAGCGACGGAGTCATGTGACCGGACTCTTCGGAGAGCTCGACGTCGAGCAGCTCGAACTTGCGGATGGACTCGGCGCGCGAGACCCGGCGGTTCGCGGCCTCCACCGAGATTCCGATCTCCTGACGGACCTTGGGGTGTTTCGCGGCGTCGATCAGCGACAGCGACCGGTACCCGTTGGCCCGGCACCAGTCCGCGACCGCGTCAGCGTCCAGAGTGATCAGCGCCGCCACATAGGGCCGGTCGTCGCCGACCACGAGGGCCTGCGCGACCAGTGGGTGCGCCCGGATGATCTCTTCCATCGGCATCGGGTAGACGTTCTTGCCGCCCGCGGTCACGATCAGGTCCTTCTTGCGCCCGGTCAGGGTGAGGAAACCGTCCTCGTCCAGGGAGCCGAGGTCCCCGGTGCGGAAGAAGCCCTCCGCGTCGAAGGACTCCGCGGTGGACTCGGGCTGGTTGTGGTAGCCGGCGAAGATCACCGGCCCCTTGAGCAGCACCTCGGAATCCGCGGCGATCCTCACGGTGTTGCCGGGCACGGGGATGCCTACGGTGCCGACGCGGGTGGCGCCGGGGATGTTCAGCGTGATCGGCGCGGTGGACTCGGTGAGGCCGTAGCCCTCCTGAACGGGGAGCCCGATGCCGGTGAAGAAGTGTGCGATCTCGGGATTCAGCGTGGAGGCTCCGGAGATCATGTAGCGGACGCTACCGCCGAGGCGGGCGTGGAGCTTCGAGTAGACGAGCTTGGCGAACATCGCGCGACGCGCTCGCAGCCGCACCGAGGGGCCGGGGCCCTCACCCATCGCCTCAGCCTGCAGCGCCTTGGAGTACGCGATCGCGGTCTCCTTGGCGGTCTCGAAGATCTTTCCCTTGCCCTCGGCGCGGGCCTTGGCGGAGGCACCGTTGTAGACCTTCTCGAAGACTCGCGGCACGGCGAGCAGCCAGGTGGGGCGGAAGCTGCCGAGATCCTCGAGCAGCGTCGCGGCGCTCGCCGAATGCGCCACCTGCACCCCGCGGTGCAGGCACATCAGCTGCACGGCGCGCGCCAGCACATGAGCCAGCGGCAGGAAGATCAGCGTGCGGGACTCGTTCTCGCCGAGGATCTGGTCGGCGAAGGGCAGGATGTTCGCCGCCCCTTCGGCCAGGTTGCGGTGGGTGATGCGCACGCCCTTGGGCTGCCCGGTGGTGCCGGAGGTGTAGACCAGCGTGGCGACGTCGTCGAGGTTGGCGTGGGAGCGGGCGGCTTCGAGCCGCTCATCCGAGATGTGCTCTCCCGAGGCGGCGAGGTCGTCGAGCTGACGGACCTCTCCGATGGGCAGCACTGTGGGACGGTTGCCGTTGAGCTTCACCGCGGCTGCCCGCAGGACGTCTTGCAGCGCGACGCTTCCCGCGAGCGCGAACTTCGCGCCGGAGTCCTGAATCAGCGCGCTGACCTGGTGCGGGGAGCTCGTTTCGTAGATCGGCACTGAGATCGCGCCGGCGAACCAGATGGCCTGATCGATCACCGCCCAGCTGTAGCTGGTGGGCGCCATCACCGCGATCCGGTCCCCTGGCTCGGCCCCGAGCGCGATCAGCCCTTTGGAGACTCCCCGGACCTGGTCCAGGAAGCTGGTGATGGAGACGTCCACCCAGCCGCCGGTCCCATTGGGCACCGCGTAGACCGGCTGGTGCGGGCGAGCGATCCAGAGATCCAGGACCCCATCAGTGGCATTCGTGTCTGGCTCCAGCCACGCGACCTGCGCGGTGGCGGCTTCTCGGATCTGGTTGCTGCTCGTCTGGGCAGCACGTTCGCTGCCCGAATACTCCTCGGTCATGGCTCCGCCTGCTCATCGATTCCCCCGCGGTGGAGTGCCTCTCCGCTGTGCAGGCCATTCTACTGTTCAACCAGACTTTTCGGCGCGCCTCCGGGCCAGTGCGGCGTCATAGATCTCACTGGCGGGAACCGAGTGCACAGCACCGATCTCCTTGGCCGCAGTCTTGAGCTTGGCGCCTTCGGCGACCCGCTGCAGAACGACGTCGGCCAGCTGTGTCAGACTCATCGGCTCAGCGCCTGCCCCGGCGGCCGAGCCGCCGCCGATCACCAGGACCATCTCGCCGCGCAGGTGCCGTTCGGCGGCCACGGCGGCCAGCTCACCCAGGCCTCCGCGCAGCACCTCCTCGTAGCGCTTGGTGAGTTCCCGGGCCAGCGCCGCGGGACGCTGCTCCCCCAGCGCTGCGGAGAACTCGCGCAGCGTGGCGGCGACCCGGTGCGGGGATTCGAAGAGCACCGTGGTCCATTCCTCAGTGTCGAGCCGGTCGAGCAGCTTCTTGCGCTCTCCGGCCTTGCGCGGGACGAACCCGGCGAAGGTGAACCGGTCGGTGGGCAGCCCGGAGAGCGCCAGCGCGGTGGTCACCGCTGAGGCGCCGGGGGCCACGGTGACCCCCACACCTGCGGCGATGGCGGTCTCGACAAGACGGAACCCGGGGTCCGAGACCGAGGGCATGCCGGCGTCGGAGACGACCAGGACCCGGGTGCCCTGCCGGGCCTGTTCGACGAGCTCCTCGGAGCGGGACGCCTCGTTGTGCTCGTGCAGGCTGACCAATCGGGCGTGGAAGGTGATCTGAAGCGCCCGGGCCAGATGGCGCGCGGTGCGCGTGTCCTCGGCGGCGATGACCTCCGCACTGCCGAGCAGCCGTTTGAGCCGGTCGGTCGCGTCACCGAGATTCCCGATCGGGGTCGCGGCGAGCACGATCGGGGTGTCCCAGAGATGGGAATCTGCTGGCTCCAGGGTGCTCTCGGATCGGTCTGCCTCGCCTGACTCCATGACACGCCCGCTTCTGATAGGTGACCGGCTTGCGCCAAGTAGCATACCCACAGTGAACCCCACCGAGCCTGCCCGCCGCCTCCCGGCCCCCGCCGGGGTGGCCGGCGCCCTGGTCGGGGGCCATACCGAGCGGCTCTCCCGGATGCAGCGCCGGCTCCACGCCGAGCCGTACCGCCCCGGGATCTGGGGCTGGATCCTGCCCGCACTGATCACGCTCTTCGCCGCGATCCTGCGGGTCCGCGACCTCGCGACCCCGCACCTGCTGATGTTCGACGAGACCTACTACGCCAAAGACGCCTACGCGCTGCTGCTCACCGGCTACGAGCTGGCCTGGCCGGAGGACGCCGACGACGCCTGGCTCGCCGGTGATCCGCAGCCCGAGGACGACGGCTCCTACGTGGTGCACCCGCCGCTGGGCAAGTGGCTGATCGCGCTGGGGCTGCGGGTCTTCGGCCAGGACAGCGCGTTCGGCTGGCGGATCTCGGCCGCGGTCGCGGGAACCCTCGCGGTGCTGCTGGTCATGCTGATCGCGCAGCGGATGTTCCGCTCGGTCTTCCTCGGCGCCTTCGCCGGGATGCTCACCGCGATCGACGGCCATCACCTGGTGATGAGCCGGGTGGCGCTGTTGGACATCTTCATGATGCTCTTCCTCCTGGGAGCCTTCGGAGCGCTGCTGGCCGACCGATACAGCGGACGACGGCGGCTCGCCGCCTGGGCGGTCAGCCGCGCGTCCGACGATCGGCGGGCCGGCCCGTGGCTGGTCCTCCGTCCCTGGCGACTGCTCGCCGGGGTGCTGCTGGGCGCGGCGGTGGCGGTCAAACTCTCTGCCCTGGCGTTCATCCCCGTCTTCGGCGTCATGGTCATCCTCTGGGACCTGCAGGCCCGGCGCCTGGCGGGCGTCGCACGCTGGGCCCGATCCGGGCTGCTCCGGGATGCGCTCCCGGCGGTGGCTACGGTGCTTCCCCTCGCGGCCGCCACCTACCTCGCGAGTTGGACCGGCTGGCTGAGCTCGCAGGGCGGCTGGGGCCGGCAGTGGCACCTGGGGCACCCCGCCGAGGGGCTGGCCCGGTTGATCCCGGACCCGATCCGGTCACTGGCGAACTATCACGCCTCGGCCGCAGACTTCCATCAGGGACTCGACAGCGCACACGACTACGCCTCCTCACCCTGGACCTGGCCGTTCATGGGACGCCCCGTCTCGATGCACTACGACTCCGTCTCGGCCGGAGAGGTCTATGAACAGACCGGTGAGCTCTGCGCCGCCGAGACCTGCTCCTCAGCGGTGTTGGACCTGGCGAACCCGCTGATCTGGTGGGCAGGCCTGATCGCGCTGGTGCTGGTGACGCTGCTCTGGCTCGGACGCCGGGATTGGCGCTACGGCGCGATCCTCTCCGGCGTGGCCGCAGGACATCTGGTCTGGCTGCTCTTCCCCGACCGGACCACCTTCTTCTTCTACACAATCAGCTATCACCCGTTCCTGATCCTCGCGCTCACCGCGGTCGCCGCCCTGGTGCTGCGCCTGGGCACTGCGGATCGTCGCCCCGACGGGTCGCTGCGCGGCGCGGCGACGATCCTGGCGGCACGCCAGCGCAACACCGTGATCCTGCTGTGCTTCGTGATGCTGTGCGTGGCGACCTCGGCGTTCTTCCTGCCGCTCTGGACCGCGGAGCTGATCCCCTATGAGCAGTGGCGGATGCGGATCTGGATCGATTCCTGGCTCTGAATCTGCGCCCACCCACCGTTGCCAGCGGATCTCTGCGGGTGTCCGGGCCTAAGCTGGAGGCAGCCGAACAGGTCGAAAGGAACATCTCGAGCATGCTTCATCCCGCCGCATCACTGCCTTCACGCATCCTCTCGGCCGAGGGAACCCGCTGGTCGGTGGAACGTGTCTGGCCGGTTCCGGGAGAATCCGAGGTGCTGGCGGTGGAGGTCACGACCGCGGACGGGGTCGATGACGTCGACGGCGCAGGGCCCTCTCCGGCGGAGACGGGGCGCTCACCCGCAGCGCCCGCCGATGCTCCTGCACCCCGGCGCGCCCGCCGGGCCGGCCACTTCCGGATCCAGCAGCACGCCGGCACAGCTCGACCCAGCGAGCAGCTCGAGCTGTTCCCGCCCAACACCGATCCCCAGCTGCCTGCCCTGGAGCGCGCCGCCCGCGACGGACTGGTGATCGCCCATGAACCAGGCCTGCGCGCCGTGGTCCGGCATCGCGACGGAACACGGGAGACCTACACGGTGGTGCTGCCGGACGGCGGGGCGGCTGAGCTGCTCGCCGGCATGCGACGGGCCCAGGCCTTTTCCGGGCCCTTCCGGCTCCCCCACCTGATCAGCCAGGACGACTCCACCGCCACCTTCCAGGCCTTGGCCGGCGTCTCCCTGCACAGACCGCACCGGATCGGCGTTGAAGCCTGGGAGACCGCCTGGGACCAGTCCCTGGACGCCTGGTCCACCGCCATCCAGCATCCCGGCGAGCTCCCGGCCAGCACGCCCGTCCACGGGGCCGCCACGGAGATCCGTCGGCTGCAGCGGTGGGAAGCGCTGACCCGGCCCTACATCGTCGGGGCGGAGCTGTTCCAGGCGAGCGTCACGGCCGCCTGCGAGGCTCTGGCATCCGTTCCCGAGCGCCGGATGGTGCCCGCCCACCGGCAGCTCCGGGACGACGATCTGCTCTACTCCGCCGAACTCGGTCCGGGGCTCGTGAAGGTGTCCAGCGCCGGGTGGGCACACCCCGCGCTGGACCTGGGCGGACTGCGGGCCGGGGCCAAATGGAACGAGCTGCGCGGTCTGTGGGACGCCCCCCGTCGCGCGGTGGTCGACCGGCTGATCAACGACACCGCATACCGCAACGGGGTCCCCGCCCACGCGCTGGACGCCTACGAACGGGCTGCGCTGCTGCGCCTCAGCGCCCAGTTCACCTTCTCGCCCAGCCTTGCGGACGCCGCAGAGGCCCTGCGCGCCAACCTCGTCCAGTCCGAGCAGCGACGCTGAGCCGATGCCCCGACCGGAGCCCGAGACGACGCCCGAGCCACCCCGGGAGCGCGCGCCCGACGTCGCACCTGGCGTCTCGCCCGACACCGCACCCGCGACCGCACCTGCGACCGCACCTGCCGCCGCCCCTGTCGCAGGCCGGGCCTCGGTCGACGCGGCGAAGGCCGCCGCTCGATCCCGCCTCCGGGCTGCCCGACGGACGTTGACCGCCGAGCAGCTCGCGGCCCGCGGACAGGCCCTGGCACGGGTCCTGCCATCGGTGGTGCCGACCGGCTCCGCAGTGGCCGGATATATGCCGATGCCCGGCGAGCCGGATGTGCGCCCATTCCTCCTCGACCATGTCGCCGACGGCGGTGCCGTGTATGTCCCGGTGATCGCCAGCCCGCAGAGTCGAGTCCTCGAATGGGTGCGCTGGACTGCCGAGGCGCAGCTGCAGCGCAGCGCGTTCGCGGCCATCCAGGAGCCCCGGGGGGATCGGCTGAGCACGACCGCGCTGCGCGAGCTCCACCCCGAGGGGCTCACCGTCCTGGTTCCCGGACTGGCGGTGGACCATCACGGTGCGCGCATGGGCCAGGGCGGAGGCTTCTACGACACGGCTTTCGGAGCCGCACCCGACCGTGGGACCTCGACCCGTGTGGAGTCCTCGACCCGAAGCCCCCTCCCGCGAGGTGCGGTGCGCTTCATCGCTGTGGTGCACGCCGCCGAGGTGGTGAGCCCCGGAACGTTCCCAGTGGAGTCCCATGACCTGCGGGTGCATGTCATCGTGACCGAACTCGGAGCCACCACGCTGAGGGCTCTATAATCGTTGGGCAGCGTCGCCGCAGTCTGCCCGACTGCGCGCGACCGTCCACCGTCATTCACCTCTGAGGAACTTGATGCCCACCTACGCCTATGCCTGCAAAGACTGCAGCCATGCCTTCGACATCGTGCAGAAGTTCAGCGAGGACTCGCTGACCGTGTGCCCCGAGTGCCAGGGCACACTGCGCAAGAAGTTCGGCTCGGTCGGAGTCTCGTTCAAGGGCTCCGGCTTCTACCGGACCGACTCCCGCGCGGCGGCCAGCTCGGGCACGGACTCCTCGAAGAGCTCCAACTCCGAGGGGTCATCCTCCGCCTCCAGCAGCTCCTCCGATTCCTCCGGGTCAGGTTCCAGCACCACCAAGGCGGCCTCCTCCGCGGGATCCTCCAGCGCCGCCTCCTCCGGCTCATCGAGCTCCTCCAGCTGACTCCTCCGCGGTCTGACCCTCCGATTCTCTGGTAGACGGCGGCTCCCCCGCACCGCGCAGGCTCAGGTGCAGCCTCCCCTCCTGAGTCGCCTGGGCGATCGCCTCCGCCGTGGCAGGGTCCACGGCGAGAATCACGACGCCGCCCGCCTCAGATCCGCTGGGCAGCCAGTTCTCCGAATCATCCTGCGGGCTCCACAGCACCGGCACGGCGGTCGCGACCAGGGCTGACGAGGAGCCCCGCTCGAGCGTGTCGCTGGAGGCCAGCACATCCACCCGCTGACCGGGCGTGAGCATGCCGACCATCGCCGGATCGGCCGGACGCACCGGCACCGCGACCGTGCCAGGGTCCTGCCCCGCGAGCAGGCCGGGACCCACCAGCTGATCCGGGTGGATCAGCGCTCCCGCGGGCAGGGGGACCGCGACCTGTCGGCCCAGCACCTCCTCCGGTCGTGCGGCGTAGTCGCGAGGAACCGCCGCCACGTCGACCTGGACCTCCTCGATCACGGTGGCGCTGAGCCGCTCACCGGCCCCGACATCGGAACTGACCCGCAGCGCCGCGGTCGTCTCCACCTGTCCCTCAGCGCCCGTGAGGACCGCCGCCCCGGCTGCGCCCAGTCCCAGCACCAGCGCCAGGGGTATCCGGAACCGCTGGATCAGTCGGGGCAGCCCGGAGCCGCGGAGTCGACGACGGATCCGCGGCGGCCTGGACGGCTGCGGCGGGGACTTCACCGGCGGATGCCGCGAGGGCGGGAGCTGCAGCGACGGGGCTGACTGGACTGACGGCGGTGACCGACGTGACCGCCGTTCCTGTACCGGCGGGGATGACGGGGGTGGCGGCAGCCGTACCGGCTGCATCGACTTCGGCTGCCGCACCGGCAACAGGGTCCGTGGTCCAGGTCTCCTGGCCCGGCGGGGACGCTGCGGAATGAACGGCTCCGTCGGTTCCCGGGCGGGCGGCGGGGTGCGCACCGGCCGGGGAGCCGCGTCGGAAACCGACGTGGGTAGTCGACGATGGGCCGAGTCGCCGCTGCGAGGGCGCCGATCGGGGCTGATGCTCTGCATGCCCACCAGCGTCCACCAGAATCTCGCTCGGAACGCGTTTCATCCTCGCACTGTGGAGGACGCGCGCGACCCGCGTCTCTACGACCGCCTGGGGAAAAGTCAGGCGCTCCCGAAGGGTCGCGCGGATCAGCCCCAGTGCGGCGGGCGCTGACTCAAGATCCACTGCTCGTGCGCGGTCAGCGGCGCCGGGGGCGCACTTTCCGCGGAGTCCCGCGCCTGCACAGGCTGGTCCGCGCCGGCCTTCCCCGGAGCCCCGGCAGGATCCGGGGCCGACGTCCCGGCACCGGAGCCGGAGCCGGGGCGGCCCTTGGCGTCCTCAGACGGGAAGGCATCGGCGCGGAACGGATCGGTGAAGTCAGACTCCACCTCGTGAGACTGACCCGAGGTGGGTGGGGCGACCACGCGTCGTCGTCCGCGCCGCCCGGCACGCCCGGCCCCGGCATCGTCGCCGCCGCCAGCCCCGGTGAACCCGGTCCCGGAGCCTACTGCTTCCATGCCCCGCGCTCCCGCGGCGGCAGCCACTTCTTGGACTTGCGGTGTGAGTCCTCATCCTCGAGGTCCGCCGCGCCGCCGAAGCGGATGCCCTCACCGCGGGTGTCCTGCTCGCGGGCCTGACGGCTGCGTGGCGCCTCCCCCGCGGTGTGCACGGTGATCCGGCCCGCCTCGGCGAACTCCGGCCCCGAGGCGAGACCGACCTGTTCGGCGACCACCTCGGTGCAGCGCACCGGGTTGGAGAACACCTCGATGGTCCAGAGCGCCATATAGCTCCAGCCCAGCACCTCGAACGCGGCGGGGCGCTGCCGGGACCGTTCGCGCACCGACATTGCGCCGTAGCTCTTGGAACCGTCGGAGACCATCGCCACCGGAACCATGGGCTGGTCCGGGGTGAACCTGCGCGAGCACGCGGCGAGGTCCAGGGTTCCGCGGAACCCGTCCTCCACCCGTCCGCCGCGGGCGCGGATCCGGTCCACCAGGTCCAGCACCAGCGGGTCGGTCAGCTGCGCCGAGGCCGTGGGGTTGTCCGAGCCTTCCAGGCCCAGTCGGATCAAGTCATACAACTCCTGGGCACCCCCGGTCAGGGAGGGACGGTGCATATCGGCATAGGAGAGTGAGGTCACGACCCGCAGGTGCTCGCGCGCCCTGGTCAGCGCGACCGCAAAGTGCTCGCGACCGCGGCCCTCAGAGAGCTCCCCGAAGCGAGTCGCCGCCTCCCCCTTCACCGAACGCCCGAAGCCCAGGCTGAAGATCACGTCATCGCGGACCAGACCGGCCGCGCGCTCGACGGGGGCCACCACGAAACCTTCGCCGTGGGCGCCTTCGGTGAAGAACGGCTTGGCCCAGCCATGGTTGGCCAGGTTCAGCCGGATCGCGTCCGCAAGCCTGCGGGCGTGCCAGGCTGAACCGGTGATCACGGCGAGGGAGTGCCCGCGGCGGGAGCGCACATGCTCGAAGACCATGTCCACGACCCGGTTGACCTCACCGGTGGGTGATTCCACCGCGTCGCGATATCCGGCCTGTCCGCCGGCCACCAGTTCCACCGTGAAGCGTCGGTCCTGGCCGGTCAGCTGCGCGGCATCGGGAAGCCGGGTGAGCTCGCCATCGTAGAGCGCCGAGGAGAGCAGCCCGGTGAGCTCCTGATCGACCCCACGGTGCACCTGGCACAGCGCATACTGCGGCAGCACCGCGGCGAGCTCGGCGTAGATCGAGGCCGGGCGGTGCTGCTCGGCCTCTCGGGCCACCGGATCGGCGGACACGTGGAAGGGGGTGGGTGAGCCGGCCCGGGGGTCACCGAAGGCGACCACCTGTGCGGCGCGGGACACCGCGTTCAGCGCCGTGGGCACGGCCAGGGATTCGGCGTCGAGCAGGATGACGACGTCGGCGCGGAAGTCGTTCGGGAACTGCTCGCCGAGCCCCAGCGGGGAGGTGGTCCAGATCGGGACCAGCGGCTGCGTCACCTTGGGGTTGATGGCCTCCAGGGCCTCGATGGTGGGGGTGGAGTCGCGCAGCAGGGCGCGCAGGCTCGCGGCCGCCTGCGGGTGGGCCTCCACGGCGGACTTCCAGCGCACGGACAGGGCGTGGCCCAGCCGCTGCGCGCTGGACTCGATGTGCGCTGCGTCGGAATCTCGGAAGGTCTGCTCGACGCTGCGCAGGTTCTCCCCGGTGGTCATCGCCAGGTAGTCGTCCCCGGAGATCATGGCCTCCAGGGCGGACTGCCACCAGGCGAGCTCCAGCTCATCGGCGACGACGTTGGCGCTGATCTCACGCTCGGAGAAGTCCTCGATGAGGTCGCGGAAGCCCTGCTCGCGCAGCTGCTCACCGAGCAGCGTGCGCTCCGGGAGCGACTCCAGGGGCTTCTCATCCGCCGCGAGGGTCTCCACGGTCTCGAGCAGCTGCTCGATCGGGATCTCGGTCAGCGGTCCGGTCTCGAGGACCTCGTCGAGGCGCTGCAGCCGAGCCTGGACCTGGCCGAAGGTGTCACAGAGCCGGTCCAGCTGGTGCGGGACCTTCGGCGCGGAACCTGCGGTGGACCACTGGTTCCATTCCTCACGTTCGGACTGCACATCGATCAGCGAGGAGTGCAGATCCCCGATGGCCGCACCCGGACGTACGTACTCCTTGGCGACCCGGCGCAGCCGTGAGCGGGCCACGGAGGTCATCTCCACATTGTTCTGTCGGCGCCACCATCCGGGGGCGGTGGCAGCGATAAGGTCATCCACCGCGCGGGCGTAGATGTCGTGGCTGAACCTGCCCAGCGATTCCTGCACCCGCTGGAAGAGCAGCACCTGGCTGTTCCACTCGCTGAACGTCGCGCCCGGGGTGATCTCGGCAGCCTGGCAGGCTGAGACCATCATCTGCTGCAGCTGCGGCAGATCCTCACGCAGCTGGATGACCAGGGCCATCGCGTCCCGGGTCTCCTGACGGTTGGAGAGTCGGGCGTTGAACCAGGGGCTGTTGCGGGTCTCGGCGGAGAACGCCCCCAGCTCGGCGGCGCGCTTGAGCTTCACGGTGATCTGGCTGCGGTCCACGGTGTTGTCCAGCACCGAACGCTTGAGCCGGACAGAGGTCGACGGCGCCGGGCTCAGGCTGGTCAGCGCGGCAAGCGCCTGCATGGCCTGGTAGGGCGAGCAGTCCCAGCGACGGCGCACGTTGTGCAGCGACTTCACGTGGTCCACCAGCTGGTGGCGGGACTCCTTCAGCTTCGAATGCAGGGTGCCCAGGCGCGGCGGCTCAGCCCGCTCATTGCGGCGGATCGCGCGGATGAGCTGGTCGCGGATGTCATCAGAGGTCGCGGCGGCGGAGATGTTGCCCGCCAGAGTGCCCAGGTGGACCTCGGTGAGCCGGTGCTTGAACTGCTGGAGGGTGGCGGTCCGCTCGGCGAGGACCAACACCCGTCGGCCCTGCCAGGCGAGTCCGGCTGCGGCGTTGATCGCGGTCTGGGTCTGGCCGGTGCCGGCGGGGGCGGAGATGACCGCGGACTGCCCGGCGAGGATCGCGTCCAGGGCTGCCTGCTGATGCGGGTCCGCATCAGCCACCAGGCGCTCTTCGCGGGGGTCACGCTGGTCCACCGACGCCAGCTCCTGCAGCGCACGGTCGGCCCGGGTCTGGCTCAGGGGCTCACCGGTGGCCATCGCGTGGATGACGGGGTGATCGAGGTCCAGCCCCATGGGGTCGCCCAGGAAGGTCAGGTCAGCGAAGGTGGAGACGTAGAGCTGGCGCGACACCTGCACCGAGTGCAGGGTCTCGACATTGCCGGCGATTCGGGCGAGCGTGTCGACTGGTCGGTTCGGGTCGAAGCGAGCGGTCACATAGCCGGTGTTGTGGAACTCCACCGGGTCCAGCCGGGTGCCGTGCCGAGTGGCCAGGTGTCGGATCAGGGCAGGGTTGAGCCGGGCGGGTGCGCTGAACTGGATCTCGAAGTCGCCGCTGCCGTCCTCACGGGGACGCAGCGTGATCGGCACCAGCATGACCGGGGCGGTGAAGTCCTCGGTGAGCTGCTCCCCGGAGGCGCCCTCTCCGGCGTCCTCGGTCCAGCTGACCACGCCGGCGGCGAGGAAGCCGACGTCGACCCCGCGCTCCTCGGACATCTCCCGGGTCTTGGCCCGGATGCCCTGGGCGGCCTGCTTGCCGATGGTGAACGCGTTCTGATCATGGAGCAGCGTGGAGAGTCGGGTCTTGCGGCCCGCCAAGAGCTGCATCATGCCCGAGGAGTTGGCATCGGTGAGGTCGATGGCGTTGTGCCGGCTCGGGGAGAAGCGCAGCATCGTGTCGTTCTCGGCGCTTGAGCCCACTGCCTCCAGCCAGCCGTTCACCGGGTCTCGCCCGTCGGCACGGAAGGATTCGGCACGGGAAGATTCGGCGCCGGCGGATCCAAGGTCCGAATATCCAAAGTCGGAGTGCGCAGCATCTGGGGATGCGGAGTCTGGGGATGCGGAGTCTGGAGACGGCGCCGAGTCGGCAGATCCCGGGGAGGCGGGCGATCCAGGTGACGCCGGGGACCCGGGCGAGGCCGGGGAGCCGGGCGAGGCCGGGGAGCCCGGCGAACCTGGAGACCCGGCAGAGTCCGCAGGGTCAGAAACATCCGGGGTCGCCGCCGACTCTGCCGAGCTCGCGAGGTCCGCGGTCACCGGGGACTCCGCGGACCCGGCCGACCCCGAGGCGGCGCGGGCGGCGTCGTCGTCGCGGGTGTGCGGGTGCTGCTGCACTGCAGGTGCTGCGGGCTCGTCCTTGGACGACCTGTCCCACTCCTGCACGGCTGGTTCTTTGCTCACAGACGACCTTCCACAATCCCCAACGGGAGGGGCACACGCCCGCTCCCGCGCCCCCGTCTCCCTCAGGAATGACGAGGATCGCCGATAATTACATGCGTTGAAGTCTAATGAGCCCGGAGGCACATCCTGCAATAGGTTTCAGCCTGACCTTGAAACCGCTGGCCAGCCCGGGTCAAAAGACGAAGTAGATCAACGATCCGATCAGGAACGCCGAGATCGCGAGTCCGGCCAGCAGAAATTCGAGCAGGATCCCGAGCCCGACGGCGCGCAGCGCATACAGGCTCGCGGTCCCCGCGGCGCGCCAGTCGCGCTCACGACGCACGAACTCCGCGCCGAAGAGGCCCACGGCGAAGCCGATGAAGAGTCCCAGCGGCGGGAAGGCGATCAGCCCGACGAGCGCCGCCACGATGGCGACCATGATCGGGCCGCGCGGGATCTGCTGCCGGTGCAGCGACCGGCCGGTCAGGATCGTGGAGCTGCCCCAGCCGATCACGGCCAGGACGGTGCCGAGGATCGCCGCCGTCCACGCGACCGGGCCGCCGATCAGCACCGCCCAGACGATCAGGGTGCCGATGATCAGCAGCGAGCCCGGCAGGATCGGCAGCACCACGCCGAGCGCACCGACGATCAGCAGCAGCCCCGCGATGACGGTGGTGATCGCCTCAGCGGTGGTGGAGTCGAGCATGCGTCTTCCGACTCACTCCCATTCGATGGTGCCTGGCGGCTTGGAGGTGACGTCCAGGGTGACCCGGTTGACCTCTTCGACCTCGTTGGTGATCCGGTTGGAGATCTTGGCGAGCAGCTCATAGGGCAGCCGTGACCAGTCCGCAGTCATCGCGTCCTCGGAGGAGACCGGGCGGAGCACGATCGGGTGCCCGTAGGTGCGACCGTCGCCCTGCACGCCGACGGACCGGACATCGGCGAGCAGCACGACCGGCATCTGCCAGACCTCCTGGTCCAGCCCGGAGGCGGTGAGCTCTTCGCGGGCGATCGCGTCGGCCTTGCGCAGGATCCGCAGCCGGTCCTCGGAGACCGAGCCGATGATCCGGATGCCCAGGCCGGGGCCAGGGAACGGCTGGCGCTGGACGATCTCCGCGGGCAGGCCCAGCTCGGCGCCGACCGCGCGGACCTCGTCCTTGAACAGCGCGCGCAGCGGTTCGACCAGCTTGAAGATCATGTCCTCGGGCAGACCGCCGACGTTGTGGTGGGACTTGATGTTCGCCGCACCCTCGCCACCGCCGGATTCCACGACGTCGGGGTACAGGGTGCCCTGGACCAGGAACTCGACCTTGGCGCCGTCGGCGGCAGCCTCGGCGAGCACGGCCTTCTCCGCGTCCTCGAAGGCGCGGATGAACTCGCGCCCGATGATCTTGCGCTTGGTCTCGGGATCGGTGACACCTTCGAGCGCGGCGAGGAAGCGTTCGCGCTCGTCAGCCACGTAGAGCTTCGCACCGGTGGCGGCGACGAAATCGCGTTCGACCTGCTCGGCCTCGCCTTCGCGCAGCAGCCCGTGGTCGACGAACACGCAGGTGAGCTGGTCCCCGATGGCTTTCTGCACGAGGGCGGCGGCCACTGCGGAGTCCACGCCGCCGGAGAGGCCGCAGATCACGCGGGAATCTCCGACCTGAGCGCGGATCGCGGCGACCTGCTCCTCGACGATGTTGCCGGTGGTCCACTCCGGCGTCAGCCCGGCCCCGTTGTAGAGGAAGTTCTCGATGACCTGCTGGCCCTGGGGCGAGTGGCGCACCTCGGGGTGCCACTGCACGCCGTAGAGCTTGCGCTCTTCATCGGCGAAGGCCGCGACCGGGGCGCCTTCGGAGGAGGCCAGCACCTGGAAGCCCTCGGGGGCCTTCTGCACGGCGTCGCTGTGCGACATCCAGGTGGACTGGACCGCATCGGTGCCGGTGAGCAGCGAGTGCGGAGCGTTGACGCTGCGCACCTCGGTCTTGCCATATTCGCGGTCGCCGGTGCGGGCGACCTCGCCGCCGAGGCTGTGCGCCATGGCCTGGAAGCCGTAGCAGATGCCCATCACCGGGATGCCGGCCTCGAAGAGCTCGGACTCGACCCCGGGAGCGCCCTCGGCGTAGACCGAGGAGGGTCCTCCGGAGAGGATCACCGCAGAGGGGTTGCGCGAGATGATCTCGGATGCGGCGAGGGTGTGCGGGACGACCTCGGAGTAGACGCGGGCCTCGCGCACCCGGCGGGCGATGAGCTGGGCGTACTGCGCGCCGTAGTCCACCACCAGAACGGTCTGGGCCTCGGAGTTCGATCGCTCCACGGCGGGGACGGCAGAGTCTGCGGAATCAGGCTGAGAAGTCACCGCTCCATCCTAGGCGACTGCACGCCCTGCCGACCGACCCGCCCCGGAGGTCCTGCTCACAGCCGGCGTCATGGAGGACGGGATGAGGGCCCGCCGTAGGATGAACTCGACCAGATGCGCACCGCCGAACAGGAGAGACTCACCGTGACTGCCGAATCACCCCCGCTCAACGCCCAGCAGGTGGGTCAGTCCGGCGAGACCGTCGTGTTCCTGCACGGACTGTTCGGACAGGGGAAGAACTTCACACAGATCGCGAAGGCTCTCTCCCCCGAGCTGCGCTCGATCCTGATCGACCTGCCCAACCACGGCGGTTCAGAGTGGACTGAGCGCTTCGACTACCTCGAGCAGGCCGATCTGGTCGCAGATCAGCTTCGCAGCACCGTGGCCAGCGACGGCCCGGTGCACCTGGTGGGCCACTCGATGGGCGGCAAGGTCGCGATGGTGCTGGCCCTGCGGCACCCTGAGCTGATCAGCCGCCTCGCCGTCGTCGACATCTCGCCGGTCGCCCGGGAGTCGATGGGCGAGTTCGACCACCTCATCGGCACTCTGAGCCGACTGGACCTGGCGGACCTCTCCTCCCGCGGCGAGGCTGACCAGATGCTGCAGGAGCCGATCCCAGAGCGGATGGTCCGCGGCTTCCTGCTGCAGAGCCTGGTGCGCGACGGCGACTCCTTCCGCTGGCGGGTGAATCTGGACCTGCTCCATGAATCCCTGCCCGAGATCGGGGGGTTCCCGGAGTTCACCGATGAACAGTTCGAGGGCCCCGTCCTGTGGATCGCAGGAGCTGAGTCCGACTACGTGCAGGATGAGTTCGCCGCCGCCATGAGGCAGCTGTTCCCACGCGTGAGCCTCACGACGATCAAGGATGCGGGCCACTGGGTCCACGCCGAGAAGCCCGAGGTCTTCACCGCCGTGCTCAAGTCCTTCTTCACCGCGGAGTAGGCAAGGCACCGGGGATGCTTCCACAGCGGGCACAGGTGCAGCGGCGCACGCTCACCGTCGTCGTCTTCAGCCAGCTCCTGGGCGGTGCCGGACTGGCCGCGGGCGTCACCGTGGGAGCGCTGCTGGCTCAGGAGATGCTCGGCTCGGCGAGCCTGGCGGGACTGCCGATCGCACTGTTCACGGTGGGATCAGCGCTGGCGGCGTTCACCGTGGGGCGGCTGAGTCAGCGCTGGGGCCGCCGAGTCGGGCTGGGAATCGGTTTCAGCGCCGGCGGACTCGGAGCGCTCGGAGTCGTGGCCGCGGCGACCGCAGATCAGATCCCGCTGCTCTTCCTGGCCCTGTTCATCTACGGCGCCGGGACCGCGACGAATCTGCAGGCCCGCTACGCCGGTACCGACCTCGCGCCAGAGTCACGCCGGGCCACCGCGATCAGCATCGCCATGGTCTCCACGACCCTCGGGGCGGTGGCCGGACCCAATCTGGTGGAACCGCTCGGGGACCTCGCGACGCGCCTCGGAATCCCTCCGCTGGCGGGCCCCTTCCTGCTCGCGGCGGCGGCCTACCTCGCGGCAGGCGCGATCCTCTTCGCCTTCCTGCGCCCGGACCCGTTCCTGCTCGCGCGAGAGCTCGCTGAGCTCGAGGCGGCCGAGGCCGCGACTGCTGAGCAGGCCCCAGGCATCGAGGAGGCCGGGTCCGCTCCCCCGCCCGCTCCCCGACCTGAGACCGGTGCCTATATCGGGGCCACGGTCATGGTGCTGACCCAGATCGCGATGGTCGCGATCATGACCATGACCCCGATCCACATGCTCGCCCACGGCCACGGTCTGGGCTCGGTGGGGCTGGTGATCGGCCTGCATGTGGGCGCGATGTGGCTGCCCTCGCTGGTCACCGGGGTGCTGGTGGACCGGTTCGGTCGGATCCCGATGAGCGTCGTCGCCGCGGTGATTCTGCTCGGCGCGGGCCTGGTGGGCGCCGTCGCTCCGGGGGATTCCCTGGGGCTGCTGATCCTGGCGCTGATCCTGCTCGGGGTGGGCTGGAACGTGGGGCTCATCGCCGGCACCGCGCTGGTCGTGGACGCGACGGTCCCGGAGAACCGTCCGCGCACCCAGGGCGGCATCGATGTGCTGATCGCGCTCGCCGGAGCCGGTGGCGGGGCCATGTCCGGGATGGTGATGTCAGCGACGAGCTTCGAGCAGCTCTCCCTCGGCGGCGGGCTGCTCGCACTGCTGCTGATTCCGGTGCTCTTCTGGGCCCGCCGCAGCCACGCACGGTCTGCGCCAGCATCGGCTAGCGCTGCCCGAGGCTCAGCTCAGTAACGCCGCACGGCCTCGGGGTTGGACTCCACGTCCGTCCTGACCTCGCGGGCGATCTTGCGCTCCACCACGAAGCTCAAGAAGGGCACGACGCCGCCGAGAACGATGGTGACCAGCCGGCCGACCTTCCAGGTCATCAGGTACCAGAGTCGGAACCCGGCGATGATGTAGATGACGTAGATCCAGCCGTGGATCACCGCGATCCAGTACGAGATGCCGGTGCCGTCGATCACCGAGTCCTTCGGGTGAAAGCCCAGCGAGTTCTCCGCGCCGTCGGCGGTGGTGCCGCCGGCGTAGAGCTCGTAGCCGAAGCCGTAGTCCATGATCATCTTGGCGACCAGGATCAGCAGCATGATGCCGGTGATGAAGGCGAAGACCTTGTAGAGCTTCAGCGCGCCCTGGATCTGCGCGGCGGTGCCGCCGAAGCGGCGCTGCTTGGGCCGTGGGGGCGCCGGCGGAATGTCATCGGCCATCTGGGCGTCACTGGTCCGAGATCCACTGGTCTGAGCGTCAGCGGTCGGGGCATCGGTCAGGTGGGAATCGCCTGTGCGGGAATCACTCATACGTCACTAGTCTTTCGCTTGGGTCTGCTGCCGCAGGGCGAGCTGCTCGGCGCGCCACTGCTCCTGCCATTCGCGGTCCAGCCGCTCTTCCTCCAGCTGCTTCTCGTGGGCGTCCTTGACCAGGCGCCACCAGAAGAAGAACGCGAAGCCGGCGAAGAGGGTCCATTCCACGCCGTAGAAGAGGTTCAACCAGTTGATGTCGGAGGTCTCGGGCTGCGGGTCGACCTGGACCGGTTCCATGCCCGAGGACGACGACGCCGCGCCCAGCTCCGCGCCGCTGGCGTCGAGGGTCTCGAAGGCCACGAGGAAGCCGGAGTATCCCGGCTCGTCCCAGACATTGATGAGCTCCGCCGGGGAGAGTGTGGGGAAGATCTGTGTGCCGTCGGCGGACATTCCGCGCTGACCCGGGCCTGGGGCCTCGGGGGGAAGCAGCCTGCCCTGGATCTCGACCGATTCTCCGGCGGGGAGCTCGTCAGCGTCGGCGGGGTCGGCGACCCAGCCGCGGACCACCGGGATGATGTTGTCATCCGGGGCGTCCTCGGGGCGGAACGCGGCGATGACCCAATAGCCGGAGTCCCCGTTCTGCAGGCGTTCGTCGACGAGGACCTGGGTGTCTTCGAGGAACTCGCCGCTGGCGTCCACGATCCGGTCCGCCTCGGCCACCGTCATCGGCCTTTGGGGCTCGTGGACCTCGGTGAGCGGGACCGGAGTCTCGGTGATCTCCTGGGTCGGGGGCGGTTCAGCACTTGATTCGCTGAACTGCCAGGCGCTCAGCACCACGAAGACTGTGGCCAGGACCAGCGCCAGGGCTAGGGTCCCGATCCATTTGGGCTGCAGAGCGGTCTTGAGCACCTATCAAGGATACGCGCCATACCGGGGCCAGTTGCGCCGTCGTCGTGATATTTCTACAACCGGTAGAAAAATGCAGGATAAGTATGAGTGATCAACGCGATTTATCGCTCTGCGGCGAGGGGTGTCATGATGTCCTCATGATGCGCCTCGATCACGTCTCTTACGCAGTCGGTCCTGATGGAATGGAATCCACGGTGGAACGAATCACCGATGCCCTGGGCGTGGAGCGCGTCCGCGGCGGCATCCATCCACGCTTCGGCACTCGCAATGCCATCATCCCGCTGGAGAACAGGCAGTACCTCGAGATCGTCGAGGTGCTGGACCATCCCAGCGCAGACAAGGCCCCCTTCGGACAGGCGGTGCGCAACCGCTCCCTGGTCGGAGGCGGCTGGATGGGCTGGTGTGTGAGCGTCGACGACCTCACGCCCTTCGAGGAGCGTCTGGGTCGCAAGGCGGTCCCGGGCAACCGCAAGTTCCCCGACGGCCAGGAGCTGACCTGGCAGCAGATCGGGATCAAGGGGCTCATCGCTGACCCTCAGGTCCCCTACCTGCTGCGCTGGAACGAAGGCACCGACGGTCTGCACCCCTCCCAGGCCTATCCTCCGGAGGCGGCGCTGACCAAGCTGAGCATCGCGGGTTCCCCGGACCGGGTGACCGAGTGGCTGGCATGCCCGAACGTGGACCCCTTCGAGGATGTCGACGTCGAGTGGATCGCCCCGTCCGGCACTCCCGGCATCATGTCGGTCACCTTCCGCAGCCCCAAGGGCACCATCACCATCTGAGCGGGCGCTACATCCGCCCCAGCCAGGCTCCTCGGATTCACCGTCCCGGGAGCCTGCTGCGCTTCGGTACTGGTCAGCGCAGCCTGTTGGCCCTCGTGACCACGTGGTTGGCCAGCAGCACCGCAGGGTCCACCAGTGGGCGCGGAGACTCCTCGGTGGTCATCGCCAGCGGGATCTCGGTGCAGGCCGCGACGATCACGTCGGCGCCCTGGGCCACCAGGGATTCAGCGACCCGGACCAGGGCGGCGCGCAGCTCTGTCCCGAGGTTGCCGGCCTTGACCGCGTAGATCGCTTCCATCACGGTGTGCTGATCCGCTGCCTCGGGAACGATCGGCTCGACCCCGTAGGCGGCGAGGCTGTCCTGGTAGAGCCCCGCGGTCAGGGTGGCGTCTGTGGCGAGCAGCCCTGCGGCCTTCACGTAGGGAAGCGCGCTGAGGTGCTCGGCGGTCACCTCGATCATGGAGACATAGTCCAGCTCGACCTGCTCGCGGACGCGCGGCAGAAAGGCGTGGGACCCGTTGCACGCGGCGACGTAGAACGCGGCTCCGGCGTCCTTGAGCCGCTGGGCGCCTTCAACGAGCTTCGGGGTGGGGTCCTCCCCCTGGCCCACGATCGCCTGGGAACGGTCCGGGACGGTGGGATCGGCCCAGATCATCACGCGCAGGTGCTGCTGGTCTGTGGCGGCGGGAGTGGCCGCGATCAGCTTTGAATAGAAGTCGACTGTGGCGGCAGGACCCATGCCGCCCAGGATCCCCACGAGGGGACCCTGGGCGGCTGGGGCTGCGGCGGTGTTGTCACTGGTCATCAGCGAAGAGTGTACCCGTCAGCACCCCTTGGTCAGGCGCCGTCGGAGACAAGTCTCAGCGCGTCGCTGCGGTCTGGCCCCGATCGAGGTTGCCGTCCCGTGTTCGGGTCGAGGTCTCGCTGTAGTCTCCGTTGTTCTTGTTGAGCTCATCGACCAGCTTGACCTTGCGGCGCTCGTGCACCTCGGCCAGGCGTGCCGCCCGGCGTGCACGACGACGGCGGGTCGGCCAGGTCGCGATGAGCAGGATCACGGCGAACAGCACTGCCAGGGCGACCACGGCGACGCCGGCGTCGATCCAGAACTGCTCGGGGTAGAGCTGGATCAGCGTGGAATCGGCCGGGAAGGTCCAGGTGCCGTCGGCGAAGAAGATCCGGTGGAACTCGGCGAAGAAGAGCTGCCAGTCGATGATCGCCAGGACCGCGACGGCGATGATGATGCCCAGCGTCACCCAGGCGCCGGCGAAGAGCCCGCGGGCCACTCCCCCGGGACGCCAGGCGCGCAGCAGCAGCGCCAGGATCAAGGTGATCACCAGCAGGACGATTCCGATGAGCATGACCCAGAGGACCACGAACTTCACATCGACCATGTGCGAGACCTCACCGTCGGTGAACAGCTGCTCACCGCCGGGCGCGAGTTCCGAGAGGTAGCGTCCGTTCGCGAGGTTGGTCAGGAAGTCTGTGCCGTAGGAGCCGTAGACCAGCCGGTCTTCGGCGTCCATGCTGTAGGCGCCCTCCGGGATCCACGGGCGGTTGTACGCCACCCAGAGGAAGAGCGGGGAGGCCACCAGGCGCACGGCGGCGACCAGCAGCAGGATCGGGGTGAAGATCGCGATCAGGACCTGGAAGAGGCGGGAGACGCCGCGCTTGGAGCGGGCCACCTCGTCGTTCAAATCGGCATCGGTGACCGACTCGTCCGAGCCGGAGACCGCGTGAGCAGGCCCGGGACCGGGGCGGTTGGAGTTCTCCACGGATCCGCTGCGGGTGCTGGCACCTGCCGAGCTGCCGGCGGCGACCGCGCCAGCACCGGCCGCTGCACCAGCTGCGCCGGTTCCGGCGGCGGGGACCACGGCGGTGTCCTGGTCATCGGACTTCGCGGCGTCCCGATCCCGACGACGCTGCTCGCGACGGCTCAGCTCGGCGGCGTTCTCCGTGGGCTCATGGGTGTCAGCACCCCGGTTGGGTTCGCCGGCGGAGTCCTGGCTCGAGACCGCCGGAGTCGGGCGAGGGGTGTCCTGCGCCGCGGACGTGGAGTCCGCCCCGGGTGTCGAAGCTTCAGCGTTGGATGCTCCGGTGCCAGATGGCGCAGCGCCCGAGCTTGCGGCAGTCGCTCCACCGGTGCCCGCGGCGGCTGCCCCGGTGAACGTGGTGGTGTCATCCATCGACCGGGTGTCCCGGGAGGTGCGCAGGTCGTCGAGGGACCGCGTGGCGTTGGGATTCTCCGCGCCGGCGTCCCGCGGGGGAGTGCGCGGAATGTTCTCGGTGGGGGCGTCATGGTTCTGATCGTGACGAGCGGGAGCACCCTGCGACTCGCGGGTCACCGGCATCGCCTGGGTGGCCTGATCGTCGGCCTGCCCGGTCCCCGACTGCGCCGCACCGGACTGTGCCGCACTGGGCTGGCCGGCGTCGGCCCGGCTCGCCCGCGATGGGCGCTGGTCACGCTCGGCACTCAGGGTGTCATCGGGGAAAACGGGCTCTTCTGATGCAAAGGCGCCGTAGTCCAGCCCGGATTCAAAATCTTCGTTCTCGTCGGCAGGCCTTCCGGCCTCGTTCCGATCAGAATTCGCGCTCATATCTGCCTCTCCACACATTACTGACTCTTCTCAACAGTATGAGCGCGGCACCCCTAATGTTGGGAGGAAGCCCGGAGAGTCGGCGTTGGGCATTTCCCGCTGACTGCAGAAACTTGGCTCCACCCCGGTCCTCTGACCTTCGACTACGTTAAAGGGTCACATCGGAAGTGATCGATGCACGTGAGCGCAAGAGTCAGGACGGTGTTACACGGGAGGTAGACGTCTTGGAGCGTATTGCACTGGCCACTAGAAACAGCGAGTACGCGATCAGTACTCCACCAATGCCGGTGATGACCCAGGCTCTATCCGCAGTGGGTAGGGCCGAAGTGAGGTAGCCGACGAAAGGGACGCTGTAGATGACCTTGCCCATGATCTGGTCTTCCACAATCGGATCATCTGCGGCGCCTGAATTGTCACCTTGAAGCACATATGTGGAGCCAGCTTCGCCATAGCCGACCGAGATCACACGGTGCGTGATCAAGGTCCTGTTGCCCGACTCGGGCTGGTAGGTGATCACGTCCCCTATGCCCACTTCCGCAGGATCAACCGGCTGCGATACCACCAGCGTGCCGGGCGGCAATGAGGGCTCCATCGAGCTGGTCAGGACTGCCAGCGGGACGGCACCCAGAAGGCGCGGGATGACCAGAACTAGGAGCACGAGGAGGACTACAGTCGTGAGGAACGCCCAGGACACCAGAGTGAATGCCCGGCGCGCGGTAGACCGCTTCCTGAAGTTAGGCCTGCGATGCCTGGGCACATTCGTTGCCGACGAGGTCTGCGGTGCAATTCTGGGCATCATTCGTTCACCTCAGGTAAAGCTGACTCAGTGAGCTCATCGTTGGGCTCGCCGGTCGCACTCTCGGTCGGCGTTGCTGCCTCGATGGAGGTTGGTGCTTCGGCAGACGTGGGGGCCTCCTCAGCAGGGACTTCGCGGGACTGCTCGGGTTCAGCCGTGGCTTCCCCGGAGGACACGGGATCTCGCGTGGGCTCCGGGGAAGTTACGGCAGAACTGTCATCGCGGTCCGCAAAATCGGACTCGATGACCTCAGACGTGGGGGACGGGGTCTCTGATTCGCTTGGTGCTGGTCGCCCAGAATCTCGCGGCGTGAGATCCACCGAGAGCGTCACGCCGCCGAATGTCACCTGATCAGACCAGGCCGCCTGGGTAACGCCCGATGCCCCTAACAGGAGCGCCGAGACACATAAAATAGTTCCAGAAACCGGCTTCACAGTCCTCATCCCTCCACTAGCTCGTGCTGCGATCTAGCTCGATGGGCTACTGACCCAGTGATTCCTGCGTGAGGGTCACCTGACCGTTGGACAGGACGATCTGTCCGTTCTGGCCGACCGTGTCGCCGAGATCCGACACCTCAATGTCCACTGTCACCGAGACGGTCTGAGATTCATCTGAGCTACTGACTGTCGTGACAGGGGCGCCGTTGAGCGTGAACTCCGAGACCACGCTCACAGCGTCCCCCGACAGTTCACCCACGCTGGCATTGGCCATGCCTGTTGTATCAAGCACCGCAGTCAGGTTGTCACCTGAGGCGTTGACCGCGAAGTCGGCGGCGTACTGAAGGCGAGCACCTGGAATGGCCTCGTAGGCGGTGATGTCCGTGATCACCGCTGGTTCCGTCCCGCTAAGGTCGGTCCACTCGATGTTCGATGCTGGCGACAGGGTCAAGGTACCTGAACTAATCTCGGCATCAGGGACTGGCTCACTGTCGCTCCACAGGGCGAAGGTCGCGCCTCCGGCGAGGAGGCCAAGTCCAGCTACGCCGGCGATTGATGCCCGAGTAATTTTCTCCATGGTTTATTCCATTCTATTTGCACTCACCAAGGTCCTCACCGGACCGAACTCAAGCCCTTTTTGAGATTCACTCCTTGCCTCAACCAAGACTCCAGCGTCCCCAAATGACTGAAGCTACCAGCACCTGGATGGTTGACGCTGGTGGAATGTAGGGCTCGAAATGATTATAATTTGCGCACAGTAAAAAACGTCCCGACAATCGTCGGGTGTTAGTTAGTTAACATAAACACTTAGATGGACTAATATTTCAGTAAAGGCGACTCATAATCTATTTAAGATAGAGGTACATGAATCGGGAACGTGAACCCTACGCGATGGCAGAGCGCCTTCTCGGTCAAATGGACGACCGTGATCAAGCCGCGCGGACGCCGGTTCCGGAGCGACTCTCTCGATATGCGGCCGTTATGGTGTTCCGGGGCTGGAGCTTTGCACACCTCCGGGCGCGCATCGAGAGGGCTGCACCGGGGAGCCTGGTGACCCCATGGGCTGACGGGGCGGTGGTGCTCTCCGATGAAGTGACAGCCCTTCGACGGTTGGCGGAGAATGCACACGATCTTTGTCTCGGCCTGGACCACGTCTTGTCAGACCAGCCAATCGAGCAGTCCTGCATTCAAGCCACACAGGCCCTGGGGTTCACCCACTTTGGTTCCGCCGTCTCTCGCGCGATGTCATTCCGTGAGCTCGGCGGCCTCACGGTGTTGTACTCGTTCACGTCACAGGGGCTTCAGGACCTGCCGAGCATGGACGCCGTTCAAATGATCGGCAGCACCGATGGCGGCCGTGCAGACCTCGACGCGGTGGAAGCGCTCTGCCGGCTCGGGTCCTTGAGAAAAGCTGCGGTGGCGCTGCACATGCATCATTCATCCGTCGCGATTCGAATCAGGAGTGTCGAGGACGAGCTGGGTTACCGATTCACCGGAGCGATTCCACTCACGACCGCGTATGCGGCGATACTCGGAGCGCGGCTGCTGTCAGCTCGGAAGCCAGACTGCCCTGACTGACGATTCATCGTCGCGAAGCGGGCTTGCCTGTTCCTGATCCTCCACGCAGCGCATCACGGCGGTCCAAGACCAACCTCTCTCCGTGAACAGCGATCGACTCGATCTTTGGATCTGAGGCTGGCCGCGGATTAGTCATTGCCGCGAGGGGACCGACGTGGTCAGGCGGCGCCTGAGCGTCTTCCGGCTGTCCAGCTCCAGCTTCACCAAGATGTTGCGGACATGGGTCTCCACGGTCCGCACGGAGAGCACGAGATGTTCGGCGACCTCGCGGTTAGTGAGACCCCGGGCGACGTGTCTGGCGACCTCGCGCTCCCGGCGGGTGAGCACCTGCAGACCGGCATCAAAGTGACCCCCCGCGCCGTTCTCGCCGACCCCAGGACGCAGACCCTTCTGCAGGCGGAATCGGGTCTGGGTGCCATGTTCGGCAAGCGACTCCACTCCGCACCGGGTGAACACCACCTCGGCCCAGGCCAGCAGGTCCAGTGCGCGGGGCCGATGCTCCCCGAGCGCATCGAGGTGGGCCGCGCACAGGTCCGCGATATCGAGCGCCAGCAACGCCCGGTGCAGCCTGAAACTTCCGCGCTCGGCCTCTCCAGGAGATCTCTGGGGATGCGTGATGAGGTCCAACAGGTCGATCGCCGCAAGCAGACGCTCGATCCCCCGCCGCGGGTTGTCCGCGGTCAGACCGGTCAGGTAGGTCTCGGCATAGCGGCGTGAGGCCGGCGTCGCCGGAATGCTGATGTCTCGGATCGAGTGGATCAGATCGCGAGCCTCCTCGACACGGCCCTGTTGGCAGAGCAGCCGTCCCAGGAGAGTGACCTGCATCAGTCCAATCACGGCCCAGGGAGACTGCCGTTCCTTCAGTCCCAGCAACAGGTCCAAGGCCGATCCATTCTCCTCCCGCAGGATGCAGCCCCAGACCTCGACGAAGGCACCGATCGTGTCAGCCGCAGTGGGCTCGGGACCATGCTGGGCGTTCTTCACAACCTCGAGCAGCCGCTGGCCGCGCACCTGTCCTCGGGCCAGGGGCACCAGTGCGGCGAACGCGTAGCTGACGAGCGCATGGACGTCCTCACCGTTCTTCAGCCCCTCGGCTGCGACACCGGTGGCCAGCTGCTCGGCCTCATCCCAGCGTCCCGCGTAGAACAGCGAGAGTGCGAAATTCAATCGTGCGTAGGCCAGATAGTCGGTGGCCGGCTGCTGGACCAGGGTCTCGAGCATCCGGAATGACGACCGGGATTCTCCGGCGAGCCGCAATCGTCCAGCCAGCACGGACCGCACGGCGCTCGCTGCAAGTGCCGTCGTCGGTTCGGGAACCCGACGGTTCATCAGGTCTCGCAGCTCCGTGACGCTCTCGTCCGGTGCCCGGTCTCCGCGCGGCTTGGCCAGCAGATGCCACATCTCGATGATGATCATCAGCTGCCCCAGATAGTCGTCCTCCGCGGTCGCCTCCTTTGCGACAGCTTCGACGGCGTCCTGCGTTGCACCGGAGACCTGACGCTCAGCGCCGCGCCAGCCTTCGATCGCAGTGCAGGCGGAGACGAAGAACTCTGGACTGGGAACCCCGAGCCCATACGGGATGGCGAGCCGCCCGCACTCACTCACCGCATAGGCGAAGACCACGACGTCCTCGGTCCGGCTCTCAGGGCTGGGCGGGAACCGCTGCAACGAGGAGACTGCCTCGCCGGTGGATCCGGCGCGCAGGAATATCAGGGCGTTCCAAGCCGCCTTGAGGGTCCCCTCGGCCATGCTGCCGAAGGCCACGTCGAGACCATCGTTGATCACCTGCGGCAGCGCGCGGCGACGGACAGCCAGGCTGATCAGCGCACGCAGGCCGCCCTCCTGGGGCAGCGCGGTGGTGACCTGCTGGATCAGACTCTCGGCCTTCGCACCGAGCCCCTGCTGCTCCAGCTCGGAGGTGCGCTCGACGCCGAGTTCGCCGAGCATCACCAGGTACTCCTGATCCTCGCCGAGGCGAGCGGCGCTGAGCCGGAACGCGAAGCTCTCCGGACCGTCGTCGGACTCTGCCAGCGCCAGCAGAAGCCTGACCCGGTCCACAGGGGAGATGAGGTCACGAAGCCCGCTCTGCCAGCTGGAACTGCGCAGCCGGTAGTCCACACCGGAGAAATCGGTGCTGACCAGTTCCCGGGTTCTCAACTCCGCCAGATCACTCTCCTGCGCGCTGAGCGCACGCAGCAGGTACCCCGCGGACAGCGGCACCCCCGCCAGCGCCAGCAGTCCCAGCACGTCCCGCGCGTTCGTGGAGAGTTCCTCCATGCTGCGCTCGATGTGTTGGCGGTATCGGTTGGAGCCTTCCTGCATGGCGGACTGGACCCGCGCCACCACGTGCTGGATGCTGCGCCCGGGGAAGGACGCCGTGTGCTCGAGCCAGGTGGCGGCCTCATAGACCACCAGGGGCAACCCACCGGTGATGTGGTGGATCGCAGCGGCGGTGTGGTCGGAGATCGGCAGTCCGGTGGCGGCGCTGAGGTGCTGCCGAACCCCGTACTCAGTGAGGGTGGACATCACGATGTGGGAGGCCGCCGGGTTCGACTGAGCCAGCTGGACCAGACGTTTGAGATCTTTGCGCTCGGCGCGCTTCATGGTGATCAGTAACAGACCCGGGAAGGCGGTCAGGGGGCGGAGCCCCCGCATCAGGGCTTCGACCGACACCGGGTCGGCCCAGTGGAAATCCTCGACGACGACGACGAAGGGGCTCTGCTGGGAGGCAACGGCGGAACGGGCCGCCTCTACGAGCGCCTCGGGCGTCTGAGAATCAGGGTATGGCTCATCGCTGAACAGGATCCCTGACAGTGACGCCGGGGTCTCCTGGTCCTCCTCCAGCACCGTGGTGGAAAATGTCCGGAAGCCTTCGATCGAGTCCAAGAATTCCCTGACCAGAGTGGTCTTTCCGACCCCCTTCTCCCCCTCGATGACCACAAGCTGAGCGGACCCCTGACGTGCTCGCTCTGCGTGGCCCTGCAGAACTTGCATGTCAGCGGATCGACCGAGGAGTTCTCTGCGGGATATCCCAAAAACGCTGGCGCTCACAACTGGTGTCTCTCTGGGTAGGTGGCTTCAAGTGTGCTCAAGATTGTCATTCGCACTGCGTTCGACGCGGCGGGGTCAGCTCCGACTACTTAGTTATCTCAGTAGTCTGCGCGAGAAGGATGCGGAGACCTAGGGTCGAGGTCCTGCCCCGCACCAGGTGAAGTTCAGGCCGTCAGCTCCACCGTGCCGGCGTCGTACTTTCCGAGGTCGCCGGTGACTCCGGCACGGTATGCCCGACCCCCCAACACCAGGGTGTAGACCCAGTACGCGGCGAGCACGGCGGCGCCGATGCCGATCCTCAGCCAGTGCGGCAGATCCGAGGGCGTCACGAAGCCTTCCACCACCCCGGAGATCAGCAGCACCAGCACCAGCCCGAAGGCCACGGTGATGAGCTTGCGTCCTTCGGCGGCCAGCGCGGCGGAGCGTCGCATCTGCCCCGGAGCGACCCAGGCCCAGAAGATCCGCAGCCCGGCCGCGCCGGCGATGAAGATCGCGGTGATCTCCATCAGCCCGTGGGGCAGGATGTAGAGCCAGAAGGTGGAGGCCTCGCCCTGTTCAGCCATGACTCCGGCTGCCATGCCCAGGCCCTGGGCGTTGACGAAGAGCACGAAGGGCACGAAGACCCCGGTCACCCCGAAGGCCACCTCCTGCGCGGCGATCCACGCGTTGTTGGTCCATACCTGCGCGGCGAAGCTGGAGTTCGGGTGCTCCGAGTAGTAGTTGATGAACTCGGTCCCGGCGTAGCTCTGCCGGGCCTCCTCGGGCATGAGCAGATCGATCTGCGGATGGTTGATCGTCCAGAGCGCGAAGGCGATGGTGACCGCGATGAACGCCGCCCCCAGGATCACGGTGAGCCAACGGATCCGGTAGAACGCCACCGGCAGGGTCTGGGTGAAGAAATAGGCGCTGGAGACGAAGACGTTCTCCCCGGTCCCGGTCAGGTGCGCGCGGGCCCGACCCAGCGGCGCTGACAACGAGGCCACCACCGGGGAGTCCGGCTCGGCCGCGCGGATCATGGACAGGTGGGTGGAGGTGCGCTCGTAGAGCCGCAGCATCTCATCGGCCTCGCCGGCAGAGAGCCGACGCCGCGAGGCCAGCTTCGAGAGTCGGTCCCACTCGTGCTGATGCACGGCGATGAAGGCATCGATATCCACGCCATGAGACTACCGTCTCCTCAGGGCAGTATCACGGCACCTGCAGGACCGTCTTCCCTCAGGGTCTCGCATGTGCCACGATGCGAAGATGACTTCCACCGAACAGCACGCCACACGTCTCCTCGAGCTCCACCACCAGGCCACTCCGGTCATCCTGCCCACCGTCTGGGACGCCTGGTCGGCCGAGGCCTGCGCCTCCCTCGGGTTCTCCGCGCTGACCATCGGCAGCCATCCGGTGGCGGACTCGCTCGGTGAGGCCGACGGCGAGGCGATGGATCTGGCCGACGTCCTCGCCGTGGTGCGGCGCATCACCGACGTCGTCGAGATCCCGGTCTCGGTCGACCTGGAATCCGGATACGACACCCCCGCCGAGGAGCTGGTCCACCGCACCCTGGAGGCCGGTGCCGTCGGAATCAACATCGAGGACACGGTCCATTCGATGGACGAGATGCGCTCGGCCGAGGAGCATGCCGCCTACATCGCCGCGATCCGTGCCGCCGCGGATGCCACCGGCACACACCTGGTGATCAACGGCCGCACCGACGCCTTCACCACCGACGCAGACCCGGAGGCTCAGCTGAAGGACGCGCTGCACCGGCTGCGCCTGCTGGAGCAGGCCGGCGCCGATTCGCTGTACCCGGTGAAGGTCCCCTCCCGGGACTACCTCGAGCAGATCCTGGCCGCCGTGAAGACCCCGCTGAATGTGACCGCCCACCCGGTCAACGGCGCCGTCCCCGAGGGACTGAGCCTCGAGGAGCTCACGACGCTGGGCGTGAAGCGCGTGTCCTTCGGCCCGCTGCTGCAGCGCAGCCTCACCGAGGCCATGACCACGATCCTGCAGCCCTGGACTCCTCGGGCCTAGTGCTGGTCCGGGGCCTCGTCGCTGGCGGCGCCGCCCGAGCTCGCCCTCGTGACGCTAGGCTTGGCCCATGCGCAATGTGATCACCGGTGAAGGCGTCGAGCTGGAGCTTCCAGCCGCCTCGCTGATCACCCGTGCCGCCTCGCTGATCGTGGATCTGATCATCTCCTGGGCCGCGCTGGTGGCCTTCCTGATCCTCTCCGGCATGGCTGCCGGCGCCGGCGTCGTCGATCCGGCGCTGGAGGCCGCCGTCATGCTCGGCGGGGCCGTGCTGTGCCTGGTGATGCTGCCGATGACGGTGGAGACCCTGACCCGGGGCCGATCCGTGGGACGGCTGATCTTCGGCACCCGGGTGGTGCGCGACGACGGCGGCGCGATCCGGCTGCGCCATGCCGGAATCCGCGCGCTGGTCGGCTTCGGGGAGATCTACCTCAGCTTTGGGATCATCCCGCTCTTCGCCGGGATGTTCAGCCGGCGCACCAAACGCCTGGGTGACATGGTGGCCGGCACCTACGTGATCCGGGTCCGCCAGCCCGCCGTGAAGCCGATGATGCTGCCGGTGCCCGCGCAGCTGACCTCCTGGACCCAGATCGCAGACCTGGGCCGGATCCCCGACACGGTGGCCGCCCGTGCTTCGCGGTTCCTGCGAACGATCCAGGACTCGCCCCGCGGACACAACACCCAGGCCCTGGAGCACACCGCCAACCGGCTCGCCAATGAGATCGCCGGCCATGTCGCTCCCCCGGCCCCACCCTCCTCGGCCACCGAATTCCTGGTCGCGGTCATGGCCGAGCGGCGCAATCGCGAGTACCGGCGGCTGCGCATCCAGGCGGAGCGCCAGCAGCGGCTCGGCCAGCGGCTGCACCAGCTGCCCTACAGCTGAGCCGGGCGCAGCTGCTTGAGCCGGTCGCGCGCCCGCTCCTTCCCGCGTCCCACCGGGACCGAGGACGTGGCTTCACTGAGCCCCGTCACCGGGGTGTTCACATAGGCAGATTCGGCCTGCTCGACCACATAGGTCTCATGCCAGATGCCCACCGCCCCCGGGGTCTTCATCGCTCCCCGGTTGAACGCCGCCCAGGCGGGGCGGTGCAGCGCCTCTCGATCTGAGGCGTAGTCGAAGAGCTTCTCCGTGGAGGACCAGTACTGGACGCTGATCGGTCCTCCGGGGCCGATCCCCAGACGGTGGCCCAACAGCCCCGACTCCGGGTCCGCCGAGAGCTCCTCGAGCATCTTCGGCATCGCAGCGAAGACCGGCATCCACCGATCCACACGCCACGGCTTGTTGATCGTCATGCCGAGCACGAATACCACCAGCTCGCCCTCGTGCTGATGTGTCCGCTGCCCGTCCATCACCTTGCGCATCTGAGGCTCCTCTTCTCACCAGATTCAGCCCAGCAGTACACCCGAGACAGATTCTCCAACAGTGTTGCGCGGCACATCTACCCATCGTAAAATGAACCCTAATCATTATCTGAGTGTGGAGGAGATCTCTGTGAGCGCGCGGCTTGAGAACTACATCAACGGGTCCTTCGTCGCGGCCAGCGGATCGACGGACCTAGAGCTGATCAGCCCCGTCACCGGCAAGCGCGTGGCCCTCTCTCCGGTCTCCGACGCGGCCGACGTCGACGCCGCCTTCGCCGCGGCCAGCACCGCCTTCAGCACCTGGAAGTCGGCGACGCCCTCGGAGCGTCAGCGCTGTCTGCTCGCCCTGGCCGACAAGCTGGAACAGCACTCAGATGAGCTGGTCGAGGCCCAGCATCGCAACACCGGACAGCCGCGCCGGATCATCGCCGAGGAGGAGGTGGCCGCCGGCGCCGACCAGCTGCGCTTCTTCGCCGGGGCCGCACGGCTGCTCGAAGGCCGCGGTGCCGCGGAGTATCTGGAAGGGCACACCTCCTATGTGCGGCGCGAGCCGGTCGGCGTCGTCGCGCAGATCACCCCGTGGAACTTCCCGCTGATGATGGCCCTCTGGAAGATCGGGCCCGCCCTGGCCGCCGGCAACACCATCGTGCTCAAACCCTCAGAGACCACCCCCGAGTCCACCCTGGTCCTGGCCCGCCTGGCCGGGGAGGTGCTGCCCGCCGGCGTGTTCAACGTGGTGCTCGGCGACCGCAGCACCGGAGAGCTGCTCACCGAGCACGACACCCCTGCCATGGTGGCCATCACCGGTTCAGTGCGCGCAGGTCAGGCGGTCGCGACCTCCGCCGCGAAATCGGTCAAGCGTACCCATCTGGAGCTCGGCGGAAAGGCTCCTGCCGTGGTCTTCGCCGACGCGGACCTGCACAAGGCCGCCGAGCTGATCCTGACCTTCGGCACCTTCAACGCCGGTCAGGACTGCACCGCGGTGACCCGCGTGCTGGTCCAGGACAGCGTGCATGACGAGTTCGTCGAGCTGCTGGCCGCCCAGGCTGCGAAGCTGACCACCGGTGATCTCGACGACGCGCAGAACGACTATGGACCGCTGAACAACGTGCGCCACTTCGAGACCGTCCGCACCAAGCTGGAGAGCATCCCCGATCACGCCACGGTGATCACCGGCGGCGCGCCGCCAGCGGACGCCAAGGGATTCTTCGTGCAGCCCACCATCATCACCGGGGTTCGCCAGGAGGACCAGCTGGTCCAGGAGGAGACCTTCGCGCCCGTGCTCACGGTGCAGCCCTTCGCCACTGAGGAGGAGGCGATCACGCTGGCCAACGGCGTGGACTACGCGCTGGCCTCCAGCGTCTGGACGACGGATCAGGGACAGGCGATGCGGATGAGCCGCGATCTCGACTTCGGCTGCGTGTGGGTCAACACCCACCTGCTGCTGGTCGCCGAGATGCCGCACGGCGGCTTCAAGTCCTCCGGCTACGGCAAGGACCTCTCGCTCTACTCAGTCGAGGAATACACGCGGGTCAAGCACGTCATGCATGCCTTGGACTGAACGTCTCACCAGTCTCCACCCGTCGGAGAAGCCCATCGACGAGGACCTCCAGGGTCATCTCGAAGGCACGATCGGCGGAGGCGCGGGCATCGGCGGCGCGCAGCGCGGCGGCCTGGGCGAAGGTCGGCGCGATGTCCCCGAGGCTGCCCGGGTCGAAGATGTCCGCAGGGGCCGAGGCGTCGAAGGCCGCGCCGAAGACCAGCGCCTCGATCCCGGCGATGATGTCGACCGCGTCGCGGTCGTCGATCCCGGCGGAGTGCAGCGCGACGAAGACCCGCTCATACATCTCAAGAGACTTCGGGGCGTCGGCGATCGGCAGCACCGCGATCAGCGGAATCAGCTCGGTGTGCTCCACATAGGACTCACGATACGAGCGCGCCCAGGCGCTCAGCGCCTCGGGCCAGGGAAGCCGACCGAAGGCGCTGCAGTCGATCTCGGCGTTCAACCGGTCCTGGATCAGCACCAGGACGTCATGCTTGGAGGAGACGTGGTTGTACAGCGCTGACGCTGAGACGCCGAGCCTGCGCGCCAGTCCGGCCATGGTCAGATGGTCATACCCGCGTTCAGCCACCAGGGTCATGGCCCTCGCCGCGATCGCCTCACGCGAGAGCACCGGGGATGTGGGGCGGCCCCGCCCTCTGGATCGCGTCGTCTCCGCCGTCATTGTGCCTTTCCTCCGCTCCGCTCGCGTCGTCGGCGACACCGTCGACCCGGTGATATGTCCAGTCAGACCGTCGGCCGCGAGGACCCAGTCTATGGGCCCGGATTTGGCCCCGTGAAAATATCCAGGAGGTCTTGACAACTGTCCTGGACTACCCGTTAATGAATATAGTTAATTTACACGTGAAGAGGAACAGCATGGACGCTCAACGATCACTGGGCAGCAGCGAAGCGCGCGAGTGCGACGTCGTCGTCGTCGGCGCGGGACCGGCCGGCCTGATGGCCGCCCGGACGCTGCATGCCGCGGGACACTCCACCATCGTGTTGGAGGCGCGCGACCGCGTCGGTGGGCGCACCTGGTCCCAGGAGATCGACGGCGCCTTCCTGGAGATCGGTGGACAGTGGGTCTCCCCGGACCAGAGCGCACTCCTGGAGCTCCTCGATGAGCTGGGCATGGAGACCTTCACCCGCTACCGGGATGGCGCGAACGTCTACCTCGACCGCGAGGGCGTCCGCCATGAGTTCACTGGGGAGATGTTCCCCGCACCGGAGCAGACCGTGGCAGAGATGCGGCGGATCATCCGAATCATCGACGAGCTGGCCGCCTCCATCGGGCCCTCAGAGCCCTGGGCGCATCCGCAGGCCCGCGAGCTCGACACCGTGACCTTCAACGAGTGGCTGCGCAGCCAGACCGAGGACGTGGCAGCTCGGGAGAACATCGCGATCTTCCTCGCCGGGGGCATGCTCACCAAACCCGACCACGCCTTCTCCGCGCTGCAGGCGGTCCTGATGGCCACCTCCGCCGGGTCCTTCAGCAACCTGGTGGACGAGGACTTCATTCTGGACCGACGGGTGGTCGGCGGGATGCAGAGCGTCTCGGAGGCGATGGAGGCCCAACTGCCCGCAGACTCGGTGCAGCTCTCCACCCCGGTGCGCACCATCGCCTGGCACCGCGAGGGAGGCGCCACAGTCTTCTCCGACCGGCTCACCGTGCGGGCCCGCGAGGTCATCGTCGCGGTGCCGCCGAACCTCTACTCACGGATCAGCTTCGAGCCGCCGCTGCCCCGGCTCCAGCACCAGATGCACCAGCACCAGTCCATGGGCCAGGTGATCAAGGTCCACGCGGTCTATGGCCGACCGTTCTGGCGCGAGGCGGGCCTCTCGGGCACCGGCTTCGGTCCCAACGAGATCGTCCAGGAGGTCTACGACAACACCAACCACCAGGACCGCCGCGGCACCCTGGTCGGCTTCGTCTCAGATGAGGTCGCCGATGACATGTTCAGCCTCACCGCGGCGGAGCGGCGTGAGGCGATCCTCGGTTCACTGGCCGCCTATCTGGGCGAGAAGGCGCTGACCCCCGAGGTCTACTACGAGTCGGATTTCGGCGCCGAGGAGTGGACCCGCGGCGCCTATGCCGCGAGCTTCGACATCGGCGGACTCTCCCGCTACGGAGCGCATCAGCGCAGTGCGGTGGGTCCGCTGCACTGGGCCTGCTCCGACCTTGCGGCAGAGGGCTATCAGCACGTCGACGGAGCGCTGCGGCAGGGTCGCCGGGCCGCGTCCGACGTCGTGCACCGGCTGACGGAGCACACAGCACGCTCCGCAGAGCACACCGATCACGCGGAGGCGAGCTATGGCTGAACACAAGATCCATCGGGTGGCGGTGGGCTTCGGCGGTGATGAACGCAGCCACGACGCCCTGGCGCTGGGCATCGCGCTGGCCCGCGCCGCCGGGGCGCGGCTCGACCTGATTCTGATCATCCGCCAGGACTCGGCGTTCAAACAGGAGTATCCCCCGGTGGGCAGCGTCGTGGGGATCATCGCCGAACAGGCGCAGCAGTGGATCGCCGAGGCCGAGGAGGTCATCCCGGCCGAGATCCGGCACCACAGCCATATCCGCCCGGCAGGCTCGATCGCCGAGGGACTCGTCTCCGCGGTGCAGGAGCTGGACTCTGATGTGCTGGTCACCGGATCCGGCATCGGGTTCGGCCGGATCATGACCCACCCGGCGGTCACCGCGCTGCTGCACAGCTCACCCGTCCCGGTGGCGCTGGCCCCCTCCGGCTACCGGTCCAAGACCGTGATCACCGACGTGTTGGCCGCGATCTCCCCCGCTCACCCCGATCACCAGGTCAGCCGCTCCAGCGAATCCTGGTCCGCTCAGCTGGGTGCCTCGCTGACCTTCGTGACCTTCGAGGACAAGGAGTCCAGCCCGGCCCGGGACGACACCGGCAACGAGTCCAGCGTCGGGCCGGGGTCGAACCAGCCGAGCAGGCACATCTTCGCCACCGGACGCACGCTGCGCCACGCCGTGGACACAGTGGATTGGCCGCCGGGCGGACTGCTGCTCATCGGCTCCTCCCCGCTGGCCCGACGCCGGCACATCTTCCTGGGCATGACGGCGGCCCGGGTGCTCTCCCACCTGCCGATCCCCATGGTCCTGCTGCCCCGAAACCCTGAAGTCAGCAGCCCTGACCTCAGCAGCCCTGACACCAACGCCCCCACCACGCGCTGACCGAGGAGACGATGATGAGCGAACCACGCGGCGCAGGCGTCCAGACAGCTCAACAGCACGCCCACAGCAAGGGACTCAGCATCGGCAGCATCGGGGCGCTGGGCGCGGTGGTCATCGGAGTCTCCACGATCGCCCCGGCCTACACGCTCTCCGGGGCGCTGGGGCCCACCGCCTCCGCCGTGGGCGATCATCTGCCGGCGGTGCTCATCGTCGGGTTCATCCCGATGCTGCTGGTCGCGCTGGGCTACCGCCAGCTGAACCGGGCGATGCCCGACGCCGGCACCACCTTCACCTGGGCGTCGAAGTCCTTCGGCCCCTGGATCGGCTGGATGGGAAGCTGGGGGCTGCTCGCGGCCACGATCCTGGTGCTCTCCAATCTCGCCGGGATCGCGGTGGACTTCTTCTACCTCGCGATCAGCCAGATCACCGGGGTCGAGTCGATCGCCGAGCTGACCCGCAACGTCCCGGTCAACGTGATCACCTGTGTGATCTTTATGGCCGCTGCCGCCTACGTCTCCTACCGGGGCATGGAGACCACCAAGACCGTGCAGTACGTGCTGGTCTCCTTCCAGGTGCTGGTGCTGCTCTGGTTCGCCGTCGCGGCATTCCGCCAGGTCTCCGCCGGCTCGGCCTTCGACGCCACGGCCCTCAGCTGGGAATGGTTCAACCCCTTCGGCATCGAGTCCTTCTCCGCCTTCTCCGCCGGGATCGCGCTCTCGGTCTTCATCTACTGGGGATGGGACGTGGTGCTGACGATGAACGAGGAGTCCCGCGGCACCACCACCACACCCGGGAGGGCCGCGATCCTGACCATCCTGGTTGTCGTGAGCCTCTACACCGTGGTCACCCTCGGGGCACTGACCTTCGCGGGGGTCTCCGACGGCGCGTTCGGGCTGGGCAACCCCGACATCCAGGAGAACGTCTTCGCCGCGCTGGCCGGACCCGTGATGGGACCGATGGCGATCCTGATGTCGCTGGCGGTGCTCTCCTCCTCCGCCGCCTCGCTGCAGTCCACCATGATCTCCCCGGCCCGCACGATGCTGGCGATGGGCCACTATGGCGCGCTCGACAAGAAGTACTCCCAGGTCAGCCCGCGGTACCAGACGCCGGCCTACGCGACCGTGGTCGCAGTGGTCATCGCCTCGGTGTTCTACGTGGTGATGCGCATCATTTCGGAGAACGTCCTCTGGGACACCATCACCACGCTGGGCATGATGGTCTGCTTCTACTACGGGATCACCGCGCTGGCCTGCGTCTGGTACTTCCGCGGCGAGTCCACTGCCTCCGTCGGGGACTTCTTCAACAAGCTGCTCGCTCCCCTGGTCGGCGGGATCCTGCTGCTGATCTTCTTCTTCCAGACCATCTGGGACTCGATGGACCCCGACTACGGCTCCGGCTCGGAGATCGGCGGCGTCGGCCTGGTGTTCATCTTGGGAATGTTGGTCTTCACCCTCGGCATTGCGGCGATGTTCTGGCAATATCACAAGCGGCCGGAGTTCTTCCGCCGTCGCTTTGAGACCACCGAGTTCCCCACCACCTGACGGAGCCCTATGACCTCCTCACCCGACACGCTGCGGATGCCCCCGGAATGGGCGCCGCATGAACGGACCTGGATGGCGTTCCCCCCTGCCAACGACACCTTCGGCGAGCCGGGATCCGCCACCTTGGAGGCGGCTCGCGCGGCCTGGGCCCGGGTCGCCCGGGTGATCGCCGAGCACGAACCCGTCACCGTGGTCGTGGCGCCGGGAGACCTCCCTGTGGCCCAGGAACAGCTCGGCGACGCGATCACGCTGCTGTCGCTGCCGCTGGACGACGCCTGGATGCGCGATATCGGGCCGACCTTCGTGCACCGGGCCGATGGCGAGCTGGCTGCGGTGGACTGGATCTTCAACGGCTGGGGTGCGCAGAGCTGGGCCAGCTGGGCCCGGGATGAGCACATCGCCTCCGCGGTGACTGCGCAGACCCGCGCGGCGCGGGTCAGCAGCCCGTTGGTCAACGAGGGCGGGGCCATCCATGTCGATGGGCGCGGCACGGTGCTGCTGACCGAGACGGTCCAGCGCGACGTCTCTCGCAATCCCGACCTGTCCCATGCCGAGGTCGAGGCCGAGATCCACACAGCGCTGGGCACCACTCACGCCGTCTGGTTCCCACGCGGGCTGACAAGGGACTACGAGGAGTTCGGCACCCGCGGCCACGTGGACATGTTCGCCGCCTTCACCCCCTCCGGGAGCATCCTGCTGCACCGCCAGAACGATCCGTCCCATCCGGACCACGAGGTCACCCGCACCCTGCGCGCCTTCCTGGAGACGGCGCGCGACGCCGCCGGAGAACCCCTCCACATCATCGACGTCCCGGCCCCCGCCACCATTCTTCAGGACGGCGAGCACGTGGACTGGACCTACATCAACCACTACGTGGCCAACGGGGTGGTGGTGCTCTGCGCCTACGACGACCCCCACGACGACGACGCCGCCGCGATCCTCGCCCAGGCCTACCCCGACCGGCGCATCGAGCTCGTCGACGCTAGGGACATCCTGCGCTTCGGTGGGGGCATCCACTGCATCACGCAGCAGCAGCCCGCCCCGGTGAGCCACGCCGCACCGCTGGAGCAGCTCAGTGGGGACGGCGAGCGATGAGCGAGTCCTCCGCGAACGCCGGATCCCGGGGGGAGGGATCCCCGGACGGGGCGGGCTTCGACGTCGTCGAGGCCTCCATCGCGCAGCTGCGCGAGGCCCTGGAAGGCGGGAGGCTCACCAGCGAGCAGCTGGTGCAGGCCTATCTGGACCGGATCGAGGCCTATGACCGGCAGGACTCCGGGCACGGGCCCCGGCTCAACGCCCTGGTGGTGATGAACCCGCGGGCCTTGGAGGAGGCGCGGGCCTCCGATGCTCGACGAGCCTCCGGTGAGCCGCTGGGTTCGCTGGAAGGGATCCCGTATACCGCGAAGGACAGCTATAAGGCCGCCGGAATGACCGTGGCGGCCGGCTCTCCGGCCTTCGCGGAGCTGGTGGCGCAGCAGGATTCCTTCGTCGTGGAGCGGCTCCGCGGCGCGGGCGCGATCCTGCTCGGGCTCACGAACATGCCCCCGATGGCCAACGGCGGGATGCAGCGCGGGCTCTATGGCAGGGCCGAGAGTCCGTACAACTCCGCCTACCTGACCTCGGCCTTCGCCTCCGGCTCCTCCAACGGCTCCGGGACGGCGACGGCGGCCAGCTTCGCGAGCTTCGGGCTTGCCGAGGAGACCTGGTCCTCCGGTCGGGCACCGGCCTCGAACAACGCGCTCTGCGCCTACACCCCGTCCTGGGGCGTGATCTCGATGCGCGGAAACTGGCCGCTGGTGCCGACCATGGATGTCGTCGTGCCTCACACCCGCACCATGGCGGATCTGCTCGAGGTGCTGGAGGTGATCGTCGCCGATGATCCCCAGCCCCGCGGGGACTTCTGGCGTGTCCAGCCCTGGCACGCGCTGCCGCCGGCCTCGTCGCTGCGCCCGGCCCCCTATACCGGACTCGCGGTGGCTGACCGGGATGCGGCGCGCGACGTGCTGGCCGGGCTGAGCATCGGAGCTCCCCGGATGTACCTGGGGGAAGACCCCGAGGCCGGCACCGCCGCCGTGGAATCCGACGGGGTCACCGGCATCGGCGGTTCCACCGGACGGCCGGTGTTCCCGCGCGACTCGGTGCTGCACCTCTGGGAGTCCGCGGTCGAGAGCCTCACCGCGGCCGGGGCGAAGCTCACGCGCAGTGATCTGCCGGCGGTGTCGAACTACGAAGGTGACCGCCCCGGCGCACCGAACATCAAGACCCGCGGACTGGTCCCGGAGGAGTACCTGCGCCACGAGGTGGGGCTGCTCTCCGCCTGGGCCTGTGACGACTTTCTGGCGGCCAACGCCGACCCCGCGCTGCACAGCATGGTGCGAGTCGATGGCAGCCAGATCTTCCCGCCGCCGACCGGGGCGCTGCCGGACCGCTACGACGGTTTCGACGATGACATCGCGACCCTGCCGGAGCTGGTGCGCGCCCATGCCGACCTGCACCTGGAGACGATTCCGCTGATGCAGAACGGCATCGAAGGGCTGGTCCGCACCCGGGAGCTGGACTTCGACCAGTGGATGGATCGGCACGGGTTCGATGTCATCGCCTTCCCCGCGGTGGCCGACGTGGGACCGGCGGATGCTGACGTCTCTCCTGAATCAGCCGAGCTGGCCTGGCGCAACGGGGTGTGGGTCGCGAACGGGAATCTCGTCTGGCGCCACCTGGGCATCCCCACGGTCACCGTGCCGATGGGCACCATGGCCGACACCGGGATGCCCGTGGGGCTCACCTTCGCAGGGCGCGCCTACGACGACGCCCGACTGCTGCAGATCGCCGCGGCCTTCGAGGCCACCGGGCAGCGTCGCACCGAGCCGCCGCTGACGCCGCGGCTCTGAGTGCCACCGGCCCTCGACCGATGCGACGGACGTGGGGAACGGCGCGAGAGCCCGACGCTCAGGGCCCTCCGACCGCGTAGACGAGGAAGATCCACGCCGGCAGGACCAAGATTCCGACCATCACGCTCACCACAGCAAGTCCGATGCTGCGTCCCCAGAGCGCGAAGGCGGCACCGGCCAGGCCACACGCCAACGGCACACCCAGCAGCCAGGGGCTGCCGAGCGCGCCGTCGTCGTTGTAGTCCCACAGCATCACCGGGGACACCACAGCCAGCCCCACCAAGACCAGGGCGGCGGTGAGCCGGCGGCGGTACATGCGGGATCAGTGGCTGAGCATCAGTGCTGCAGGATCAGTAGCGGTAGTGCTCTGGCTTATACGGGCCGGCCACGTCCACACCGAGGTAGTCAGCCTGTTCCTTCGAGAGCTCGGTAAGCCGCGCACCCAGGGCGTCGAGGTGCAGCCGGGCGACCTTCTCATCCAGGACCTTGGGCAGCACGTAGACGTCGGTCTCGTAGCGGTCCTCGCCGGTGTAGTCCGGGGCGGTCTTGGCGAAGAGCTCGATCTGCGCGATGGTCTGGTTCGCGAAGGAGGAGCTCATCACGAAGCTGGGGTGCCCGGTGGCGTTGCCCAGGTTCAGCAGGCGGCCCTCGGAGAGCAGGATGATCGAGTAACCCTCGGCGCGGGTGCCGTCGGCGGGCATGACCCACTCGTGCACCTGCGGCTTGATCTCGACCTTCTGCACGCCGGGGATGGCGGCCAGACCGGCGATGTCCACCTCGTTGTCGAAGTGTCCGACGTTGCCGACGATGGCCTTGTTCTTCATCTTCTGCATCGCCTCGGCGGAGATGATGTCCTTGCCGCCGGTGGTGGTGATGAAGATGTCGCCGGTCTCCAGCACGTCCTCCAGCCGGGCGACCTGGTAGCCGTCCATGGCTGCCTGCAGCGCGTTGATCGGATCGATCTCGGTGATGATGACCCGGGAGCCCTGGCCGCGCAGCGCCTCAGCGGCACCCTTGCCCACGTCCCCGTAGCCGCAGACGACGGAGACCTTGCCACCGATGAGCACATCGGTGGCGCGCATGATGCCGTCGGGCAGCGAGTGGCGGACGCCGTACTTGTTGTCGAACTTGGACTTGGTGACCGAGTCGTTGACGTTGATCGCCGGGAAGAGCAGCTTGCCGTCACGGGCGAACTGGTAGAGCCGGTTCACGCCGGTGGTGGTCTCCTCGGTGACCCCACGCAGGTTCTTCGCGATCCCGGTCCAGCGCTGCGGGTTCTCCTCAAGGGACTTCCGCAGCGTGGCCAGCACGTAGTGGTACTCCTCGGGATCGGAGTCCTGCGCGGAGGGGACCGCGCCGGCGGCCTCGAACTCCACGCCCTTGTGCACCAGCATGGTGGCGTCGGCGCCGTCGTCGAGGATCATGTTGGCGCCCACGGTGGGGTCCTCATCGACTCCGGGCCAGGCGAAGATCTGGCTGGCGGTCCACCAGTACTCTTCGAGGGTCTCGTTCTTCCAGGCGAAGACCGGGACGCCCTGCGGGTCCTCCGGGGTGCCGTGCGGACCGACGACGACGGCGGCTGCCGCCTCGTCCTGGGTGGAGAAGATGTTGCAGGAGGCCCAGCGGACCTCGGCGCCGAGAGCGGTCAGGGTCTCGATCAGCACGGCGGTCTGCACGGTCATGTGCAGCGAACCGGCGATCCGGGCTCCGGCGAGGGGCTGGGAGTCACCGTACTCCGCGCGCAGGGACATCAGCCCGGGCATCTCGTGCTCGGCCAGACGGATCTGGTGGCGGCCGGCTTCGTGCGCGGAGATGTCCGCGATGCGGTAGTCAAAACTCATGGGTATAGAAATCCTTCTGCTGTCTCGGGTGGAGGTTCGATGCCGTGCTTGGTGACGTGCCTGTCGGTGCGCGGGCTGGAGCTCAGCGCGGGGCGAGCAGCTTCGGCACGCCGCGTTCGATCGCGTAGCGGAGGCTGGGATCGCCGGTGGCGATGAGCTGGTCCCCGTCCTGGCGCAGGGTGCTGCCGCTGACCGGGCAGCGCAGGATCTCGAGCAGGTCGTCAGAGAGTGCGACGGCGGGCCGGCCCGGTGTGGGGCTGGGCGCGGCGGAAGACTGGGCGCTGAGCATGGCTCAAGCCTACCGCGCAGGGCACCGCAGAGGGCCGGCGTCGTCATCCGAGGACACCGGCCCTCTGTCGGGTCATTCTGATGCGGCGGTGGTCAGTGACCGGCGCCGAGGTTGCCGGCCATCCGCTCGTGCAGCGCGGCGCTGGCGGTGTTGAGACCCGAGATCTCCACCCGCTTGCCGTATTTGGAGTACTTCTCGGTGATCGCGTCCAGGGAGGCCACGGTGGAGGCGTCCCAGACGTGGGAGTTGTACATGTCGATCACGACGTGGTCGGGATCCTCGGCGTAGTTGAACTGGGTGTAGAGGTCGTTGGAGGAGGCGAAGAACAGCTCACCGGTGACCTCATACTTCGCGATCTCCTCACCGAAGTGCTGCTCGATCCGGCGCTCCACCGTGGCCAGGTGGGCCACCCGGCGGGCGAAGAGCACCATCGCGGTGAGCACGCCGGAGCCGACGCCGATGGCCAGGTTGTGCGTCCAGACGGTGGCGATCACGGTGACCAGCATGACCGAGGTCTCGGACTTGGGCATCATCTTCAGCGTGGCGGGCTTGATGCTGTGCCAGTCGAAGGTGGCGGCCGCGACGAAGATCATCACCGCGACCAGCGCGGCCATCGGGATCATCGCGACGACGTCACCGAGGCTCACCGCGAGGATCAGGACGAAGATGCCGGCGAGGAAGGTGGAGATCCGGGTCCGGGCTCCGGAGGCCTTCACATTGATCATGGTCTGCCCGACGACTGCGCAGCCACCGATGCCGCCGAGGAACCCGCTGATGATGTTGGCCGCGCCCTGGCCCCAGGATTCGCGGACCTTGTCGGAGCGGGTGTCGGTGACATCGTCTACCAGCTTCGCCGTCATCAGCGACTCCAGCAGTCCGACCGCGGCCATGCCCAGTGCGTAGGGGGCGATGATCTGGAAGGTCTCCAGGGTGAGGGGGACCTCCGGGATGAACAGCTCGGGGAGCGACTGTGGCAGCTCGCCCTTGTCCCCCACGGTGGGTACGTTGAGCGCGAAGACCACGGCGAGCACGGTGATCAGCACGATGGCGATCAGCGGCGCCGGGACCACCGTGGTGATCCGCGGCAGCAGGTAGATGATCACCAGCCCGAGGGCGACCAGCGGGTAGACCAGCCACGGGACGCCGATGAGATCGGGGAACTGCGAGGTGAAGACCAGGATCGCGAGCGCGTTGACGAATCCGACCATCACCGAGCGCGGGATGAAGCGCATCAGCTTGGCTACCCCGAGCACTGCCAGCAGCACTTGGAAGACACCGGCCAGAATGACGGTGGCGATGAGGTATTCGACTCCGTGACTCGCCATCAGAGGCGCGATCACCAGCGCGGTGGCGGCGGTGGCCGCGGAGATCATCGCGGGGCGTCCGCCGAGGAAGGCGATCGAGACGGCCATGGTGAAGGAGGCGAAGAGCCCATAGCGCGGGTCCACGCCGGCGATGATCGAGAACGCGATGGCCTCGGGGATCAGCGCGAGTGCCACCACCAGCCCGGCGAACAGCTCCGTCTTGAGCAGGCGCGGAGACTTGAGCGTGCGAAGGACTGACTGGCGCTGTTCCGGGGTCAATTCCTCGGCGACGGCCGTGGGCGTGCGTGCCATGAGGCTCCGTTCTCGGGTGGTGGACACGGCGGTGTCCCTCGGATGACGTGCGGCGGGCGCGGAGGCGACGCTGCGCAGAGAAGAGTGGGGCACCGGTGAGACGAGCTCCAACCGGTCACGACAGAAACCCTACCCTAACGTAAGGGTAGGGTTTGATTCCTGTGAGCAAGCTCTCACGCTATGGAGAGACTTCAGCCGCTGAGCTGATCGCGGAGCTGCTCGGCCAGCAGGTCGGCCTGGTTGAGGTAGGCGGCGAGCTTCTCGCGCTCCCGCACCACGTGGTCCAGGGATGCCTGGGCTCGTTCACGCTGTTCGACGTCCAGCGAATCCAGCTCCAGCAGCGCGACCACCTCGGTGAGCTCCTCGAGGCTGAACCCCAGTGGCTTCAGGTACTTGATCCGCATCAGTCGCTGCTGATCCGCCTCGCTGTAGAGCCGGAAACCCCCCTCGGTCCTGCCGCTCGCTGGGAGCAGGCCGACGTCGCCGTAGTGGCGGATGGTCCGCAGGGACAGGCCGGTGCGATCCGCGAGCTCGCCGATGTGCATCGTCTTGGCGTGCGGACCTGTTGTCACATGACCTCCCGGAGTCTTTGGCACGTCACTCTATCAACGCCCGCAGTGGCCGAAGCGGCAGCCGGCGGTTCGGCGGCTCGCTCAGTCGTCGAGCATGCGAAGGTGCCCGCGGGAGATCCCGGGCCCGCCGGTGCGGACGGGCGGAGCCATGCGGTCACGGGTGGAGCGCGTAGGCAGCTCAGGCTCCGCGGCGCGATCAGACGGCTCTGCCTGGCCGGACTGCTCGGCCTCGCGCTGCGCCTTCTGAGCCAGCGCCCAGGCGGCCTGGACCTCGGGAGACTCGCGCACGGCGTCGGCCAGTGCCAAGAGGTCATCCTCCTGCGTCGGCGCTGAGTTGAGGGTCAGCCGCAGCACCTCCCAGCCGCGTGGCGGCGTGACCGAGGCGGCGTGGCGGTCGCAGAGGTCGTAGGTGTGCGGCTCCGCGTAGACGCTCAGCGGGCCTACCACCACGGTGGAGTCTTTATAGGAGTAGGTCAGGGTGGCGGCGGCAGGCCGCTCACAGCTGTTTCGGGTGCATCGGCGCGAGGAATCCACGAGAGACCACCCTAGCAACGACTCCCCCGGACGTCCCTCAGGCGCGACGGCGGAGGGACCAGCCCGCAGTGGCCAGCGGTTCTGGAGTCGCGCACGTCCGCGCGATTACCGTGGTCGTTCCGCGCGCCTCACACAAGGCCGAGCGCCTCACGGAGGCATGTGTGAGGCTTGCAGGCGCGATCCGCCCACCACGAATGGACCCTGCCATGGCCGCCCTCTACACCTGGGACGTCTTCTCCACGCTCGATGGCTACGGCTCCTTCGCCGAGGACGCCGACTGGGGCGGCTACTGGAACAGACAGGGCCCCGAGCTGCTGGACCATCGCGCCAGCCAGTTCACGCCCGATCAGCTCATGGTCTTCGGCGCCACCACGTTCCGCGAGGTCGCCGAGATCATGGCGGAGGGCACCGATCCGAACGCCCTCGATGAATGGAATCAGCATCTGCTGAGGAAGCCTGCGGTGGTGGTGTCATCGAGCCTGGAGAGCACCCTGGGCTGGCCCGACGCGACGATCCTGCGCGGAGACGCCGCCACGATCATACGGGGGCTGAAGGCTGAGTCTGCGGTGCCGCTGCGCTCCCAGGCGAGCTTGTCGTTGAACTGGTCGCTGCTCGCCGCCGGTCTGGTTGACCGCATCCAGGTGACCGTCTTTCCGGTCATCTCTGGCCACACCGGGACCAGCCCGATCCTCAGAGGAGCGGGAGACTTCGATCTCCAGCTGCTGGAGAGTCGGACGCTCGACGGGCACATCCAGGAGCTCGTGTACCGCCCGACGCCGCACAGGTGAGCCGTCCGGGAATCTGCTCCTCGGGCAAGGGCTCCTCGCGGGCGCCTCGCGGGCGGTGCTGCACACCAGGAGGGCCTCAGGCGCGGGGGCCCATACTCTCCAGGAATTCCAGGATCGCTCGCTCGGTGATCTCCGGCTGCTGGGACTGCGGGTAATGGCCTGCCTGCGGCACCATCACGACGTCGGCCTTCAGGGTCTCTCCGATCCAGTGTGCCTCCCCCGCAGGATCCTTGAAGTCAGGGTCGCGCTCGCCCATCACCACGAGCACCGGAGCGCGCACCTCGAGGAGCCTGGCCTCGGCGGGGTCGTGGTCGGTCTGCCGGGTGGTGAGCGAGAAGGCTCGGCCATATTCGGGGCGGCGCAGGCTGGCGGTCACGGCATCGCGGTATTCCTTGAAGTCCTCCGGCTTCCGGCCCGAGTAGAGGGTGGGCATATAGGACTTCCACATCAAAGCCACCCAGAACGGAGCAGTCATCGCCCGGAACATCGCCAGGCTGATCCGTCCAGCCGGCGGGTTCCGCACGAAGGGGCCGAGCAGGACCAGCCCGGTGACCTGCTCGGGATGATCGGCCGCCACGATGACGCCCGCCCCGGCGGCGAGAGAGTTGCCGATGATCACCGCGGAGCTGCCGAGCGAATCGATCAGCGCGCTGATGTCGGAGGCGGTCTCGGGATCCCCGTAGGCCGAGAAGGTGGTGTCGCTCTCGCCGTGACCGCGCAGATCGGTGGTCACCACGGTGTAGCCCGCCTCCACCAGCCGGGGGGTCAGGAAGCGATAGGAGGACCGCAGCTCCCCCATCCCAGGCACCAGCACCAGGAGCGGACCGACACCCTGGACGTCATAGGCGATCCTGCCTTCGGGACGCTCCAGGAACTGCGTGGACGGGGCGGCCGCGGCGGGAGATGCACTCATGGCGGCAATGCTCCATAGTCGCTGCCGCGACTGTCAATGGTCCCCGGAGGGACTCACCGCAGCAGCCTCACGGGCACGTACTCCTCGGGGCCGCCCAGCGGCGAGACCGGGGTCAGACTGAACTGACCTTCGTCGGTGGCGGTGATCATGGTCGCGTGCACGGTGCCCTCGCCGTCGAGCTGCGGATCGGCGAACGAGATCATCACGGGGCCCTCCTGGCTGCCCTCCGGCGCGGCCGAGGCCAGATCCTCCGCGGAGATGACGCCGGCGCCGTCGGCGGTGAGCTCGAGAGTCTGTTCGGACCCGAACTCGCCCTCGGCATCGAGCACCCGGTAGCCGATGCTGCCTGAGGCGCCGGAGGCGAACAGGTGCAGCTCCGTCTCGCCTGCCTCGGGCAGGAGCGTTCCCGACCCCTCCACCAGGGTCGCGGCGGATGCGGCCCAGCTGAAGTCCGTGCCGTCCTCGGTCTCGCTGCGCACCCCCACGTAGGCGGGAACGTCGGTGCGCACCCGGATGTCGCTGACGCCGGGTTCGATGCCGCGCAGATCCACCGCGTCGATCTCGCCGCCGTCGACGGTGAAGACGCCGGGGGTCTCGATGGCCTGCTGGCCGTCCTCGCCATAGACCTGCAGCTCCACGGTCGCGCCCTCGTCGCCGGGGACATGGATCCAGAGCTCAGGCGGTGCGGTGGACTCTTCGTCGTCCTCCTCGCCGGAGTCGCGGACGCCGTCGGGGATCGGGACGCCGGGCATCAGGTGCTCGGCGCCCGGTGCGGTCATCCCGGGTAGGAACTCTACTCCGGTGCCGGTCAGTCCGGAGGCGCGGGAGGACTGCAGCTGCGCAGTCACCGGTGCTCCAGCCGAGCGGACCAGGACGCCGAGCTCATTGCCCGCGGATGCCAGTCCGGCGATGTTCACCGAGCGGGTGGTCTGGCCGGGGACGACGACGGACCGGGTGCCGGTGGTCCCTCGATCGCCGTCGGAGTCGACGCTCGTGACCTCCACCGTGGCGGACCGGTCGAACGGATTGCCCAGGGTCAGCAGCGAGGAGGACCCGGCGGCGATCTCAGGACCGAAGAACCATTGGCTGCGTTCGGGGGCGGTGCACGTTCCGACGGCGAGTCCGGTCACTGGGCCGGCCTCTGCCTCGTACTCATACAGCGCTGCCGCCGCCGGGGCGCTGCCGTCGGCGGCAGCGGAGCTCTCCAGCAGCGGGGGTCGGGCGAGGTCGCCGGTGGAGGTGTAGACCGCCTCGCGCTCACTCAGCGGGGCATCGGTGTCGGCGGCATCGGCAGGGTCGGCGTCGTCGGAGGAGGCGGACTCGGTCACGGTGGTCTCGTTGACGCGCCCATCCTCGTTGAGCTGGGCCCACGAGGAGTCAGAGAATGTTCCGGAGAGGTCCGAGGCGAAGAGCACCGCCGAGAACCGGGAGGACGCTGAGGAGTCTCGGTCTCGATACTCCAGCTGACCATCCGTGGTCAGCGAATCCGGCTGGCCGGGCATCGGCGGGCAGATGAAGGTCTGTCCGGCCTGGGGCGCGGCCACCGAGGCGGCGCCCAGCGCGGCCGAGGCTCCGAGACCGGAAGTGCCGCGGGCAGCCTGGGAGCCGCCATCCGTCAGCCCGTCCAGCGCCATCGAACCCACCATGGCGGCGAGCACTCCGGCGGTGATGACGACGGATGCGGTGCGGGTCTTGGCTCCGCTGCGGGCCTGACGCTGCTCCCTGATGAGCTTCTTGACTCTGACCTTCTTGGCGCTCATCCTCGGCGTCCTTCCAGCTCATCGGTGTCTGCCACGGGAAGCATGCGGCTTCCGCGGGGCAGCGGGACCGCGATCAGCGCCACCAGCAGCAGGAAGACTCCCAGGGTGATCAGCACCGGAAGCTGATAGGCGCTGCGGTGGTCGGCGCTGAGCTCTCCCCGCAGCCCAGCACCTTCAGCGGTCAGCGCCTCAGCGGGCAGCTCGAACCGCTGCATCCAGGCGGCGGTGCCATCGGACTCCTGTGCGGACGCCTCGGCTTCGACCGGCACGGACTCGAGGTCCTGGCCGTCCCAGCTGGCTCGCCAGCCGTCGGCGTGCTGAGTGGAGAGTTCCAGCAGGTAATCGCCCTGCGGATCCAGCCCCGCGCCGTCGTCGGCGGTGACCTGCTCCAGATCGACGTCGAGCGCCTGTGACCGGCTCGGCAACAGCGCCTGGACCTCGCCCTCGGCGTCCACGATCCGCGCCCAGCTGGTGGGAACTCCGAAGAGACCCTCGGCGGAGGGTAGGGGCGCGTCCTCGTCGACTTCGGCGCGCCACAGCTCGCCGCGATCGGTCGCCCCGACCGACACCAGGCCGGCGGCGGTGTCCACAGCGTCGGTGAGCACCGCGGGCTCGCCCTGATCGATGAGCACATAGCCCACACCGAGCTCGGCCAGCAGGCCTTCGGTCTCCACGGCCCCGGGAGTGATCAGCGAGGCGATCAGCGCGGCCAGGCGCTGCTCTGCGGCGGAGAACTCGGCGGTTTCGGCTGTCGCGTCACTGGGCGCGGCGGCGGCCGGGCCGACGGCTGGATCGGCCGCGGAGCCGGCGTCGTCGCGGGTGCCTCCGAGCAGGTTCGGGAGACGTTCCGGCTGGGCCCAGAGGGGCAGGTCACCGGCGGCGACCACGGCGCGGGACTTGTCCAGCGTGCGGCCCTCGCCGGAGACCAGTTCACCGATCACGCCGGGATCCGCCGCCGAGAGCACCAGCGTGCGCAGCTGTGCGGGCCCGGTGCCCTGATCCGCCGCGGTGGCGGGAAGCTGTCGCACCGCGCCGGACTCGATGAGGGTGGGGGCGGCGTTCACCGCGGTCAGCGGCTGACCGGTCAGGGGTGCGCCGGGCATGACGCGAGGGCTGTAGAACAGGACCAGCGAGGCGCCGATGGCCAGCACCAGCAGCGTGGAGATCACCGGGGTGATCGTGCGGCCGACGCGGGGGAACGCCAGCGGGAAGCGGTCCAGGGACGCCATGCCTGCGGCGAGCAGGCAGAAGAGCATCACCGAGACCACCGGGCCCGGGTTTCCTGTGATCACCGCGGTGCCGTCGGTACCTGCGGCGAGGAGCCCGACCAGGGCGGAGAGGCCGAGGCTCGCAAGCAGCAGGGTGCCGGCCACGATCGGCAGCGGCCGGGTCCGGCTGCCGGTGAAGATCCCCAGCAGCGCGATCAGCAGCAGCGGCAGTCCGATCAGCAGTGCGATGCGCAGGCTCCAGAAGTCCCCGGCCAGGTAGGCGGGCAGCCAGGATCCGGCGGCACCGGCGGAGGCGAGTCCCGCGGCGGGATCGAAGGCTCGGGAGAAGCCCAGGAGCTGCTGCCAGAGCGGAGCGGCGTCGACGGCCAGCGTCCGGCCCGGCTCGTGCAGGAGCACCGCGGCGAGGTTCTTGCCCTGCATCAGGGCGGAGGCGATCATCGGGGTCGCCACGGCGAGCGAGGTCAGCGGGATCAGCCACAGCGGCCGGCCGCGGCGGCCCAGGACCAGGGCGAGCACGACGCCGACGGCGATCACCAGCGGCAGCAGCGCCGGGGAGGCGGCGGTGAGCACCATCAGCAGCACTGCGGCACCGGTGGCGTACTCCCAGCTTCCGGCGACGCCCACTCCGACGGCGGCGCGGCCCACCGCGCGGACGGTGGCCACCACTGCCACCGGCAGCAGGATGTGGACCAGCACGGCGCCTATGCGGCCCTCCCCCACGGCGATGTGCAGGGTGGGCATCGCGGTCCAGAGCAGCGCTGAGACGACTCGGCGGGAGGCCTTGGTGGACCAGAGCCCGGCGGCGTACCAGGCGCTGAGCGCGCTCAGCGGCAGCGCGAGGATCAGCAGCCAGACCAGCACGGCGGAACCGTGCCCGAAGCTCAGCGCGGAGATCGCCAGCAGGAGCAGGTTGAAAGGGTCTGCGGCGGAGAGCGCGCCGAGGCTGTCAGCGGCCAGGAAGCTCACCGAGTCGGCGAAGACCTGGCTGAGCGAACCGGCCACCGGCAGCGCGGCGCCGCCGGTGATGGCTTCCGCCGAGAGCAGGTCCCGGAACGCCAGCAGGGAGGCGCCGGCAAGCACCAGCAGCATCAGGAACAGGCCGAGCCGGTCTCCGGAGCGGCGCGAGGGCATCTCGTCGAACTCCCCGTCGGAGGCGCCGATCTCGAGCAGCGCGTCTTCGTTGTTCTCGCGCTCCCTGGTGTCGTCGGGCTCGCCGTAGAAGACGGGGGTGAACCGGGTGCGCGGGACCGAGACGGTCTCCGCGGTCATCGCGGAGCGGCGCTGCGCCCGGACCTCCGCGGCGCCGAACAGCATCCGCGCCTCGGCCTGGCGGCCGGAGCGCACGACGTCGTTCGGGGAGCTGATCTGTTCGTCGCGACTGAGCCGGGCGAGCACGGCTCCCCGGCCCTTCGCGGAGAACCGACGGGTGTGGGCGATCGCGCCCCAGTTCAGCAGGGCGCGCACCGAGGCGAAGAACTGGCCGGCGCCGGCGTCGGGGGCCTTCACCACGGTCAGCCCGATCAGTCGCAGGAGGGCGGCGATCCACATGCCCAGCCAGAGGAACGGGACCGCGAGCGGGGTCGCCATGGCCAGCCGACGGCGGATCTGGCTGACCCGCTGGGGCGGGGGCAGGTGCAGGGTGCCGCCGAGGCGGTGGACGGTGTCCCGGCGGGGCGGCTCCTCGCGGAGCACCCGGGCGGTGGGTTCGATCACGATGTACGCGCCGACCTCGCGGGCGCAGCGGCAGAACTGCGCGGCGGCGTAGTCCCCGCTCAGCAACGGATCGAAACCGCCGAGGTCACCGAAGAGCGGGGCGTGGACCAGCATCCCCTCCGCAGAGACCGCGGGGACGGCGTCGCGGCCGTCGTACTGGCCCTGGTCCAGCTCCTTGGGCTCGGTGGCGGTGAGCACCTCGGCGGAGTGGGCGCTGTAGAGACCGACATCGACCAGCCGCTCCGGGGACTCGGCGGAGAGCTGCTTGGCGCCCACGATCTGGATCTGAGCGTGATGGTCCTCGTCCTTGACCGTGAAGAGGCGCTCTTCGAGCCGTTCCAGGGCGTCGGAGGTGGGGATGGTGCCCGCCGGGATGATCCAGAGCCACTGGTGGCGGGGGTTGAAGCCGTCGGGCAGCTGCCGTTCGAGGCTGCGCCAGAGCTGGGTGGCATTGGTCCCGCCCGAGCCCCTGCGCGCGGTGCTGCGCGCCTGCCGGCGGTCTTCGAGCAGCTCGGAGCGGACCGAGCGGGAGAGGTCCTGGACTCCGCGGTAGCTCGGGGCGGAGAGCTCGATGATGTGATCCGGGGCGCGGGTCTGCACGGCGAGCCCGGCTCGGGTCCGCTGCACCGCGGTGCTGGACTCGCCGGCGAGGTCCGTCGAGGGGTCGAAGTCGTTCGGAGGGTGGGTCTCACTCGGGGCGGCAGACCCGACGTGTCCTCGATCGGACGACAAATCGCCGCCGTCGTGCAGGACGACGGCGGCGATATGAGGGCGAGACTGCCCGTTGATCAGAGAGCTCTCTTTCGCAGCTTTCGCCGCTCCCGCTCAGACAGTCCGCCCCAGATGCCGAAGCGCTCATCATTGCCCAGCGCGTACTCCAGGCATTCCTGCTTCACGTTGCACGCGCCGCAGACCTTCTTGGCGTCCCGGGTGGAGCCGCCCTTCTCGGGGAAGAAGGCTTCCGGGTCGGTCTGCGCGCAGAGGGCGTCCGCCTGCCAGGCGAGCTCCCCCTCGATCTCATCGGTGGGGACCAGGGCGGGCAGGCCCAGCCAGGTGGTCCGGCTGGAGTCCGCGGGCCGGGTCTCCGGCGCGGCGGTCTCCCGGTCGGGAAGCTCATGGGTCGGAGCCTCAGTGCGGCGGGAAGGAGCCTCACTGAGAGAGGTGACCGAGGAGCCGGAGTCTTGCGAGAGGCTGTCTGCAGAGAGGCGCTCGGCCTCTTCATGGGCGGCAAGGAAGGCAGTCGCCTGGTCCTCTAGGGTCTTGCCGTGCTCCAGCCGCTCGGCGGCCTGGGGATCAGCAGGGTCCACGAACCAATCAGCAGGAACCTCAAGACCCGTCCTGCGGGCTATGGCCGTGGTGCCGGGCTGTTCTGTGCCCAGCCGCTCTGCGTTCCCCATCAAAGGGCCTCCCGAGATTGATCATGCGTGTACTGCTCCTAATTACACTGGCGTAAGCAATGATCCGTCAAGTGAGCGACCGAAGTCGCCACTACCAGACCGACAACCCCTCGATCACGCCCGACACGCCGTCAAAAATCAGCTGATCGCGAGGCGTGGCGAGCTCAGGAGAAAAAATATGACCCCGCTCACACTTGGCGGCTCGGCCGCCCAACAGCCCCGCACCTTCCCCGCCCTGTTGGATCTGCTCGAATCACGTCCGCAGCCCGCGTTGATCTGGTACGGGGCTGGTGAGGAGCAGGAACGGGTGGAGCTCTCCGGACGGGTGCTGCAGAACTGGACGATCAAATTGATCGGCCTCTTCAGCCAGGAATCCGAGATCGAAGACGATGACGCGGTTCTTCTCGACGCTGCGGCGCACTGGAAGGCCACCGCCGTTCTGCTGGCCTCCGGGGCGCTCGGCTGGGAGATCTCCCTGATCGGGCCCGGAGCGTCGCAGAACGACGACGACGCCCGCGCAGCCACGGTCTCGGCGCTGGAGCCGGGACTGATCATCACCGATCGGCCTGGCGACTGGACCGGAGCCGGCGCGCTGGCGCAGCTTCTGAGCGACGCTGAGCTCGCGGCGATCTCCCCCGGCCTGCTGGACGCCTCCTTCGAGGAGTCCACCGGGCAGCGACTTCCAGCCTGGGCGCTGGACGTCTCCGCGGAGGTCCGCCAGCATCCGGACCAGCTGCCGGCGCCGCTGCCGCCGCTGGAGCTCCCGCGGGCGGCCTCCGAGGCCGAGGCCGCCGGGAGTGCAGGCGGCGGGCTCGTCGTCGTCGGCGCCGCGACACAGGTGAACCTGCAGGACTGGCAGGTGGCGCGCTGGGGCGGCAAGGATCTCTTTGCGCAGATGCTCACGACCTGGGCGCAGAGCCGCCCGGTGGTGCTGTTCCAGGGCGATCCGGCCGCGCAGCCCGAGGCCTGGGACCAGATGATGCGCAACGAAGGCGTCCGCTGACCGGGGCTCCACCGAGTCGATCCCCCTTGCCGCCCCCGGCCACCCTCGAGACGGCACTTTGTGGCGGAATGACGCCCGCCCCTACGCGCCATTCCACCGCAAAGTGCCCACGCGGTGGCGTTGGAGTAACAGCAGAGCACCCTCGGGGGTCAGGGAACCCCCAGCCTCGGGTCAGCGGGAGGTGGCCTCGGCGGCGTCGGCGGCTGGATCCTGCTCGGTGGGCAGGTCGGCGGTCTCCGTGCGGTCGGTGGTGAAGACCCAGTATTTGTACGCGAAGAAGCGGAAGATGGTGGCGAGCACCAGGCCGATCACGTTGCCGGCGATGAAGACCTCGCTCACCGAGTCCATGCCGAGCACGTACTTGGCAATGCCCACGCAGCCGGTCTGGATGCCCAGGCCGATCGCGTTCATCACCAGGAACATCACCAGTTCGCGGGTCTTGCCGGTGGATCGCCTGTGCCGGAAGGTCCAATAGCGGTTCGCCACCCACGAGAACAGCGTGGCGACGACGCCGGAGACCACCTTGGCCTTCAGCTGAGAGTCGTCCATGGGGCCGCTGATCAGCCAGAGGAAGATGGCGGAGTCGATGATGAACGCGACCCCACCCACGGCGCCGAACTTCGCGACCTCGCGCCAGAGCGTGAGGAAGAGGTTCACTAGGCGCCGCGAGAGCTTGCTGATCATGGGCGAGGGTGCTCCTGGTCTTGGCGTTCGGAGGTGGCCCTGGCCACGAAGGCCTGGGCGTGAGCGGAGGCGCTCAGCCGGTGACCCGTGGAGTCCGGCAGGAAGGCTGACTCGCCCGGGTTCAGGGTCAGCGTATGAGAGGTTCCTGGGCCTTCGATGGGTCTGGCGCCGTCAGTGTCCGCAGTCGAGGTCCCGTTCCGGGCATCGTCGGGCACGACGGCCGAAGCATGCAGAGTCAGCTGACCTGCGGTGCAGAGCACGATGCCGTGGCCGGGCTGGTCCAGCACCGTCTCGCCCGGAAATTCGATCCGCTCGAGCGTGAAGTCCTTGAAGGGTGCCTCGTAACGGATGCGGTGCGGCGTGGAGCCGGACTGCTGCACCGGACAGTGCGGGACGGGCAGCACCTCGCAGTCGGTGACGCTGAGCAGTTCGTCGACATCCAGGTGCTTGCCGGTCAGACCGCCGCGGAGCACGTTGTCGGAGTTGCCCATGAGCTCGACGCCGACCCCGTGGAGGTAGGCGTGGAGATTGCCCGCCGGGAGGTAGATGGACTCGCCGGGCTGGAGCGTGACCCAGTTGAGCAGCAGGGTGACGAAGATGCCTGGGTCCGCGGGGAATGCGGCGCTGACATGGGCCAGCATCTCCCGGGTGCCCGGGTCCAGCGTCTCGCGCAGCGCAGCGCCGTCTTCCTCTACAGGCTCTTCACGCAGATCCAGATGTCTGTGCAGCTCGGCGGCGGCGACGACGGCGGCATCGCGTTCGCCGCGGAGCAGATGTTCAAGCGCTCCGCGGTAGTCCTTCCGCGCCACGAACTCACGGAGTCGATCCAGCAGCACGAGGAGCTGCTGGTCTGCCGCGGCGCTCTCGAGACCGGCCAGTCCCGTGCGCAGCGCATTCAGCCCGGCCTCGGCTTCCGCGTAGGGCCTAAAGCCGCACAACGCGGAGAACTCGGTCAGCGCGACGATCAGCTCCGGTTTGGCGTTGGGGTCCTTATAGCTGCGATGCGGAGCGTCCAGCGCGACGCCCGCGGACTCCTCCGCCGCGAAGCCGTGCCGGGCTCGTTCCACGGAGGGGTGGGACTGGATCGAGAGCGGCTGCTCGGCGGCGAGGACCTTCAGCAGAAAGGAGAAGTCCGCCGCGACCTCCGCTTCGCCACGCAGGTACTCCGGGAGGGGGACCGGTTGCTGCCGCGACTCCGGGCTCAGCGTCAGGGAGGAAGGATCTCCAGGATGCGCCCCCATCCAGATCTCTGCCCGCGGGGTCGTCGAGGCGGCCCAGCCGAAGAGCTCGCTGAACGCAGTGGTGGAGCCCCACGCATATTCGCGGACGGGGTTGATCATCTTGAACATCGGGAGAACCTTATCAGCCCTAATTCACCGGTTCGCAGAGGTAGTTGGTGGAGGCGGCCTCCTCCAATACCCCGGTCTGCCCGTTGAGCTGGGCCTCGATGAGATACTCTCGGGTCAGCTCAGAGCCGTCTGGCTGGGTGGGCGGCGGGGTGGGGTCGATCGATGGTTCGTCCTCCTCCACCGCATCCGCGGCCTGCCCGGTGGCCTGAGGTGTCGCGAGCATCACACCGAGCGCGCCGGACTGTGCGGGCAGAAGCCCTGCGGAGCCGAAGAGCCCGCCTCCGCCCTGCTGCTCCTCATTGGCGATTAGCTCATCCACCCGCTGCTGGATCTGCTCGAAGTCGGGGTAGGTGGAGAACAGGTCCCCGGACGTGCCGAAGTCCGGGGCGCCGAGCACCAGTCGCTGCGGCTCCTGGCCCTGCGCGTCGGCCGCGAGGTCCAGGAAGGACCCCAGCTGGGACTGCGGCAGGTTGGTCTCGACCACGTTCTCCCCGGCCTGCATGATCTCGCTGAAACGGGTCAGCAGCGTCTGCGGGTTGAACTGGGACATCATCGCCTGCTGGATGCACTGCTGACGCTGGATCCGGTTGTAGTCGGAGCTGAAGGTGCGCGAGCGCGCATAGGCCAGCGCCTGTTCACCGGAGAACTCGTGGACACCGGGTTCCCACCAGTTGTCGCCCCAGCTGCCGTCGGGCATCGGGCCACGGTAGGGAACCCAGCCCCCGGAGTCCACGGTGATGCCGCCCATCGCGTCGATCAGGCTCTCGAAGCCGCCCATGTCGACCATCACGTAGCCGGAGACGTCGAGGTTCAGGCTGCCGGAGACCGCGTCCATCATGGCTTCGGCGCCGGGATCCTCGGCCTCGGGATAGAGGTCCTGGTGGTTGTTCATCACGTCGGTGTAGAGGAAGTTGATGATGCATTCGTCGCCGCAGTCGTAGCCGTCGGGGTAGACGGCGTTGAGCGGGGAGTCCTCGTTGAACTGGGCGTTCTGGAAATTGCGCGGGATCGAGAAGATGATCGTCTCCGCGGAGTCCTCGTTGACGCTGACCACGTGGATCGAGTCCGGGCGCAGTCCTTCGCGCCCCTCGTCGGCGTCGGCGCCCATGAGCAGGAAGTTGTACCGACCGTCCACGGCATCGATCGCGGGCCCAGCCGCGAAGATCCCGTCCAGCGCGGTCCGGCCATCGTTGACCAGCTTTGCGCCGTAGCCCAGCGAGCCGGAGGTCACGGTCATCAGCACCACCAGGACGACGACGACGACCGGTTTCAGTCCCCGCGTGAGGGAGGTGAAGTGGATCAGCCGGAAGGTGTCCAGCCATAGGACGAGCCAGCCGATGGCCAGCGCGCCGAGCACGACGGCACCGAGCCAGAGCATGAACGGCTGGGTCAGCAGCGAGAGCGCCACGCCGCGCATGGTGAGGAACATCAGTCCCAGCAGCAGCGCGGAGAACCAGCAGGCCACCGTCACCGCCAGAGCGGTGCGGCCGAGCTTCTTGGAGCCGGCGGCGATCTGCGCAGCGCCGGGGATGAAGAGGGTCAGCGCCAGGAGCATGAGGGCGCGTCGGGTGCGGTCGGTCTCGGAGCCGCGCTGAGGGCTGCGGAGCACATCCGGTTCGCTGTCGAACCGGTGGTAGCTGATCGTGGAGTCGGTCATCGCGCCCTGTACGTGCCCAGCTCGGCGGCTTCTTCACGCAGTGCGGCACCCTTGGCGTGGGCCTCGGCCGCCAGTGACCTCTGGAAGTCGAGCAGCTTCTCACGCAGCTGTGCGGCCTGGGCGGAGTCTCCCGCGGCCAGGGTGCGCACAGCGAGCAGCCCGGCGTTGCGGGCACCGCCGACGGAGACGGTGGCGACCGGGACGCCGGCCGGCATCTGCACGATGCTCAGGAGTGAGTCCATGCCGTCGAGGTATTTCAGCGGCACCGGGACGCCGATCACCGGCAGCGGGGTGACCGAGGCGAGCATGCCCGGCAGATGGGCGGCTCCCCCAGCCCCGGCGATGATCACGCGGAGGCCGCGTTCGTGCGCCGTCTTGCCGTAGCTGATCATCTCTTCGGCCATCCGGTGGGCGGAGACGACGTCGGCTTCGAAGCTGATGCCGAACTCGTCCAGCACCTGTGCGGCGGCCTTCATGACCGGCCAGTCGGAGTTGGACCCCATGACCAGGCTGACCTGGGCGGTGGAGTGCGGGCCGGGTCCGGCCTCGCTGGGGAGCCCCTCGGGGGCCGGGGCCTCGGAGGGGTGATTGTCGGTGAGCGCGCTCATTGGGCGGGTCCTTCCACGATGATCTCGGCCACGTCTGCTGCAGCTCGGCGCACACGCTGGAGCCTGGCTCGACGTGCCTCCCAGGTCTCCTGCGTGGAATGGGTCTGGGTGAGGATGTTCACGTGTCCGATCTTGCGTCCTGGACGCGCCTCTTTGCCGTAGAGGTGGATCTTCGAGCCCTGCGAGCGGCGCATCGCCGCGGCGAAGGATCCGTGCAGGGATCGCTCACCCGCGGCCGCGCTGCCGAGCAGGTTCTTCATCACCGTGTAGCCGCCGACGCCGCCCTTGACCTCGGTGGCCCCGAGCGGCAGCCCGAGCACCGCGCGCAGGTGCTGTTCGAACTGGCTGGTGATGGACCCGTCCATGGTCCAGTGCCCGGAGTTGTGCGGGCGCATGGCGAGCTCGTTGATGTAGATCCCGGCGGTGACTCCGGTCTCGGGGTCTGCGGCGTCTTCGCTGATCTCGAAGAGCTCTACCGCCAGCATCCCGGTGACCTGGAGCTTCTCAGCGATCGTGCGGGCGATCCGCTCGGCCGTCTCCAGGTGGTCCTCGCTGGTCAGCGGGGCGGGGGCGATCACCTCGTCACAGACGCCGTTGGTCTGTGTGGATTCCACCACGGGGTAGGTGACGGTCTCCCCGCTGGCTGAGCGCGCGACCTGGGCGGAGAGCTCGCGGGTGTAGGGCACCTTCTGTTCGGCGAGCAGACCGGTGACGGATTCCGCGGCGCGGGTGAACCAGTCGTGGGCCGTCGCGGCCTGTTCGGGAGAGTCGATCATCCGCACGCCCTTGCCGTCATAGCCGCCACGTGGGGTTTTCAGCACCACGGGCCAGCCGGTCTCGGCGCCGAAGCTCAGCAGCTCATCCACGCTGTGCACCTCGGCCCAGCGCGGGTTCGGCAGGCCGAGGTGCTCCACGGCGCGGCGCATGGCGAGCTTGTCCTGGGCGTAGAGGAGCGCCTCGGGCCCCGGGTGCATCGCGATGCCGTTCGCGGTGAGCGCTGCGAGCACCTCCGCGGGGACTTGTTCGTGGTCGAAGGTGATCACGTCCAGCCCGGCGGCGAAGGCGGTGACGTCTGCGGGATCGGTGTAGTCACCGAGCGTGGTGTGCGGGATGACCTGGGCGGCCGAGGAGTCGGCGGAACCGGCGAGCAGGTGCAGCTCGATGCCCAGCTCGACGGCGGCGGGGGCCATCATGCGGGCGAGCTGGCCGTCGCCGATGACCCCGATCTTCGGGGTGCCGGCGGGGCCGCTGGGCGGGGCTGGGTTACTGTCCTGTCGTGTCACAGTCCCCAATTATGCGTCATGAGCTCTGTCCCCTCGCACAGGAAAACACCCCTCGAGCGGAGTCACCCGTGGCGGACAGATGGCCGCAAGGGACAATCTCCAGGTCACTCGGCTGACGTGCAGGTTGCGACCCTAGCCTGGTGCCCACTTGTCGGCGCGGCACAGGGATTGGACAGCCATGGAACGTTTCGTAGTGACCTTTGACACCACAGATTCCGAGATGCTGGAACGAGGGGCTCCCGGGCTGCTCAGCGCCCAGGGCTTCTCCACCGACGTCTACTTCCCGCGGCTCGGCGTGGGCGTGGTGGACGGGGAACCCGGTGAGCTGGAGGCGTTCAGCGGTCGCTGCCTGGAGCGCCGGGCACCGATGAGCTACAGCCGCGAGCTGACCTACTACGCAATCGGCGCGACCCCCGCTGACGGTGCGGCGGTGGACCCCACCTCCTTAGACAGGACTGTCGCCGCAGATCCGGTCACCGCGGCCGAGTTCACCGACACGGCGGCGCTGACCTGGGGGTTGCAGGCCGTCGAGATTGGTCGCGCCCAAGCTGCCGGGCTCACCGGCGCCGGAGTCCGCGTCGCGGTGCTCGACACCGGCTTCGACGTCGGACACCCGGACTTCGCCGGACGGAACGTGACCGCAGAGTCCTTCATCACCGGGGAAGGACCCGAGGATGTGCACGGGCACGGCACACACTGTGTGGGCACTGCCTGTGGACCCTGGAACTCACCCTCCGGGCCAGGCTTCGGGGTCGCGTCCGGGGTGGAGATCTTCTCGGCCAAGGTGTTGGGCGAGGACGGGTCCGGCTCGGACGCGTCGATCCTCGCCGGCATCGACTGGGCGCTGGCGAACGGCTGCCAGATCATCTCGATGTCGTTGGGCGCCGATGTGCGTGAAGTCCATCCGCCGTACGTGACCGCCGGTCGGCGGGCGCTGGAGCAGGGCGCGGTGCTGGTCGCGGCGGCAGGCAACAATGCCGGGCGTCGTGCGGGCAATCCCGGGTTCGTCGGAGCGCCGGCGAACAGCCCGTACGTCATGGCGGTCGCGGCACTGGACTCTGGTCTTCGCGTGGCGGACTTCTCGGCCCGCTCACTGGCGCACGACGGCGGCGAGGTCGACATCGCTGCCCCCGGGGTGGACATCTATTCCTCCTGGCCCCGCCCCGAGCTGCACCGCAGCATCAGCGGCACCTCGATGGCCACTCCGCATGTCACCGGCGTCGCGGCGCTGCTCTCCGCCTCGACTGGTCTGCGCGGACAGGGCCTGTGGGACGAGCTGATCCGGACCGCGCGGCCCCTCGAGGGCGCTGACGTCGAGGACGTCGGGGCGGGACTGGCCGTGGTCGCACCCGGGGAGGGTCAGTGAGCATGACCGAGCAGCAGTGGATCATCACCGTCGATGAGGAGCATCTGGACGGGATCGATGCGGTCGTCACCGAGCTGGAGGCCGCAGGACTCGTGGTGGACCGGGTCCTGCGCAGCCTGGGGCAGATCACCGGGCACACGTCTGCGTCCCAGGGAGTCCAGACCCAGACCTCGGGTGGGTCGCCGAGCTTCTCTGCGGTGCCAGGCGTGGCCTCCGCCGACGGCGCCCAGCGGCACCACATCGCACCGCCCGACGCGGAGGTCCAGTAGGGCTCCGATGGGGCCGCACCGAGGCATCGACGTCACTGCCTGAGCGGGGACCCGACCACATCGAACTGGTGGCCGCCCATGTCGCCCGTGAGGAGAGGCATCGCCTCCGCGATGAGAGCCCGGACGCCTGGCAGCTGGAGCGACTCCCGATGCGCCTCGGCCGAGGTCCACAGCTCGGTGACGAACACCGTCTCCGGCTGCTCCTCGCTGATGCCGACCTCGTAGAGAAGACACCCGGCCGGTTCCAGATCGGGGTTGTGGCGGGTCAAGATGGCGACGACCTGGTCTCGCTTCCCCGGCGCAACTCCCAGCGTTCCCACGTTCGCGAAGGTCATGACACCACGATAGACAGGCGGCTCGGTCCTGTCAGGCCCCCCGGGCGGGGCCAGCCCGAAGCTGTCGGGCGGCGCTGGAGCTGACGGGTCTCACTGGAGCTGTCGGGTCTCACTCAGCGGCGGCGAAGTGGGCCGCGAGCTGCGCGCCGACGAGGTCGACGTCGATGCGGATCCGCGTCCGGGCCCCCGCGACCTGCTTGACGCGTCTGGGCCAGAGAACGTGGACTCCCCGAGTGCGCGGATGACCACCCATGGGCCATTCAGCGCGGTAGAAACACAGCATTCCCGAGACAGGAACGTCGGGGGTGCAGCCGCGCACCAGGTCAACCTGTTTGAGCACCTGATCCACCAGGTGGGTGCAGTCTCGACCACGCACGGTGAGCTTCTCCACCCGCGGAGTCAGCAGTCCTCCGCTGCGCCGGAGTTCCACCCTGCCCGTGTACTTCTTGGAGTCGATCACCCAGACCCCGGAGGGCACGATCAGGATGTGATCGATGTTGGCGCGGGACCCGGGGATCTTCCGATCGTGCAGCACCAGGCCGCCCAGTTCCAGAGCCACCCTGTCCAGGCGGGCTCCGACCCGGCGCTCCCCCTCGGCGCCGATCGCCCAGGCGGCCGTGCTCTGCTTCTCCTTGCTCAGCGCGACCGCGATGCCGCCGAAGCGCCCCCACTTCTCGCGTATCCGCGCTTCGTCATTCGCTCGACGTCTCGCGTACTCCCGCTGCGCGCCGGTCCCGGCGCGTCCACGGTGAAAAGCTGTGGGGACTGCATGCTCCGCCGCGGGTGACGCTGCGCCCTCCGAGGGCAGCGTCACCCGCGGCGGCGGGGCCTCGGTCGGGGGTGGAGGCGGTGGCGCCCCCACCGAGAGCGGCACTCGATCTTCAGAGAGTTCGCGGGAACCATCGTTGCAGGGGAGGCAGAACACCTTCCTGCGGCTTCCGGAGTGAAAGGCATCGGCTCCCGCTCGGAGCGGCTCTGCGCAGACGGCGCAGACTCCGGCGTATCGAAGCCGCAGCGGTCTGATGTCCTCGGGGATGTCTGCGGGCATCTACGAAGCCCCCACAGCCTGCCGGGAGCGCCAGCTGCTGCGCACGGTCATGAGCACGGACAGCACGAACCCACCGATGAAGAGCCCCACCAGCGGCGCCGCAAGGGCGTCCCCGATCACAGACTGGCTTCGCAGCTCCATGACCAGGAGTGCCGCCGCCAGGAGTCCCGCCGAACGCATGAGCTGCCCCATACTTTTCTCCTCGAGATTCCGCGCGAACCGGATGACTACTGCCTGGTGTAGGACTCCCACTTGCGCGCCTGGTGCTCGGCGTCGATGATCCGGACCGTTCCGGACTTCGAACGCATCACGATGGACTGCGTGGTGACCTTGTCGCCCTGGTACCGGACGCCGCGCAGCAGGTCACCGTCGGTGATGCCGGTGGCGGCGAAGTAGCAGTTGTCACCGGTGACCAGCTCGTTGGTGGTCAGCACCCGGCTGACGTCGTGGCCAGCGTCGAGCGCCTTCTGCGCCTCCTCGTCGTCCACGGGGGCAAGGCGGCCCTGGATGACGCCGCCGACGGCCTTGATCGCGCAGGCGGTGATGATGCCCTCGGGTGTGCCGCCGACTCCCATCAGGACATCGATGCCGGAGCCTTCGCGGGCCGCGGCGATGCCGCCGGCGACGTCGCCGTCCATGATGAAGCGCACGCGGGCACCGGCCTCGCGGATCTCGGTGACCAGCTTGGAGTGGCGCGGGCGGTCCAGCACGCAGACGTTGAGCTGGCTGATCCGCTTGTTCTTGGCCTTCGCGATCAGGTGCAGGTTCTGCTTGACCGGCAGGCGCAGGTCGACCATGTCGGCGGCCTCAGGCCCGGTGATCAGCTTGTCCATGTAGAAGACCGCTGAGGGGTCGAACATGGTGCCGCGCTCGGCCACGGCCAGGACTGCCAGGGCGTTGTTGTAGCCCAGTGCGGTCAGTCGGGTGCCGTCGATCGGGTCCACCGCCACGTCGGCCTCAGGTCCGGCACCGTTGCCGACCCGCTCGCCGTTGTAGAGCATGGGGGCTTCGTCCTTCTCGCCCTCGCCGATGACGACGATGCCGTTGAGGTTCACGGTGTCAAGCAGGGATCGCATGGCATCTACTGCAGCACCATCGGCGGTGAGCTTGTCCCCCATGCCCACCCAGGCGCCGCCGGCGATCGCCGCGGCCTCGGTGACGCGCACCAGCTCCATGGCCAGGTGCCGGTCGGGCTCGGAGTCCCCGACGGCCAGGCGGGCCGAGAGGTGGGAGAAGTCCTGGGAGGAGCCGTCGTCGGAGCGTTTGCCGCCGTGCTGCGAAGAATCGTTCATGGGCTTGGTCCACCTTCTCGTGTCGGCTTCTGTCCGGCCTCGTCGCCGGCTCTGCGGCCATCATAGCCGCGAGCGGTGACGCGGCACCGAGTCACGAGCCCGGGCATGTCAGTCCACGGTGACACAATAGGAGGGTGAGCGAGCCAGAAGAAACCCCGACCCCGCAGCTGACGCAGTCCCAGGCGAAGCGGATGCGCCAGCCCATGATCGGCGTCGTGATCACCGTCGCCATCACCATGCTCGCGGTGTTCGCCGTGATGGGACTCCGTCCGGAGCGGGACGTCACCTTCACCCCGGACGTCGACGTCGAAGAGGCCGCCGGCTGGACCAGTGACGTCGCCGGGTACACCGCCATCGTCCCGGATGTCCCTGAAGGGTGGACCGCGAACTACGCCCGGTGGGAGAACCGGGCCGAGCTCGGGGTCACCGCCTGGGAGGTCGGGTACTCGGTCGAGGAGCAGAGCTTCCTGAGCTTCGCGCAGACCGATGAGCCCAACCCCGCCTGGGTCAATGAGATGACACGTCAGATCAGACCCACCGGGGAGGAGACCGTCGGCGGGCTCACCTTCGAGGTGCGGGAGGACGACGAATACCGGTACTACGTCCTGGAGGCGGAGGCGAACACGGTCGACGGCACGGCCATCGTGCTCGGCGGCGAGGCCCCGGCCGAACAGTTCGATTACTTCGCCGAGTCGGTCGTCGAATCGGTCGATGTTGAGGTAGAAACAGAGGACGACAACGGAGGTTCCACAGGATGACCGCATTGACCCCACCCGTCCAGCCGCTGCCCGCTGAAGTCTGGGAGCTGCTCAAGACCGGCAATGAACGCTTCGTCTCCGGTGAATCGAAGCACCCGAACCAGAATGCGGCGCGCCGCTCCTCCCTGACCGAGTCCCAGCACCCGGTGGCCGCGATCTTCGGCTGCTCGGACTCCCGGCTCGCCGCAGAGATCATCTTCGACGTCGGCCTGGGCGACGTCTTCGTGGTCCGCACGGCGGGCCAGGTCACCGACGACGCCGTGCTCGGCTCCCTGGAGTTCAGCGTCGCGGAGCTGAAGGTCCCGCTCATCGTGATCCTCGGCCACGACTCTTGCGGAGCCGTCTCCGCCGCTCTGCAGGCCAACGAGTCCGGCGTGACCCCCACAGGTTTCGTGCGCAGCCTCGTCGAACGCATCACTCCCTCGGTGATGGCCGCTCAGCGTGCCGGGATCACCGGCGTCAACGAGACCGTGGAAGAACACGTCAAGCAGACCGCGCACCGGATCCTGGATCACTCGCGGGTGCTCCACGATGCCGTGGCCGAGGGTCGCACCGCCGTCATGGGCGTGACCTACCGTCTCTCTGAAGGACGCGCCGACGTCGTCACCAGCATCGGCGAGGTCTGAGCGCCCGAGCTCCGCGACCTCGAGGCTGACTTTCCACAGGAAAGTCAGGGCCATTCCCTCATGAGCTCCTGACGCTTAGGGTGGTGCCGTGATCGCGTTCGTCACCGAACTTCTGAGCTCAGGATCGCTGCACCAGGCCCTGGCGGGACTGTTGCTGCTGCTCGGCGGGGTCGCCTTCGCGGTCTGCGCCCTTGCGCTGAGCTTCATCGATCTGCGCGAGCACCGACTGCCCAATCGAATCCTCTACCCCTGGGCAGGGATCACGCTCGGGCTGCTGATGCCCAGCGCTCTGCTTCTGGGCGAACCGTGGGCGGCGCTGCGCGCCCTGGCTGCAGGCCTGGTCTGGGGCGGGCTCTTCCTGCTCGTGCGCCTCGCCGCTCCCCCAGCGCTGGGCATGGGAGACGTGAAGCTCGCCGTGGTGCTGGGCCTCTACACCGGGTTCGTCAGCTGGGACACCGTGCTGGCCGCCGTCGTCCTGTCGTTCCTGCTCGGCGGAATGGTCTCGGCGGGGCTGCTGATCTCGGGCCGCGGCACGGCCAAGACCGCGGTCCCGTTCGGACCCTTCCTGCTGGTGGGCACGGCCATTGCGCTGATGCTCAGCGGCGGCACTCACTAGGCTGGGCACATGCCCACCCCTGACTTCATCAAAGAACTGCGTCAAGACATCGGGACCAAGGAGCTCTGGGTCCCTGCGACCCGCGGAGTGGTGCTGCGCCGTCCTCCGGTCCACGACGACGCCGCCGACTCCGCCTCCAGCCTCGCCGAGAGCGGCTCCCCCGCCGAGACCGAGGTGCTGCTGGTGCGCCGGGCCGACAACGGGGCCTGGACCGTGACCTCTGGAATCCTTGATCCCGGGGAGGATCCGGCGGTCGGCGCGGTCCGCGAGATCGAGGAGGAGACGGGCGTCATCGCCCGCCCGGTCCGCGTGGCAGGGGTCTTTGCGACCGGACTGGTGCGCTACCCCAATGGGGACGCCTGCCGATATCTGGACACGGTCCTGGAGATGGAACCGGTCTCGGGGCAGGCGCGGGTCAACGATGAGGAGTCCGTGGAGGTCGGCTGGTTCCCGGTCTCGGAGCTCCCGGAGCCGATCAGCGAGGACCAGCGGATGGTCATCGACTGGGCGCTGGACGCCGAGGCCCCCGCCCGATTCCGCAGCTGACGTCAATCCACCCGGCTGGTTGCGTTCTCCGGTCGAAACGTACCGACCGGAGAACGCAACCGCCCAGGATGGGAGGGGATCAGCCCGGGCGGGTCATGCTCATCAGGTCGAGGGACTCATCCAGCTGCGCCTCAGTGAGGTCGCCGCGCTCGATGTAGCCCAGCTCGATCACGGCGTCGCGCACGGTGAGCTTGTTCTTCACCGCGTGCTTGGCGATCTCTGCCGCCGCCTCGTAGCCGATGTGTTTGTTCAGCGGGGTGACCACCGAGGGTGACGCGGCGGCGAGGAACGCTGCGCGCTCCTCGTTGGCGGTCAGGCCCTTGATCATCTTGTCCGCCATCACGTAGCTGGTGTTCTTCAGCAGCCGGATCGACTCGAGCAGATTCGCGGCCATCACCGGGATGCCGACGTTGAGCTCGAAGGCGCCGTTGGTCGAGGACAGTGCGACGGTCGTGTCGTTGCCGATCACCTGTGCGCAGACCTGGATCGCTGACTCGCAGATCACCGGGTTGACCTTGCCGGGCATGATCGAGGAACCGGGCTGCAGATCCGGGAGCGAGATCTCGCCGAGCCCGGTGTTCGGACCCGAACCCATCCAACGCAGGTCGTTGTTGATCTTCATCAGCGAATAGGCGATGTTGCGCAGCTGCCCGGAGGCCTCCACGAGCCCGTCCCGGTTGGCCTGAGCCTCGAAGTGGTCGCGAGCCTCGGTCAGCGGCAGTCCGGTGTCCTTGGCCAGGCTGGCGATGGCCTTCTCGGCGAAGCCCAGCGGGGTGTTGATCCCTGTGCCCACGGCGGTTCCGCCCAGGGGCACCTCGGCCACGCGCGGCAGGGCCGATTCGATGCGTTCGACGCCGTAGCGCACCTGAGCGGCGTAGCCACCGAACTCCTGGCCCAGCGTCACCGGGGTGGCGTCCATCAGGTGGGTGCGGCCGGACTTCACCACGGAGGCGAACTCCGAAGACTTCGCCTCCAGCGCCTCGGCGAGGTAGGCCAGGGCCGGCTGCAGGTCATTGACCAGCGCGGAGGTGGCTGCCACGTGCACCGACGTGGGGAAGACGTCATTGGAGGACTGTGAGGCGTTGACGTGGTCGTTGGGGTGGACTTCCTTGTCCGAACCCTTCTCGGCCAGGTAGCGGTTGGCCAGGGTGGCCAGCACCTCGTTGGTGTTCATGTTGGAGGAGGTCCCGGAGCCGGTCTGGAACACGTCGATCGGGAAGTGCTCGTCGAGGTCTCCGGTCTCGACCAGCTCGGCGGCATGGACGATGGCCTCGGCGAGCTCGGCGTCGAGCACCCCGAGCTCCTGGTTCGCCCGGGCGGCGGCCTTCTTCACCCGTGCCAGTGCTTCGATGTGGGCGCGCTCAAGGGTGCGTCCCGAGATCGGGAAGTTCTCCACGGCGCGCTGGGTCTGCGCGCGATACAGGGCCTGGGCGGGCACCTTCACCTCACCCATGGTGTCGCGCTCGATACGGTATTCGGTCTCAGCAGTGTTCTCGGTCATAGCCTCAGTCTAGTAACCGATCGCTCACGGCCAGGACAGTGACGCGCAGCCGGGCGGCTTGAGGACTGCAGGAACCCGGGAGACGCGCAGGACCTCGGAGAACCACAGGACCCTCCGAGGACAGGACGCAGGATCTGTGCTCAGTCGATGCTGGCGATCAGTCCGCTGAGGAACTTGGCCACCGCGGCGCGTTCGTCCTCGGTAAGGGTCTCTACGGTCTCGAGCATCCGGCGGTGCATCTCGCTGAGCGTCTCGCGCACCTCGTGGTCCCCGGCGATGGTCGGTTCGACCGCGACCGAGCGACGGTCCCCGGGGACGGGCACGCGGCGGACGTAGCCATACCGGATGAGTCGGTCCACCAGCACGCTGACCGAGGCGGCGCTGATATCGAGCTCCTGGGCGAGATCACGCTGGCGAAGCAGCTCTCCGGCGGACTGGGCGCGGAGCACGTAGCGCAGCGCGAGGAGATCGGTCTCCCCCATGCTCATGGACTCCCTGGTTCGCGAGCGCATCCTGCGCTCGGACTCTCGGTACCTGCGCAACAGGTTAAGCACATCCACCGAGCTCGCCGCATGGGGCATGCCTCGGTACCAGTAACCCCCTGGCCGGGACTGCGGGGAGTCGTGGGGGCCGGGATCCGGCATCCTCGGATCCGACGGCACAGTGCTAGGGCTCTCGGGACCGACCTCGGGAGCCTGGTGTCCGTGTTCGTCCCTCGACATCTCCACCTCGGGGCGACTTGCGTGCCCACATCTCGATAGTTGCAAGAACTAGTTTTTAGCTCCTTAAGCAATGGTATGCCACCAGAATTCCGCAGGCCACCGCAGAACAAGCACTGAGGCACGATGCAGTCCCTCGCCTGCGTAGCATGGGGTGATGAGCAGAGCATTCCAGCGAGGCCGTGCAGACGGACCGATCAGCGCCGACTCCGGTGATTCCTGGCAGTCGCTGGGCACCGACCTGAAGTCCACCTTCGGACGGACCTTCCTGCCCGTCGTCGTGCCGCTGGTCGGCATGTGGGCGGTCTATCTGGTGATGGTGTTCACCGGGAACTGGATGAACCGGGCGCTGGGACTTCAGGCGCGGGAGGTCGACGGACTTCTCGGGATCTTGTTCATGCCGCTGCTGCACGGCGGCTTCGGCCACCTTCTGGGCAATTCGATGTCCTGGCTGGTCCTCGGCGGCATGCTCTCGCTGTTGACCCGGCACTTCATGAAGATCACTGCGATGATCTGGCTGCTCTCCGGCGTGCTTCTGTGGATCGGGGGGACGCCTTGGGTCTGCCATGCTCCGGAGGGCTTCGACTGCGGCGGTCTGCACATCGGCGCCTCTGCGGTCATCTACGGCTTCGCGAGCTTCCTGGTCGCCTACGGCTTCATCACGCGCCGGATCCTCGCGGTGATCTTCTCCCTCGCGGTGCTGTTCCTCTACGGATTGAGCATGCTCGTGGCGATGACGCCGCTGAGCCCCGGGGGGATCTCCTGGTCCGGCCACCTGGCAGGGGCGCTGGCCGGTGTCGTCGTGGCCTTCGTCTTCACCAGGTCCCTCCGCGCGGAGAAGTCCCAGAGGAAGCTCGCGCGGAGCTGAGCCGAACAGAGCTGAGCTGAGAGGCCCCGCCTACCGAGGTGGACGGGGCTTCTCAGCCGTCGCGGATCTCCAGCCGCAGCGAACCTAGGCGTCTTCGAGCAGCTCGGTCACCAGGGCCGCGATCCGCGAGCGCTCCGAGCGGGTCAGCGTGATGTGGCCGAAGAGCGGGTTGCCCTTGAGGATCTCCACCACCGCCGCGATGCCGTCGTGACGGCCCACCCGGAGGTTGTCCCGCTGGGCGACGTCGTGGGTGAGCACGATCTTGGAGTTCTGTCCCATCCGGGACATCACGGTGAGCAGCACGTTCTTCTCCAGCGACTGCGCCTCATCGACGATCACCCATGCGTCATGGAGCGAGCGCCCGCGGATGTGGGTCAGCGGCAGCACCTCGAGCAGCCCGCGGTGCATCACCTCATCCAGCGCGTTCTCCGAGACCAGCGCGCCGAGCGTGTCGTAGACCGCCTGTCCCCAGGGGTTCATCTTCTCCGCCTCGGAGCCGGGCAGATAGCCCAGCTCCTGACCGCCCACTGCGTAGAGCGGCCGGAAGACGATGATCTTCTTGTGCTCGCCCCGCTCCAGGACGGCTTCGAGCCCGGCGCAGAGGGCCAGCGCGGACTTCCCCGTTCCGGCTCGACCTCCCATCGAGACGATGCCCAGCTCCGGATCCATCAGCATGTCGATGGCCAGTCGCTGTTCGGCGGAGCGCCCGTGCAGCCCGAAGACCTCGCGATCTCCGCGGACCACCTGGACGTATTTGTGCGCGGCGCCGTTCTGCTTGACTCGGCCCAGCGCGGAGCCGCGGTCGGAGGAGATCACCAGTCCGGTGTTCACCGGCAGCTCTTCGGCGTCCTCGAGATCGATCTTCTCGCCTTCGTAGAGCTGAGTGACCTGCTCGGAGCTGGCGCTGACCTCGGCAAGTCCGGTCCAGCCGGAGTCGGTGACCCATTCGTTGCGGTACTCATCGGCGGCGAGGCCCATGGCGGAGGCCTTCACCCGCATCGGCAGGTCCTTGGAGACCACTACGACCTCACGGCCCTCGTCGGCGAAGTTCTTGGCCACCGCGAGGATCCGAGCGTCATTGTCGGAGCCTCGAAATCCGTGCGGAAGGACGTCCAGCGAGATGTGATTCAGTTCGACCAGCAGCGCTCCGCCGAGATCATTGAGCGGGATCGGTCGATTCAGCGCCCCGTGCTTCACGCGCAGCTCATCGAGCAGTCGCAGCGCCGACCGGGCGAAGTAGCCCAGCTCCGCGTCGTGACGCTTCTTCTCCAGCTCGGAGATGACGACGACGGGGAGGATCACCTCATGCTCGGCGAACCTCAGGAAGGCCTTCGGATCCGAGAGCAGCACCGAGGTGTCGATCACATAGGACTTCTGCGCGATCGCTCCGGCGATCGCGGAGTCGAGCGCGTCGCTGCTGACGGCGTCAGGCATTGCGGGGGTCAGATTCGAGGAGGCCACGGTTTCTCCATATCCGGAAACACAGAAGGTCCCGACCTCGAGTCGTGGTGGATGGCACCTGGTGGCACATCCGGCTCGTGGCGGAACCTTGAGCTGTCCCCGTTGTGATTCTCAGGGGTGGTCGGTTCGGCCCTCTGGGGCCAGTCCGACCCCTTCCACCTGATGCCTCTGGCATACGTGATCGGGCCTCTCCGGTCAGTGTTCTGACACTTCGAAGCGTACTCCCAGATGGAACTACATGGCAGTAGTTCTTGATGATGTTCGTGTGACGAACGGGTAAACAGCTCGACCCCCGACGCCCATGACACAGGCTCCGACCACCAGAAGCTGGGGTCAGTTTCCGAAGCGCCGTTGCCGCTGTGCGTAGTCGCGAAGCGCGCGGATGAAGTCCACGCGGCGGAAGTCCGGCCACAGCGCCTCGCAGAAGTAGAACTCGGAGTACGCCGACTGCCACATCAGGAAGCCGGAGAGGCGCTGCTCCCCGGAGGTGCGGATGATCAGATCGGGGTCGGGCTGACCGCGGGTGTAGAGCCAGTCGGCGATCGACCCGGGAGTGAGCTCCTCGGCCACCTCACTGATGCTGCGGCCCTGCGACTCGGCGTCGCGCAGCAGCTCCTTGACCGCGTCGACGATCTCCTGTCGCCCGCCATAGCCCACCGCCACATTCACGTGCACGGCCGGCTCCTGCTCGGCCCGGGCGAGCTCGGCATCCACGCAGCGCAGCCGCTCGGCGAGCGGCGCCGGCAGCAGCTCGGGCTGGCCCACGGGGTGGACCCGCACGGGGCGTCCGCCGGGCCGGGATTCACAGAGCCGCTCCAAGGTGTCGGCGATGATCTCCATGAGCTGGTCCAGCTCTTCGGCGGAGCGGCTCATGTTGTCGGTGGAGAGCATGTAGAGGGTCACCGTGGGCACGCCGAGCTCGGCGCACCAGTCGATGAACTCCACGATCTTGTTCGCGCCTGCCAGGTGCCCGTCCGCGGTGGGCGTGCCGGCAAGCTTGGCCCAGCGTCGGTTGCCGTCCACGACCACGCCGATATGCTGCGGGATCCGGTCCTGCGGCAGGGCGCGGCTGATCTGCCGTTCATAGACGGCATAGGCGAGAGAACGCAGCCCCATAGGACCTCCTGCAGTGTGGACGCATTCCCACCCTAAGGGACGGCACCGGGATCTGGGCCAGAGCCGGGCGGGGGTCCGGGTGCGGCGTGTGACACACTAAGTTACCGACCGGTTATAAGTGGCTCTACACTGGTGGCGTGGCCACGAGACGACACGACACGAAGCCCTCCCCCCTGGAATCTGCCCAAGAGGGTCCGGGCGGCGGATCCATCGACGGCTCCGCCGGGCGCAAGCCGCGGCTCCGCGGATGGCTGCACGCCGGCATGATTCCCCTGGCGCTGGCCGCGGGCATCGTCCTGATCGTGCTGGCCCCCGCAGGCGCTCTGCGCGCGGCCTCCGTGATCTACGTGATCACCGGACTGATGCTGTTCACCGTCTCGGCCACCTACCACGTGGGCAACTGGTCACAGCGCACGGGAATGGTGCTCAAGCGGCTGGACCACACCAACATCATGCTGATCATCGCGGGCACCTATACCCCGCTGACACTGGCGCTGCTGCCCGAACCCAGAGACACGATCCTGCTGGTCGCGGTCTGGATCGGCGCACTGGCCGGAGTCGCCTTCCGCGTGCTCTGGACCAGCGCGCCGCGCTGGCTCTACACCCCGAGCTATGTGATCCTCGGACTCGCGGCCCTGGTCTTCATGGGTGACTTCTTCGCGGCGGACCCGGCCGCGGCCACCTTGATCTGCGTCGGGGGTGCCGCCTACATCACCGGCGCGGTCTTCTACGCGATCAAGCGCCCCAACATCTCACCCGAATGGTTCGGCTTCCACGAGCTCTTCCACGCCTGCACCCTGGTCGGTTTCACCTGCCACTACATCGCCATCATGCTCGCCCTGCTCGGCTGAGTCCTCACCCGCGGATCGCCTCCAGCGCCTGATCCACCGATCCCACCGGGGGCAGGCACACCATCGAGCCCACGGAGTTCAGGCACACGCTCAGCCGGAGCTCCGCATCAGGACCCACCGTCCCGGCTGTGACCGGTTCCACCGGCACCCCGTGGAGTGCGCCGATCCGACGCACCTGAGCCAGATCCTCGGCAGTCCCGGAGAGGAAACGGAAGGCCGGCGATCTGCGGGCTGCGCGGCGCGCGACCAGCAGGGAGGCCCCGATCACCGTGGGCGCCTTCGCTGCGGCGAGCTTCACGTGCTGCAGGATCTGTGCCGGCCTGAGGTCCTCGATGCCGAGCAGCTCCAGTGCTTCGGCCATCTGCAGCGCCTGGGCCAGTGCGGCGACGCTGCTGGGCTCGGGCCCATCCAGCGGGGTCGCCAGCAGCGGCCCCTGCGCAGCGGCGGCGAGCGGCCCCGTGGTGTCCGAGCTCTCCAACAGCTGCAGCTCCCCGTCCTCGCGGCGCACGAGGTTCTCCAGGATCTGGCGCAGCACAGCATGCCCGCGGTGCACCCATTCGGCGTCCGCGCCGGCGGAGCTGAGCTGGAAGCAGGCCACCGCGAGATGTGCGTGATCGGCGAGACCCCCCAGCTCGACCGCGGGCACTCCGGCGTAGGAGATGCGCCGGACGCTCGCCCGGCCGACTGTGGTCTCGAGCGTGACGTGGATCTGCCAGAGCCGCTCGGCGAGCGCCTCGGCCTGGGCCAGCAGCGCGGCGTCGTCCCAGAGCGCCGCGGCCGTCGCCATCGAGGAGATCGCCTGCGCATTCCAGGCGGCGACGACCTTCTCGTCCCGTGCGGGCTGATCGCGCAGCGCACGACGACGGCGCAGCTCGGGCGCGATCTGTTCCCAGAGCTGTCTCTGCGCCCCGGTCAGCGGCTCATCGAAGTGCAGCGTGCGCGGAGTCTGCGCGCTGATGTTCAGCGGTGCGCCCTGGGTGATCGACTGCTCGTCGGCGGGGACGCCCCGGTTCAGGCCCACCAGCTCGCGGGCCTGCTCCTCCCCCAGGCCTGCGGCCGCGGCGGCTTCGAGCAGCTCGGTGTCGGAGAACAGGTAGGTGGCGCCTTCGGCGTGCTGGCCCTGGGCATCCACGGTGTCGGCGTCGAGGGAGGAGGCGAGCAGGCCGGAGTCCGGCAGCAGCATGCGCTCGGTGAGCCAGTCCAGGCTGAGCCGGGTTTGGCGTTCGGCGCGTCCACGGGACTCCTCATCTGCGGCGGGGTGCACGCTGAGCCGGGCACAGTGGCCGATGAGCTGGGCATTGTCGTAGAGCATCTTCTCGAAGTGCGGCAGCGCCCAGGCGAGATCGGTGGCGTAGCGGGCGAAGCCGCCCTCGACCTGGTCGAAGAGTGCCGACCGGCCGAGGGTCTCCAGGGTGCGGACAGCCATCGCCGCGGCGGCGGAGGCGGGGTCCCAGGCCGACTCCTCGAGCAGGAAGCCCAGCAGCGCCGACGGTGGGAACTTCGGCGCGGAGCCGAAGCCGCCATGGACCGGGTCCTCCTGCTCGCCCAGCACCGCCAGCGCGTCGAGGACCAGGCCGTCGAGCTCGGCGGGGTCGACCGTGACCTGGTCAGTCGCCGTGTCTGGCGTCGCCGCGTCCGCGCTCCCCTTGACCCCCGTCGCGGCGCCGGGTGACGCGTCGGTAGGGCGGCGCGCGCCGTCGTCGTCGTGGGTGTAGATCGTGGTGGCCAGTCCCGCCTGCTGCCGGCGCTGAGCTCCGAGGGATTCGGCGATCTTGCCCGCGGAGGTCTCGACCTCTGAGCGGCGCTCGGTCCAGGCCTGGTGGACGGCGTCGAGGACCTCGGCGAAGGAGGGGACCTGGCCGATCCGGCGAGGCGGGAAGTAGGTGCCGGCGTGGAAGACCCGGGCGTCGGGGAGGGTGAAGACGCTCATCGGCCAGCCGCCCTGCCCGGTCATCGCCTGGGTGGCGGCCATATAGGTGTCATCCACATCGGGGTGCTCTTCGCGGTCCACCTTGATCGCGACGAACCTCTCGTTGAGCGTCTCCGCCAGCGCCGGGTCCGCGAAGGACTCACGCGCCATCACATGGCACCAGTGGCAGGCCGCGTAGCCGATGGACACGAAGACCGGGACATCCCGGCGACGCGCCTCCGCGAAGGCCTCGGCTCCCCAGGGTCGCCAGTCCACGGGATTATCCGCGTGGGAGCGGAGGTAGAGCGACGAGCTTGCGGCGAGGCGGTGTCCCATCCGGCCAGTCTGGCGCACCCCCGACCCGGCGTCGAGAGCCCTCCAGGGATCGAGAAGCGGGACACCCTCGCGTCGAGGGACGCAGACCTCAGCGGGCCATCAGCGGCTGAGCTCGAGGTGCGGGATCCCCTCAGGCTCGAAGCCGAAGATCTGGCCGTAGAAGCTGAGCGAGGCCTCGAAGCTGGTGATGATGTTCTCGGCCTTGCGGAACCCGTGCTGCTCCCCGGCGAAGAGCAGAAACGCGTGCGGGATGGACTTCGCCGCCAGGGCGTCGCGGAACATCTCCGCCTGGTTCGGAGGCACGATCGGATCCTCATCACCCTGGAGCAGCAGCACCGGGCAGTTGAGTGAGTCCACGTGGTTCAGCGGCGCCCGCTCGCGGTAGATCTCGGCCGCCTCGGGATAGGGCCCGACGAGCCCGTCGAGGTAGCGGGACTCGAAGTCGTGGGTGTCCTCGGCCAGCGCGACCAGGTCGGCCACGCCATAGTTGGAGACTCCCGCCGCGAAGGTCTCGGTGCGGGTCAGGCACGCCAGGGTGGTCCAGCCTCCGGCGCTGCCTCCCTCGATCCCCAGCCGCGCAGGATCAGCGACGCCTTCCGCGACGAGGTGCTCCATCACCGCGACGGTGTCCGCGACGTCCACCACGCCCCACTGGCCCTTGAGCCGGTCGCGATAGGCCCGGCCGAACCCGGTGGATCCGCCGTAGTTGATGTCCACCACCCCGATGCCGCGCGAGGTGTAGTACGCGATCCCCAGCGAGAGACCGACGGCGGCCTGGCCGGTGGGTCCGCCGTGCACCTGGGCGATGAACGGGGGCAGCTCCCCCGCTGGTGCGGTAAATCCCGCCTGCCGTGGCCGGTAGAGCACCGCGTGGATCTCCTGACCGGCCTCATCACGCACCGTGATCGGCTCCGGTTCCGGCAGCAGACCGGGCTCGGGGGCGTCATCACGGGAGGACCGGACGACGGCGAGGCGGTCGAGCTGCCACTGCTCGTCAGTGCTGCCGAGCTGACCCAGGCTGATCCCGGCGAACTCGGTCCTCGAGGCGCCGTGGACCGCGAGCGCCCCGTCGTGACGCAGGCTGACTCCGGAGATCGTGGTGTGCGGGAGCTCCAGCGGCGTCACATCCCCGGTGGCAAGATTCAGCACGCCCAGTGAATCCGTGGCGGTGCCGTGGATGCTCAGCGCGTGGTCGGCGTCGACCAGGGTGAGCCAGCGCGCACCGAGCTGCCACAGCGGCCCGGCGTACTCCTGCTCGTCGACCAGCAGCTGCCGCGGCCGCTCGGTCCCGGGACTGGTTGCGGTCTGTATCTTTTTCAGGGCCGTGGTCTGCACGGTCCAGGGGTTCCACCAGCCGGAGCGGTCGCTGAGGTAGAGCAGCTCCCCGTCACGGCGCCACTGTGGCTGCAGCACCGAAACCTCAGGGCCGCCGTCGAGGACGGTCTCCTCGACCACGATCCCGCCGGCGACCCGGCCCAGATGCAGCTCGGTGCCGTCCCAGGGCATCTGCGGGTGCTCCCAGGAGATCCAGGCCAGCTGAGTCCCATCCGGGGAGAGCTGCGGATGCGCGACGAAGCGCGAGGACGGGGTGACCTTGCGCACCGCGAGCTGGTCCTCGGCGGCGGTCCCGTCCAGCGGGAGCGCCGCGATATGGCGTTCGATCAGCGGCGCACCGTGAGCATCCTCTGCGTCGAGGTGCTCCTCGCAGACCCACCAGACCTCGAAGCTCCCCTCGGCGAGCGAGACCGCCGTGGGCTGGGCCCAGCGCAGCGAGGGGCCGCCTGCGGACCTCACCTCGGGACCCACCGGGCTGATCGGCTGCGGAACGCCGCCTTCGACGAAGGCATAGACCCGCTGGTCGGCGAAGTTCACGAACAACACTAGCGGCGCACCCGACGCGGCGTCCGCAGGCCGCGCACCCGCGGGCAGCGCAAGACCCGCCACGTCATCTGCGGGCAGGGCGATCCACGAGGAGCCGCCGTACTCGTGGACGCGGGATCGTGCGTTGAACGGCGCGGGCAGCACCGTCACCGGGTCGGGGCGCTTCGGAGGAGACGGGCGGGCCGCGTCGTCGTCGTGAGGGGGTGCCGTCAACGGATCTGCCTCGGTCCGGACGATGGTCTGCCGTCCGCCCTCGGCGGCGAGCGCCTCGCTCCACCAGAGCTGCTCGCCCACCCATTGCGGCGAGCCCAGCCGGTTGCCGCCGACGGCGAGCTGTTCGGCGGAGATGGTCGATGGCCAGGACCCGAACGGGAGAGTTGTCACCATGGCGCCAGTGTAGGACACCCCACCCGCTCGCCGAGTGGCGGAATCTGCGGGGATCTGGGGCCGGTAACCCACTCAATCAGTCTGAGACTCCGCCCCTGAGCGCGGAGGCTCAAGGCCTGCGGGACAGGACCGGGCTCAGCGGGAGGGTGGGTGCGGTTCGTTCTCGGCGGGCGGGGCCGGCGTCGTCGAGGCGGGGCCGAAGCGGGCCTCGGCGGCGGCGTCGCGGGAGCGCTGCTGGGCGGCGGAGATCTCGGACTCGGTGATCTCACCGGGGAACTCGGCCTCGTCCTCGCCGTACTCGGCCTCCACCTGTGCCCGGTATTTCATCCGGCGCATCCGCTTGACCAGGTCGCGGACCACCACGATGAGCAGCACCACCACCAGGGCGGTGAAGAGAAAGCCTTCGATCCCCGGGGTGATGTCAGCCTCTTCGAGCCCAGGACGGAGCTCGGGAGCGTCACCGCCGCCCCCACCTGGCCACGGGTTGTTGACCGAGGGAATTAGAACCACAGGTGTCTCTGCCTTTGAACGTCGTCAGTCCTGGCGGACCGGGCTTCTTAGGCGGCCGCCGACGGCGACCACTGGCGCAAGTCTACGCGTTGCAGAAATTCGGCGGCGAACCGAGTCGTCAGCGCAGACCGCTGAAGAGATCGTGTTCCGGCAGCTCGGTCTTGACCCGGGAATCGACCAGGACGTAGTCGTCATAGGGCCATACCTCGCGCAGGAAGTCGTTGGGCGTCGCAAAGAAGAACCCGTCGGGCTCCACCTGGGTCCGGTGGGCGCGCAGCGCACGGTCACGGTGCTCGAGGAAGGTGCCCACCGGGATCTGCGTGGTCACCTCGTGATCGGTCATCCACGGGATCGACCCGTCGCGGAAGCGCAGGAGTCGATCTTCATAGGGAGACTCATGCCCGGCGTCGACCAGGGCCTGGTGGAGCGCCTCGAACCGGCCAGGGTTGAAGGCCCGGTCGTAGTAGAGCTTCTGCGGCTCCCAGGCCTCGCCGAGACCCTGGTATCGGGTCGCGTCACCGGCAGCCTGGTAGGCCTCCACCGTGATCTTGTGACTCATGATGTGGTCCGGGTGCGGGTATCCGCCCGCCTCGTCGTAGGAGAGGATCACGTGCGGCTTGAACCGGCGCACCAGGCGCACCAGCGGGGCCGCGGCCTGCTCCAGCGGCAGCGTGGCGAAGCTGCCGAAGGGCAGCGGCGGAGTGGGGTCCCCCTCGGGCAGCCCTGAATCGGCGAAGCCCAGCCAGACGTGGGAGATGTTCAGCGCCTCGGCAGCCTCAGCCATCTCCATTCGGCGGACCCCGGGCAGGTCGCGGTGGGTCTGCAGGATCTCCCCAGCGGCGGGGTTGAGCAGGTCGCCCTGCTCGCCGCCGGTGGCGGTGGCCACCATGACTTCTGCCCCGGCGGCCGCGTAGGCCGCCATCATCGCGGCCCCCTTCGAGGACTCGTCATCCGGGTGTGCGTGCACGGCCAGCATCCGCAGGCCCGAGGACCTCGGGAGGCCCTGCGCCTTGGCACCGGCGACCGCGGCGGCCACCACGTCGGTGCTGACATCGGTGCCGTGGTGGACGTCGGCATCGTAGCCCGCCGGGGAGCTCGCCTCCTCCGCTGTGCGGGTCGAGGCATCCGGGGAGGACTTCTGGGGGAGAGTGCGGTGTGAGCTCTGCATAAGCACCTAGAATAGTCCCGATGACTGAGTCCAGCACCACCGACGCCGCTGCCTCCACCGAGCTGGAGTCACGCTACGGCGCCCCGAAGCGCAGCGTGTCCGGGAAGTCCCAGCGCTGGATGATCATCGGCGCCCTGGTGCTCGCGTTCGGTGCGATGGTCTACGTCACCGTGGGCAATGCGGTGGGTCAGCTCACCCATAACGACGTCGGATACACGATCAGCTCAGACACCGAAGCCTCGGTCGATTTCGAAGTCTCGAAAGACCAGGATGCTACTGTTCAGTGCATGATCCACGTGTTGGACAACAGCTACGCAGTTGTCGGCGCCCGGGTCATCACGATCGGCCCGCATGAAGGGTCGAACCCAGGAGATCGCAGCGAGTATTACCGCACTGACGTGCGGACCGAGTCCCGCGGAGTCACCGGAGTGGTGGACTCGTGCTGGGGCATCGACTGATCGCTGCATCACCCGCATCACACATAGAGCTCTAGCAGACGGGCTCCACACCCTTTCCTTGGGGGCCTGTCCTTGAAACCCGACTCTCTGTTCTTCCGACTCCGCGGCGTGATCGCGCTCGTCCTCCTGCTCTGCTTCGTGGCGGCCTTCGTGCTCAGCGCCTGTGGTCCCGCGGCTCAGGTCTCGACGAGTGAGCAGCGCAGCGTGACCGTGCTCGCGGCACCGTCCACCGCGCCGGCGCTCCACGCGCTCAACGCCGATCTCCACGACCGGCAGAGCGGGGTCTCTGCCCGGGTGGAATACCTCGGGGCCGAGGACCTCCAGCGCAGGATCGAGTCCGGCCCCGACGCCGACCTGGTCCTCACCGCCTCACGGGAGCATATGCAGACGCTCGCCCAGGCCGGCAGCATCGAGGGTGATCCGCTGCCGCTGGCGAGCAATCGTCTGGTGCTCGTCGCCACCGCGGAGAACCCGCACAGCATCGATGGGTTCGACGACTTCGCCGCACGCGTCGCTGAGCTGAGGGTGAGCACCTGTGCCGGAGACTCTCCCTGCACCGAGCAGGTCACCGACCTGTCCGGCTCCTTCGACCTGGACCTCACCGGTGAGGACTTCGAGGTCGCCACCGCTGGGTTCTCCGTCGGAGACGACACCGCACTCGAGACGCTCACCGCCGGCGAGAGCGACGCCGCCCTGGCCTACGTCACCGATGTGCTGGCCCAGGACGCCGCGCTGCAGACCTTCGAGCTGCCGGAGTTCCAGCAGAGCACCACTCAGGTCTGGGCCGGCGTGCTCGACGAGACGCAGAGCTCAGGCGCCGCCAACGAATTCTTCGGCATCCTCGCCGGGGAGCACTCGCGTTCCGCGTTCAGCGGAGCCGGCTTCCTTCCCGCTCCTGTCGCGGAAGCGGAGGCCAGAACCGATCACTAGGCACGGTCCTGATTGAGAATCCGGAGCGCCCCCACTAGCATGTGGGGAACGCATCAACACCCCGCCGAGGCATGTTCCGGGCTCAAGGCCGAACACCATGCCGTCCCACGGCGGGGTCTTTGCATGAATAAGGAGAGATGAACAGTGTCAACGAACACCCCCGAGATCGACGAGAACGCTCAGTGGCTGACCCAGGAGGCCTACGATCGGCTGAAGGGCGAGCTCAAGCACCTCAGCGGACCCGGTCGCCAGGAGATCGTTGACCGCATCGAGTCCGCCCGCGAAGAAGGCGACCTCAAGGAGAACGGCGGCTACCACGCCGCCAAGGAGGAGCAGGGCAAGGCCGAGGCACGCATCCGCTACCTCAACGATCTGCTGGAGAACGCCTACGTCGGCGAGGCTCCCACCGGTGACACCGTGGTCCCAGGAATGCTCGTCGAGGCCAAGATCGCCAACAACACGATCAAGTTCCTCTTCGGCAACCGCGAGATCGCCGGAGACTCAGGCCTGGAGGTCTACTCCGAGCGCTCCCCGATCGGCGAGGCCATCAACGGCGCCAAGCCCGGAGACAAGTTCAGCTACTCCGCTCCCAACGGCAAGGACATCCCGGTGGAGATCCTCTCCGCCGAGCCGTACCGCGGCTGATCATCACCGCAGACACAGCAACGCAGCAAAACGACGGCGGCCCCCTCCACTCGGAGGGGGCCGCCGTCGTTTTCGGGCCGGTGCGTCGGCTCACGCGGCCGAAAAAGCTCAGTGCTGCGGGACCATGGGCTCGTAGCCCTGGGCGCGCAGTCGGTTGAGCACCTTCTCGGAGTGCTCGGCACCCTTGGTCTCCATGTTGATCACGATGGAGACCTCCCCCATGGACAGCGCCCCACCGATCCGGCTGTGATCGACCCCGGTGACGTTCGCGTCGGCGTCGGCGATGATCTGAGAGATCGTCGCCAGCTCGCCGGGCAGGTCCTTGAGCATCATCTTCACGGTCAGGAACCGGTTGGCGGCGGAGAGGCCGTGCTGGATCACGCGCAGCATCAGCATCGGGTCGATGTTTCCTCCGGAGAGCACGGCGACCACGTTCTTCGGGCTGATGCCCAGATCGGCGAGCTTGCCCTCCATGAGCGCAGCGACGGGCACGGCTCCAGCGGGCTCCACGACCATCTTGGAGCGCTCCAGCAGGAAGATCAGCGCGCGGGCGATCGCGTCTTCGCTGACCGTCACGACCTCGTCCACGAGGTCCTTGATGATCTCGAACGGGATCTCCCCGGGACGGCCCACCGCGATGCCGTCAGCGATGGTGCGAACTCCCTTGATCGGGACCAGCGCGTCGGCGGCGAGGGAGGGCGGGTACGCGGCCGCGTTCTCGGCCTGGACGCCGATGATCTTGACCTCGCGGCCCAGCCTTGCCGCCTGCTGCTTGATCGCCACGGCGGAGCCGGCGAGCAGCCCGCCCCCGCCGATGCCCATGATGACGGTGTCCACCTCGGGCTGCTGTTCCAGGATCTCCAGGCCGATGGTCCCCTGGCCGGCGACGACGTCGGTGTTGTTGAACGGGTGGATGAAGACCGAGCCGGTCTCGTCCGAGTGCCGCTGCGCCTCGGCGAGGGCCTCGTCGACGTTGGACCCGTGCAGGATGACCTCGGCGCCGTGGTCACGGGTGGCGGCCAGCTTGGGCAGCGCCACTCCGTGGGGCATGTAGATCTTCGCGGTGATGCCCAGCTTCTTGGCCGCCAGCGCCACACCCTGGGCGTGGTTGCCGGCAGAGGCCGCGACGACGCCGCGCGCCTTCTCCTCTTCGGAGAGCCGTGCCATGCGCACGTATGCGCCGCGCACCTTGAAGGACCCGGCACGCTGGAGGTTCTCCGCCTTCAGGTGCACCGTGGCGTCCACGAGACGGCCCAGGGCGCGTGAGTGCTCCATCGGGGTCCGCACGATGATGTCGGCCAGCAGCGCCTGCGCGGCTTCGATGTCCTCGATCTGGACGCTCAGCTGCGCACCTGGTCGGGTGCCTGCCTTGGGCCTGTGCTGGATCTGAGTCATTCTCGTCTGCCCTCATCCTCGGGATGGGTGTCGGTTACGGTCTCTGTTCGTGTCTGCGGTCCGCTCCCCGTCTCAGCCGCTGCGGCCTCAGTGTCGGGGTGCGGGCGGGTGCCGGCCTCGGTGTGCGTCTCGGTGCGGGTGACCTGCCCCGCGGCTGGGTCGCCGCGTCGGCCGAAGCCGCGCCGCTCGGGGTCCAGACCGGGGATGGTCTCTTTGAGCCGGCGGGTGATGTTCGCCAGCGAGGCCTGCTCCTCGGCCTCCTGGACCTCCTTCTGGGCGGCGCGCTTGATCGCCTCTTCCTTCTCCAGCTTCTCCATCGCCTTGGCCTCGGGGTCCCCGCGCCACTCCTCCTTCACGAGGTACTGCGCGGCCCGGTTGACGAAGGCCAGGACCGGCACGGCGAAGAGCGCGCCCACGATGCCCAGCAGGGTGGTGCCGGCGGTCACCGCGAGGATGACGGCCAGCGGGTGCAGCCGCACGGCCTTGCCCATCACGATGGGCTGCAGGATGTTGGACTCGATCTGCTGGACCAGCAGCACCACGCCGACCATCAGCAGCGCGTTGCCCAGTCCGTTCGCCACCAGGGCCAGGATCACGGCGACGGCACCGGTGACCACGGCACCGACGATCGGGATGAAGGAGCCCAGGAAGACCAGCACGGCCACAGGCAGCGCGAGCGGCACGCCCAGCAGCGCTGCGCCCACGCCGATGCCGACGGCGTCGACGCCGGCGACGAAGACCTGGACGCGCATATAGGAGCCGAGCGCTGTCCAGCCGCGGCGACCGGCGCCGTGGATGGCGGGGCGGTGCTTGCCGGGGGCGAAGAACACCAGGAAGTCCCAGATCTTGCGGCCATCGGCCAGGAAGAAGATCAGCGTGAACAGGGCCAGGATCCCGCCGACGACGATGCTGCCGGCGGTGGACCCCAGCGCCATGGCTCCGCCCAGGATCGCCTCAGAGTTGTCCTGGAGGTAGGTCAGGCCCTCTTCGAGGCCCTGGTTGATCTGATCGGCGGAGATCTCGATGCCGAAGCCTGCGGCGGTCTCCTCTGCGAGGGTGACCAGCTCGAAGAGGCCTTCCGTGACCTGGCTGGCCATATCGGCGAATCCCTCGGCCAGCTGCTGCCCGACGAGCCAGAGGAGTCCGGCGACGAAGCCGACCAGCACCAGCAGCGTGGTGATCGCCGCGACCACGCGCGGGAACTTCCACTTCACGAACACGTTGTGCAGCGGGCGCAGCAGCGTGGCCAGCAGAGCCGCGACCAGCAGCGGGATCAGCAGCAGCGAGATGTGGCTGAGCAGCCAGATCAGCACGCCCACGAAGAGCAGGATGATGATGACGCGCCAGGACCAGGCGGCGGCGATCCGGATGCCCCACGGCACGTCGTCCTGGATCCGCTGCTCCTCGGCCATCCGGGGAGGGACATCCTCCTCCATCAGCTCGAGCTTTTCGACAGTGTTCATTGCTACATCCTGCCATGGCTCAGGGGTGGCGATACGACGACGGGCCCGCCTGATGCGCTCGGGCATCGGGCGGGCCCGTCATCTGTTACGCGGAGTCGATACCTGTGCGCTCCTCAGCGCGAGAAGCGACTCGGTTCTCGGGTGTGCCTATTCGGCCATCGTGCGGATGATCGCGATCACGCGGAGGATCTCGATGTAGAGCCACACCAGGGAGACAGTGAGGCCGAAGGCCGCGGCCCAGCCGTATTTCTGCGACACACCGGCCTCCACACCCTCCTGGATGTTGGTGAAGTCCATCACCAGGGAGTAGGTCGCGAGCAGGATGGCGAAGGCGCCGATGGCGATGCCGAACCAGCCCGAGCGAAGACCGAACATCTCCATGTCGGTGAACATCATCAGACCGAAGTTCATCAGCGAGAACACGGCATAGCCGATGATCGCGACGAAGAACATCTTGTTCAGCTTCGGGGTGGCGCGGACCTTGCCGGACTTGAACAGGGCCAGCACGGTGCCGAAGACGGCCAGGGTGGCCATCACCGCCTGCACGGCGATGCCGGGGAACTGGGTCTCCAGGAACATCGTGATCGCGCCGAGGAAGAAGCCCTGGGTGGCGGAATAGGCCAGGATCAGCGCTGGGTTCGGCTCCTTCTTGAACGCGTTGACCAGACCGAGGACGAAGCCGACCAGGGCTGCGACCAGCGCAAGCCCCATGACCGCGCCGGGCATGACCAGGCCCAGCGCCACGGCACCGGCCGCGCCGAGCAGCACGACGGCGAAGCTCGTGACGGTCTTGCGGATGACATCGTCATAGGTCATCGCCGCACCCTGGGAGCCGGCGGCATCGGGCAGGATGTATTGGCGGTTCAGCTGGTCCGCCCCGGCGCCGCCTGCCTGCTGGCCGGGCATGCCGTACTGGGCGGCGAAGGGCTGGCCCTGCGCGGGACTCTGGCGCGACTGCTCGGTCACGCCACCCTGGTCATTCATGTAGAACCGGCGCCGCTCGCGCTTCTTCTCGCTGAACTGGTCAGGGAAGGCACCGGTGTTGAAGATCGGGTTGGACATGGGGTGACCGCACTCCTATCGGTGCTCGGTGGATGTCTCTTCGTCCTCCCCCGCAGGTCACGGCCTTCTGACCGGTCGCGTGAGGGACGAATCCTCGAATATTCTAACTCGCCCACCCCGTTGGGGCTGGAGATTACCTGGGAATCTGCCAGAGGCGGACGGAGAGCCCGCTCCGGGTTATATTTGAACGGTGTTCAACAGATCTTCAGCCCCCGCCGCGTCGACGGAGGCCCGCGCCACAGCTCCGGCTCCCCCCAGCACTGCGGTGCGCAGCATCGCTCAGATGGCGATGTTCGCGGCCCTGGTCGCAGTGCTGGGTCAGCTTCCCGCCATCCCTCTGGCCGGAGGGGTGCCGATCACGCTTCAGACGCTGGGGGTGATCCTGGCGGGTGCTGTGCTGGGTCCCTGGCGCGGCGCTGGATCCATTGTGCTGCTGCATGTGCTCGTGGCGGCGGGACTGCCGCTGCTCGCCCACGGCTCGGGGGGCCTGGGCGCGTTCGCGGGGCCGAGTGCTGGTTTCGCACTGGGCTGGATCCCGGGAGCCTTTCTGGTGGGCCTGATCACCCAGGCGTCCTGGCCGCTGCGCCCCTGGCGCACGATCACAGGCGCTGTGCTGGGCGGGATTGTGGTCGTCTATGCCTGCGGCCTTCCGGTCATGGCCTTCCAGATGGGACTCGACCTTCAGCAGGCGGCGCTGATCAACCTGGCCTTCCTCCCGGGGGATCTGCTCAAGGCTGGGATCGCCGTGGCGCTGACCCACTCGTTGGCCCGCGCCTACCCGGCCCCGTTCACACATGCCCGCAGGCGCCGGCAGTGACCCTGCCCAGCAGAACCCTGCCCGCCAAGACTCGGACCTCCAGACCCCCGTCCGCCGACACCCTGCCGGCGGCCACGCCTCCGGCTCCAGCGCCGCCACGGTGATCCCGCTCTACCGGCCCGGGAGCTCGTTGCTGCACCGGATGCCGGTCGGCGCGAAGTTCCTCGGGATCTTCATCGCGGCGCTGGCCGCCTCGGTGTTCCGTGAGAACCTCGGCGTGCTGCTGTGCATCTGGACCCTGACCCTGCTGGGCTTCCTGCTCTCGGGCATCGGGCTTCGCGGCCTGTTCGCCCAGCTCTGGCGACTGAAGTGGCTGGTGGTGGTGCTGACCATCCCCCAGCTGATCTTCCTGACCCCCGTCGAGGCGGGCTTCAACGTGGCACGGGTGCTCGCCGTCGTGATGCTGGCCGCACTGTTCACGCTGACCACGGCGACCTCGGACATCCTCTCCAGCGTCGAACGGGTCTTGCGCCCGCTGGATCCGGTGCTGCAGCGAGTGGGGTTGAGCGCCGAGCGGATCTCATTGGCGCTGTCGCTGACGATCCGGTCGGTGCCGGTGATCCTGTCCTTCTACGCCGATATCCGCGAGGCCCAGCGGGCCCGCGGCATGCGACCCACCCCGCGCGCCACCGTGCTGCCGCTTCTGGTGATGAGCCTGCGCCACGCGGAGGAGACTGCCGAGGCGCTGGCGGCCCGCGGGGTGCGCTGAGGCTCGCGTCGGTCTCGCCCCGAACCCACCCCGGAGGATCGCCTGCGCCCGACGTCGGAACTCACCCGGCGGCAGGGTCGGACCGGACGATGCCTCGGCCCGCTCCGCGCCTGGTCACCTCCGACCCGGGTCCTCTCCGGTCCAGGTCTGGAGTCGTCCGCACATCCCCCACAGCCGCGGTTCCGGCCGGGGCTCGCCGCGGATGACCGCAGCGTCGTGCAGGTGCGCACCGTCCCCCGCGCCCAGCGCGAGCAGCTGGGCCCGGGTGCGCTCGGTCTCGACCTCGACGTTGCGCTCCCAGATCTGCTGCCAGTCTCCGACGCGCGGTCGGACCAGGTTCACCGCGAGCTCGTGGAACCGCTGCATCGCCTCCGGGCCCTGAGCCTGGATCCGCCCCAGCAGCTGCTCGTAGCCGGTGATCGCCAGGTCCCGCCGGATTCGCGCCGCCTCAGCCCGAGCAGCGTCGTCGCCGTCGGCCGGCAGCGCCACGGCCTCCCGATAGCGCTGCGGATCGGTGAGGATCTCCTCTGGGAAGGTCAGCACCGCATCGCCGGCCTCGGGGAGTCCGGCGTTGGACATGACCACCTGCATCTGCAGCTGGTCATGATTGACCAGCCGGTGCACCGTGCCCGGGGTGAACCAGAGCAGCGACCCGGCGGAGAGGTCATCGCGCGCCGGCCCGGCCGCACTGATGGTGTGCACCTCGCCGCGCCCCGAGGTGACCACATAGGCCTCGGTGGAGAGCGTGTGCAGGTGGGGCGATCCCCCGTGGAGCCCGTCGGCGGTCTCCCAGTCATAGACGCACAGGTGGCTCAGCGAGGTTCCGCCGGGAAACCTCGGCAGCGCCCGCGGCGCGGGAGCCTGGTCAGGAGTCTGGCTGTTCATCAGAGCGCGAACTCCTGCCCGATCTGGGTGCGTTCCTCGGGCTCCAGAACCCGGGCGATGAACAGGAACCGGTGGTGCAGGCGCAGCGTGGCTCCCGCAGGAAGGTGGATCTCCTGATCGAAGGCCGGTGACTGGCTGGCCACAGCGAAGATCGAGGTGCGGGTGAACCATTTGATCGGCGGCAGCGAGGTCCCTGCGCATTCCGAGGTCCCGGCGAAGGCCATGATGGTGCCGCCGCCGTCGAGGTCGTCGTGCTCGGAGGAGAAGGCCACCCAGTCGGCCACCTGTCCCATGGTGTTCTCCTCGCCCTCGGCGCCAGCGGAGTTGACCACCTGACAGCCGCTCCAAGAACGGGGCCCGCGCCAGAACCAACCGGTGTATCCGGCGTTGGGTCGCCCCGCCGTCGTCGGGCTGCCCAGCGGCAGGGTCTGGCCGGAGACGTTGGTCAGTTCGGTGGTCAGGTCGATGGCCCAGATGCCGCGGGCGGTGTCCAGGGAGTGCACCCGCTGGACCCGATGCTCGTCGATCCAGTGCTCCTCGCGGGAGGTGATCCATTCCAGGGTCTCGTCGAAGGTGACCTCCTCTCCCCCGCTGGGGGCGGTGCTGAAGCCGGTGTGGTTCATCCGTCCCAGGTTGCCGCGCATCTTATAGCCGTCTTCGGCGGCGAAGGTCGGGCCGCCCCAGAAGTTCTGGTCCGCCACGTGGGACCAGGTGAACTGCAGTCCGGTGTGCCAGCGGTGGTCCCAGGGGCGGCGGACCGAAGCCTCGCCGCCGTCGAGGAATCGCAGCGGGTAGAGATAGGGCTTAGGCGCCTCGTCCTGCGGGGAGTCCGGGTGGGTGACGTAGCGCAGGATCTCGGTGCCGGCGGCGGTCACCGCGATCTCCTTCTCCCCGGCGGTGACCTCGAACTGGGTGGCGGGGTTCGCGCCGGAGCCGGTCGCGGCGGCGGGTGCGGTCTCGGTGTGCTGCTGATCGGTGCTCATCGGTCAGTTCTTCTTTCCGTAGCTGTAGGACTCGTCATGCATCGCGGTGTAGTAGGTGCCGTCCTGGCGCAGCTCGGCGCGCTTCACGGTCTCTCCGGTCTCTGCCGACTGATACAGCGCGGCGATGAACTCCAGGGTGCGGCGCCCCTCTTCTCCGGAGGCGCGCGGCCGAACCTTGGCCTCCATGGAGTCCAGCAGCTCGGAGAGCTGCTGCTTGTGTGAGGAGGGCACATTCTCTTGCGGCGCCCAGGACTCGACCGCCGCGAGGTCCTCGGCCGCGTGCGGCGCCGGGGTCCAGGTCCAGGAGCTGTTGTCGTAGCCATAGAGGTGTTCCACCTCCACGGTGGCGTCCTGGAAGTCGAAGCGCAGGTAGGAGACCTCTCGGGGGGAGATCACGCTGGTCACCACGGTGGCGATGGCCCCGTTGGCGAAGCGCACGATGGCCGAGGAGAAGTCCTCGGTCTCGACCTCGCGGTCGAGCTTCTCGGCCACCGCGGTGATCTCGGTCCACTCCCCCAACACCTCCAGGAGCAGGTCGATCTGGTGGATCCCGTGGCCCATCGCCGGACCTCCGCCCTCGGTGGCCCATTTCCCCCGCCAGGGCACGTCGTAGTATGCGTGGGGCCGGTACCAGAGGGTGTTGCACAGCGCGACCAGGGGTCGACCCAGCGTGGAGTCTGCGACCTGCTTCTTCAGCGTCTTCGCGCCGGAGCCGAAGCGGTGCTGGTAGACGTAGGAGGCGTAGGGCCCGCCTTCAACCTCCTGAGCGGCGACCGCGTCGTATTCGGCCAGGGTGAGCACCGGCGGCTTCTCGCACCAGACCCAGGCGCCGGACTGCAGGCCCTGGATGGCGGCGTCCTTGTGCGCCGAGGGCGGGGTGCAGATGATCAGCAGATCGGGAGACTCGGCATCGAGCAGCTCCTGCGCGGAGGAGAAGCGGCCCGGGATCCCCCATTCATCGGCCACCTGGGTCACCCGGTCGGGATCCAGGTCAGCGATGCCCACGACCTCCACCCGATCCTGGTGCGCCTTCAGCGTGGGCAGGTGGGCGATGGTCGCGATACCGCCTGCGCCGATGATCCCGGCCCGGATCTTGGCGCCCCGGCCGGTCGGTGAGTGTGCGGTCTCAGACATGCGGTCTCCTCGGTGACTGGGGACGGGCTTCGAACACCCGTGATGTGAACGATCACTTGATTCGTTCCACCTGAGGCTATTGACTCGATAGTGTGACTGTCAACACATTCACCCGATCAGTTCACACGATGGGTATGCGAGGATCGTCGCAACAGTCCACATCCGGTCCCACACCCCGCCGAGGAGCACACCTATGGCCAGCACACCCCCGCGCGCAGCCACTCTGCACGAGGTGGCCGCCCTCGCCGGGGTCTCACATCAGACGGTGTCGCGGTTTCTGCACAACCGGGGCCCGTTCAAGCCCGCCACCGTCGAACGCGTCGAGGCGGCCATCAAGGAGCTGAACTACCGACCGAACATGATCGCGCGCTCGATGCGCACCCGGGAGACCGGCATCCTCGCCGCCATCCTGCCGTCCCCGGTCACCGCGCTGCCGACCCCCACTCTTGCCGCGGCCGCCAAGGTGGCGCGTCGATCCGGCTACTTCATGGAGATCTCGGTGATCGAAGGGCCCGCGCAGGACCGCGCCCGGCGAGCCCAGGAGCTCCTGGACTCCGGACGACTCGAAGGCGTCCTGTCGCTGGGCGCACTGCCGGGCATGAGCGACCAGCCCCGCACCCCGACGACGACGGCGCTCGCGATCCTCGACCAATATGATGACAAGCTGCGCGGGATCGGCCCGCTGGCCGACGCCTCGGTGCTGCGCGAGATCATCCAGACCCTCGCTGACATGGGGCATCGCCGCTTCCTGCACATCGAGGGACCACAGGACTGGTCCTCCGCGCGAGCCCGACGCGATGAATACCTGTGCAGCATCACGGAGCTCGGACTCGAATCCCACGGGATTCGCGGCGGAGACTGGACCACGGAGTCTGGATACGCTGCGATCAGCGGCCTGGAGGAAGACTCCCGCGTCACCGCGGTGATCGCCGCCAATGACTATCTCGCGCTGGGTGCGGTCCGCGCGGCGCATGATCGAGGTTGGCAGGTGCCGAAGCGACTGAGCGTCATCGGCTGGGACGACCTGGCCACCGCGCGATACGCCATCCCGGCCCTGTCCACCGTGGTGGTGGACAGGGAATCCCAGGGCCGCTCCGCGATGGAGCGGCTGATCGCACTGGTCCGCAACGAACCGGCACCGGAGCCCACGAAGCCGGTGAGTCGGCTGATCCTGCGCGAATCCACCGGCCCCGCCCCTGAGCTGGAGCCATTCCGGATGCAGCGCTGAAGCCAACCGGCACCCTGCTTCCGAAGCGGAAAGTGAACGTTCACACAATTGACTTATGACCTGGCGCGCACCCGCACCCGCACCCAACGTGTTGAGCCGATCCGCTTGATCGGACGCAGAGAACCAGGACCTGATGATGTCCCAGGGATCTTCCAGAGGCATGAGCCGCGGGAAGACCCGCATGGGACACAGCGTGGAACACAGGAGTGCGGGCCGTCGCTGACGGCCCGCACTCCTGGTCTGCAGTGATCGGACTCGTCGCATCGGCGGTGCCCCCAGTGGGACTCGAACCCACACTGGACCGATTTTAAGTCGGTTGCCTCTGCCGATTGGGCTATGGGGGCAGAAAGCGGGCTGCCACTGACAGCCCGCTTTCTTGGTCTACGTCATCGATGCTGACACGTCAGCTCTTCGCGGCTTCCTTCTTCTTGCCGCCGCCGGCTGCTTCCTGGAACTGCCGGTAAGGGCTCTCGAGGTCGCGCACCGGGGTGTAGTCCCGGCCCAGTACGAGCTCGGAGACCCAGCCGCCGACCACACGAACCTTGCGCTCCACCGTGGGGATCGCCATCGCGTGGTAGCCGCGGTGGGCCATCCAGGCGGGGAATCCGCTGATCTTGACCTTCAGCGGGTTGCCGACGCCCTGGAACATGCCCAGTCCGGCCACAGCCCCGAGGGAGTCGTGCTTGTACTCGCTGAGCTGGCCCTGTCCATAGCTGGCTGCCAGCAGGTTCTTCGCGAGCACCTTGGCCTGGCGGGAGGCATGCTGCGCATTGGGCACGCAGGTGCCGTCGGGCAGTCCGCCGCCGCTGAGGTCGGGGATGGCCGAGATGTCGCCCGCGGTCCAGGCGTTCTGCAGGACCTTGCCGTCTTCATCGGCGATCTGCAGGGTGGCGGTGCCGGTGACCCGGCCACGCGGATCCACCGGGAAGCCGGACTTCTTGGCCACGACGTTCGCGGCGACGCCTGCGGTCCAGACCAGGGTGTCGGACTCGAAGCGATCGGCCTCGGACTTGTCCTTCATGTTGACCAGTCGCATCTCGCCGTCCACCACGGAGCCCAGCGAGGTGTTCAGCAGGACCTCGATGCCGCGGCCGCGCAGGTGCTCGACGACGCCGACAGCCTGATCCTCGCTGACCTCGGGCATGACGCGGCCCATGGCCTCGACCATGAGGATGCGCACATCGGTCTGACCGACGCGCGGGTTTACGGCAACGGCGGCGCGGATGATGTCTTCCATCTCCGCGACGGTCTCGATGCCGGCGAAGCCGCCACCGACGACGGTGAAGGTCAGTGCGCGGGACTTGGCTTTCTCATCGGTCATCACCGAGGCGGATTCGATGCGCTCCAGGACGTGGTTGCGCAGGGTCAGCGCCTCTTCGATCGTCTTCAGGCCGATGCCGTGCTCGGCGAGGCCCTCGATCGGGAAGGTCTTGGTCGTGGCGCCGGCGGCCATGATGATGTCCTGGTACGGCAGCTCCACGGTCTCACCTTCGGAGAGCTCCACGGTGGCGCTGCGGCCGTCATGATCGACGGCCGTGACCTTGCCGGTGATGATCTCGGAGTCCTTGAGGTGGCGGCGGTGGGAGACTACCGCGTGGCGGGCCTCGATGTGGCCGCCGACGACCTCGGGAAGGAATGGCTGGTAGGTCATGTACGGCATCGGGTCGACGACGGTCACGATCCCGCCGGCGGCCTTCACCTTCTTCTGAAGCAGCTGCGCGGTGGTGAGACCGACGTAGCCGCCGCCGACGATGAGGACACGGGGTTTCGCGGAAAGCGTCTGTGGAATAGCCATATGCATCATCCTATACGTAGCTCGTTGGTGGGTGGTGAGGATTCGTGCCGCGGGAGGACCTGAGCGCGATGCTCAGTTCTCCCCCTGGCGGCGGGCAAGCTGCAGATGGATCGCGGCCATGGCGAGCACAGCGATCACCAGCAGGGCCGCGGCGCCGAGGGCAACTGGTCCGGCCCAGTCCTGGGCGGTGCTGGGCTCCCCCGGCTGCGGCATCGCGCGGGGCTCTCCCTCGGGCCCGGCCACGACGCCGGCGTCCTCAGGGATCTCGTTCTGCTCGGGCTCTTCGACCTCGCCTCGCCGGTGGACTCGGATCCATTCGGCCAGCGTCGGGTACTGCGCGGCCTCGAACGCCGGCACCTCGCCGGAGACCGCCTCGGCCACGTCGAGCACCCCGTGGCCATACTCGGGGTCCACACCCTCTGCGCCCTGGGAGTCTGCGGTGGAGAGCAACCGGTGCTTGACCTGCTGTGCGCTGAGGTCGGGGTTGGCCGCCCAGACCAGGGCGGCGGCTCCGGCGACGATCGGTGAGGCGCCGGAGGTGCCGTTCCACTGCACATAGTCGCCCCCCGGCATCGCTCCGACCAGGGGTTCGGAGGCGGCGGCGATGCCGATGGCGATGCCCTGGGAGGAGGATTCCTCGCTGATCCGGCGGGACTCATCGACGCCTGCCACGGCGAGCACACCGGGGATGGTGGCGGGCGCGCCGACCGAGAGGTGCCCCGAGGCGCGGTTGCCGGAGGCCGCGACGACGAGCACGTCATTCTGCTCGGCGTAGAGGAACGCCTCGTCCCAGGCTTCGGACCATTCCTGGAAGCCGGAGCCCAGGGACATGTTGATGATGTCCGCGCCGTTGTCCACTGCCCAGGTCACGGCTTCGGCGATCTGTTCCTCGGTGCCCCCGCCATAGGGGTTGGGGTCCTGGAGCAGCAGGGAGACCGAGAGGATAGATGCTTCGGGAGCGACTCCGACGACGCCGTCGTCGGGGTCATCGTCCCGGGTGAGCGCCCGGGGTGCCGTGCGGCTCTCCTGGAACTCATCCAGGGCGTCGGAGTCGACCTCCTCCTGCCAGCCCTCCCCGTAGATGTCTTCCAGGGAGGTCTCGAAGTCCTCCCACCAGTCTTCCCATTCGTCGTCGTCGAGGTCTTCGAGGTCCTCGTCGACCAGCTCGGCGACGGCGGTCGCCTCCGCGGAGGTGCCGCGGCCGGCGGCCAGGGAGGCCACCAGCGTGCCGTGCTCGGTGGCGATCTGATCCACCGGGGCACCGTTGTCGCCGGCTCCGGAGACGTCGGTGCCGCCCACGACCGCGCCGGAGAGGGTGGGGTGGCTGGAGTCCACGCCGGTGTCGATCACCGCGATGGTCATGCCCTCCCCGCGGGTGGTCTCCCAGGCCTCGGTGATCCCGTAGTCCTCGAGCCAGTACTGCAGGTCGCGCCACTCATCGGCATTCGCGGCCGGGGCGGCGAGGATCACGCCGCTGAAGGTCAGGCCGGCGGCCAGTGCGGCCCCGAGGGTGCGTGAGCCGGCTGTCATCTGGGCTGCTCCGCGCCTTCGGGTTGATGGGCGTCCGCCTGGGAACGCGCGCTGGTCTGGGAATGCGCCAGGGACATCGCGATGCCGTCGAGGATGTCGTGCTCGGAGGCGACCGCCGAGACGATCCGCCCGTGGGTGACCTTGTTCAGGTAGTCCAGGATGGTGCCCCAGATCAGGGCGCCGGCGCCGATGACGTCCACCCTGCCGGGGTGCATGATCGGCATCTGGGCGCGGACGTCGCGGGTGGAGTGGACAAGCTTCTCCACCGACTGGTGCAGGGTGTCGAGGTCGATCTCGGCGCCGTGGATGAGGTCCGGCTCGTAGTCTTCGAGCTTCAGCGCGTGCGCGGCGACGGTGGTGACGGTGCCAGCCACGCCGATGACCACCTCGGTCTCGTGCAGCGGCATCACCTCGGAGACGTTCTCCAGGAAGGAGAGCGTCTCGAAGCTGGTCATCGAGGTCTCGGTGTCGGTCGGCGGGTCGCTGCGCATGTGCCGCTCGGTGAAGCGCACGCAGCCCATGTCTGTGGAGATCGCGTGCTCGACCCCGGCGGAGGTGCCGAGCACGAATTCGGTGGAGCCGCCGCCCAGATCGACCACGAGGATCTTGCGCTCGGCGTCCCAGTCCAGCACCGAGGCGGCGCCGGCGAAGGACAGCCCGGCCTCCTCGCTGCCACGGATCACCTCGGGCTCCACCCCGAGCCGCTGCTTGACCCCGGCGATGAACACATCCCGGTTCGCCACATCGCGGGAGGCGGAGGTGGCGACGAAGCGCACGGCCTCCACGTGATGCCGGCGGATGAGCGCCCCGTAGCTGTCCACCGCGGCGAATGTCCGTTCCAGCGCTCCGTCCGAGAATTCGCCGGTCTCATCGACACCCTCGCCCAGGCGCACGACGGTCATCTGCCGCACCACGTCGGAGACCCGTCCGTTGTCCTGAACGTCGGCGATCAGCAGCCGGATGGAGTTGGTTCCGCAGTCGATGGCAGCAACTCTCATGGGGTGTCCTTCTCCTCGCCGGTGTTCGTGAGCGGTCGACGGCGTGGCCGTCCCGCGGGGGTCCTTGCCAGCACTCTATGCGGTCTCTCCGGTGTCCTGCGAGACCGGGTCCTGCGCGGCGGTGTCGTCTTGACGGGCGAAGCCCTGGTTCCTGCGGCGCACATGCCGGCTGAGATCGCGCTGCGGGACGTCGGCGTCGTGGTCCCAGGAACTGGCGCAGCTGCAGACCTGGGGGCTGAATTCCTCACTGATGAGCGCCAGCGTCTCGTCGCCGAGCGGGTTGATCCCGGGTCCCACCGCCAACGAGTGCCCGACGAGCACGTGCAGGCACTTGACCCGGTCAGGCATGCCTCCCGCGCTGATGCCCTCGATCTCCCACACCGGTTCCAGCCCCGCGAGAACCCGGATCCGGTCGCGCTCGGCGAGGTAGTTCTCATGGGCGCCACGATAGGCCTGGGCAAGCTCGGTGTCGGTGCTGAGTCGCTCGCTCATCTGCGCCATCAGCCCGGAGGCCTCGAGCCGTGACACGGCGGCGGTGGCGGCAGGGTGGGTGAGGTAGAAGGTGGTCGGGAACGGGATTCCGTTGCTCAGCCGTGGTGCCGTGGCTGCGACCAGGGGGTTTCCGCAGGTGCAGCGGGCGGGGATTTCGACGACGTCGCGCACGGGCCTGCTCAGCTGCAGGCTCAGGGTGTCCAGATCGCTGGGGTGCGGCGTAGTCGAGTTCACGGGAGCCGAGTTTACTGCACTGCTGGGCCTCACCGGGCCCAGTCCGCCGACGCGGGGGTGGGGTCGGTTCAGGTGCGGCGGCTCAGGGGCGGGTCGGCTCAGTCCTCGGCGGCGGAGCGGACCAGCGAGTCCCAGAGCGCCTCGGCCCAGGGAAGGTCGTGGCGGACGTCGGTGGAGTCCAGCTCGTCGAGCTCTTCGGCGCTCTCCTCGGCATCGCCCATCACCTGGTAGCGACGCTCCCCCGGCATGACCAGGTTGATCCGTTCCCGGGCCTGCTGGCGGACGAAGTCTGGATCATCCCAGCGCACCAGCTCCGACTGCAGCTGAGCCTGTTCCTCCTGCTCGGCTGTGATCTGCGACTGGAGCTCGTTCATCTCCGAGCGCTGCTGGAAGAAGCTGTTCACGGTAGGGACGAGGAAGGAGATGACCACCAGGACCACGATGCTCAGCACGATCATCCGGCCCGGGAACTTCCGTTCCGGGACCGCCGTGGCGGCGCTGACCGGGGTCTTCGGCGATCCCGAAGCGGTGGAGGTGTTCCTCTTCCGTCGCGCGGTGATGTCGGCGGGGGTCCGGATCTCACCGGAGACCTGCTCGCGTTCGGCAAGCCGACGGGCCTGGGCCGCGCGCGCTTTGACCTCCGCTGAGGAGGCACGTCTGCTCGGCACGATATGTCACCGCCTTGAGGGGAAGAGGGGAAAGTAGGCGTGGCTTTCGAGGATATCTGGACCGGGCCTCCGGACCCGGATCTGACACGCGAACGGGTCAGGCTGACGCGTGGATTCTCCTCGAGGCCCGAGGACGCAGAAGGACGGAGCGCCAGGCACACGGACCTCTGGTCGAAACCATGATCCGTGGCCTGACGCCCCGTCCTGCTCGGCGCTGCGTCGGGCTGGTCAGCTGCGCGCGTCACGCGGTGCTGGGTGGCGTGCAGCGGCGGTGATGACCGGCGTTGACTAGGCGCTGAAGCGCGGGAACACGGAGGCTCCGGCGTAGCGCGCGGCGTCGCCGAGCTCCTCTTCGATGCGCAGCAGCTGGTTGTACTTGGCGACGCGCTCGGAGCGGGCCGGTGCGCCGGTCTTGATCTGGCCCGAGTTGGTCGCCACGGCGATGTCCGCGATGGTGGTGTCCTCGGTCTCGCCGGAGCGGTGCGAGATCATCGTGGTGTAGCGGCTGCGCTGAGCCAGCGAGACCGCGTCGAGGGTCTCGGTGAGCGAGCCGATCTGGTTGACCTTCACCAGGAGCGAGTTCGCGGTGTCCGCGGCGATGCCCTTGGCCAGACGGTCCGGGTTGGTGACGAAGAGGTCGTCACCGACCAGCTGCACCTTGTCCCCGATCTGCTCGGTCAGGGTCTTCCAGCCGGCCCAGTCGTCCTCATCGAGCGGATCTTCGATGGAGATCAGCGGGTAGGCGGCGACGAGCTCGCCGTAGTAGGCGCTCATCTGCTCCGGCGTCCGGGACTCGCCCTCGAAGGTGTAGACGCCGTCGGCGTAGAACTCGCTGGCTGCCACGTCCAGGGCCAGCGCGATGTCCTTGCCCGGGGTGTAGCCGGCCCGCTTGATGGCCTCGGTGATCAGGTCCAGTGCCGCGCGGTTGGACGAAAGGTTCGGTGCGAAGCCGCCCTCGTCGCCCAGTCCGGTGGCCAGGCCCTGCTCCTTGAGCAGCGCCTTCAGCGAGTGGTAGACCTCCACGCCGGCGCGCAGCGCCTCGGAGAAGGTCGCCGCGCCGATGGGGGCGATCATGAACTCCTGGATGTCGACGTTGGAGTCCGCGTGGGACCCGCCGTTGAGGATGTTCATCATCGGCACCGGCAGCAGGTGCGCGTTGGGACCACCGAGGTACTTGTACAGCGGCAGGTCGGAGGCATCGGCTGCGGCCTTGGCCACGGCCAGGGAGACGCCGAGAATCGCGTTGGCGCCCAGGGAGCTCTTGTTCTGGGTTCCGTCGAGGTCGAGCAGGATCTGGTCGATGATGCGCTGCTCGGTCGCGTCCTGTCCTTCCAGGGCGGCGGCGATGACGTCGTTGACGGCGCCGACGGCGTCGGTGACGCCCTTGCCGAGGTAGCGATCCTTGTCACCGTCGCGACGCTCTGCGGCTTCGAAGGCGCCGGTGGAGGCGCCGGAGGGGACTGCGGCCTGGCCGAAGCTGCCGTCCTCGAGGAGGACATCGACCTCGACGGTCGGGTTGCCCCGCGAGTCGAGGATTTCGCGGCCATACACACTGACGATCAGAGACATATTCTGTCGGCTCCTTGTTGTTCATTCGGTGGGAAACTTTTCGGGGGTGCCGAGCGCGCCCTTGCGCCGGTGCGTCCTTCTTCTCAAGCTGGTGAAGCTCGTCGTTCTGTGCAGATTCTCGATCAGGTCATGCGGTTCAGATGGCTGCGCAGCGCCCGCTCCGGGTCCTGGCCCGCAGCGCGTGCGGTGCGCACCACAGCAAACAGTAGTTCACCGAGCTCCTCCTCGTCAGCCGCCGCCAGCGTGGCCGGGTCAGAGTTGGGGAGATGTTCACTGCGCTCCCGCCCGAGCCGATCGATCACCTTGGCCGCCTTGGCGAGGGCCGGCAGGTGCGCCGGGAGTGAGCCGACGACGCCGGAGAGGTGGGTCCCGCCGTCGTCGTCCGACGGGTCTGCCGCGGTCCGGTGCGCGGGCGCCGGGTTTCCGGAGACTGGGTGCTCCGCCGCCTTCTCCTCGGCCTTGATCCGGGTCCAGGCGGCTTCAACCTGCTCGACGCTCGCCTGCGCGTCCACCGACAGGCGCCCATCAGCGGTGAACACGTGCGGGCTGCGGCGCACCAGCTTCGCGGTGATGGCCTGCGCCACCCCGTCGAGGTCGAAGCTGCCGCGCTCTTCGGCCAGCTGGGCGTGCAGCGCGATCTGGAAGAGCAGGTCCCCCATCTCCTTGCGCAGACCCTCGTCGAGGCTGCCGGCCTCGATCTCCTCGAGCACCTCATAGGCCTCTTCGACGAGGTACTCGGTGAGATCCCCGTGGGTCAGCTGGGAGGTCCAGGGGCAGTGCTCGCGCAGCCGGGCGATGACCCAGCGAAGCATCGCGATCTGGTCATCGCCTGCGGGACCAGCCCCTGCCTGACCGGCGCTCGTCGGACCGGGGCTGGTCAAATCGGGGCTGGTCGGGCCGGGGCCGGTCTGCCGACCGCGGCTCAGCGTCACTGCCAGGCTTCGAGGATCATGCCTGCCAGGGCCTCGCGCTCCTCGTGACCGAGGAAGGAGGACTCCAGTGCGTTGATCTGGAAGTCGGCGAGTTCACCGAGGCCGTAGTCGAAGGTGCTGGCGACCAGGGCGAGCTCTCCGGAGAGGGTCACGCCCGAGACCAGTCGGTTGTCGGTGTTGACCCCGACATTGAAGCCCAGCTGGTAGAGCATGTCGAAGGGGTGGTCGCTGAGCTCGGGAGGCTGGCCCTGGGCGAAGCCGGCGATCGCGCCGGTCTGCACGTTGGAGGTGGGGCTGACCTCGAGGTGGATCTGGCGGTCACGGACCCAGCGGGCCACGGGACCGAGCTCAACCTGGAAGACCTCTTCTCCTGCCTCGGAGTCGACATCACCCTCGATCACGCTGATGTCATCGGCCACTCGGACGCCGTGGCCCAGGCGCTGGGCGCGGCCGGAGACCAGCGCATCGCGGACGGATTCGATGCCGTCACCCTCACCGGCGTGGACCGTGGTGGGGAGCATCTCGGTGGCGAGCCGGGTGAAGGCGTCGGCGAAGCGGCTGGGCGGGAAGCCCGCCTCGGGGCCGGCGATGTCGAAGCCGACGACGCCCTTGTCGCGGTGGCGCAGCGCGACTTCGACGATCTCATCGGCGCGGTCGGACTGGCGCATCGCGGAGACCAGCTGGCCGACGACGATGACGCCATCCTGCTCGGCGACGGTCTCCATCCCCTGGTTCAGCCCCTCCTGTACGGCCTCGACGGCCTCGTCCAGGCTCAGACCCTGCTCCTGGTGCTGCTCGGGGGCCCAGCGGACCTCGGAGTAGATGATGCCGTCGGCGGCGAGATCCTCGACGTACTCCTTGGCGACGCGGCGCAGGTTCGGGGCGGTCTGCATGACGGCGGTGGTGTGCGCGAAGGCCTCCAGGTAGGACTCGAGCGATCCGGAGTTGGCGTTCTGGCGGAAGCGCTCGGCGAGCTCCTCTGCATCCTGGCTGGGAAGTTCGTGGCCGATCTCCGCGGCGAGCTCGATAAGCGTCGACGGGCGGAGCGAGCCGTCCAGGTGATCGTGCAGGGAGACCTTGGGCAGGTTGCGCAGCTGCTCTTCGAGCTTGGCGGCGGCGGAGCGGGCTTCGGCAGCGGTAGAAGTCATAGGAGTGAGTCTATCCAGGACCAGGAGGTACGTCGCCCGGGCACCCGAGAGAGGGCTCGCTCAGCGGGCCGGGCCGCCGTCGTCCTCGGGGTGTTCGCGGTCACCGTGATCCCCGGCCTCCCGGTCATGGCGTGCATGGTCCCTCGCGTGATCACCATGGTCGCGGTGGTCGCGGTGGTCGCGGTGGTCGCGGTGCAGCCGCAGCGGGGGCTCTACCGGCAGCGCGGCGGTGTCGAAGTAGCCCTCGGGATCGAGGTGGACGCCCTTGCGATCCAGCCAGCGCGTGACGAGCCGGAAGATCCGGTCGAAGATCCAGCCCAGCACCACTGCGCCGGTGATCGAGACCGTCATCGCGACCAGCACCGAGTCGAAGATGTTCGCACTGATCGCGCCGATCCCCACCGAGTAGGAGGCCCAGACCAGCGAGGCGACGGCGTCGATGGCCAGGAACCGTCGCAGCGAGAACCCGGTGGTGCCGGCGACGAAGTTGATCGCCACCCGTGCTCCGGGGATGAACCGGCCCACGAAGATCAGCAGCACCCCGCGCTTGTCGAGCTCGTGGCGAGCCCAGATCAGCGTGCGCTGCGGGGTGGGGCGACGCATCCAACCGAAACGCATCGGTCCGATCGCGCGGCCTATCCGGTAGGCGATGAAGTCTCCGAGCAGCGCCCCGGAGGCCGCGACCAGAATCACCCAGAGCAGGAACGGGGTGCCGGGCTCCCCGGAGAGCGAGCCCAGTCCGACGACCAGCGAGTCGGAGGGCACGACGGGGAAGAACCCGTCGACCACGCAGAGCACGAAGAGGCCCACCAGGGTCCACCATCCGGAGGCGGCCTCCAGGATGGTCTGATTGATGGCATCGAGGATCTGCCCAGGACTCATCCAGGTGGCCTCAGTCGGTCAGATCCGCGGCACTGATGCGATCGAAGACCAGGTCTGGGGTCTCGTGCGGTCCACCCTCGGTGTCGACGTCCACGGCGCCGTCGAGCGCCTGCTGCGCCCTGGCGATCCGGTGCTCGTCGTCGGTGAGCAGGGTGAACAGCGGCTGACCGGCGGTGATGGCGTCGCCGGGCTTCGCGTGCATGCGCACCCCGGCTCCTGCCTGCACGGCATCCTGCTTGCGCGCCCTGCCGGAACCGAGCCGCCAGGCGGCCAGGCCCACGGCCATCGCGTCCATCCGAGTCATGGTCCCGGAGACACCGGCGTTGATCGTGTGGGTGTGCACCGCCTGGGGCAGCGCTGCGTCGGGATTGCCGCTCTGCGCGGCGATCATGCGGCGCCAGGAATCCATGGCGCGTCCGTTGCGCAGGTTCTCCGCGGGATCCACCCCGGTGATGCCCACCGCGGTGAGCATCTCCTGGGCCAGCGCGACGGTGAGTTCGACGACGTCGGCCGGTCCCCCGCCGGCGAGCACCTCCACGGATTCCTGGACCTCGATGGCGTTGCCAGCGGTCAGTCCCAGCGGGGTGTCCATATCGGTCAGCAGCGCGGAGGTCTTGACGCCGGCGTCGGTGCCCAGGGCGACCATGGTGCGGGCCAGTTCCACGGCGTCGGCCCGGGACTTCATGAAGGCACCGGAACCGGCCTTCACATCGAGGACCAGGGCGTCGGTGCCCTCGGCGATCTTCTTGGACATGATCGAGGACGCGATCAGCGGGATCGCCTCCACGGTGCCGGTGACGTCACGCAGCGCGTAGAGCTTCTTGTCGGCCGGGGCCAGTCCCGGGCCGGCCGCGCAGATCACGGCGTTGACCTCATCGAGCTGGCGCAGCAGAGCCTCATTGCTCAGGTCCGCCTGCCATCCCTCGATGGCCTCCAGCTTGTCCAAGGTGCCGCCGGTGTGACCGAGGCCGCGTCCGGAGAGCTGCGGGACGGGCACGCCGAAGCTCGCCACCAGGGGGGCCAGCGGGAGCGTGATCTTGTCACCGACTCCTCCGGTGGAATGCTTGTCCGCGGTGAGCCTGCGACCGCCGTCGGCCGTGCGCAGGGAGGAGAAGTCCATCCGCTCGCCCGAGGCGATCATCGCGGCGGTCCAATGCCCGATCTCCTCCCTGGTCATCCCGTTGAGCAGGATCGCCATGGCCAGCGCGGACATCTGCTCGTCTCCGACGAATCCGTCGGTGTAGGCGGCGATCATCCAATCGATCTGTTCCGGGGAGAGCCGCCCGTGGTCCCGCTTGATCCGGATCAGTTCGACCGCGTCGTGGGCGGAGCGGTCATAGGTGGCACCAGCAGCGCTCATCGGTTCTCCAAGTCGTTCATCTCAAGATCGCGGGGGCCGAAGGATTCTGGCAGCAGGGCGGCCAGGGTGGTGGCGCCCCTGGCGGTGCGCACGTGCATGGTCTCGGCCGAGAACTCGAGCAGCAGCTGACGGCAGCGACCGCAGGGGGTGATGTACTCGCCCTGCCGGTTCACGCAGGTGAACGCCACGATCTTGCCTCCGCCGGCCATCTGCAGCGCTCCGATCATGGTGCACTCGGCGCAGAGGGTGAGCCCGTAGGAGGCGTTCTCCACGTTGCACCCGGAGACGATCGATCCATCCTCCAGCAGCGCGGCGGCGCCCACCGGATAGTCCGAGTAGGGCACGTACGCCCGGGTCATGGCGATGCGCGCCTGGGTGGTGAGTCGCTCCCAGTCGGCATCGTGGTTCGGAGCCGGGATCCGCGCGATCCGTCCGGTCAGAAAGTCATCGTGCTCAGTCATAGAGGACATCCTACGAGGCCACACGGGGCCGCGTGCGCCAAGGTCGGCGGTGCTGGCGCGTCTCGGCTAGTCCCGGCGCAGCTCGTTGATCGCGCTGAGCGCGGTGGTGACCATGATCTTGGTGCCATAGCCGATGCACCGTTCATCCGGGATGTAGTCCCCACGGTGCAGGTCGAAGTCGATGCCGCCGGGGGTCTTGGTCCCGAGCCGGAACATCGCTCCGGGAAGCTCCTGGGTCATCCAGGCGAAGTCCTCCCCGCCCATGGACTGCGGGGCGAGCTCCAGCCCCTCTGAGCCGAGCACCTCACGGCCGGCGTGCTCCAGCATGGTGGTCTCGCGCTCGTTGTTGATCACCGGGGGCACGCCGCGGATGTGCTCCAGCTCGACGTCGACCCCCCAGGGCGCCGCGACCTGCTCGACGATCTCATCGAGGAGCTTGCCGGCGTCACGCCAGGCCTCGGCGTCGAGGATCCGCATGGTCCCGACCAGGGTCCCGCTGGAGGGGATCGCATTGTGCGCGCTGCCGGCCTCGATCTGGCCCCAGACCAGTGAGACCGCGGAGCGCACGTCAACGCGGCGGGAGAGCACCGCAGGGACCGTGGAGGCGATGTGCGCCAGGGCGGAGACCATATCCTCGGTCAGATGCGGACGGGAGGTGTGTCCGCCCCGGCCGGTGACGTTGATCCGCACCACGTCGGCCGCCGAGGTGATGGCTCCGATGCGGGTGCCGATCATGCCGACCTCGATGCGCGGGTCGCAGTGCAGCGCGAAGATCCGCGGCAGCGGCTCCAGCACGCCCTGACTCACCATCTCCAGGGCGCCTCCGGGCATGGTCTCTTCGGCCGGCTGGAAGATGACCCGCACCTTCGCGCCCAGACCCGCCGGGTCGCCGTCGTTGATCCGCTGCTGGTGCAGCTGCTGCAGGCTCAGCGCGACTCCGAGCGCGACGGTGGTGTGGATGTCATGGCCGCAGGCATGTGTGACGCCCGCGTGGGTCGAGGCGAACGGGAGGTCGGTGAGCTCAGCCACCGGCAGGGCGTCGATGTCTCCGCGGAATCCGGCGGCGAACTCCCCGGCGCCGATGTCCACGTAGAGACCGGTCGTCTCGGGCATCAACTCCGGCTCCAGGCCGACCGCGCGCAGAGCGGCGGCGAGCCGCTCCGTGGTGCGCTCCTCCTTCCACGACAGCTCGGGATGGGCGTGAAGGTCCCGGCGCAAGCTGATCAGCGTCGCTTCAAGCTCATCGACGACCTCGGAGGCCGAGGCATGTGCCGCCTTGAGCATCACCGTGCGACGTGCCGGCTCAGAGGACATCAGATTCTCCCTGCGCCCGCAGCGCCTCCACGGCCTGCTTCACCGACTGGGCATGGTCGGTGGTGGTGACCAGCAGGGCATCCGGGGTGTCGACCACCACGATGTTCTCCACGCCGATCAGCGCCACCACGCGCTGGGTGTCTGAAACGACGACGCCGGACGACTGGTCCGAATAGACCCTGGCCTTCTCTCCCAGCACGGTCATGGACTCCTGCTCCCGCGCCGGGTTCAGTCGGGCGATCGCGGCGAAGTCACCGACGTCGTCCCAGGTGAAGTTCCCGGGGATCACGGCGACATCACCGGCGGCGGCGGCGGGCTCGGCCACGGCGTAGTCGATCGCGATCTTCGGCAGCGCCGGCCAGACCCGTGCGGTGACCTCCGCCTGTTCCGGGGTGCCCCAGGCAGCGGCGATCTGCTCGAGACCGGCGTAGAGGGTGGGCTCCGCGCGCGCCAGATGATCGAGCAGCAGGGCGACCGGGGCGACGAACATGCCGGCGTTCCAGAGATACTCCCCGGAGGTGACGTACTTCTCCGCCAGCTCCTGGCCGGGCTTCTCGACGAACTCCGCGACGTCGCGGGCATGCGGGGCACCCTCGATGGGCGCGCCGTCGACCTCGAGGGTGGCGCCGCGTCGAATGTAGCCGAAGCCGGTGGAGGGGTGGGTGGGAGCGATGCCGATGGTGACGATCTTTCCGGTGGCCGCCGTGGCCACGGCCTCGCGCACCGCCTGCTGGAAGATCTCCACCGGGGCGATGACCTGGTCGGCGGCGAAGGAGCCCATGATGATCTCGGGGTCGCGGCGGTGCAGGATCGCGGCGGCCAGCCCGATGGCCGCCGCCGAGTCCTTAGGCTCGGATTCGAGCACCAGGTCGTTCTCATCGAGCTCGGGGATCTGCGCCCTGACGGCCCCACGGTGGGACTCCCCGGTGACCACCATGACGCGCTCCCCGGTGAGCGGAGCGAGCCGCTCGTAGGTGCCGCGGATCAGCGTGGTGCCGGCTCCGGTGAGGTCGTGGAGGAACTTCGGGGCGCTGGCCCGGGAGAGTGGCCAGAGTCGCGTGCCCACCCCGCCTGCTGGGATCACGGTGTAGAACTTGTCCAAGGATGCCTGTGAAGTCACCTCACCAGCCTAGACCCATACCTGGCTCAAGCTCGGTCAGCCGCGCAGCGGGTGGGCAGATCCGGCACATGGCAGCGTTCTGCGAGACTCGGGGCACCCTCGAGCGCCGTGCGGACAACGCCCAGCGGGGGTCTGCGCCGCAGTTTTCACAATTGCGTCCCCACATTGCGGTTTTTCTACACGTTGTAGAAGTCATTTGGATCTGGCTGTCATGCGGCCTCCGGGACCGGATCAGGCCTACGCTGAGCTGCGCAACAATGTCTCCGGCAAGGCACCACGACCCGCATCGGGGGCCGCGGTGCTCTAGTCTGGTAGCTGACAACAGACTCGCGTCGGCGTCACGGTTTCCGCACCGCCGCAGCGAAGAAATACACGTACGTAACTGTGCGGCGCGGAACGCCATGCAACGATGCAGGGAGGTAATGACAGGTGACGCAGACAAAGGGCACCCTCTATAAAGGCCGGGAAGGTATGTGGTCCTGGGTCGGACACCGGATCACGGGTGTCGGGATCTTCTTCTTCCTCCTGGTCCACGTACTCGACACGTCTCTCGTGCGAGTCTCGCCGGAGGCATATGACGCGGTGATCGGCGCGTACAAGAACCCGATCATGATCGTCGGTGAGATCGGCCTCGTCGGCGCGATCGTCTTCCACGCATTCAACGGCCTGCGGATCATCCTGGTGGACTTCTGGTCCCAGGGCACCCGCTACCACCGCCAGATGCTGTGGACCGTGATGGGCCTCTGGGTCATCACCATGATCGGCTTCACCGTCCGCCACTTGATGCTGTTCCTTGACGGCTGGGGAGGGTTCTGAAAATGACCACCACAAAATCTGACGCCCTTCTGCCCGCACAGGGCATCGAGGCCCCCCGTTCCGGGCGGATCGATCCGAAGTACCTGCGCAGCGGCTCGTCGAAGTCCGGCAGCTTCGAGATGGCCGCCTGGGTCTTCATGCGCGTCTCCGGCGCGGCCCTCGTGGTCCTGATCTTCGTCCACCTGACGGTCAACCTGCTGGTCGGCGAGGGCATCCACCAGATCGACTTCGGCTTCGTGGCCGGCAAATGGGCCAACCCGGTCTGGCAGTTCTGGGACCTGACGATGCTCTGGCTGGCGATGCTCCACGGCGGCAACGGCATGCGCACGATCATCAACGACTACGCAGAGAAGGACTCCACACGGATGTGGCTCAAGTCCATCCTGTACCTCTCGGTGATCGTGATCATCGTGCTAGGCACCATGGTCATCTTCACCTTTGAGCCCTGCCTGCTCGACAACTCCGGCCAGCTGCTCGAGTCGTCACCCTCCTTCTGCCAGAACGTCTGATGCCCGCCGGGCCTGACCCGGTGCGCACGACTGCGCGTTCTCAAGCTTCCGAACACCAAGAAAAGAGAGCCACAAGCTGATGCAGGTTCACAAGTACGATGTCGTCATCGTCGGCGCCGGTGGCGCGGGAATGCGCGCGGCCATCGAGTCCGGCCAGCGCGCCCACACCGCGGTGCTGACCAAGCTCTATCCGACCCGTTCCCACACCGGTGCGGCCCAGGGCGGCATGTGCGCCGCACTGGCCAACGTCGAAGAGGACAACTGGGAGTGGCACACCTTTGACACCGTCAAGGGCGGCGACTACCTGGTGGACCAGGACGCAGCCGAGGTCATGGCCAAAGAGGCCATCGACGCCGTGCTGGACCTGGAGAAGATGGGTCTGCCCTTCAACCGCACCCCCGAGGGCAAGATCGACCAGCGGCGCTTCGGCGGACACACCCGCGACCACGGCAAAGCCGCCGTGCGCCGCGCCTGCTACGCCGCTGACCGCACCGGTCACATGATCCTGCAGACGCTGTACCAGAACTGTGTGAAGCACAACGTCGAGTTCTACAACGAGTACTACGTGCTGGATCTGCTCACCGTGGATGAAGAGGTGACCCGTGAAGACGGAACCACCTACATGCAGAAGCGGACCGCCGGCGTCGTCTCCTATGACCTGGCCAACGGCGAGATCCACGTCTTCCAGGCCAAGTCGGTGGTCTTCGCCACCGGCGGTCTGGGCAAGATCTTCAAGACGACCTCCAACGCGCACACGCTGACCGCCGACGGCATGGCCCTGGCCTACCGAGCCGGCATCCCGCTCGAGGACATGGAGTTCGTGCAGTTCCACCCGACCGGCCTGGCCGGGCTGGGCATCCTGCTCTCCGAGGCCGCTCGCGGTGAGGGCGGCATCCTGCGCAACTCCGAGGGTGAGCGCTTCATGGAGCGCTACGCCCCCACGATCAAGGACCTCGCCCCGCGTGACATCGTCGCCCGGTCGATGGCCAACGAGGTGCGCGAAGGCCGCGGCGCGGGCCCGAACAAGGACTACGTGCTGCTGGACCTGACTCACCTGGAGCCCGCGCACATCGACGCGAAGCTGCCCGACATCACCGAGTTCGCCCGCACCTATCTCGGCGTCGAGCCCTATACCGAGCCGGTGCCGGTCTTCCCGACCTGTCACTACGCCATGGGAGGTGTGCCGACCACGGTGAAGTCCGAGGTGCTGCAGGACAACGACACCGTCGTCCCCGGCCTCTTCGCCGCGGGTGAGGTCGCCTGCGTCTCGGTCCACGGCTCCAACCGACTGGGCACCAACTCGCTGCTGGACATCAACGTCTTCGGCAAGCGGGCCGGTCTGGCAGCCGCGGAGTATGCCGCGACTGCTGACTTCGTGGAGATCCCGGAGAACCCGACGGCGTTCACCGAGAACCAGCTCAACGCGATGCGCGCCTCCACCGGCGGTGAGCGCACTGCGACGCTGCGCACCGAGCTCCAGGAGACCATGGACGCGAACATGCAGGTGTTCCGCTCCGAGGAGACCATCAAGGAAGCCCTCGCGGTGATCGCTGACCTGCGCACGCGCTATAAGAACGTGCAGATCCAGGACAAGGGCAAGCGCTTCAACCTCGATCTGCTCGAGGCTGTGGAGCTCGGCTTCCTGCTGGACATGGCCGAGGTCATGACCGTCGCGGCCCTGCACCGCAAGGAGTCCCGCGGCGGACACTACCGCGAGGACTTCCCGGAGCGTGATGACGAGAACTTCATGCTCCACTCGATGATGTACCTCGACCCCGAGTCCTCGACCGACGGCACCCACGGCATCCGCGCCGACACCAAGCCGGTCGTCTTCACCCGTTACGAGCCGATGGAGCGTAAGTACTGATGAGCACTCCCACCAAAGAAGCCGCTGAGCCCGCGTCCAAGATCGACATGAAGGAGAGCGGGGGCGGAGGCGAGGTCCCGAGCTTCGACGTGACCCTCCAGGTGCGCCGGTATGACCCGGAGTTCTCCGACGACGCGCGCTGGGACGAGTGGACGATCACCATGTACGGCACGGATCGTGTGCTGGACGCCCTGCACAAGGTCAAGTGGGAGATCGACGGATCGCTGACGTTCCGCCGCTCCTGCGCCCACGGCGTCTGCGGCTCCGATGCCATGCGCATCAACGGTCGCAACCGTCTGGCCTGCAAGGTGCTGCTCAAGGACCTGGACACCTCCAAGCCGATCATGGTCGAGCCGATCAAGGGTCTGCCCGTGGAGAAGGACCTGATCGTGGACATGGAGCCGTTCTTCCAGTCCTACCGCGAGATCATGCCCTTCATGGTCAACAACTCCCCGGCCCCGACCGGCGAGCGGATCCAGTCCCCGGAGGAGCGCGAGCGCTTCGATGACACCACTAAGTGCATCCTCTGCGCCGCGTGCACCTCCTCCTGCCCGGTCTTCTGGACCGATGGGCAGTACTTCGGCCCGGCAGCGATCGTGAACGCCCACCGGTTCATCTTCGACTCCCGCGACGACGCCGGCGACATGCGCCTGGAGGTCCTCAACGACAAAGAGGGCGTGTGGCGCTGCCGCACCACCTTCAACTGCACCGACGCCTGCCCGCGCGGCATTGAGGTCACCAAGGCCATCCAAGAGGTCAAGCGAGCGGTGCTGACCCGCAGCATGTGATCCCCGCATCGGCGGTCAAAAAATCGTAGGGCTGCAGCTTGTCGTAGAGCTGCAGCCCTACGATTTTTCGTTTGGTCTACGATTTTTTCGCGAGAGGGACGCCGGCGTCGCGGAGTCGAGCCGCCAGCACGCCCGGGCGCTGCAGATCATCCCAGACCCAGCGCACCACCTTCAGCCCACGCGCGCGCAGTGCGTCCTCGCGCAGCTTCTCCTGCCAGACGGTCTCCTCCGCCGGCGCGCCGCTGAGTCCGGCGCCGCGGGTGTACTTCAACTTCCCGTCGAACTCCCCCACCACCCCGACGCCCGGCCAGTAGAAGTCCACGCGCGCGAGTGCGACGCCGAGCTCGAAGCTGACCTGCAGCTGCGGCGGCTCGAATCCCAGGTCAAGCATTCGCACCCTGGAGAGCGACTCGCCCGCAGACTCGGAGAGTCCATCAGCCAGCTCAAGACACGCCCGCCACCGGGTGAGCCTTCGCTGCGAGTGATTGAACACGCCCCATGCCTGGAGCGCTTCCCGGGTGAGGCTCGCTCCCGAGCACACCCGGCCGCCGAGCACCGGGTCCAGGACGACGACGCCGGCCCCGGTCTCCATCCGCGGCACCGTGTCTGCCAGCAGAAGTCCGAACTCCTCCACCGCGCACTGCGTCACCGCCCCAGGCCAGTGATCTCGGAATCCCATGGCCAGCTCCTGATGCGGCGGCTCAAAGCCGGCGCCGACAAGCAGGCGAAACGCCGGGCGCGAGGTGCGCGGCGGGGTGACGTGTTCATGCAGCTGCGTGGGGATCCCGCGCAGCGCGGCGACCGACGTGCCGGCGGCCCGGGCGTCGTCGTCCTCCTTCGCGAGGTGACGGAGCAGCACGTCACGGGGGTCGGCCGAGCCGGTCATGGCCGGTGGACGCAGCAGCCGCGTACCGCCCTGATGGCGGGTGCGCAGCTGCACCGCATCGGGGGTTCGGATCAGTGGGACGCCATGAAGAGCCAGCCCGGTCTCGCGGCAGAAGACCGGTGCCGCGCGGGTCATCGCGGTCGCGCCGGCGACGGCCAGATGACGCTCCCACGGGGGCGCCGCAAGCCAGTCGGCGGTGTGCACGTAGATGACACGACGCAGCCGCAGCATCGCCCCGGCGTTGACCGCGTTCTTCAACCTTGTGCTGCTGTGGATGCCGTCAGGGAGCTCCTGGGAGCGAATGAGGGTGATCTGAGCGGGGCGCGGCATGGGAGTGGTGAGGTCCATCTCTCCACCCTGCGCAATGGCGCCCCGAATCGGGGCCGGATGCGAAGGTCTGTGGATAACACGGCGCCCCCGCCGGTCCGTCGCGCCCTGAGGCGAACCTGCGGTCGAAAAATCGTAGACCTGTTGGAACGTCGTAGGGCTAGAGCTCTACGATCCCCTGCAGCCCTACGATAAGTGGACCCCCCGGACGGCGCTCAGCGGGATGCGGCGATCGGGCCCAGACGGCGGTTCTGGTCGTCGGTGGCCAGCGCCGCCCAGGAGGCGCAGAGCAGGTAGATCAGGCTGAGCAGGAAGAAGTACACGAAGAAGCCCAGCACGGTGGCGAAGGAGGACACGATGAGGTTCCCACCCTCGACCCCGCTGAGCAGGAAGGTCGAGAGCTGACGCAGCAGCGAGGAGCCAACGGCGGCGATCAGCGCGGCCCGCCACAGCACCGAGACCGGCATGACCACACGGGAGGCCACCCGGAAGATCAGAATCGCGACCAGCACGTCCAGGACCAGCGGCACCGCCAGCGTGATCACCGTGCCGACAAGTCCCTGCAGCACATTCAGGTTCCAGCCCAGCACCCGCTCACTGAAGTCCAACACCGATTCCGAGATCAGGCTCGTCGCGGTGGCGGCCAGCAGCATCGTGCCCAGCAGCACCATCACTCCGAGATCGCGAGACTTCACCACGAGCACGTTCTCATCCATGAGCGGCCGGTCAAAGATACTCCGGATCCCGGCGCGCAGCCCATTGATCCAGCTCAGCGAGGCCACCGCGGCAACCAGCAGCGAGACCACCAGAGTGAGCCCGAAGCCCTCGGTGTCGAAGAGCTGAGCCTGCGTGGCCAGTCCGTCCTCACCGATCACTCCGGGCAGCGCGTCATTGGTCAGATCCACGATGGTGTCCTGGAGCTCCTGGTCGCCGCCGATCACCAGACCCGCCACGGAGAACCCGGCGACCAGGGCTGCTGAGACCGAGAAGAACATCATGTACGCGGCGCCCGCGGCCATAACCGTGCCGTAGTGGAAGAGGAACAGGTTGAAGATCCGCATGCCGCGGGTGGTGTCGAGGCGGGTGAGCCCCCAGAACAGGGTCAGCCCGAACATGGAGACCCGGCTGGGGCCCTCCCGGCGGGCATGGCCCCAGGCGCGCCGCGCCTTGACCTCGCGGCGGCGCAGCCCCTCGAGGTCAAGGGGATTGACCATCCCCGAGACTTCCTCGCGGTCGTTCATCGCCTTCGCGGCGGCTCGCGCATGACCGGCGATCAGCCCGTGACCGCCGGTCCGCGGCCGCAGCCGAGAAGGGTCCTCGTTCACCGTGGGCTCACCATATGGGTGTGGCCCAGGATCACTGCGGGCTCGCGGGGAGGAAGCCGACCTTGTCGTAGACCTCGGCGAGGGTCTCCCCCGCCACGGCCCGCGCCTTCGCAGCACCGGTGGCCAGCAGCGCGTCAAGCTGCCCAGGATCCTCCAGCAGCTCCTCGGTGCGGCTGCGGATCGGGCTCAGCTTCGCCACGACCACCTCGGCCAGCTCCACCTTCAGGTGGCCGTACATCCGGCCCTGATACTCCTCGACGATCTCCCCGACCGGACGATCGGTGAGCGCGGAATAGATGCTCAGCAGGTTCGATACCCCGGGCTTCTCGACCTGGTCGAAACGGATCTCGGCGCCGTCGTCGGTCACGGCGGACTTGATCTTCTTCGCAATCTGCTTATCGGAGTCCATGAGATTCAGCAGACCCCCGGGCGAGGCTGCGGACTTCGACATCTTGGCGGTGGGGTTCTGCAGGTCATAGATCCGCGCCCCAGCCTCTGGGATCAGCGGCTCCGGCACCCGGAAGGTCTCCCCGTAGCGGTGGTTGAAGCGCTGGGCCAGGTTGCGTGAGAGCTCCACGTGCTGCTTCTGGTCCTGCCCGACGGGCACCCCATGGGGCTGGTAGAGCAAGATGTCGGCGGCCTGCAGCATCGGGTAGGTGAAGAGTCCGACGCCGGCCGCGTCGGCGCCCTGCTTGGCGGACTTGTCCTTGAACTGGGTCATCCGCGAGGCTTCCCCCATCCCGGTGAGACAGGTCATGATCCAGCCCAGCTGGGCGTGCTCGGGCACGTGGGACTGCACGAAGACCGTGGAGCGCTCGACGTCGAGGCCCCCGGCGATGTACTGGGCCGCGGTCCGGCGGACCCGGGTGCGCAACTCGGCGGGGTCCTGCTGCACGGTGATCGCATGCATGTCCGGGATGAAGAAGAAGGCGTCGTAGCGCTCCTGCATCTTCACCCAGTTGACCAGCGCTCCCAGGTAGTTGCCCAGGTGCAGGGAGTCAGCCGAGGGCTGCATCCCGGAGAGTACGCGCTCAGTCACAGCAGTTCCTTCGTGTCGTCGGGCAGAGATCGGGGTTCAGATGTCAGGGTGGGGCGGAGTTCAGGGGAGCTTGTAGTCCACGACCAGCGGTGCGTGGTCGGACCAGCGCAGCGAGTAGTCCTGCGCCCGGTCCACCTTCAGGTTGCCGGCGAGCTCCGCCAATGCCGGGGTGGCCATGTGATAGTCGATCCGCCATCCGGTGTCATTGTCGAAGGCCTTCCCCCGGTAGGACCACCAGGTATAGGGCCCCTCGACCTCACCGGCCAGCGAGCGGGCCACGTCGGAGAAGCCGAGCTCTCCGAAGTACTGGTCGAAGTAGGCGCGCTCCTCCGGCAGGAAGCCGGAGTTCTTCACGTTGCCCTTCCAGTTCTTGATGTCGAGCTCCCGGTGGCCGACGTTGAGGTCCCCCATCACCAACAGGTGATCGGCGCGCTGAGCCAGCTTCGGCAGGTACTCGGTCATGTAATGCAGGAACCGCATCTTGTGCTCCTGCTTCAGCGTTCCCACCTCACCGGAGTGGACGTAGACGCTGACCACCGTCAGGGTGGAGCCGTCCCCGAGCTTGTAGTCGGCTTCGATCCAGCGGCCGTCATCTTCGGGGTGGCCGTCACCGATGCCGTTGCGGGTGGCGATGGGGGCGTTTCGGGAGATGATCGCAACGCCGGCCCGGCCCTTGTCGGCGGCCTCGTACTCGTGGACGTGCCAGGGCTGGTCCTCGTGCTCGGTCATGTCGGTGACCAGCTTGGTGAGGATCTCTTCGTTGGCGCGGACCTCCTGGAGCGCGAGGATGTCGATCTCGCGGTCTGCCAGCCACTGGCCCATACCCTTGCGGTGCGCGGCGCGGATCCCGTTGACGTTCACCGACGCGATCCGGGTCTGCCCGGCGGGCTTGGGATCGACGATGCGGTGCGGGTGCTCGCCGAAGTCGGGTGCCTCTGTGGTCGCGGTGCCGGTGGAAGCGGCGGTGTTCTCAGCAGTCTGGGTCACGTCGGGTCCTCTCAGTTGACGATCTCGCCGGTGATCGGCTGATCGTCGTCGTTGGTGCGGTTCTTCGCGCGGCGCTGGCTTCCGCGCTGCTGGTCGTCGGCGCCGCGTCCATCCTGACCCGAATCGCCGGAGCCGCGCCCGACGTGTTCGGAGAGCATGTCCCGGCCGTTGCCGGCGGTCATCTCGATGGTGTCCAGCGCGCGGTCCACCATGGCCAGGTCGGCCTCGTCGCCCTTGACGAGCTCCTGGGTGATGACCCGCTTCTGCACCTGCACGATCTTGAACGAGTGGTCGAGCTTCAGGTTCCGGGCGTGGGTGTCCTCGTCGACCACTGCGGTGCCGCCCAGTGAGTCGGCCCGGCGCGAGGCGGCGTCGGCGCGCGCAGAGTCCAGCGTCTGGCCGAACTTCTTCGCGCCGGATCGCACCGAGATCACCAGCACGGTGGCCAGGAGCAGCCAGCCGCCGGCGATCACCGCGATGATCCAGCCGATGACGTCGTTCTGGTTGGCGGCGAAGACCAGCGCGACCAGCAGCACGGTGATCATCACGGCGAAGCTGATCCCGGAGGTCCGCCGACCGAAGTTCTTGAGGGTTTCTTGCGCGCCAGATGCGCCGCCTGTGGGCAGTGACTGCTGAGAACTCATGCGCCTGATTATCCCTGTGATCACGGCATCCTGGCGAATCGTCCCAGACCCGGCGGAGCTTGCCCGCCGCAGACCGGATGCAACTGTCCACTCTCGGCGTCGTCCACGTCTGAAAGGATGGCCGGGTACGTCCCGAACTGTTCCCACGATCCAGGAGGACCTGATGGCCGCACAACCCGAGAGCTCGCGCCCCCACGATGCGCCTGAGCGCACCACCTACATGCGTCGCTACGCGCTGGACCCGGCGCTGGCGCAGGAATTCGTCGGCTTCCTCACCAAGAAGGTCATCCCGGCCCGAGAGGAGCGCGGGTTCACCGTGGAGTCGATGTGGCTCTCCGACGGCATGGATGAACTCACCTGGTTCGTCAGCCGGTTCGGTGATCGCGAGGAGTTCGCGCAGGCCGAGCAGGCATGGGAGGAGTCCCCGGAGCGCGCCGAGATCTTCGCCGGTGCGCCCGCCTACGTGACCGCCAAGGACCTGCGCCCGGTCACCCGTCTGCGCTGATCGCGCGCTGCGCGGCCTGCCGGGCTCGGCGGGCCGCGAAGAGCGCCGCCGCCACCGAGCTCAGCATCAAGGCTGCGATCACCAGCGAGCTGGTCACGATGGCCGACTGATGGCCCGCGTCGGCACTGATCGAGAAGTAGATGCCGGTGACCACGGCGATGCCGATCGCCGTGAACACCCGCTGGGCGGTCTGCGCAACACCGCCCGCGGCTCCGGCCATGGCCTCCGGGACCTCGCGCATCGACAGTGTCTGCGCGCTCGGGATGATCAGCGCCTGGGAGAGTCCGACGACGCCCAGCGCGGCCCCGATGAGCCACAGCGAGCCGTACGGGGTCTCCATCAGCGCTGTGGCGCCGGCGAGCGAGAGCATCGCGACGACGCCGGCGATGGTCCCGCCGACCAGCATCTTGGGACCCTTGCTCTCCACCGCGCGGCCGACCCGCGAGGAGAGCAGCATGACCATCAGGGCGCTGGGCAGGGTGACCAGCCCGGCGATCAGCGCACCCTCACCGCGGCCCTGCTGCACGTAGACCGCCACCACCGCCCAGGTGGCCGGCATGCCGGCGAAGTACAGGCCCAGCACCAGTGAGTTCAGCGTGTAGCTGGGCAGGGTGAACAGCGACAGATTCACCATCGGGGCGGCCGCGTCGCGGCGCCCCAGCTGGCGTTCCCACAGCGCCCAGAGCACCAGCACGCCGAGTCCTGCCACGCCCAGAAGCCCGCCGAGCAGGCTGCGGAACTGGATGAAGGGCAGCATCAACAGCAGCACCGCAATGCTGAGCAGCACCACCCCTAGCGGGTCCAGGCGCGCGATGCCGCGGGCGGCCGGGGCGGCCGGAGCCGCAGGGGCGTTCCGGTCGACCTCCGGCACCGCCGCCGCGGGGAGCTCGTCGGGGTCAGGCGCCTCGGCCTCGTCGAGGGTCTTGGGCAGCCAGAGCACGATGGCGATCAGCGCGATGATGGTGACCGGGACGTTGATCAGGAACGTCATCCGCCAGCCCAGGTCTGAGCCGGTGGTGTCGATGATCAGTCCGCCCAGCGCCGGGCCGGCGGCCACCGCGATCCCGATGATGGTGCCCATCATCCCGTAGGCCTGGCCGCGCGCGGAGCCGCTGAACAGGCGTTGGATCATGCCGATGATCTGTGGGGTGAGGATGCCCGCGGCGAAGCCCATGAAGACCCGCGCGACGTTGAGCACCAGCGGGGTCATCGCCAGCGCGGCACCGAGCGAGGCGACGCCGAAGAGCACGACGCCGAACAGGAAGATCCCGCGACGGCCCCAGATGTCTCCTGCCCGTCCCGCAGGGACCAGTGCCATCCCGAAGGCCAGCGCGTAGCCGGAGAGCACCCACTGGAGATCCGCGGAGGTGGCTCCGAGGCTCTCCTCGATGGCGGGAAGGGCGACGTTGACGATGCTGATGCTCAGCAGCGCCGCGAAGAGCGGCAGGAACATCGCCGTCATCATCCGCCGGGAGCTGGGGGAGGTCTGGTTCACCAGCTCACCCTATCCCCGCCGCGTCGGCGTGAGCTGCGCGGAGGATGACCATGACGCAGAACGGGGCCGCCCCGTGAAGGAGCGACCCCGTTGAGCAATCTGTGGTGACTACCGGCGGAACTGCGCCAGGTAGCCCTTGACCTCTGGGCTGAACGCAAGCACCAGCCAGTACACGGCCACAGCCACGTGGGCCACCACAAGCAGCAGGCCCAGAAGATTGGCGCCGATGATACCGACCAGGGTCAGTACGATGCCGATGATGGCGAACACGATGCCCGTGACCCGGGCCCAGTTCTTGTTCTTCTTAAGTCCGAAGAACACCAGCAGGTAGAGCCCGACCCCGACGATCAGGGTGACCCAGACGAAGCCTGTCATCAGTCCGACCGTCAGGTCCGCGATCTCGGCCGCCTCCGCGGCGGTCATGCCCTGCTGCTCCAGCGGTTCGATCATCTCCTGCCGAGCCGCTGCATCATCGCCCATGAACAGCCCGGGCAGGGCGCTGAGCACGTAGATCGCCAGCGAGACCAGGGTCAGGGTCTTGAGCAGGCTGTACTTCTTAGGCTCCGCGACCGGCCCGCCGTAGGTGCCGGGCGCGTAGGGATCCGTGCCGTACTTGGACGTGGGCTGGCCGTAGCCGCCGGACTGGTCGGCCGGCTGGTTGCCGCCGTAGCCACCCGACTGCCCACCGGGAAAGCCGCCGGGCTGGTTCTGGCCATAACCCCCGGGCTGGCCGCTCGGCTGCCCGCCGGGCTGGTCGCCGGGGAAACCTGCGGGCTGGTCTCCGTAGGGAGGATTGCTCATGTCAGCTCCTTGTTCATAATTTGTGTTCACGACTCACTCTAGGCCCAGCGGGCCGCGCTCACTCGTAGCGAAGCGCCTCGATCGGATCCTTCTTCGCCGCTCGTGCCGCCGGCAGCGTGCCGGCCAGGAAGGCGATGAACACGATCAGGGCGGTGATGCCCACGATCGCCAGCGGATCTACCGCGAAGAGCGTCAGCCCGGCGACCGCACCCAGAGGCCCGCCTTCGCCGGTGAGCCAGGCGTTGCCGAGAAGGCCCGCTCCGAGTCCGAGCACCACACCGATGACCGAGCCCAGGATGCCGATGACCACGGCCTCCATGGAGAACAGTCCGAAGACCTTCCCGCTGGACATGCCCAGCGCCTTCATCAGGCCGATCTCTCGGGTGCGTTCCTGCACCGACATCAGCAGCGTGTTCACGATGCCGAAGCTTGCCGCGAGCAGAGCGATCAGACCGAAGCCGGAGAGCACCCAGGAGACCGCGTCGATGACGCCCTGGACCGCGCCGATCTGATCCTCCACGGTAAGCCCGAGGAGATCCTCGTCGACCAGCGAGTCCTTGACGCCCTGTTCGTTGGCCTCGATGTTCTCCACATCGACCACCGCCATGGTGTAGGCGTTCTGGGCCTGGCCTTCATAACCCTCCATGGAGAGATCGTTGAGCTCCTGGTTGAGCTCCCGGGACGGCATGGGGGTCGCCCCGATGCCGGAGAGCGCCTCCTCGGAGACGCCGACGATCTCGGCCTCGACCGTGGACTGCTCGCCGGTCACATTGCTGATGCCGATCTGGACGGTCTCGCCGATGACCTGCTCGGCGTCTTCGGTATCGAAGATCGTGAGCCAGTCTTCGGGGATGCTGAGCTCCATGCCGTCATCACCGGGGGCGTCTCCGGCCGCAAGCTCGAGTCCCAGCGCGTTGGCCGGTACGTCGAGCTGCATCTCGTACTGCGCGCCGTCGGGCGTCTCGATGAAGTCGGGTGAGACGAAGACCATCGGGTCCACCGCGGAGACGTTGTCGATCTCCTCGATCGACTCGATGTCGGAGTCGGTGAGCACCCCGCCTCCGGAACCTGGGCCGAACATCCCGCCGGAGCTTGTTGCGGCCTCCGGGTCGTATTCCGCCGGACCGTCGGTGGGCTCGGCGTCGGAGGCGCCAGTGCTCATGACGAACATCTGCGAGGATCCGCCGAATCCGCCGACCACGGTGTCCACATATTTGTTGACCCCTGCGCCGAGTCCGGAGGTCAGCGTCAGCGTGAAGGCACCGATGACGATGGCGATCACCGTCAGGGCGGTGCGCAGCTTGGAGCGGAAGGTGTTGCCCAGCGCGGTGCGCGCGACGTCGACTGACCTCATGCGTGCACCCCCGTCGCGCCGTGTTCCTCGGTGACGATTTCGCCGTCCTGCATCATCAGGCGACGCTGGCACTTCGCGGCCAGGTCCTCGTCGTGGGTGACCACCACCAGGGTGATGCCGTGGTCGCGGTGCAGCCCGAACAGCATGTCCTCGACGATCTCGGAGGTGGCTGTGTCCAGGTTGCCGGTGGGCTCATCGGCGAAGAGCACCGTGGGCTTGTTCACCAGGGCGCGGGCGATGCAGGCGCGCTGCTTCTGCCCGCCCGAGAGGTTGGTCGCCTTGTTCTTGGCCTTGTCGGCCATGTCCAGCTGCTCGAGGACCTCCATGCCGCGGCGGTTGCGCTCAGACTTGCCCACTCCTGCGATCTTCAGCGGCAGGGTGATGTTCTCCAGCACGGTCTGGTTCGGGTTGAGGAAGAACTGCTGGAAGACGAACCCGAAGGTGTCATTGCGGAGCTGGGAGACCTTCTTGGGCTTCAGCGCCGTCACCGGCTCCCCGCCCAGCGCGACGACGCCGGAGGTGGGCTCGTCCAGAAGCGCCAGCAGGTGCATGAGGGTGGACTTGCCGGAACCTGATTTGCCCACGATGGCGACGGATTCGCCCTCGTGGATCTCGAAGGTCAGACCTTTGAGCGCGTCGAAACGGGTTGCGCCCTTGCCATAGACCTTGACCAGGTTCTCGGTCTCGAGAACTGGAGTGGACATTGATGACCTTTCATACTGCTCAGGGATGCTGCGGAGACCCGATGCGGCGATGATCTGCAGCGAGAAGTTGGAACTACCTGTTCATTCTCAAGGATGACGGCGCCGAGAGCATCGCCCCTAAGGATGAACCTGTGTCAGACAGCGGCTCTGCGACAATGCGTCGATCGCGCTCTCACCAGGGATCATCGACGCGAGTACACTGCCAGTCATGCCCGTTGAACATGCGATCCGCGCCACAGGTCTGACCAAACGCTATGGAGATTTCACCGCCGTGGACGGCATCGACTTCACGGTGAATCGAGGTGAGTCCTTCGGCCTCCTCGGACCCAACGGTGCGGGTAAGTCCACGACCATGCGGATGATCGCGGCGGTGGCCTCGCGCAGCGCCGGCACGATGTCGGTGGCCGGACTGGACCCGGAGCAGAACGGGCCAGAGGTCCGCGCTCGGCTCGGAGTGATCCCACAGCAGGACAACCTGGACGAGGAGCTCAGCGTCCGGGAGAACATCATCATGTACGGCCGCTACTTCGGGCTGCCCCGGCGCTGGCTCAATGCCAAGACCGAGGAGCTGCTCGAGTTCGCCCAACTCACCCACAAGGCCACCTCCCGGGTGGAGGACCTCTCCGGCGGCATGAAGCGCAGGCTGACCATCGCCCGCGCGCTGGTCAACGAGCCGGAGATCCTGCTGCTCGATGAGCCCACCACCGGGCTGGACCCGCAGGCGCGGCACATCCTCTGGGACCGGCTCTTCCGACTCCGGGAATCCGGGACCACGCTGGTGCTGACCACCCACCACATGGATGAGGCCGAGCAGCTCTGCGAGCGCCTCATCGTGGTGGACCAGGGACGAATCATGGCGGAGGGCTCCCCCGCCGGACTCATCCGAGACCACTCGACCCGCGAGGTGCTCGAGCTGCGCTTCGGCATGGACCGCAACCAGGAGCAGGCCGAGCAGCTCACCAGGCTGCTCTCCTCCGGACCCGCATACTCCAACGGCGCCGTGACGTCCAACGGCAGTGCGTCCGGCGTCGGTGCGTCCGGCGTGGGCTTCAGCCACGTCGAGGTGCTGCCCGACCGGCTGCTGGTCTATGCCGGCTCCGCGGAGTCCGCGTTGGAACAGATCCACGCCGCAGGGCTGCGCCCGATGACCTCGCTGGTCCGCCGATCATCTCTGGAGGATGTCTTCCTGCGACTGACCGGGAGGACCCTTGTCGACTGATCACCTGACCAGACACGCCGACCTGCAGCACCCCGACAGTCCGGCCGCGGACAAGGTGACCATGGCCGGGCGGGCGCGACGCTTCGGCGCGCTGCACCAGGCCGAGCGCACGCTGCGCAGCATGCGGGCATATGGCACCGTGATCCTCTTCTCCTCGGTGAGCCAGCCGATCATGTACATCCTGGCCATGGGACTCGGACTCGGCGTGCTGGTCGGGGATGGCAACGACTTCGCCGAGTACGGCGCCAGCAGCTATCTGATGTACATCGCGCCGGCGATCCTGGCCTCCACCGTGGCCTTGGCCGCGGGCATCGAGTTCACCTTCCCGGTGATGGAGGGGTTCAAGTGGCGTCGGCTCTATTACGGAGCCCAGGCCTCCCCGCTGAGCCCGGGCCAGATCGCCTCCGGCCACATCCTGGCGGTCAGCGTGCGCTTCGGGATCCATGCAGCGATCTTCACGCTGGTGCTCTACCTCTTCGGGGCGATCAGCTCCCCGCTGGGGGTGCTGATGATCGCCAGCGCGATGCTCGGCGGGCTCGCGATCGGACTGCCGATCATGGCGTACGTGTCCACGCTGCGCGACGAGAAGGGTCAGATGTCGCTGATCCAGCGCTTCGTGATCATGCCGCTCTTCCTGTTCTCCGGCACCTTCTACCCGCTGACGAACCTTCCCGGCTTCCTGCAGGTCCTGGGCTGGTTCTCCCCCATCTGGCACGCCAACGAGCTGGGTCGGGTGCTCGCCTTCGGCCAGCCCACCCCGGTCTGGCTGATTCTTCTCCACGTGCTCTACCTGCTGGGCATCACCATCGGCGCCTGGCTGGTGGCGGTGCGGATCTTCACCCGGCGGCTGGGACTGGAAGAGTGGCGGGGGCGCACGCCCGGCGCCAAGGCCGACGCCAGGCGCCAGGATCGGCTCGCGGTGAAGGACGCGTCCGACGTCGCCCGCTCGGCTGCCGGGCAGAGCGCCACGGCGGCTGATCCGGCGGGCAGCCTCACGCCCGTCCGCGCCGAACTTCCGCGGATCTCCTTTCGACGCGGCTTCGGAGCGAACTACTACTCCGGCAACATCCGCGCGGTGTTCGGCCGCGGGCTGACCGCGATCCGGAACAACCGAGGGGTCATCTTCCTCTCCGGCCTGCTGGAGCCGGTGCTGTTCCTGACCTCCTTCGGGCTGGGCATCTCCCCGATGATCGCCGGGGTCGACGCCGAGCAGGTGGGTCTCAGCGGTGGCGGGACCATCAGCTACGCGGCGTTCATCGCGCCGGCGCTGCTCGCGGTCTCGGCGATGAACGGCGCGATCTTCGACTCCACCTGGAACGTGTTCTTCAAGCTCAAGATCACCAAGCTCTACCGGACGATGATGTCCACGTCGCTGGGCCCGGTGGACGTGGCGGTGGGTGAGATCTGCCTGGCACTCTTCCGCGGCGGGCTCTACGCGCTGGGCTTCCTCGGCGTGCTCATGGTCGGCGGTCTGGTGGATCCGCTCGCGGCGTTGCTGATGTGGTTCACCGCTCTCTTCGTCGCCCTGGGCTTCGCCTCGATCGGGATGGCGGTGACCTCCTTCATGACCCGGTTCCAGCAGATGGACTGGATGATGATGGTGCTGATGCCGATGTTCCTCTTCTCCGCCACGCTGTTCCCGATCAGCGTGTATCCCGCCGGGGTCCAGGCATTCATCCAGGCGCTGCCGCTCTGGCATGCGGTGGAGCTGATGCGCGACATCGCCTTCTGGGACTTCAGCGGCCTGACCCTGGTGCACATCGGGTACTACCTGGTGATGATCGTCGCCGGGCTGGCGCTGACGACCTACCGGATGAAGAAGCTCTTTCTCCGCTGACACCCCACGCCAGCCCGTGGGTGCAGGCTCTTGTCCTTGAAAATCTCAATCATTGACTTCTTGAACTATTGGCCTCGGAGGCCTATCCTGATCGTGATGTGTTCTGGATCACAGTTGGACGATCTCACTGTGGTGATACGAGCAACCTCACACAAGGAGTCATAGATGACTGATGAGAGCTCAAGCCCGGGGATCGATCCCCGCGGTGAAGCCCCCCGGACGCGTGAGGAGGACGTCCACCGGCTGCACCGCTGGGAGGCCTCCGCCGCCGCGGACCGCCGGGGCCGTGACATCCGTCGGCACACCGACGTCTCGACCTCCGCAGGCCTGGACGTCGCCACCCGACCCGACCCCGCGGCCCCGCTGACCTCGGTGGCACAGAGCGGCGCGACCGGTCGTGCGACGACCTCGGGACCCGGCCGAGCCCGACGACGACGGCGGCGCGGACTGGACACCAAGGCCCTCGGCGCGGCCGGCGTGGTCGGCATGCTCCTGACCTGGGAGCTCCTGCCGGTGACCGGACTGGTCAATGCACGCTTCATGCCCCCGGCGTCCGAGGCCATCGGTGGATTGATCAGCAACTTCGGGCTGACAGACTTCTGGGTCGCGGTGTATGACACTATGCGGGCCTGGGCGCTAGGCATGATCATCGCGGTGGTGCTGGCCACCGTGCTGGGCTTCATCATCGGCTCCTCGACGTTCCTGCGCCGCTTCACGAACTCCACCATCGAGTTCCTGCGTCCAGTTCCCTCAGTGGCGCTGATCCCCCTGGCGGTGCTGCTCCTGGGCACCGACATCGAGTCGGCGCTGATGCTGATCGTCTACGCCTGCTTCTGGCAGGTCCTGATCCAGGTGCTCTACGGCGTCGCAGACGTGGACTCGGTCGCCATGAACACCGCCCGCTCCTACGGACTGGGACCCTTCGCCCGCATGCGCTACGTGACCTTCCCGACGGCTCTGCCGTATGTGATGACCGGTGTTCGCCTCGCGGCCGCGGTGGCGCTGATCCTGGCCATCACCGCCGGGCTGATCATCGGCAGCCCCGGCCTGGGGCTGGAGATCAGCCGGGCCCAGTCCGGCGGCAACTACGTCTCCATGTACGCCCTGGTGCTGGCAACCGGCCTGCTCGGGGTTCTGGTGAACCTGGCAATGCGCATGATCGAGCGCAAAATCCTCTCCTGGCACTCCTCGGTCCGCACGGAGGTGGCGGCATGACATATATCCGGACGTTCCTGCACATCATCGCCCTGCCGCTGATTCTGCTCTCCATCTGGTTCATCGCCACCCTGGGCGAGACCAGCTTCTTCGTCCCGACCCCGCAGCTGCTGATACAGACCTTCTTCGAGACCTGGACCAGCGAGCGCTTCATCAGCGACGTCTTCCCCTCTCTGGGGCGGCTCATGGTGGGCATCGCACTCTCGATCCTGATCGGGATCGTCGGCGGACTGCTGATCGGCTCCTTCCGCTGGCTGCGCGCCCTGCTGGAGCCCACCCTCGAGTTCTTCCGGGCCATCCCCCCTCCGGTTCTCATCCCGGTGATCATGCTGCTGATCGGCATCGGAGACGAGATGAAGGTCTCGGTGATCGTGCTCGGCGCCGTCTGGCCGATCCTGCTCAACACCATCGAGGGTGTCCGCTCAATGGACGAGGTGCTGGCCGACACCAGTCGGACCTACGGAATGACCAAGTTCAACAGCGTCCGCTACCTGATCCTGCCCTCGGCGATGCCGCAGATCATGGCCGGAATCCGGCAGTCGCTCTCCATCGCACTGATCCTGATGGTGATCTCGGAGATGTTCGCGTCCACCGAGGGGCTGGGCTTCGCGATCGTGCAGTTCCAGCGCTCCTTCGCCATCCCGGAGATGTGGTCCGGGATCGTCCTGCTGGGCCTGATCGGCGTGGTGCTCTCGTTCATCTTCCAGCTCGCCGAGCGCTGGATCCTGGGCTGGTACCACGGGCTGCGCGAGATCGAACAGTCAGCCTGAGCTCGGGCCTGCAGCAATCGAGCGACCCCACACCGACGAGACCACTCCTCATGACACGCATCAGCTCCAGAGACGCCAGTTCCACAGACTTCACTTCCAGAGAAGGGACCCGGAGATGACCTCCGCGCACTCACAGCCCACGAACCCCGTGATCAGCCAGTCCAGCGTCCAGGACACCCCGGATGGCCGGATCCCGGTGGGAAAGACCATGCCCGGCGAGCAGCCCATGCTCTCGGTGCAGAATCTGAAGAAGGTCTATCACACCGACGGCGGCGACATCGAGGCGGTCAGGAACCTGACCTTCGATCTGCCCAAGGGTCAGCTGGCCTGCCTGGTGGGCCCCTCCGGCTCGGGCAAGACCACGCTGCTCAAGTGCATCTCGGGCCTGATGGCACCCAGCGCCGGAGAGGTCACGCTGCACGGGCAGAAGGTCACCGGACCGCCGAAGTCCATGGCAGTGGTGTTCCAGGAATACGGGCGCTCGCTCTTCCCCTGGCTTCGCGTGGCTGAGAACGTGGAGCTGCCGCTGAAGAACCAGGGGATGGACAAGGCTGCCCGCAAGGAGGCGGTGGAGCAGGCCTTGGAGGCCGTGGGCCTGGCCCATGTGCCGAAGTCCTATCCCTGGCAGCTCTCAGGCGGTATGCAGCAGCGCGTGGCGATCGCCCGCGCCGTGGCCTACCAGCCGGAGGTCCTGCTCATGGATGAGCCCTTCGCCGCGGTGGATGCCCAGACCCGCGCGGACCTTGAGGATCTGGTCCGCGGCATCTGGAAGAAGCTGGGCGTCTCGGTGCTCTTCGTGACCCACGACATCGATGAGTCCGTCTATCTCGGCGAGCGGGTCATCATCCTGTCCTCCTCGCCGACCATCATCCAGGAGGACGTGCTGGTGGACCTTCCGGCGGAGCGGGATCAGCTCGAGACCAGGTCCTCCCAGCGGTTCGCCGAGCTGCGTCACCACGTCTATGAGCAGATCCAGCTGGCGAAGAAGGGATTCCGGCCCGAAGACGCCGTCGCGATGAAGTAGGCGCGCACCCGCGAGCACCCTGGGCGCCCGGCGCCGGACACCGAGCGCGGGAACCCGCGACTAGAACACGATCTTGGCAAGCAGTTCGCGCAGCTGATCCCGCTCCACAGGACTCAGATTCTCCAGCGTCTGCTCCTCGGCCTCGCGGGTGCGCTGCGCGGCCTGGGCGTAGAGCTCCTGGCCAGCCTCGGTGGCGACCAGGATCTTGGAACGCCGGTCCCTCGGGTCCGGCTCCCGACGGATCGCGCCGCGACCTTCGAGCACGTCCACCAGGGCCACGACCTGGCTGGGGTCCAGGTCCAGAAACCCTCCCAGCTCACGCTGCGAGGGATTGGTCCCGGAGCAGGCCATAGCGAGCACCGAGAAGTGCCGGACCTTCAGGTCCAGATCAGCGAGCAGCTGATTGGCCAGGGCGTTGCCCCGTCCGCGGGCACGCGCCGTGAGGAAGGCGACCTCTCGAGCCAGGGCGGAGTGCAGGAAGCGCTCCTCGCTTCCCTCACTGGTGGCCGGCTTCGTCGAAGGCGGCGCCGCGGCGGAGGCGGCAGCGGTGGTCGAGGGTGGCATGGATTCTCCTAGCAGCGGTTCCCGGACGCGGGATCGGACGGATGAGAAGACAAATCATTGACTTTCTCAATATTATCAAGTGAGATGTATCACAGTAAGCATAGGCCGTCAGCTCATACAGGAGGAGAGACTATGTCGTTGCAAGGCAAGGTAGCCATCGTGACCGGGTCCGGAGCCGGACTGGGACTCGCATACGCCCAGGAGCTCGCCGCCCAGGGCGCCGCCGTCGTCATCAACGACGTGGACCAGACCCATGCCGACGCCGCCGTGGCGACCATCGAATCCGCTGGCGGCCGCGCCGTCGCCGTGGTGGCCCCGGTGGGCTCCACCGAGACCGCGGAACAGCTCGTCCAGGCCGCGCTGACCAGCTTCGGCGGCCTCGACATCCTGGTCACCAACGCCGGGATCCTGCGCGACAAGTCACTGCTGAAGATGTCCGACGAGGACTTCGACGCCGTGATCGACGTCCACCTCAAGGGCACCTTCACTTGTGTCCGGGCCGCGTTCAAGCACTTCAAGACCGAGGGCGTGGCGGGACGTATCGTCTGCATCGGCTCCCCCACCGGTCAGCGTGGAAACTTCGGGCAGACCAACTACGCGGCCGCGAAGGCCGGCATCGTCGGCATGGTGCGCACCTGGGCGCTGGAAATGAAGCGTGCCGGGGTCAGCGTCAACGCCGTGATCCCGGTGGCGGCCACCGCCATGACCAAGACCGTCCCGTACTTCCAGAAGGCCGTGGAGGCAGACGAGCAGGGTGCGCCCATGCCCGACTTCTTCCGCAAGGGCCTCGGCTTCGGCACGGCCGCCGATGCGGCCGGCGTCGTCGCATTCCTCTCCTCCGACGCCGTCGAAGGCATCACCGGACAGGTCATCGGCGCCGGCGGCGACCGGCTGCAGGTCTGGAGCCATCCGGAGCCCGTGGTCCAGGAGTACCACGACGGCGGCTGGGACTACGCCACGCTGCAGACCGAGGGCCGCGACATCCTGGGTGCTCACCTGCAGCCTGTCGGCGAGTCCATGCCGGAGCTTCCCGCCGAGCTGCAGCCCAGCCCCTGAGCCAGCGCACGGCCCGCGACCCGATCACGGGCCAGACCACGGGCCACGAATGACCTGAGCAGACCGAACCGGAAAGGACCCCTCCCGATGCGATACCGCTCCGCGATCGACGCAGATGCCATCGAGGCGGTGGACACCCACGTCCACCTGGAGATGGACTCGAACGGACATCGCGCACTGCCTGAGCTGTTCTTCGACGCCTCGGCGAAATACTTCAAGACCGAGGAGCGCACGCCCTCGATCGATCGCATCGCCGAGGTGTACCGGTCCCACCGGATGGCCGCGGTGGTCTTCACCGTGGATGCCCGGACCCAGATGCAGCACGCGCCGAACTCCATCGACGATCTGGTCGCAGGCTGCCTGCGCAACAACGATGCGCTGCTTCCCTTCGGCTCGGTGGACCCCCGCACGGGACCCGCAGCCCTCATGGAGGCTCGGCGCCAGGCCGACGAGCTGGGAGTCCGTGGATTCAAGTTCCACCCCACGGTGCAGGGCTTCGATCCCTCGGATCAGCAGTTCTACCCACTCTGGGAAGTGCTGCAGGAGATCGGATTACCGCTGATCTTCCACACCGGGCAGAACGGCATGGGCGCGGGCACGCCAGGCGGGGCAGGGCTTAAGCTCAAGTACTCCAACCCGCTGCTGCTCGACGACGTCGCGGCGGACTTCCCCGGGCTGCCGATCATCATGGCGCACCCCTCGGTGCCGTGGCAGGACGAGGCGATCTCGATCGCCACGCACAAGTCCAACGTCTACATCGACCTCTCCGGCTGGTCCCCGAAGTACTTCCCCGAGAATCTCATCCGCAGCGCGAACAACATCCTCTCGGCCAAGCTGCTCTTCGGCACCGACTACCCGCTGATCACCCCGGAGAAATGGCTGCACGCCTTCGCCGAGCTCCCGATCAAGGAGGAGGTCCGGCCGAAGATCCTCAAACACAACGCGGTCGCGCTGCTGGGACTCGACGCACCGGGAGCAGCTCATGCGTGAACCGGTCACCGGCACGGTCATCCCCTCGGACCTCTACGGCTTCGCGGAACGACTCTCCCCCGCCGAGCGCGGCGTGATCACCGGGCTGCGCGAGGTGCTCAGCACGCAGGTGCATCCGCACCTGAATGCGGCCTGGGATGAGGCACGCTTCCCGGCGGAGATCATCGCTCCGCTGCGCGGCCTCGAGCTGATGGACCCACCCGCCCTGCGCGAGGCCGGGGAACCGATCCGAGACCTCTTCCTGGGCTTCCGGAACTTCGAGCTCACTCGGTGCGACATCAACGTCGCAACCTACTACAACGCCCAGGCCAGCCTGTTCCGCACGGTCTGCGCCATGGGCGGCTCCGCCGAGCAGGCCGGCAAGCTGGACCCGATGATCGTCTCCCACGAGCTCACCGGAGTGTTCGGGCTGACCGAGCCCGAGCACGGTTCCGACGTCGCCGGGGGCCTGGCGACGACAGCCACCCAGGATCCGCAGACCCAGGACTGGATCATCGACGGGGCCAAGCGCTGGATCGGCGGCGCGACCGCGGCCGACGTCGTCGCCACCTTCGCCCGGGACACCGCTGACGGCCAGGTCAAGTGCTTCCTGGTCCCGACCTCCGCGGCCGGGGTCTCCATGGAGGTCATCCCGCGCAAGGCCTCGCTGCGGATCATGCAGAACGCCGACATCACCTACCACCAGGTCCGGGTCCCGGACAGCGCCCGGCTGCAGCGGATCAACAGCTTCGCCGACGTCGCCGGCTGCCTGCGTCGGATGCGCTCCGACGTGGCATGGATGGCCACCGGAGCCATGGCGGGCGCCTACGAGGCCGCCCTGAGCTACGTCCGGCAGCGGGAACAGTTCGGCCGACCCATCGCCGGGTTCCAGCTGATCCAGGAGAAGCTCGCGATGATGCTGGGCAACCTGACCGCCTCCCTGGGCATGGTCGTCCAGCTCACCGAGCAGCAGGCCGCCGGGATCTACCGCGACGAGAACTCCGCGCTGGCGAAGATGTACACCTCGCTGCGACTGCGCGAGACCGTCGGGCTGGCCCGCGAGGTCTGCGGCGGCAACGGGATCACCCTGGACACCGACGTCGCTCGCTTCCATGCCGACGCCGAAGCCATCTACTCCTACGAGGGCACTCACGAGATCAACGCGCTGATCGTAGGACGCGCGGTGACCGGAGTAGGAGCCTTCACCTAGCCGCGCGGGCCCCTCACTGAAGATCCCATCACCGAGGATTCGCCCGGGAACACGCCTATCCAAAATGGAATGTGACCCAGGACACAGTCCTGGATCACCGACTCGCTGAATCACTCACCACCTCAAGGAGCAGCATGACCGACATCAGCACCGCCCGCACCGTCGTCTCGTTCGAGGACGCACGCACGATGGCCGGCACGGATCTCGGCGAGACGGCCTGGCGCGAGATCACCCAGGAGATGATCGACACCTTCGCCGAGGCCACCGATGACCACCAGTGGATCCATGTGGACCCCGAACAGGCCAAAGACGGACCGTTCGGAGCGCCCATCGCCCACGGCTTCTTGACCCTGTCGCTGATCATCCCCTTCTGGGGCGAGCTCTTCGACGTCACCGATGTCGGCACCAAGCTCAACTACGGCCTGGACAAGGTCCGCTTCACCGCACCGGTGAAGGTCGGATCCAAGGTGCGGATGCGCGGCACGATCAGCGCCGTCGAAGAGGTCAAGGGTGGGGGGCTCCACCTGGTCGTGGACGCGACCTTCGAGGTCGAAGGTCAGGAGCGCCCCGCCGTGGTGGCGACCTTCCTGGCTCGCTTCTACCCGTGATCAACAAGACCCAGCACCCGTCATCACCCGCACTGACTCGATACACCCATCGTGGGCCGCCCCTCCGCGACCCCGCACATCAAGGAGCAACCATGAAGAAGAATTTTGCATCCATCACCGGGATCGCCGCCGTCAGCATCCTCGCGCTGAGCGCCTGCGGCTCAGGATCGGCCTCCGGCGGCGATGACGCCGACGCTGAGGGTGATACCGGCAGCGAGAACGGAGAGCTGACGTCGATCACGGTGGGCGTGCTGCCCATCGCACCCTCGGTCGGAATCTACTACGGCATCGAGAACGGCATCTTCGAGGAGCACGGGCTCGACGTCGAGCTCTCCGACTCCAACGCCGGAGCCGCGATGCTCCCCGCCGTGAGCAACCAGCAGCTGCAGTTCGGCATCGGCAACCCCAACTCGGTGCTCAACGCCAATGACCGCGGCCTGGACATGCGGATCGTCACCGGCTATTCCAACTCGCTGGCCGAGGGCGACGACATCGCCGGCGTGGTCTCCACCGTCGAGAGCGGCATCGATGACTGGACCGGTCTCGAGGGCAACACCGTCTCGGTCAACGCGCTGCAGACCCAGGGCGACCTGACCATCATGGAGGCCGTGGAACAAGCCGGCGGCGACCCCGAAGCCGTCGAGTTCTCCGAGATGCCCTTCCCCGACATGCAGGCCCAGCTCGAGCAGGGCAACACCGACGCCATCTGGGTGCCTGAGCCCTTCCTGAGCAACGCGCTCGCCGACGAGGCGAACCAGCTCGTCGGCTACTCCTTCCAGGACGCCATCGCCGGAATGCCCACCATGGTGAGCTTCAGCTCCGGGGAGTACGTCGACGAGAACCCAGAGGTCGCCCAGGCGTTCAGCGACGCGATGACCGAATCGCTGCAAGCGGCGGAGGAGGACGAGGAAGGCGTGCGCGCACTCCTTCCTGAGTTCATCGACCTGCCCGAAGAGGCCGCCGAGAACCTCCGCATGGAGGAGCTCGACGGCGAGATCCGCCGGGATCAGATCGAGGAGGCCGGCGAGCTGATGGTGAAGTTCGACTTCATCAGCGAGTCGCCGGACACCTCCACGCTCTACTTCGAAGGCGAGTGACCCCGCCGCCGACGCCGCACCGGTGGGCGGGAGGAGACTCCCTCCCGCCCGCCAGGGCGCAATCCACACCTTGACCTTGAGCACGACCCACCACACCCCTGCCCTCATCGGAGAACTGCCATGAAACACCTGTCTCGCGGGGCCTTCGCCCTCGCTGCGGTCCTTGCCCTCTCAGCCTGCGGAAGCGGCTCCCCCTCCGGCGACGCCGACGGCGAGCCGGCCGAGGACGACACCGCTCAAGCAGACGGTGAACTCACCGAGGTGGAGGTCGGCGTGATCCCGATCGTCGATGTGGCCTCGATCTATCTGGGACAGCAGGAGGGGATCTTCGAGGAGCACGGCATCGACCTGACGCTGACGCTGGCCCAGGGCGGCGCCGCCATCGTCCCGGCCGTGCAGTCCGGGGACTTCGACTTCGGCTTCTCCAACGTCACCTCGCTGCTGGTGGCCGAGGACAGCGGGCTGCCGCTGCAGATGGTCGCCCCAGGACCACAGACCACCGGAGACTCCGAGAACGACTTCTCGGCAGTCATGGTCAAGTCGGACTCTGGCATCGAATCAGTGGAAGACCTCGAAGGAAAGCGGGTCGCGGTCAACACGCTGAACAACATCTTTGACTCCATGATCTCCGAGGGCGTACTGGAGGCCGGAGGCGATCCGGGGAATGTCGACTTCGTCGAGGTCGGATTCCCGGACATGCTCGCGCAGCTGGAGGCCGACAACGTCGACGCGATCTCCGCGGTCGACCCGTTCGCCGCCCTGGCTGACGCCGACGGCTACGACCGGATCTTCGCGCCCTTCGCCGACGTCGTCGAGGAGCTGGGCGTGGGCACCTACTTCACCTCACAACAGCTGGTCGAGGAAGACCCCGAGCTGGTCGAGAGCTTCTCGACCGCGATGCAGGAGTCCCAGGCCTATGCCGAGGAGAACCCCGACGCGGTCCGCGAGGTCCTGCAGGAGTACACCGAGATCGATGAGGCGACCCTCGCCGAGATCGCGATTCCCACCTTCCCCGAGGAGATAAACCTCGACTCGCTGGAGGCCGTGGCAGAGATCTCCGAGCGCCACGGCCTGATCGGCGAGGTTCCCGAGATCGACGATGTGGTCTGGGAGGGCGCTCGATGAAGAACCACGGACTCGGCGACTGGATCCACCGCCGCAGGGTGCGCTCGCACGGACGCCCGGCGCTGATCAGCGCCGCCGGAGAACAGACCTACGACCAGCTCGCGCAGCGCGTCGACCAGCTGGCCAACGCACTGGCTGAGCGTGGCATCAGCCCTGGTGACCGGGTCGCGTATCTGGGGGAGAACTCTGCCGCGTTTCTCGAGACGCTCTTCGCCGTCGGGAGCCTCGGTGCGGTCTTCGTGCCGCTGAACACCCGCCTGGCCCCGCCGGAGATCCAGTTTGCACTGCAGGACTCCGGAGCGCGGCTGCTGGTCTCCTCGACCACGCTGGAGTCCCTGGCCGCGCCCGCGTCCCGGGACACCGCCGTGGAACGCATCCTCACCGTGGAGGACGGACCGGCGGGGACTGAGGCGCCGACGGCGTTTCCGGTGCCGATGGAACAGTTCGAGGCGGTGCTGGCGTCCGGCGGCACGGTCCGCCCCGACCTCGCCGTGGAGCTCGATGATCTGGCGGTGATCCTCTACACCTCTGGGACCACCGGCAATCCCAAGGGTGCGATGCTCACCCACGGGAACCTGACCTGGAACGCCATCAATGTGCTCACCGACTTCGATCTCTCCAGCAAGGACGTGGCGCTGATGATCGCTCCGCTGTTCCATGTGGCGGCCCTGGGGCAGGGGGCGCTGCCGGTGCTGCTCAAAGGGGGAAGCATCATCTTGGAGCAGCGCTTCGAACCGGGACGGGTGCTGGCGCTGATCGAAGAGCACCATGTCACCAACATCTCCGGGGTGCCCACCACGTTCCAGCTGATCTGTGAGCACCCGGCGTGGGAGCACACCGACATCTCCTCGCTGCGCAATCTCACCTGCGGGGGCTCCGCGGTGCCGCTGCGGGTGCTCGACGCCTATGAGCGCCGCGGTCTCGCCTTCACCATGGGCTACGGGATGACTGAGACCTCCCCGGGAGCCACCACCCTGCCCCCGGCCTATTCGCGGCCCAAGCAGGGCTCCGGAGGGCTCCCCCATTTCCACACCGATGTCCGCGTGGTGGACCCGTCCGATCAGCCCTGCACGGTGGGCGAGGTCGGGGAGATCCAGGTGCACGGCCCCAATGTGATCACCGAGTACTGGAACCGTCCCGAGGCCACCGCCTCATCGTTCGTGCAGGAGGCGGACGGGCTCTGGCTCAAGACCGGGGACATGGGGTACCTCGACGAGGACGGCTTCCTCTTCATCTCCGACCGACTCAAGGACATGATCATCTCCGGCGGGGAGAACATCTACCCGGCCCAGGTCGAGCAGCAGATCGCCGCGCTGGAGGCCGTGGCCGCCGTCGCCGTCATCGGAGTCGAAGATGCTCGCTGGGGCGAGGTCCCGCGGGCGGTGATCGTGGTGCGCGAGGGCCATGAGCTGACCGAGGACGAGGTGCTCAGTCATCTGGATGGAAAGCTCGCCCGCTACAAGATCCCGAAGTCGGTGGTGTTCGTGGAGTCCATGCCGCGCACCGCCTCGGGCAAGATCCGAAAACCCGACCTGCGCAGGCAGTACGCCTAGTCTCCAGCCTCGGCAGCCGGCGCGTCGCCGTCGAGCCGTTGCAGCAGCTCCAGGCCGCTGCGCGCCCACTCCACCTCGGCCTGGGCCAACCGGATCAGTCCCTCGTAGGCGAAGGCCTTGAACGCGACGATGCGCTCGTGCTGCTCGGGAGGATAGCGCTCGAGCCGGGCGGCGATCATCGGGTGCTCATGGGATTCGATCGCCTCGACCTGGCTGCTCCACTGGGCGATCTGTTCGGTGTAGTGCGCCGCATGCTGCTCCAGATGCATTCGCACGCTCTCCGGATCGGCCCATTCGAAGTACGCCGCCTGCATATGGGCCACGTCTCGCCAGGGAGCGTACTTCAGCGGAGTCGCCATCCAGCCGCGGAACGCCGCCTCCCCCGCCGCGGTGATGTAGTACCGCGTCTTGGTGCCCTTCGGACCCCAACGCTCCTCGCGCCCCTCGACCAGGGACTCGGCCTCCATCCGGCGCAGCTCGGGATAGATCTGCGAGTCCGGGGCGTGCCACACATGCCCCACCGAGCCTTCGAAGCGCTTCGCGGTCTCATACCCGGTCAGCGGGGCCGCAGTGAGGATCGCCAGGATGGCATAGCGCAGACTCACGGCGTCGGACCTCTCGAGAAGGGGCAGGTGCTTGCCCTCCACTATATCCAGAGCTATTGTGTGACACAGGACACATATAACTATGCACATAGCTAGTGGCGTTGCTGGGCTCACCGAGACCCGTCGTCGCCTCATTCCTCAGCCCCAGGAGGCGGACATGACAGATCTCAGCCCCAGCGGTGCCACCGCGAAGAACATGGCATACCCGCTCAACGCCTGGTACGTCGCCGGATGGGACTACGAGGTCAATCGCAAGAAGATCCTCTCCCGCAAGGTCGCTGACCGGCCGATGGCCCTCTACCGCACCGAGGAGGGTCGCCCCGTCGCTCTGACCGACGCCTGCTGGCACCGGCTCGCTCCGCTCTCCATGGGCTCCCTGGTGGGCCCCGACGGAGTCCAGTGCCCGTACCACGGCCTGCAGTACAACTCGGCCGGCCGGTGCACCTTCATGCCCGCACAGAAGACGATCAACCCCTCCGCGATGGTGAACTCCTTCCCCGTAGTGGAGCGACACCGGTTCATCTGGGTCTGGCCCGGGGACCCGATGCTCGCCGACGCAGAGCTGATCCCAGACATGCACCAGATGGGCTCCGAGAACTGGGCCGGCGACGGCAAGACCATCGACGTGCGCGCCAACTACCAGCTGGTGTTGGACAACCTGATGGACCTGACCCATGAGGAGTTCCTGCATTCCTCCTCGATCGGGCAGAAGGAGCTCAGCGAGTCCGACATCGAGGTCACCCACGATGACCGCACGGTCACCGTCACCCGGTTCATGGAGAACATCGACGCGCCGCCGTTCTGGCTGAAGAACATGCGCGACAAGTTCCCGGACTTCGAGGGGAAGGTCGACCGGTGGCAGATCATCGAGTTCCAGATGCCCTCGACGATCTGCATCGATGTGGGCGTGGCGAAGGCAGGCACCGGGGGGCTCACCGGGGACCGCAGCCAGGGCGTCAACGGGTACGTGATGAACACGATCTCCCCGGTGGATCAGAGCAATGCCATGTATTACTGGGCGTTCATGCGGAACTACCGGCTGGAGAGCCAGCGGATCACCACCGAGCTGCGCGACGGCGTGCACGGGGTCTTCGCCGAAGATGAAGAGATGCTGACCGCCCAGCAGCAGGCGATCATCGACAACCCCGACCACGAGTTCTACAACCTCAACATCGACGCCGGCGGCATGTGGGTGCGGCGACTGATCCAGCGGGCCGTGGAGGCCGAGCGCGCGATGATGGCCTCCGACGCCGACCTCTCCGACGCCAAGGGCTGATCCCCCGTGTCTCAGGGAACCCAGCTGCACTGGCAGCGCGCCGTGGTGACCTCCCATCGGGCCGCCGCCGATGAGATCGCCGAGATCGTCCTGGCCGGCGAGCGCCCGCTCTTCACCGAGCCCGGCGCCCATATCGACGTGCGCGTCGCCCCGGACATGATCCGGTCCTACTCCGTGGTCGAAGGTGCGCCGGACGGGAGCTGGGTGAAGATCGGGGTGCGCCGCTCCCCCAGTTCGCGCGGCGGATCCCGATTCATGCACGCCCTCGAGCCCGGAGACTCCCTGGAGGTCACCTCACCGCTGCAGAACTTCCCGCTGCGCGTCGGGGCAGCGCGCTATGTGCTGCTCGCCGGCGGCGTGGGCATCACCGCGATCCATTCGATGGCCCGGGTGCTCAAGCGCCTCGGCGCCGATTACCAGTTCGTCTTCGTCGGACGCTCCCGCCCGGCGATGGCGTTCCTGGACGAGCTTCGCGGGGAGCACGGACCACGGCTGAGACTCTCGGTCGACGACGAGGGTGATGTCCTTGACGTGCACGAGCTGCTCGACGGGGTGGATCACGCCACGGAGTTTTACATGTGCGGCCCCATCCGGCTGATGGACGCTGTGCGCCGCGCGTGGATCGAGCGCGGGCTGCCGCTGCCGAATCTGCGCTATGAGACCTTCGGCAACAGCGGATGGTTCGATCCCGAGGAGTTCGAGCTGCGGATCCGCGGATCTGAACGCAGCACGGTGGTCTCCCCGGCCGAGTCGATCCTCGAGGCGCTGGAGCGTGTCGGCGTGGAGGCCATGTACGACTGCCGCAAGGGCGAATGCGGGCTCTGCGTGGTCAAGGCCGCGCAGCTCGATGGAGTGATCGACCACCGAGATGTCTTCTTCAGCGAGGCCGAGAAGAGCACGGACACCAAGCTCTGCGTGTGCGTGTCTCGCGTAGCCTCCTGCCCCGGTTCAGCCGACGGCGCCCAGGTGCATTCCGGCGACCGCGACGGCTCAGCCGATCGCGAGGACTCAGCCTCGAGGCGCCCGATGCTAACCCTCGACTTCCCCTGACCTAGTTCCCTCTGGGGTTGAGGGGCGGACCTTGCGGGCATCTCATGGGCGAGCAGGCCCCAACTGCTCGGAGAATCCGCCCCTCACCGTGAACTGGTCCTGCCCGCAGCGCTGCTCACGGCGGACCGCCGGTCACCGCCCGGTTGTGCTCCATCGCGACAGTGATCCAGCCACCCAGAGCATCCTCGTACTCGATCGCATCGGCGGAGACCTCGATCCATCCTGGCCCCATGTCGCGGCCCGGTCCCATCTCGGCCTGAGTCGCACCCGGCCGCTCCAGCAGCTCGTGGTGCCGATCGGCGTCCACGCGCACCAGCAGGCCACCGTCCTTGCACGCGCTGAGGAGCATCTTCTCGTTGATCATGATCGCGCGTCCGCCGAACATCGAGACCTCCCGCATCACGGGTTCGTGGGCCAGCCGGTCTCGGAGTCGTTCGATGAGGGCGTTCTGCGCGGGGGTCATTCCGCCTCTTCCCTGCTTCAGCTCCGCGACGGCAGTGCGCGCCGTCGTCCTGGTGAGGGTGAGTCTAGGTCGCGGCCCGTGGCCCGCCTACGGTCAGCGCCCCTCCCCTACACGTTGATGGGCGGATTCTGCGTGC
>NZ_JBIMEY010000005.1:0-213242 GCF_051262655.1 Nesterenkonia maliinae | reverse complement strand
CGGCGCTCCGCGCCTGGGCGATCACCGCGGGCAGCGCGGCGGCGAGTGCGGCGACGTCGCGCTGCGTCGTCGTCCAGCCGAGGGTGAAGCGCTGGGCGCCGCGGGACTGTTCCTCGCTGAGGCCCATCGCGAGCAGCACATGGGAGGGGCGCGGGACCCCTGCCGTGCAGGCCGAGCCGGTCGCGGTGTCGAAGCCGGCCATGTCCAGCATGAAGAGCAGCGAATCGCCCTCGGCGTCGTCCACGGTGATGTGCAGGTTGTTCGGCAGCCGCAGCTCCGGGTGGGTCCGTGGGTCCGGTCCGCGCAGCGTCACCCCGTCGAGTCCGACGACGGCGTCCAGCAGCTGATCACGCAGCCCCGCCAGCCGCTGGGCCTCCTGGGCCTGGGAGGCGACCAGTTCCTCCGCCACCGCGGCGAAGGAGCAGATCCCGGCGACGTCGAGCGTGCCGGAGCGGATGTCGCGCTCCTGACCGCCGCCGTGGAGCACCGGGGTCAGCTTGACGTCTCGGCGGACCAGCAGCGCGCCGATCCCGACCGGGGCGCCGATCTTGTGCCCGCTGATCGCCAGCGTCGCCGCGCGAGAGTCGCGGAAGCTCATCGGCGCCGAGCCGGCCGGCAGCGAGCCGAGGGCCTGGACCGCGTCGGTGTGCAGCGGCACGCCATAGCGGGCGCAGAGCTCGCCGATCTGGGCCACCGGCTGGATCGCGCCGGTCTCGTTGTTGGCCCACATGACGGTGACCAGGGCGGCCGATTCCGCAGACTCCGCCAGAGTCGCCTCCAGCGCAGCCAGGTCCACGATCCCGTGGGCATCGACGGCGATGATCCCCAGCTCGGCGCCGTCGTGGGCCTCGAGCCATTCAGCGGGCTCCAGCACGGCGTGATGCTCTATCCCGGGCAGCAGGATGCGACGCCGGGCCGGATCCTCCGCGCGGCGCTGCCAGTAGAGGCCCTTGACCGCGAGGTTGTCCGCCTCGGTGCCGCCTGAGGTGAAGATCACCTCGGAGGAGTGGGCGCCCGCGGCGCGAGCGAGCTGCTCCCGGGCGGAGTCCACGGCCAGCCGCGCGCGACGGCCGGAGCCGTGCAACGAGGAGGGGTTCGACAGGGCAGGCATCACCTCGTTCAGCACACGCATGGCGGTGGGCTTGATCGGGGTGGTGGCGGCGTGGTCGAAATAGGATCCGCCGGGCAGGGCGTCGGCTGCAGATGACATCGTGTCAACGATTCTACGCTTTTGGGACTATCGTGAATCCTCGATGAGCAGTGACTCCGGAGATCTCTACAGCGTGCTGGGCATCGGCCCCGACGCCGACGCCCAGGCCGTTCGCGCCGCCTACCGCAAGCAGGCCCGACGCGCCCACCCCGACGCCGGCGGCACCGCCGAGGCGTTCCACCAGGTGCAGTCAGCCTGGGAGGTCCTCGGCGATGAAGCTGCCCGCGCCTCCTACGACCGCAGGCTGCGCCAGCCGCAGCGAGCAGACACCGAGGACGACCCCGAGAGCGCCCGCCCCACCTACGGCCGTGGCGCCTCGGCAGCGGCGTTCCGGACCACCGCCTCGGGCAGCACCTCGGCGCGATCCTCCAGCACGGATTCCGCACGATCACCTTCCGGGACCGCCCACCTGGCACCGGTGTACGTCCCGGACCTCTCCCAGCCCGAACCTCTTTCGCTGCCGCTGACCAGCCAGCGCAGCCATGGGCATTTCGCCTCCCGGGGCCTCTTCGGCGGCGGGCGCACGCGCCGCGCCGAGCGGATGGCGAGCCTGCTCGAGAAGCATGTGCTGGCCGAGCTGCCCACCGCGCGACTCTTCAACGCCGTCGCCATCGAACCTGCGGGCAAAGATCGCCGCGGAGCGAGCCGGCCCCCGCGCGGTCCGGCCGTGGATCACGTGCTGGTCTGCGGCGATACCCTGGTCGTGGTCACCTCTCTCGAGGTGCCCGCCGCGGCCGCCTCCTGGGACGGGGGTCGCCTCCACGCCGCGGGCCGTTCACTGTCCCTGCCCGATCTCGCCGGGGAGTCCCGGCTGCTGCGGGCCACCCTGGAGGCCGGAATGCGGGAGACGGGGCGCGAGACCAGCCTCAATCTGGGTCAGCAGCTCGTGCTGCTCTCCCCCGACGGCGGCATGCAGAGTCCTGTCGTCGAGTCCCGCGGCGGCGCCGGACGCGCTCCGCTGGCCCCGGCGCGCGCCTTCCGCAGCATCCGCGAACAACTCGCCTCCTCCGAGCAGGCCAACGTGATCGACCGGCACCTGCTCGCCGCGCTGCGGAGGCAGCTGCAGAACCCGATGAACTGATCTCTGCCCGGGGTCCGCGCCGGTAGGATGACCGGCGTGAAGAATCCGATACGCGTCCTGGTGGACCAGCCCGAGATCCCCGGCAACACCGGCAACCTGATCCGACTGGCCGCCGTGACCGGGGTGGAGCTGCATCTGGCCGAGCCGCTGGGCTTCGACTTCGCCGACGCGAAGCTGCGCCGGGCCGGCCTGGACTACCACGATCTGGCGGTGATGACCGTGCACCCCAGCCTGGAGGCCGCCTACGCCGCGCTGGCTCCGGAGCGGATCTTCGCCTTCACCGGCGAGGGCACGGTCGGCCATACCTCGATCACCTACCGCGGCGGCGATGTGCTGCTCTTCGGCCGCGAATCCACCGGGCTCGACGACGCGGTCAAGGCCGACCCGCGCATCACCGAGCGGGTGCGGATTCCGATGCTCGCCTCCCGCCGATCGCTGAACCTGGCGAACTCCGTCTCGATCGCCGTCTACGAAGCGTGGCGGCAGGACGGTTTCACCGGGGCTGTCTGAGCCTCGTCAGGGTGTTGGTGGCGCTGGAGAGCGCCGGGGATGGCTACACTCACCAACCATGGACACCGCCTCTGATCGCCCTGCATCGGACCGCCCCGATGACCTTCCCGACGGCGGCCGGAGCCGCGCAGAATACGACGGTGGATCCGAGCACACCGGCACCGAGCACGACGAGGCAGGATACGACGAGGCAGGGTACAGCGAGGCAGGTTCCGCCGACGTCGGTCCCAGCGCGGATGAGTCCGCCGACTCGGGCTCCCACGGTGCCGCGCACCACCAGGATTCCCAGGCCGCCGGGCACTACGGCGCGACGCGGCGCGACCCGACCCTGAGCGAGCTGCTCGCCGGATCGGCCCGCGGCGAGCAGCCCTCCTTCGCGACCTTCTACGAGGCCACCTCCGACGTGGTCTACGGCTTGGCGCTGCTCATGCACGAGGACGCAGAGGGGGCCCTGGACTCCACGCTGGCGGTCTACCACCAGCTCTGGGAGCAGGCGGACGAGAGGGCCCAGGACCTGCGGCTGCAGTCCCGGGCCTCGGAGCTGCTCACCGACGAGCATGCCGCCGACGAACAAGTCCCTGACGACGCCTTCCGACCCAGCGAGTACGAGCTGGTGCTGGAATGGCTGGTGCCGCTGGCGCATCGGATCATCGTGGAACGCTTCCGCGAGGGCCTCGCCACACCGATCAGACTCACCGTCGTTCCGGCCGCGGAGGGCGGAGGCATCGCAGGTCTCCCCGAGGAGATCATCGAGGACATCAGCGTCCTCTCGGATTCGCAGTCTCAGGTGCTGGCGCTGAGCTATCTCGCCGGCGGCACCCACCAGCAGGTCGCGGCGTCCGTCGGCTCCGCCGTGCCGGCCGTGAAGTCCAGGCTGCGCGACGGCATGACCCGGATGCACTCCCGGCGCACCACGCGGGAGGCTGAGCTGGACCCGATCCTGCGCGCCGCAGTGACGAAGAAGGACGTGGAGCGCTCCGGCGCCGTGAAGCGGAACTTCACCGAGGACATCGCCACCGACGTGGAGAACGGTCTGCTGGTGGAGCTCGCCGAGATCCACGCCCTGGACGCGATCGACAACCGTGAGCGGGCGGTGCTCGACGAGGCGGCGCTGAACGCGAACGACGCCGTGGCGCGCGCCTGGGACACCCGGGTGCTGGCCGCCCGGCGGACCCTCGCGGAGATCTTCACCGCCTACCCGGTGGTCCCGCCGAGCCACCTGCTCGACGAGGTGCTGCACAACCTCTCCGACCAGGAGGTCGGCATGGGCATGGTGGAATCCATCTCCAGCCACACCGAAGTGGCCCCGAAGCGTGAGCCCGTGGTCAAGCGCTGGATGATCATGACCGGGCTGGCCGTCGTCGTGCTGGCCGCCATCGCACTGATCTGGGGATTCACCTCGGGTCAGGACATCCAGGCCACCGCCGACGGCGACCCGGAGGCCCGCGTCGTCGACGGCATCGAGCTCAGCGAGGGAGGCACCGCACGTGCGGTGATCTCCAACGCGGAGGGGGTCGGCTATGTCGACTTCTCGGAGGTCGGGGAGCTCGAGGGCGACACCACCTACCAGCTGTGGCTGATGCCCCGCGATGAGGGCCAGCCCAGCTCGCTGGGCAACTTCACCGCCTCGGAGCTGGAGGAGGAGATCGTCACCCTGCGTGACATCGAGGCCAACCGGGCCCTGCAGATCACCGTCGAGGGGATCCGCGGCGAGGAGCGCCCGATGGGTGAGACCGCCGGAGAGATCGAGCTGCGTGAACGCGTCACCGACGGCCCGCAGTACGGCGGATCCGTCGACGAGGATCAGGAAGAAGACGAATGAGCGGAGAATCCATGACTGCCCAGAACGACCACGGCGAGCCCGGTGCAGGTGCTGCGGGCAGCGCCGTCTTCGCGACCTGCGACCTCTACGACGAGGATGAGTCGCTGCAGTCGCTCTCGCTGCAGCTGCTGAACCTCGGCGGTCGGTCCCGCTTCACCGGGACGATCCGGACCGTCAGCTGCTACCGGGACAACGGCCTGGTCAAGGAGCTGCTGAACTCCCCCGGCGCCGGATCCGTGCTCGTCGTCGACGGCGCCGGGTCACTCGACTCGGCGCTGATCGGTGACATGATCGCCGCCTCCGCGATCGAGAACGGCTGGGCCGGCGTGGTCATCCACGGTGCGGTCCGGGACCGGGAACAGCTCGCGGAGATGGACCTGGGTGTGCGGGCGCTGGGTTCGAACCCGCGGAAGTCGGTCAAGGACGGGGTCGGCGAGGTCGATGTGACGGTCCAGTTCGGCGGCGTCACCTTCGTGCCCGGCGCCACTCTCTGGTCCGACGCCGACGGCGTGCTGGTCACCCCCGGCTGAGCCTCAGAACCCGCTGATCGTGTCGGGGGCGTTGACCGTGACCCAGTGGAACTCCTCCGCGAAGCCACGGCCACCGTGGATCTCGCGCATCTGATCCAGCACAAAGCCCTCCATCCGGGTCGCGTCGGGGTGCTGACTGAAGTGCGCGCGCAGCGCCGTCATCTTCACCGATTCCTGGCCCGAGACGTCGAGCCGCAGGTTCACCCGCTCCTGCGGCGCCGTGGTGAGCAGCAGGTGCCGGATCTTGAAGGCCTCAAGCCCCTCGGCGGCCAGCTCCGGGTAGGCGAAGGGATTCTCCACATACGGGTAGGACGCTCGCACCACTGCTTCCCCGCAGGCCAGATGATCCGGGTGGGACTTCTGCAGCCGGTCCCAGGCACGCTCGGGGTGCGGAGAGATGACCACCTCGGGCCTGACCTGACGCATGATCCGCACGATCTTCCCGACCAGCTCGGCGGTGGGGGCGACGAAGCCGTCCCGCTCGTCGAGCAGGATCACCTCATCCACGCCGAGCACCGAGGCGGCCTGGCGCTGTTCGGCCTCGCGCACCCGCGCCATCTCCGCGGCGTCGCGCCCAGGCTCGAAGCCCCCGGCGTCACCGGCGGTGAGCAGACACAGGGTCACCTCCACCCCCGCTGCGGTGAACGCCGCGATGCTGCCCGCCGCGCCGAAGTCGATGTCATCGGGGTGCGCGCCGAAGGCCAGCACCCGAGTGATGCCGTGCTCCGCGGCGAGCCGCGCCGGGGTGACCATCACTCGTCCGGTAGGGTCGCCAGCCTCAGGGCCGAACTCAGACTCAGGTCGCGCCAAGGGTCACCTCGGCGTTCTCCTGCTGGCCGTCGCGCATGTAGCTGATCGTCACGGTCTCCCCCGCGGCGTATTCGCGGATGGTGGCGGTCAGCGCGAGGGAATCCTCGATCCGACGGTCGTTGACCGCGGTGATGATGTCGCCGTTGGCCAGTCCCGCCTCGGCGGCGGGAGTGTTCTCCGGCACGTCGTCGATCAGTGCGCCCACGGTGAAGCCGGGCATCACCGGCGCAAGTCCGGGTTCAGCCTGCTCCGGGGTCTCCTGGGAGCCGGCGGCGGCGACCGTGACGCCGAGCAGCCCGTGCGAGACCTCACCGGTCTCGATCAGCTCTTGCGCCACCCGCTCGGCGTAGTCGATCGGCACGGCGAAGCCCACACCGATTGATCCGGCGTCGGTCTCGGCTCCGCCGCCGGAGGAGGCGATGGCGACATTGACCCCGATCACACGGCCCTCGGCGTCGACCAGCGCTCCGCCGGAGTTGCCGCGGTTGATCGCGGCGTCGGTCTGGATCACATTGAGATGGATCGAGCCCTGGGTCGGGGAACCCTCCATGTCGGGGAAGTAGAACTCGAAGCCATCTCCCTCCTCGGTTTCGTCAGGCACCTCGGGGGCGTCCGCGCCCTCGTCCTCCACTGCGGAGGAGGCGACGGAGATGGTGCGGTTCAGCGTGGAGACGATGCCGTCGGTGACGGTTCCGGACAGGCCCAGCGGGGCACCGATGGCGATGGACTGGTCCCCGACGTTGAGATCGCCGGAGGAGCCGAGCTCGGCCGGCTGGATCCCCTCGGTGTTCTCCAGCCGGATGACCGCGAGATCACTGAGCGGGTCGGTCCCGACGATCTCGGCGCTGGAGACCGAGCCGTCGTTCATCCGGACCTGGATCTCGGGGTCTGCGGCGGCTCCGCCGAGGGTGACGACGTGGGTGTTGGTGAGGACATGGCCCTGATCGTCGAGGATGATGCCCGAGCCCGAGCCGCCCTGTCCGCCGTCGCTGACCGCGAGTGTCACCACCGAGGGCGAGGCCTTCGCCGCCGCGGCGGTGACCACGGTGGCGGAGTCGGGGTTGTTGATCTCGATGCCACCGGTGGAGGAGGAGGTGCTGATGCTTCCGTCGTCGAGCACCGCCTGAGAGCCTGCGACGACGCCGCCGCCGAGCAGTCCGGCCAGCAGCACCGCGAGCGCCAGGCCTCCGACGCCGACTGTGCGCTTGGCCCGCGGCTGCTGGGAGGCCTGGCCGAACGCCGCCCCGGAGCCGAACCCGCCGTAGGAGTCATGGCCCTGCCCGGAGTATGCGGGGTCCTGATTATAGGGAGAGTACCCCTGCTGGCCGTACTGGGCCTGGGTGTACTCCCCGTGGCCGTGCTCGCCCTGGCCGGACTGGGCCCCGTGCTGGGCACCGTACTGAGCGCCATAGTGGGCACCCTGCAGATCATTGTCGTACTGGCCCTGGGTGTAGTGGCCCTCACCGTGCTGGGTCTGGTCGGAGTGACCCTGACCGTAGGAATGCTGACCGTGCTCACGCTGGCCGTAGCCATGTTGCGCGTAGGGGGCCTGCTGGGAGCTGGGCGCCCCGGAGGGGGAGACGGGCCAGCCGGCGGAGTAGGACTCCACCCCGGGCTGCGTCCCGGACGCGCTCTGCGGAGTGGGTGCGCTCTGAGCGTGAGCTGCGTGCTGCGGGGCAGAGTTCGGACCGGGCGGGACAGGACCGGGCGGCGCAGACTCAGTCGGCACAGGATCGATCCGCCCGGTGGCGTCCTCCGGAGGGTCGACGTCGTCCCGGCGAGGACTGCTGTGCGGATCTGAACTCATAGTGGAACCTGCCTCTGTGGTCTTGCGGTGCAATAGTGTGGCGGCCGGAGCGTGACACGCATGCTCTCGCCGGGCTCGACAGCCATTGTCTGCGCCCATCCTGTATCGACGACGATAACGGCCTGGATGCCTCCTGGACGATTCCAGGAGACCCCGAGACCCCGCCTACGCTCTCAGACGAGCTGACCGTTGGCTGATAGACGATGTCATAGGCCACTTATAGACTCGGCCCATGGTGCCCGACGCAGTCCTCAGTCCACCCATCCCGCTCGGAATGATCGTCATCGGCCCGCTGCTGATCGGGGCCGTCATCCTCGGCCTGATCGGCCTGGGAGCGGTGTGGCTCTCCGGCGGCAAGAAGCAGGACCGCCGACTCCAGGGCTTCGCGAACAATCAGCGGCTCACCGGTGGCCAGGCCTCCGGACCACGCTCCGCGGAGGACCGGCGGCTGGCCGGGTTGAGCCTCGAGGAGCTGCGCCGCGAGGCCGGCTCCCTGCTGATCGCCGCGGACAACGCCGTGAACTCCTCCGAGCAGGAGATCCTCTTCGCCAGCGCCGCCTACGGCGATGACCAGGTCGCCCCCTTCCAGAAGGACGTGGACGAGGCCCGGGAGCACCTCCAAGAATCTTTCCGGATGCAGCACCAGGTGGACCGGGACCCCCCGGAGGACGAGCAGCAGGCCCGCGAGCTGCTGCGCAAGGTCATCGCCAATTGCCAGCGGGTCAACGAGACCCTCGAGTCGCACCGGCAGGACTTCGAGTCTCTGCGCAGCCTCGAGCTGGACCCGCGCCCCGCGCTGGAGCAGCTGCGCACCCGGATCAGTGAGCTTCACACCCGCCGGGAACAGGCCCAGAAGCGTCTGCCGGATCTGCAGTCCAAATATGACGACGACGCGCTCACCTCCTTCACCGAAGGCCTGACACACTCCGCGCGCAGCCTCGACCACGCCGAAGGCTCAGCCCAGGACGCCGAGAAGGCGCTCACCGGCTCGACGGCCTCCGACGCCGTCGTCGCGATCCATGCCGGAGAGGAGGCAGCCGGGGAGGCCGGGAAGCTGATCGACTCCCTGGAAGAGACCCAGCTGCGGCTGCGCAGCGCCGAGCAGAACCTCGGCATCGGCCTGGACCAGACCGAGCAGGACATCGCCCAGGCCCGCGCCACCATGCAGGCGGGACAGTCCGCAGAGCTCGCCGGACCCATCGCCGCGGCCGAGGCCGCGGTCACCCAGGTCCGCCGGGCGCTGGACTCCGGGACCAAGACGAACCCGCTGGAGCTGCTGAACTCGCTGGAGATCGCCCACCGGGAACTCGACGAACCGCTGAACGCGGTCCGCGACCAGCAGGCCCGAGACCGACGCGCCCGGGAAGTGCTGCAGACCGAGATCCTCACCGCCCGGCACCAGGTGCAGTCCTCACGGGACTACTTGCGCTCCAAGCGCAGCGGCGCGACCTCCAGGACCCGGATGGCCGAGGCCGAACGCACCCTCGCCGAGGCGGAATCCATCGGAGACCGGCAGCCGGCCAAGGCCCTCGAACTGGCCACCCAGGCCAAGACCCTGGCCGTGCAGGCCGCTCAGATCGCCCGGCAGGAATCCGCCGAGGACGCTCTCAGCGGCGGGGCCGGAGGCTACGGCGGCGGGTTCGGAGGGTTCGGCATGCCGGGCGGCTACGGGCATATGGGCGGCGGCGGGTTCGGGCGTCGTCGTCGGATGTTCTGAGTCTGCATCGGGTCCCTGCCATGGCCGTGTGAAGAACCCGTGACTAGTATCGACAACGTGAGCAATCGATAGACATTGATGCACAAGGAAAGGTGAACACTGTGAGCAAGCAGTCCATTTTAGGTCGCATGTCCCAGCTGGTCCGCGCGAACGTCAACGCCATGCTGGATCGCTCCGAGGACCCGGAGAAGATGCTCGACCAGATGGTCCGAGACTTCACCAACAACATCTCGGAGGCCGAAGAGGCGATCGCCCAGACCATCGGCAACCTGCGCATGATGGAGGACGACTACAGCGAGGATCTCGAGAACTCCCGGTCCTGGGGCCAGAAGGCACTCGCCGCCTCCCGCAAGGCCGACGAGTTCCGCGACAGCGGCAACACCGATAATGCGCAGAAGTTCGACAACCTGGCCAAGGTCGCCATCCAGCGCCAGATGGAGGCTGAGTCCTCGGCGAAGTCCGCCGAGCCGACCATCTCCTCCCAGCGCGAGATCGTGGACCGGCTCAAGACCGGTCTCGAGCAGATGAAGACCAAGCGTCAGCAGCTGGTGTCCAAGCGTGACGAGCTGATCGCCCGCTCCCGCGCCGCGCACGCCCAGTCCCAGGTCCACGACGCCGTGAAGTCAATCGACGTGATGGACCCGACCTCCGAGGTGGGACGCTTCGAAGAGAAGATCCGCCGCGAAGAGGCCAAGGTGCGCGGGCAGAACGAGCTCGCCGCCTCCTCCCTGGACGCACAGTTCGAGTCCCTCGAGGACCTCGGCGAGCAGGCCGAGGTCGACGCCCGCCTCGCCGCGCTGAAGTCCGGCAGCTCAGCACCGGCAGCCCTGGGCGCCGGCCGCTCGGACGGCGGATCCTTCGACGGCCAGGCCACCGAGGACTACGCCGCACAGCTCGAGGCCGAGGAGCGCGATCGCGCCTGAGCGAGGCTGTATGACGTCGGTTCAGCGGTCACGCTGAAGTGATGAAACAATGGGGAGTGAACGCGATGTTCACTCCCCATTGTCATCGCAGCAACCCAACCTTTCAGGAGACCTCCGTGACCACTGAGTCCACCTCGCACACTGCTGCCGCCACCGGCGCCACCGCTGTGAACACCGGACTGGCCCAGATGCTCAAGGGCGGCGTGATCATGGACGTGGTCACCCGCGAGCAGGCCCGCATCGCCGAAGACGCCGGTGCCGTCGCAGTCATGGCCCTCGAGCGCGTGCCCGCCGACATCCGCGCCACCGGCGGCGTCGCCCGCATGTCAGACCCCGACCTGATCACCGGCATCATCGACGAGGTCTCGATCCCCGTGATGGCCAAGGCCCGGATCGGTCACTTCGTCGAGGCGCAGGTCCTCGAGCACCTCAAGGTCGACTACATCGACGAGTCCGAGGTCCTCTCCCCCGCGGACTACATCCACCACATCGACAAGTCCAAGTTCAAGGTGCCCTTCGTCTGCGGCGCCACCAACCTCGGTGAGGCGCTGCGCCGGATCACCGAGGGCGCCTCGATGATCCGCTCCAAGGGCGAAGCCGGCACCGGCGACGTCTCCGAGGCCATGAAGCACATCCGCACCATCAACGGTGAGATCAACCGGCTCACCTCGCTGGCCGAGGATGAGCTCTACCTGGCCGCGAAGGACCTGCAGGCCCCCTACGAGCTGGTCAAGCAGATCGCTCGCGAAGGCCGCCTCCCGGTGGTCCTCTTCGTCGCCGGCGGCGTGGCGACCCCGGCCGATGCCGCGATGATGATGCAGATGGGCGCCGACGGCGTGTTCGTGGGCTCGGGCATCTTCAAGTCCGGCAACCCCGCCGAGCGCGCTGCCGCCATCGTGAAGGCCACCACCTACTACGACGACGCGGGCGTCGTCGCCGAGGCCTCCAAGGGCCTGGGCGAGGCGATGGTCGGCATCAACGTCGCCGACCTCCCGGCACCTCACCGTCTGGCCGAGCGCGGCTGGTGAGCACACCCCGCATCGGGGTCCTGGCGCTGCAGGGGGCCGTGGCCGAGCACGCCCGCGCGCTGCGCTCCGCCGGCGCCGAGGTCTCCACCGTGCGCCGCCCCGCCGAGCTCGAGGGCCTGGACGGGCTGATCGTGCCCGGTGGGGAATCCACCACCATGGCTCGGCTTGCCGCCCCGGTGCGACTCATGGAGTCCATCCGGGAGCGGCACGCCGAGGGCATGGCGATGTTCGGCACCTGCGCCGGCATGATCCTGATGGCAGATCAGATCCTCGACGCCGAGGCGCTCACCGGCTTCGAGCGCATCGGCGGTCTCGACGTGGTGGTCCGGCGCAACGGCTACGGCAGCCAGCTGGAGTCCTTCATCGGTCCGCTGCAGACCTCCGGGCTCCCCGGCGATGATCCGACTCCGCTTCAGGCCGTGTTCATCCGCGCCCCGGTGATCGAATCCTTCGGCGCCGACGTCGAGGTCATCGCCTCCTGGCAGGACCGGCCGGTCGCGGTCCGGCAGGACCGGATCCTGGCTGCGAGCTTCCATCCCGAACTGACTGCGGATCACCGGCTGCATCAGTATTTCGTGGAGATCAGCGCGCAGCGCACCGTGAGCTGATCTGAGAAATCGGGCCCGGTTCGGGCATGATGTCCCAAGAACGCCGCCCGCGGGACCTTCGACGCTGGAGAGAACATGACTGACGGACCACATCACGGGCGCAGCTCCACCGGACCGGACGCCCGCGCCGCCGATCCGAACACGCCCCAGGTCCAGCTGCAGATGCTCGCCGGTGACCACCCCGAGCTCCGTCCCCTGATCGCGCAGAACCCCAACACCTACCCTGCGCTGCTGCAGTGGCTCTCCGAGCTGGGCGACCCCGCGGTCGACGCCGCGCTGGCCCGTCGATCCGCCAGGGCAGGCTCTGAGACCAACGAGTTCTCCGCCGTGCGTGACGACCACGACCGGAGGTATGCGCCCCGCGACACCCAGTACCCGTCGGTCCAGGGATACAACCAGCACTACGTGCACCCTCCCCGGCAAAGCCACCCCCCGTCGCAGCCGCGTCCCGGTTACTACCCGGCCGCCCCGACCGGACCCACGCCCAGGGAGACGCAGGCCGCGCCCTCGTCGTACGCCGAGCCCGAACGTCAGCCGCGCCGTCGAGGCGGCGGGATCTGCGCGATCCTCTTCCTGCTCCTGCTGATCGTCGGCGCCGGGGCCGTCGCCGCCTACTTCCTGCTCTTCAACGGACTGCTCAGCGGGGACGAGGACCCTGCCGACGAGACCTCAGTCTCCGAGCAGGGAGCTCAGCAACAGACCGAGGACCAGGGTCAGGCCGAGGACGAGACCCCGGCCCCCGAAGACGGCACCGCAGAGGACGACGCCGAGGCCGTCCGTCCGGCGCCTGAGGGCGCCCAGGACATTCCCGCCTTCACCGCTCCCTCGGGCAACATCAACTGCGCCATCGGCGAGGACGAGCTTGCATGCAGCATCCTCGACTACAGCTTCGAGACCCCGCAGGACTGCGAGGGGCCGGCGCGCCTCTCGATCGGTTCCGAGGACCCGCAGCTCGACTGCGGCAGCACCGGTGGCGAGGACTCGGCGACCCTGCAGTACGGCCAGTCCGCCACCAACGGGAGGTTCGCCTGCAACTCCTCGGAGTCCGGCGTCGAATGTTGGAACACCGAGACCGGCAACGGGTTCTTCATGGCGCGGGAGAGCTACCAGCTGCGAAACTGAGCGGCCTCTGCGCTGATCAGCCGCACCCGGATTCGGTGACGGGAGTAAACTTCGGTCGAACCGCATTGTTCGCGCTGCACGGCTGGCCTGGTTCGCCGCCGTCGGGACGGGAAAGGTACGCATGGCTTCGATCGATGACGACCTCGGCGGCGTCGCCGCGGATCCCCGCACCGACTGGGACACTCTGCACTGGCTCGCGGAGAACCACCCGTCGCTGCGCCCAGCCATCGCGGAGAATCCTGCCACCTACCCCGAGCTGCTCGAGGCGCTGGCCTCCCTGGGAGACCCCGAGATCGACGCCGCGCTCGCCCGGCGCGAGGCCGCTCCGGCGGCTGTCGAACCGGAGGCCGCCGAACCGGAGGCGTCCCCCGCCGCTGATCCGGCGCAGCCGGCAGCCGCAGGAGCAGCCGAGAGCCCCTGGTTCGCCAACGGGTCCTTCGACGGCGCTCCGGCCGGGTATTCCACGATGGCCTCACCCGCCCACTCCCCCGCCGCCCGGCCTGCCCCTTACCAGCGGCGCACGTCCAGGGCGCCGAGGTTCGTGCTGGCTGTGCTGCTGCCGGTCCTGGTGCTGGTCGCCCTGACCGCTCTGGCCCTGTCGATGCTGGATGGGAGGTCCGCCGAGGACTTCACCGCCGCAGAGGCCCCGGCACAGGCTCAGCCTTCGGAGGGGGCTGAGGATGATTCCGAGGACGAGTCCGGGGAGGAGCCGGAGCCGAGCCCCACCCCGGAGCCTCCCACCCCGGACGAGCTGCGCGCCGAGGTGGCCGCGCTGCCAGAAGAGTCCAGCTGTGACTCCCCCGCCGAGGACGGTGAGGTGCTGGCCGCGCTCGCCTCGGCCACCTCGCAGGACGGCAGCTGGGTGGAGTCCGAGGACGGGACCCTGGTCCAAGACGCACTGACAGGGCTGCAGGAGAGCTGTGACAGCTCCCACGCGGCGGCCTTGTTCCTGGACCTGCGCGGGTCGGAGGAGACCGCCACCGCTCTGCGCGGCACCGCCCAGGACATGGGCTCCGACTGGATCCAGGCCGCGGCCCCCGCCCAGGGCCTGGCGCTGGCCTCCTTCGTCTCCCCCGACGGCAATGTGCTCTGCGAACTCGCAGACACGATGCGCTGCCGGGTGCTGCAGCACAGCTTCGCTGCCCCCGATGGGTGCACCGAGGGCGTCACCTATGCCATCGAAGTGGACCGCCCCGCGGAGCCGGACTGCGAGAACCCGGTGCTGCAGCAGGGCCAGCAGGTGCTCGGCTATGGTCAGACCGCCTCGAACGAGTTCTTCGCCTGCACGTCCTTCCAGTCGCAGATGTCCTGCTGGAACCAGCTCACCGGCGAAGGCATCAACCTCTCCGCCAGCCGCAACTGGACCTACTGAGCGGTCCGCTCACCCGCGTCGGCGAGGAGTGCTCAGACCACCTCGGGGTTGAGCGCACCGGCGCGAGCGATGAGGCTGAGGAACTCGGCTTCGTCCAGGTGTTCCAGCGTCGTGAAGGTCAGGGCGGCGGCGCCCACCTTCACTCGTCCGAGCCGGTCGGCGCGCTGCTGGATGAGGTACTTGCCGTCCTCCGCCGCGTTGACGTAGACGGAGAGGTGCTTGGTCTGCTCGGCGAGGCCGATGAGAAACCAGTCCACAGCGGCCCCGCGGGGCCTGGGCTGGCGAAGCTTCCCGTAGCCGATGATCGTCTGATCGGTGCCGCCCCACATGCGTCCGCGCCAGAGGACCCGGCTCAGTCCGGGAAGCTCGGCGGTGATCCAGCCGTCCAGCACGGTCATCTCGGCCGAGCGTCCCGCGGCCTTGAGGTAGTCCTCCACGCTGTCTGTGACCGGTTCCATGGTCCGAGCGTACCCGCAGGCTCGGCACGCTTCACCTGGCGCGTGAGGGCTTCTCACCCGTCGATGCCCGAGGGTCGGGGAAGAGCACGCGGGGTATGAACCAGAGGCAGAAGATCATCCCGAAGAGTTCGAGCAGGGACTGCATCACCACGACGACCGCCACCGTCTCCCAGCCCGCGGGCAGCGCCAGCGCGAGAGGCAGCACGACGAAGGAGTTTCGGGTGCCCATCGAGAACGCCAACGTGCGGCCCTGCGCCAGGTTCAGCCGGGCAGCGCTGGCGACTGCTCTCGACAGCAGCAGGCTGATCGCCAGGAACAGGGCGACCACGCCGAGCACGATCGGCAGAAGCTGAGCGTCGGCCAGGACCGAGCCGACATGCGCGACGGCGACGAGCAGCACCACCGCTGCCAACAGCGGCACCGGCCACCAGCCGAGGCGGAGGACGACGGCGGCACCCGTTCGGCTGCGGCCGGCCCAGACCTCGGTCAGCACGGCCAGCGCCAGCGGCAGCAGCACCACCACGAAGGCCGGCCAGATATCCGCTGGGGCGAACACCACGCGCAGGTCAGCGTCTGACATCAGCCACAGATAGAGCGGAAGGAGCAGCAGCTGGAGCACCAGCAGCACCGGGGTCAGCGCGGTCGCCCGAGTGGCGTCGCCGCGGCCCAGCTGGCTGAAGGTGATGAACCAGTCGGTGCACGGCACCAGCAGGACCAGCAGCAGTCCCAGCTGCAGCGCCTGATTCTCGGGAATGAACTGCATCAGCGCCCACACCGCTGCGGGCAGCAGGACGAAGTTGCCGAGCAGCGCCGCCGCCATGAACCGACCCTCGGTGAACGCCGTCGGCAGCGCGGCCATCGGCACCTGGGTGAACGTGGCGTAGAGCAGCAGCGCCAGCACCGGCCAGAGCAGCGCATCGGCGGTGCTGCCCAGCCCGGGTGTGAGGCTGCCGAGGGCGAGCCCCATGGAGACGGCGCCGAGATAGAGCCACACCTGGTGGCGTTCAAGGGTCTCGCGTCGCATCTGTCCCTTCGGTCATGCCGGTGCTGTCTTCATCCCGAGGTCGACCGTCCGAGACCGCGGCCCGGTGTGACCGGATCACCGCCGGAAGGCGGCGGTCTTGCACCAGAGCTGAGAGCGGGTGAGTCCTTCTACCGCCGTGTCACCAGGACGTCGAAGAAGACCGTCCCATGAGTGCCTTTTCTGAAGGAGCCGCTGCAGGAGACTGGCTCACCATGTCCGGTCCGCTTGCCGTAGGTCTTGTTGTACTCCCAGAGGAGCTGGCCAGAGTCGGCGAAGAGGGCGGCGTCGATCGAGCGAAGGAACAGCTTTTCACCCGTGGCAACTCCGGCGTCGTCGTAGATGAAGGCGACAGCGCCGTGACGGCGCACGTTCAGCATCTCGTAGCCACCCTCGCCGTCGGCGCACCCGATGGTGATCAAGGGGATGTCCGCTCTCATCGGCATGGCCTGTGCACTCGTCACGCTTCCTGCGAAGATCCCCGCTGCTAAGAATGTAGCCAGAACGCCTCGACGCACCATCACAATCACTCCCCCGCAATCACGGACGTGCCATCCGCGAGATGGGCAACGTCCTTCCCCGACGCCGGATCCACCGGTAGTAACTATTCAATGCTGGCACTCCAGGATCGGCCATGTCGATGCCTGGCTTCCTGCGGGCGAGACACGGAGATTCGAGGAGCTCGCAGGGCGCACGAAAGAACCCCCAGCACCGGAGTGCTGGGGGTTCTCGGCCTCCTGCGAGGCATCCGTTGCGGGGGCAAGATTTGAACTTGCGACCTCCGGGTTATGAGCCCGGCGAGCTACCGAACTGCTCCACCCCGCGTTGCGACTTGTTTAGTCTACGCACACATTTCCTGAGTGCAAAATCAGAATGAACGACTGGGTGTGTGAGCTCCGACACCCGCCTCCCCGTCCGGGCCTCAAGGGTCCGGACGGGGAGACTCTGCGGGTCTCAGATCAGCTCTTGAGGATCACTCCTCCAGGTCAGCCTCTGCCTGCAGGGCATCATCGATGGCCTGCTGCAGCTGCTCCTGAGCCTCGCCGTAGGCGGCGAAGTCACCCTCGGCGAGCGCCGCCTCGGAATCCTGGAGCGCAGTGCCTGCACGATCCAGGGCGTCGTTCAGACGCTCCTGAGCGGGGCCGGTCGGCGCGGTGGGACCTTCGGTCTCTTCCGCGTCGGCCTCGTCCTCGGTGGTGGCCTCGTCCTCAGCAGGGGCCTCGTCCTCGGTGGTGGCGTCGTCCTCTGCAGGAGCCTCACCCTCTGGGACGTCGATCTCGGAGTCCACCGCGTCACCGGTGACGCCTGCACCCTCGGCCACGGCGGCTCCGGAGTCGCCGCCGAAGACCTGGTCCAGCGCCTCGTCGAGGGTGTCGGCGAAGCCGACCTCCTCGCCGTAGGCCACCAGCACCTTCCGCAGCGCCGGGTAGGCGGCTGCGGTGCCGGTGGACTGCACGTAGACCGGCTGGACATAGAGGATGCCGTCACCGGCCGGAAGGGTGATCATGTTGCCGTTGATCACCTCGGACGCGCCCTGGCGCAGCAGGTTCAGCTCCTGCGAGATCTGCGAGTTCGAGTCGAAGTTCGCCTGCGTCTGGCCGGGGCCGGGCACCGCGGTGTCACGCGGAAGCTCCAACAGCCGCAGCTGGCCGTAGTCCTCCGCCTTCACTCCGTCCTCGCCCGTGCCGGCGTCACCCGCCGCGGCGAGGAAGCCGTAGAGCACGTTGCGCTGCTGCGCGCCTTCGGCGATCTGCGGTATGAACGTACCGGTCAGGGAGAAGGCAGGCTCCTCCTGGTCCGGCATCTGCAGCGTCATGTAGTACGGCGGCTGCGCCATCGCACCCTCGTCGTCGGCGGTCGGATCCGACGGGACGGACCAGGCGTCGTTGTTCTCGTAGAACGTGCCGGGATCGGTCACGTGGTAGCGACCGAGCAGCTCACGCTGAACCCGGAACATGTCCTCGGGGTAGCGGATGTGGTCCATCAGCTCCGCAGACATGTTCTCGTAGGGCTGCAGCGCGTCGGGGAACACCTGCTGCCAGGCGCGAAGGATCGGATCCTCGGTGTCCCAGGCGTAGAGCTCCACCGAGCCGTCATAGGCATCGACGGTGGCCTTGACCGAGTTGCGGATGTAGTTGACCTGCCCGGCGAGCGTCGGGGCCCCCTGGGTCAGCGCATCCGTGGTGGCCTGCTCCAGCTGCTGCTGATCGGAGTAGGGGAAGTCGTTGGAGGTGGTGTACCCCTCCACGATCCACTTGACCCGACCGTCGATGATCGCCGGGTAGATGTTCTGATCGACCTCGAGGAACGGGGCGACCTCCTGGACGCGCTCGCGCGGCTGGCGCTCGTAGAGGATCTGAGACTCTTCGTTCATGTCCCCGGAGAGCAGGATCTCCGGCGACTGGAACTGGATGGCGTAGACCAGGCGGTTGAAGAGCCCACCCACGGTGGGTCCACCGTCGCCTTCGAAGGTGTAGACGGTCTCCGCCTCGGAGTCTGCCGCCGCCGGGCGGTCGAGCTCCAGCGGCTCGGCATCCTCAGGTGCACCGACGATCGAGTACTCGGGCGAGTTCTCACCGAAGTAGATGCGCGGCTCGTAGTCCTCGTCGCTGGCCAGCGCACCGCGGGTGGGGATGCCGCGCAGGGTGAACACCGGGCGACCCTCGGGGGTCACCTCATTGGCGTTCGCCGCCACGAGGCCGTAGCCGTGGGTGTAGATCAGGTGCCGGTTGACCCAGGAGGCGTCGGTGGGCACGTTGAGCTCGCGGGCCGCGATGACCGTGTCCCGCTCGTCGCCGTCGATCTCGTAACGGTCGAAGCTCAGCGTGTCCGGGAAGGAGTAGTACTGGCGGAACTGCTGGAACTGGCCGAACGCGGCGGAGACCAAGTTCGGGTCCAGCAGGCGGATGTTCTCGGTGTTGGCCGCGTCCTCCGCCAGTGCGCCCGGGGTGGCCGAGGCGTCGGCGTCGTAGCTCTGCTGCTCGATCTCATGCAGGCCGTAGGCGTAGCGGGTGAGCTCCATGTTGCGCTCGATGTAGGGCGTCTCCAGGGTCCGCTCCGAAGGCTGGACCTGGTACTCCTGGACGAGAAACGGGTAGAGGCCGCCGCCGATGATCGCGGTGATCAGCAGCATCGCTGAACCGATGATCGAGAAGCGCCAGCGTCCGGTCACCGCGGTGACGATGAAGATCAAGGCCACCAGGATCGCGGCGACGGCGAGGATCGCCTGTGCCGGGATGACGGCGTTGACGTCGGTGTAGAGCGCGCCGGCCCAGTTGCCGCTCTGGTTCTGCAGGGTGGCGTAGCGGTCAAGCCACCAGTTCGCGCCCTGCAGCAGCAGGAACAGTGCGCCGGTGACCGCGATGTGCCAGCGGGCAGCCTTCTCGACCACGAACTTGCCGTTGGACTCGATCCGGATGCCGCCGAAGAGGTAGTGGGTCAGGATGCCGGCGATGCCGGCGACCAGCACGGCCGAGATGAGGAAGCCGTTGATGAACCCCAGGAAAGGCAGGGTGAAGACGAAGAACGCGAAGTCCATCTCGAATTCGGGATCGGTCATGCCGAAGGGCTGCTGGTTGATGAACAGCAGCACGTTCTCCCAGCTGCCCTGAGCCGCGGTGCCTGCGAAGAGGCCCATCAGCGCGGGCAGGCCGATCATGAACAGGCGGCGCATGGAGTTCAGCGTCTGCTGATACCGGACCACCGATTCGTTCATCTGGTTCTGCAGGATCTGCGGGCGGTTCCGGAACGCCAGGAAGAGGCTGAACCAGACCAGGCCTGCCATGAGCAGGAACGCGACCACGAAGATCACACCGCGAGCGATGCGCTCAGTCCAGAAGACGTCCTGATACCCCAGCTGGTTGAACCAGAGGATCTCGGCGTAGAAGCCGGAAGACGCCACAAAGATGCCGATCAGCGCGGCGATGATGATGATCGTCAGCACCAGTGCTGACGGCCGCCGCGGTCCGGAGCTCCTCGCTGGCCGGTCGGAACCGGACCCGCCGGAGTTGTCGCCGTCGTCCCCGCCCGGACCGGAGCCGAAGAGGCCCCCGCCGAACGGGTTCGCGGACCCGAATCCCTGAGAGAAACTCACGGATAAACCCTCGTCTCTATATATGTGCTTGGATTCTCGTCTGTTGCTGGTGGGTCAGCGTGCTGACCCGGCTGGACCGGCGGACCGGTTCAGCTTCCGCAGGGCTCGAGCCCTGCGAGGAAGTCTTCGTCTGAGTCGCGGACCGCCTCGACGATCGCGCGTCCTTCAGAGACGTCGTCGACGGCGTATGTCGCGAGCCCGTCGGGCACCCGCCCGTCGAGCTCGACGCAGTTCGCCGCCGGGACCAGGAAGTTCTCGACCCCCTGGGACCGTGCGCCGGCAACCTTCTGGGCGATGCCGCCGATGGGCCCGACCGTGCCGTCCGGGTCCACCGTGCCGGTGCCGGCCCAGTTCTCGCCGCCGGTCATGGACTCCTCGGTCATGGAGTCCACGAGGCCGAGAGTGAACATCAGCCCCGCGCTGGGACCGCCGACGCCGTCGAGCTCGATGTCGACGTCGACGGGAAACGCGAACTCGTTCTCGAGCATGATTCCCACGTAGTAGTCGCCATCTGCCTCTTGGTAGGTGGGGACCTCGTAGTCGAGTTCCTCACCATCGCGAAGCACTGTCAATGCTACCGGCTGACCTGCGGCGGTGTTGACTGCGTCACGCAGTCCTTCGAGCCCGGTGATGGAGCTGCCGGCGGCTGCGGTGACCTGATCGCCGGGCTGGAGCCGCTCATCGGTGCCGACCTCGACCGCCTCGGCGGTGAAGTCAAGGACGGAGAGCTCCTGGTCATAGTCGATGCCGAGTTCGTTGAGCGCCGCGGCCACCGCGAGGTCCTGGGAGCTGGTCATCGCGGCGGTGTTCTGCTGCTGGACCTGTTCGGCGGTGGTGCCCGAGGGGTAGATCAGCTCATGCGGCTGAATGTCGGTGCCAGAGTCGAACCAGCCCGTCACGGCCTCGGGGACGCGCACCGTGGAGGTCGGCGCCCCCGCCACGAACACCGTGGTGAGGTTCAACGAGCCCTCGGTGGGATAGGTCTGTTCTCCGCTGACGGAGATCACGGCCTGGTCCTCGATCTCACCGATGGTGTTGAACATCGGCCCCGGGCTCTCCACCAGGTAAGGGCTGGGCAGCAACAGGCTGAGCAGCCCGATGATGAGCGCTGACGTGCCGGCCGCCGCCTGCAGGCCTCTCCGCAGACTCGGCCTCTTCGGTTTCAGGGGGCGCTCAGTCATGATGATCGTCACCCATCATCTCATCTGAGACCGGCGGCACAGGAAGATGACGTCAGACCTCCGGGGACTTGCCGTCATAGCCGCCGTCGAGCAGCTTCTGCAGCTCCTCATCGATCTTCGCGGTCTCTTCCTGACGCTCCGCGCGGCGCTGCTGGAAGCCGGTGGGATCGTCGAGGTCCTGCTCGTCGGGCTGGACGTCGGGGTGGCCCCAGACATCATCGCGGCCGGACATGCCTTCGGTTTCGCGCAGGTGCGCCCAGAGTGCGGCCGCGTCGCGGAGCCGGCGGGGACGCAGCTCGAGTCCGACCAGGGCGGCGAAGGTGTCCTCCGCCGGTCCGCCCGAGGCGCGACGGCGGTTCATCGTCTCGCGCAGCCGGGACAGCGACTCCAGGTGCTCGGCGGCCTGGGTCACGACGTCGTCCACCCAGCCCTCGACCAGCGCCAGCGTGGTCTCGATGCGCTTGAGCGCGGCCTCCTGCATGGGGGTGCGCTCCTCCGGGAAGAGGCCCTCGCCGAGGATGGAGTTCATCGCCTCGGGGTTGTTCGGGTCCATCTGGCTGGCGGCCTCTTCGATCCGGTTCATGTCGATGTGGATCCCGGCGGCGTACTGGCCGACGGCGTTGAAGAGGTCCTGCTCCAGCCAGGGGGCGTTGTTGAACAGGCGCATCCGGGCGGCCTCGCGCAGGGCCAGGTAGAGCAGCACCTCGCGCTTGTCCACGCTCAGGCCCTTGCCGAACTCGGTCACGTTCTTGGGCAGCAGCGCGGTGGTGTTGCCGGCCAGCGGCAGTCCGGTGTCCGAGGAGGAGACGACCTCCTTGGCGAGCGCGCCCACGGCCTGGCCCAGCTGCATGCCGAAGGCCATCCCGCCCATGGATTCGATCATGCCGGTGATCTGCTGCGCGCCGGCGCCGCCCATCATGGACTCCAGCTCCGGGGGCAGGCCGGAGCCCTCCTCGCCGAGCTGATCCTTGATCGCGGCGGAGAGCGCCTTGGAGACCGATTCGGCCACCGGTTCGGTCAGCCGCTTCCAGGAGTCGAAGGTCTCCTCGACCCACTGCGCGCGGGACCAGGCCTGTCCGATCTGCCCCGCAGTCTCAAAGGTGGTGGCGCCGTCGAGCCACATGTCGGCGAGGCGCAGGGCGTCGTCGATCTCCTTGCGCTCGGCGGCCGAGACGCTGGGGTCATCGCCCGCGGCGGCCTGACGGGCGGCTTGGCGAGCCATGGACCAGTTGACCGGACCCTTGTCCTCCTCGGAGGGGTTCTGCATGGCGGAGAACATGGACTGGACCTGTCCCATGATCTGCTGCATCATCTGCGGGTTCATATCGGCCATGCCGGGGATCTGTGAGGGGTCGAACCCGGGAGGAAAGCCGGGGAATCCGCCCTGGTCGCCGGAACCTGTGGCGCCGGGTGCACCGGGGGTGCCGGTGAAGCCGATGCTGGGGCCGCGCTTGGCGGCGTCGTCCTTATCGGTGTCATCGCCGGGGGTCTGCCCGGGCATCTGCCCGCCGAAGAGCTGCTTGAAGAACTCCTCCATGGGGTCACGTGGGTCTTCCCCGTTGCCCTGGTCGTTGTTGCCGGAGTTGTTCTGGCTCATCGGACGCTCCCTGTGGTGATCCTGGTTCGGCCTGAGAGACTCCAGCGTATCCAGCACGGCTCGCTGCTGTCTGCATGGACGCCGTCCGTTCGCCACAGGATGAAGTCGTCGCTTCCGTGTTGACGCTGGTTCTGCGGGTCTCCAGTTGTCTGGTCACGGGTCCCCTCACCGGTCTCGTCGCCCGGCCCTTCACGTGTCGGTGGTGGCGTGCAGCCTGCAGTCGCATTCCGGGTGTGGAGCCACCGGCACCAGAGTGAGCTCTCCGGTGCGCGTGGAGAGCCCGATCATCCGGGAGGCGGTCTGTGGGGTGAACTCACCATCGACGGCGAGCTGGATCTCACGCGCCAGCAGGCTTGCGAGCACCGCAGCGGACTGCGGCTCATCTCGGGGCAGCCGGGAGTCCGTGGCCTGCTCCCGGGTCCTGCCCTGTTCGGCGAGCGCGGTCTGCGCGGCTTCAAAGTGCGGGTCGGCTGCGGCGCCGTGGAGCAGCAGGCACCGGGGGCAGGGTCCGCGGTCGCGGCTGAGCAGCGGACCGATCTCCCAGCGGGTGCGGTGTCGGACGACCGGCAGCACCAACTGGGCCCGAGTGGCCGCAGCGGCGAGACGTGCAGGGGCGACGGCGCGCTGGGCGAAGATCACCTGGATGTCCACAGGCTCCTGGGGTGTCCCTGGGTGAGGCTGCACGGGCTGGGGGTTCACCGGTTGGGCCTGCACCGTCTGGGGCTGCACCGGCTGGGCCTGCCCGCCGGGCGAGGTGAGGAGGGCTGGCGCTGAGCAGCTGACTGTCGCCTCCGGGTGATGCCGCAGGCAGGCACGTCGGACCGCGGCGGCACGGGAGAGCCCCACCGCCGCCGCAGAGTAGCCCGCGGCCACGTCATCCCGATCTACAGGGTGATCATCGCGCAGCAGCAGCATGCCCAGGTGCAGGTAGGTCAACTGCCCTGCCAGAAGCGCCGCCGGTCGGGGCAGCCCGTCGAGCAGCACCGCCGCGAGCTCCCGGCGGGCCCGTACGCGGATGGCGTGGTCATCGGACGGGGCGTCGTCGTCGGCTTCGGTCTCTTGGGTGGCAGTGTTGCTCAGGTGTTCCTGGAGTCGTCTCAGCGTCTGCTGCGCCGGGCCGATGATCCGGACTGCCCGGTCCCCCGCGCCGAGCTGCACCGTGTGCTCGTCGATCACGAACAGCTCCTGCCAGTCCCTGAGCATCACCCGCGCCGCCATGCACCCATGGTGCCAAGGTCCCAGGGCTCTGCGGAGTTTTCCACAGTCCTGGGCCGGGCTAGGCTCCTCTGCATGGCGTCGCGGCAGCTTCAGGAGCAGATCACGGTGGATGGCCAGCAGGTGCTGGTGATCCGCTCGGCGCGACGCACCCGGACCGTCACCGCGGATCAGGTGCAGGGGACGCTGCGGCTGCGGGTCCCGGTCCGGCTGAGTCGGCGGGAGATCGAAGAGCACGCCCGGGCCTTCCAGAAGAAGCTCAGCCACCGCGCCGCCCGGCGGCCGCGCAGTGACGAGGAGCTCCTGCAGCGCTCTCGCGCGCTCTCCTCCCGGTATCTGGACGGGATCCCGCAGCCCGAGGCGGTGAGCTGGTCCACCCAGCAGCACCAGCGCTGGGGGTCCACGACGTCGACCACCGGGACCATCCGACTCTCGGCCCGGCTGCGTGAGATGCCGGCCTGGGTGCAGGACTCGGTGCTGGTCCACGAGCTCGCGCACCTGATCGAACCCGGGCACGGGCCACGCTTCAAGGCGCTGACCGCGAAGTATCCGCGCACCGGGGAGGCCGACGCCTTCCTGGCCGGCGTCAGCTGGGCCGACCACAACGCCGAGCCCACGGCCAGCCACCAGGAGTGAGTCTCAGGCTTCCTTGAGGATCTCGCGGAGCCGCTCGCCGTGCTTCTCGAGCTTCCGCTCGCCGATCCCGGGGACCTTCAACAGGGCCTCGTCGGAGGTGGGCCTGCGCTCGGCGATGACCTCCAGCGTCGCGTCGGTGAAGATCACGAAGGCCGGGACCTCGAGCTCCTTGGCGTAGTCGGACCGCCAGGTGCGCAGCTTCTCGAAGAGCGCCTCGTCGTAGCGGGCGGGGCAGGTCTCACATCGGCGCCGCTTGACCTCGGTGCCGTTGGTGAGGACCTTCCCGCAGGTGGAACAGGTGGACGCCTTCTTCTTCCGTGCCGAGGCATTCGGACTCAGCGCTCCCCCTGAGGGGATGATCTTCCGGCCCGGCTCCTCCATGCCCATCTCCTTGCGCAGCGGGCGCAGGAACCGTGACGGGGTGCGCCGGCCGCGACCGCCGGTGTGCCGCGAGGCCGCGGAGGACAGGAAGAGGAACTTCCGCGCGCGCGTGATGCCCACGTAGAACAATCTGCGCTCCTCGTCGACCTCCTTCTGGGTCTTGGCGAAGGTGATCGGCATCAGGCCTTCGGAGAGTCCGGCGAGGAACACCGCCTCCCACTCCAGGCCCTTGGCGGAGTGCAGCGAGGCCAGGGTGACGCCCTCCACGGTGGGGGCGTGCTGCGCGGCGGAGCGTTCCTCCAGCTCGGTGATGAAGCTGCGCATGGTGAAGTCTTCGCGCTCGGTGGAGAGCTGGTCCGCCAGCGCGACCAGCGCCGCCATGGACTCCCAGCGTTCGCGGACCGCGCCGGTGGCCTCGGGGGCCTTCGCGGAATAGCCGTGGGAGGAGAGGATGTCGCGCACACTCTTGGACACCGTGTCCCCGGCGTCGTCGACCAGGGAGGAGGTGCGCAGCGCGGCGAGCGCCTCACGGACCTCCCGGCGGGAGAAGAACCGCTCGGAGCCCCGCAGCTGATACGAGATCCCAGCGGTGGCCAGGCTCTGCTCGAAGGCCTGGGACTGTCCGTTGGTGCGGTAAAGGATCGCCACCTCCGAGAGCGGGACCCCCTGCTCCTGCAGCGCCTTGATCTCGGAGGCGATCCAGCCGGCCTCGGTGTCATCATCGGCATGCTGAATCAGCTTCGGGACCGGTCCGCGCTCGCGCTGGGAGATCAGCTGCAACGGCTCGGGCCAGGGCGCGGGATCGCTGAGCTTCACGGACTCCCGGGTGCGGTCGGCCAGCAGCGAGTTCGCCAGCTTCACCACTTCGGGGGTGGAGCGGTAGTCCCGGACCAGCTTGACCAGGTTCGCCTCGGGGTGGCGGCGCTTGAAGCCGAGCAGGTAGTCCGGGGTGGCACCGGTGAAGGAGTAGATGGTCTGAGCGGCATCGCCGACGACACAGATCTCGTCGCGTCCGCCGAGCCAGAGGTCGAGCATCCGCTGCTGCAGCGGAGAGACGTCCTGGTATTCGTCGACCACGAAGTGACGGTACTGCTGGCGCACCTGGGCGGCCACCCGCTCGTCGTCCTCGAGGATGCCGACGTTGAGCAGCAACACGTCCTCGAAGTCGATCAGGTGCTTGTCCAGCTTCACGTCCTCATAGGACTGGTACAGCTTCGCGAAGGTGCGGTGGTCCACTCCCCCGGGCGCGGGCCGCCCGGCGCCCTCGGCGGTGGCGACCTCGAGGTAGGACTCCGGGGTCAGCGTGGAGACCTTCGCCCATTCGATCTCGCTGGCCAGGTCACGCAGCGCGGCCCGGTCGGTGGTCACATGCAGCCGGCGCGCGGCCTCGGCGAGCAGCCGGACCTTGTGGTCGAGGATCTGCGGCATGGTCCCGCCGATCGCGACCGGCCAGAAGTACTGCAGCTGGCGCAGCGCGGCGGCGTGGAAGGTGCGGGCCTGGACCCCGGGGGCGCCCAGCGCGCTGAGCCGGGAGCGCATCTCGGCGGCGGCGCGGGCGGTGAAGGTGACGGCGAGCAGCCGGTGCGGGTCGTAGACCCCGGCACGGACCCCGTAGGCGATCCGGTGCGTGATGGCGCGGGTCTTGCCGGTCCCGGCACCGGCGAGGATGCACAGCGGGCCCTTCAACGTGGAGGCGGCCAGGCGCTGCTCCTCGTCGAGGCCGTCGAGGATGGCTTCGGGCGGGGCGGCGGCCAGCTGGGTGGCGGACATGGTGTGTCCGGTCGAGGAGCTGGAGGTGAAGGCGGGCTGACTCATCGGGGCTGCTGTCCTCGTGGACCGGGCTGGCCGTTCGCTGCACCGCGGGCGGCCGGGCGCGGCTTGGCATCGGAGACCGCGTCGATCATCGATCCGTGCCAGCGCTCGATCAGCGCCCGGGAGATCGAGGAGCGGGTGGGCAGGCTGACCTCTCCGGCCTCGGCCGCCTCGGCGAGCTCGGCGCGGGTGAACCAGCGCACGTCGCGGATCTCATCACCGTCGGGCCGGGCCACGGAGGCATCCTGGGTCACGGCGAAGTGCCCGAGCATCAGCGAGCGCGGGAACGGCCAGGACTGTGAGCCCATATAACGGATATCGGAGACGACGACGCCGGCCTCCTCCTCGATCTCACGGGCCAGTGCGGCTTCCACCGACTCCCCGGCCTCGACGAACCCGGCGAAGGTGGAGTACCGGTGGGTCTCCCAGCGGTGCGCCGAACCGAGCAGGATCCGGTCATCGGTGTCCAGCACCGCGGTGATCACGGCGGGGTCGGTGCGCGGGAAGGTCTGCGCGCCGCAGTTGGGGCAGACGCGTCGCCAGCCGGAGACCTCCACCTCGGTGGCGGTCCCGCAGGAGGCGCAGAACGGGGTGCGGGCGTGCCAGGCGGTGATCGCGAGCGCCTGGGTGAGCAGGGCGGCGTCGAGCGGGGTTAGCTGGGATCCGGCGAAGGCCAGATCCGCCCAGGTGGTGCCGGTGGTCCCGGCGGCGGCCTGCTCATCAGCGGGTTTCGGGTGCGCGACCGTGACCACATGCACCGGCGCGGCCGCGCCAAGCTCCGCGGCGGCGGCGGCATCGGGCAGCTCGGCAGGATCCACCGCGCCGAGCGCCACAGCGCCCTCCGGCAGTGGTCCGGAGGCGGATTCATATTCCAGCCGGTTTCCGCTCAGTCGAGCACGGCGGCCGTAGAGGCGCAGCACCCGGGTGCCGGGGGTGGACCAGATCTCGCTGAGCCACTCGGGGCGTTTGCGCTCCGCGTCGCGGCGGTCGATCCGGGCCCCGTCCTGGGGCAGTACGAGCAGGCCGTCAGCAGGGTCCCGGAGGTGCGTATGCATACCCTCCACCGTACCGGGCCCGCGGACCCCCGCGAGCACCCGCAGGACCGATGTGGAGAGATGAGCATCACCGCATCGACGGCAGCCCTAGCACGTGAATCCCGCGTGATTTCATCAATTCAGCGTGCCTCGGCACCGGGCAAGGGCTCTGACCCCATACGCTTGTGTGGTGCGATGGACATCGATGGAACTTGCGGCCCTAGCGACCGCGGCAGTGCCGGGGCTTTCCCCCACCGGCGTGGCTGCGGCGGCTGATGACGCCCGCGACTTCACGTCCGCCGTCGTCATCGACTCTGAAGGTCACCGCTGGAGGATCCGTTCTCCCCAGCACCAGGAGGCGGCGATGCGCCTGGAGACCGAACTGCAGGTGCTGCGCGGCTTCTCCACCCGCATCCGCGCCGAGCTGCCCTTCCGCGTCCCCTCCGTCGCCGGCGCCGTGCGCCGCGGGGAAATGCGCACCTTCGTCTACAACCACCTGCCCGGCACCTCGCTGGAGCTCAGCGAGCTCTCCCAGCAGTCCCCCACCGTCATCGAAGACATCGGGCGCACCATCGCGGCGATCCATGACCTCGACGAGGCCGTCGTGGACAACGCCGACCTGCCCCGATACTCCGCCGAGCGGTACCGCCAGCGCCGGCTCAACGAGCTGGACCAGGCTGCCACCACTGGGGAGATCCCGGCCCTGCTGCTGCGTCGCTGGGAACACGCCATGGAGGACCGCGACCTCTGGCGCTTCACCCCTGCCGTCACGCACGGGGACCTGCACGAGGATTCGCTGCTGATCGAAGGTGAGCGCGTCATGGCGGTCACCGGCTGGACCGACCTGCACAGCGGAGACCCGGCGGATGACTTCGCCTGGCTCACCGCCGCCGGTGACGCCGAGTTCACGGAGAAGGTCCTCGCCGCCTACCGCTGGCACCGCACCGGCGTGGTCGACGAGCACCTGATGCGCCGGGCCGCGCTGACCGCCGAGTTCGCGCTGGCCCAGTGGCTGGTCCGCGGGCATGCCAGTGAGAACCCGGAGATGATCGCCGAGGCGAAGGGGCTCCTGGAGCAGCTCAAGACCGACATCGAGACCTATGGCGGGCAGCCGATCGCGCTGACCCCGACCGAGGGCGATGAGCCCGCTGCGCCCGCCGAGGTCCAGGATTCGCGGCCGGTGGCCCGCGCAGGTGCCGCAGCGACCGTGGCTGACACCGGCGAGTGGGCTGATTCCGGCGAGGACGACGACGAGCCCGCCGTGATCACCGATGCGGCAGCTGCGGGGACCAGCAACCACGAGGACGTCACCGAGGATCCATACGCCACCGAGGATCCACACGCCACCGGCAAGGTCCCGGCGTTCGCGCCGCGTCCGCTGCCCGGAGATGAGCCCACCGGTGCGATCCCGGTGGTCACCGGGAATGAACCCACCGGCGCGATCCCGGTGATCACCGATGAGACACCTCTCGAGCAGCCGCTTCCCGAGCGCATCTTCGAGGAGGAGGACGAGGACGACCTCCCGATCCACCCCGATGCCGCCTCGGAGCGTCGGGCCAAGGAGAAGCACTTCTTCCCCAGCGTCGGCTCGGCCATCTCGGCGGCCTCCACGGGCTCTGCGTCTTCGGCCCAGTCGGCACGCTCGGCCCAGTCAGCGTCTTCTGCGCAGCAGGAGGCGCCCGTCGCTGAGTATTCTCCGGAACCCGTTGCCGGACCGGCCTCGCCGGAGGCTCCTGCTTCTCATGGCTCCCCTGCTTCAGCAGAGACCCCGGACTCGCATGGATCTGCTGAGTCGGACCCCTCCCCGGAGACTCACGAGGGCGGCCACGAGTCGATCTATCAGCGGCACCCGGGCCTGCGCCCACCGACTGCCTGAATCTCCTGGTCCGGCCTCCTCACCGCCGAGGAGCCGCATCTCCAGGACGCCTCCATCAGGGCCCTCAACGTCGAGGTGCTGCGCCAACACGGGAATGATCCCCGCCGTCGTGCAGTTGTCGGGTGAGTGTCTTCTCCCGGCTTCCCGGATTTGGCAGGCTTCACCCGCGCTCTGACAGGTGCACCCTTCCCATGACCGGCTGCAGCACAGGATGACGATATGACCACGGCGGAACAGACCTCAGCGAACGCGTCCACCCCGGGCGCAGCCCCCTCGGGACCCAAGTACACCCGCCGACAGGTGGCGCTGGCCATCGTCGCACTGTCCATCGGCGGGTTCGCCGTCGGTGTCACCGAGTTCGCGATCATGGGGCTCCAGCTCGAGGCCGTCGCCGATCTCGGCATCACCATCCCGCAGGCCGGCATGCTGATCAGCGCCTACGCCATCGGCGTGGTGGTCGGAGCGCCGGTGCTCTCGATTCTTGGCGCCAAGCGGGAGCGCAAGTCCTATGCCTTGCTGCTGCTGGGCGTGTTCATGCTCGGGCACGTGCTGAGCTTCTTCGCCCCGAATTACGAGACCATGCTGATCGCCAGGTTCCTCTCCGGGCTCCCCCATGGCGCCTACTTCGCCGTTGCGGCGCTGATGGCGGCCGAGATGGCGGGCCCGGCCAAGCGCAGCCGCGCGATCGCCGTCGTCCTGGGTGGTCTGGCGATCTCCAACGTCCTTGGTGTGCCGGTGGTGACCGCGCTGGGTCAGCAGTTCGGCTGGCGCTGGATGTTCATCTCGGTGATCGTGCTCGCGCTGATCACGATGGCCGCCGTGGCCCGCTACGCGCCGAGGCAGATGCCCCCGGCCAAGGCCACGATGCGGTCCGAGATCAAGGGCCTGAAGAACAAACGGCTCTGGGTGGGCATCATGCTCGCCGTGGTCGGCTTCTCCGGCATGTTCGCACTGTACTCCTATATCGCCCCGGTCAGCACCGAGGTCACGGGTTTCCCCGAGAGTGCGCTGCCCTGGGTGGTCGGACTCTTCGGCGCCGGCATGGTGGTCGGCAACTTCGTCGGCGGCTGGGCAGCGGACAAATCCGTGCTGGGCACCGTGGTGATCGCCATGGCCCTGGTGGCAGTGTTCATGGTGCTCTTCGCCTCCACCGCGCACATCCCGGCGCTGATGCTGATATTCCTCTTCCTGGTCGGCGTCTCGGCCAGCGCGCTGGGCCCGTCGATGCAGACCCACCTGATCGACACTGCCCCAGACGCGCCGCAGCTAGCGGCCTCGCTGCACCACTCCGCGTTCAACGCGGCCAACGCCCTGGGCGCCCTGGTGGGTGGCCAGGTGATCGCCGCCGAGATGGGTCTGCGCGCCCCGAGCTACGTCGGCGCAGGTGCCGCCGTGCTGGGTGTCGGCGTGGCGCTCTACGCGATCCACCTGACCCGGAAGATGAAGGCGCCGCGCACCGCGATCTGATCGCTTCACGCTCCTGAAGGACGTTGTGTGGGGTCAGTAAGGTATTGGCATGAGCACCCCCACCACGTTCTCCACCACCGCCGACGTCGCCGCTGACAGTTTCGCAGGACAGCTGCGGCTGACCACGACTGACGACTGGGATGCCTCGGTGCATCACCGATTCGTCGAAGAGCTCTTCGCCGGGACGCTCAGCGACGAGGTGCTGGCTCGATATCTGGTGCAGGACTATCAGTTCTTCGATGCCTTCGTGGCGATGCTGGGTGCCTGCGTGGCCACCACCGATTCCAAGCCGGCCCGTCTGCGGTTCGCCGCGCAGCTCGGGATGCTCGCTGCTGATGAGGACGGGTACTTCCAGGAGAGCTTTGCCGCGCTTGGCGTGCCCGCGTCTGAGGTTGTCAGCCCAAAACTTTCCGCTCCCACGGCGGAGTTCATCGGCCAAATGTGGGAGGTGGCGCAGTCCAGGAACTACGCGGACCTGCTGGTGGTGCTGGTGATCGCCGAGTGGCTGTATCTGGACTGGGGACAGCGCGACCTGCCCCTTCCGGAGGCGGCGAAGCACCGGGGCTGGATCGACCTGCACCGTGGCGAGGACTTCCGCGCGTGGACCCAGTTCCTGATCGATGAGCTCAACCGGGTGGCCCCGCCCCTGGAGTCCGACGACGGCGCGCGACTATCCGCCCGGTGGAAGCGGATTGTCGCGATCGAGCGGGCGTTCTTCGATGCGGCGTACGCGTTCTAGGCCGTCAAGGTGGGATGGAAGTAGTCGTAGAGGCTACGCGGAACGGGTTCTCCAAAACGCAGCAACATTCGAACCACGGGCAACGGTGCACCGGCCTTGTTCGCCATGGTTGTTTCCTCCGCGTCCTCTGACTCAGCTTGACCAAGGTAAAAGAAGTCGGTCCCATCAGCGTCGTCGCGTTTCACGAAAACGTGCAGATCTACAGAATTCTCGACAATTGCACGTACTTCTTTGCTGGCCAACGAGCGACGGTTTCGGGTGAACCACCTCATGACACTGGGGTCAATCAACTCATCCTCGTATGCCACGCTCTCCTGGACGTCGTGCTCCTTGTGTAACGTGACGAAGATGGGGCACTGACCTGAATCAAGATCAGTGCGGTAGCCGTATATCGTCGACGCGCTGCTGCGATCCCATCCGAGCAGGCGGGCAACATCCCGACGGGAGTACCTCATACCGGGCGTGAAGGGGTGACTTGGCAGGTAGGCCCGATTGACGTGTGTGGCTGTCTTCAGGATGTCATCCACGTATTCACTGAAGGGCGAATCACTCTTGTACGCCTCAACGAAGTCCGGGAGCAGTCGCAAACTTCCGTCGGGGGTGCGCTTTGCGAGTGGGGCGCCGTAGCGGGCTCGATCTCCCTGGTTATAGCCCTCCAGAGTCAAGGTGGCCCGGGCGCTATGTAGTACCGCGAGTTCTGCCGGGAGTTCCCGGTCCGCGACTACTTGGTGCAGCTCATCTTCAGTGACTTCCACTTTCTCCAGAAGCTCGCGGAGCAATAGAGCCTCATGCAGCCGTTTGGCCGGCAACACCTCGTGAGACAGCAGTTGCAGTGCTCGAGACTCAGCTGAAGTTAGCCCCGATGGCACTTTTAGAGTCCTAGTAACTAGTGCCGGAAAGTGTTCCAGACGGGTAGCGAGGACCACCGGATCTACGGAATCGTTCTCTACGAAGTCCCAGAGCCGAGGTATGCGACCTAGTCGTTGTTGGAGCAACTCGATTTCTTCCCGCAGGCGCCGCAGATGATCCATCTTGGCGTCAGCGATTGCGCGAAGCACCCGCTCCCGTGCAATTTCATCAAACCGGACACTCGACATCCCTGGCAGGACGCCACCCTCTTCGGCGGCGTTCAGGTTCTTTCGCAGCGACTCTTTACTCAGAGACCTGTCCCCAAATAGAGCGACGGGGATGAGGTAATTATTTGCGTAATTGCCAATAAAGTCAATGACTGTTAAGTAGTCTTTATCTGGCGCTTTTCTTAAACCTCTGCCGAGTTGTTGAACGAATACAATCGCCGACTGCGTCTGACGCAACATGATGACTTGGTTAATGGACGGGATATCGACTCTCTCGTTGAAGATGTCGACAGTGAGCAGATAGTCGAGCTCTCCCAGTTCCAACTGCGTCACGGCGTTCTCGCGCGCCTCGATTGAGTCTTCGCCGGTCAATGCGGCAGTTCGCAAGCAATGACCCCGGATGGAACGCTGGTTCAACTCTGCCGAGAGAGCATGCGCCTCGTCTTTTCGGCTACAGAACATGAGACCACGGGTTGGAACGCCTTGCTGGGAGTACTTATCGATGGCATCGATAATGTGCGATGCCCGCTCTGCTCCCGAGAGCCGGTGCAACTCAGTTCGGTCAGACACTGTTGAACCATCGTGGAAGACTGCGTCAGGCACACCGAAGTAGTGGAAGGGGCTGAGCATGTCTGCCTCTAACGCATCGTCGAGTCGGATCTCGTAAGCAACGTTGTAGTTGAAGAGTTCGTAAACGTCCGTCCCATCGTTGCGCTCCGGGGTTGCGGTCATCCCCAGCGCGAAATCTGGCTTGAGGTACTCGAGGACCCGGCGATATGACGCCGCACCGGCTCGATGGACTTCGTCGATGAGGAGGTAGTCGAAGTCGGTGGGCGAAAGCTGTCTCAGGGCATCCGGTTTGGCGAGCGATTGGACGGTGGCGAACACGTACCGCCTGTCCAGTTGTTTGACGGTCCCAGCGAGCTTTCCGAAGTCCTCGCTAGGTCCACCGAGAACTCTCTTGTACTCGTCCATCGCCTTGTCCAGGATCTGTTCACGGTGCGCGACGAATAGCAGCCTTCGGGGAGACGCGGACCGGACATCTAGCGCAGAGAGGATCGTCTTGCCGGTTCCTGTGGCCGAAATGACGAGTGCTCGGTCATGCCCTGCCACTCGCATTGCCTCAATCGCCTCCAGCGCCTCTGTTTGCATGGCGTTGGGCTGGACCTCCGCGCGACCAGCGTCGGTGGTTTCAGAATCACTTGTTTCCTCGTCTGCACGAGGCTCGATCCGCGAGGTGGATCGTGCCTGCACTTTTATCGCGTCGAACGTCTTGCGATATGCCTCAATCCAGGCGGGACTGAGGGGATTCGTCGAAGCGAACTCGTTGGCTACCAGGGTGGAAAGCTGTGCGGCTAGCTCACTGTCCGGTCCGGCAGAAACCTTCATGTTCCATTCGTGGTTTCGAGTCAGCGCGGATTCCGTGAGATTCGCACTTCCCACGAGAGCCGTCACGCTTTGACGATGCTGAAACACGTACCCCTTGGGATGGAATGCCCTCGATCTGTGGAGCCCCACCTCTACGTCGATCCCGAGATCCTTCAAGTGCAGGAGGTCCTCGAACGTGTTGGGAGCGTTGAAGTTCAGGTAATTCGAAGTAACGATGCGTCCGTGGCCGTCAAAATCGAGCAAATCTTGTTTGAGCATCGCCAACGCGCCGGGGGTAACAAAAGCAACTGAAAAGAAGAACGAACGACTCAGGCGTAATTGCTCCCGAATGGTCCGAAGGATAGTGCTTCCTTTTTGACGATCATTCAGGACCAGTTCCGGAGAGTACCTCCCCAACACTGTGCCATCCGCGTTAATAAATCCCCGATTGATGTCTCGGGTAAGTTGGTTCTGCGCGTGGAACAGATCGGGGCGCGTGCTCATGAGGTCAGAGCCCCACGAATGATCTCGATCGCTGGGATGTCCGCAGGAGCCCAGTTCAGGGTTCCGAGGTCACCCGGCCTGAGCCAGACAACGTCGGCATGTTCTGTCAGCCGCGGTGTGCCCGACGTGAGTTCACAGAAGAAGGTCGTCAGGGTCACGACACCAAAGTCATACTCGTAAATCGTAGTGGTGACCTTCTTGCCGACATCAACAGTGCACTCAAGTTCTTCAGTAATTTCACGCTGAAGAGCTTCGCGTGGAGTTTCGCCAGACTCGATCTTCCCGCCTGGGAACTCCCACATGTTGGGCAAGCTGCCCTCTGGACTCCGCTGAGCGCACAGTATCTTGCCGTCATTGACGATGACTGCGCCCACAACGCTGATTTCCTTTTTCACACGACCCCACTAAGTACCATCCACAGTGTTCTAGTCATCCTATTGAATTTCTTCGTTCACCCGCCGAAGTGCTGACGAGCGTTCCGAAGATAATTCACCAGCGCATCCTCCTCCGGAAGATCCGTCCCTGGCACGGTCACCCCGTGCTCCACGTAGAAGAAGGATGCTCCGATCTGTTCCAGCGGCACCCCGTAGAGCCGGTGGAAGGCCAGCCGGTAGACCGCGAGCTGAATCTGCTTCTCGCGCAGGTCTTTGCCGGTAGGCACCATGCCGGTCTTCCAGTCGACCAGGGCCCAGGTGCACTGCTGCATTTGAGCATTCCGGTCCTCCGCTGATTTCAGCTCCCAGCGCTCGAAGTCAGCAGCAGTGAGGTCCTGGCCGGCGTCGTCCTTGCCGAAGATGGCGTCGATCCGGCCACGAACCACCACACCGTCCAACGTCGTCTCCACCGGGATCTCTGCGGCGTACAGGCGGCGTTGCGCCCACTCGGTCTGGGTGAAGCGCTCCTTGACCGTGGAGAGGTCGAAGGCATCGTCGAGGTCTTCATCGCCGCGGTGCGGCTCCTCGATCCCGGGCAGCCTGCTCCGGGTCTCGTAGAACTCCTCGATCCATTCGTGCATGACGGTCCCGCGGCGTGCGGCCTGCGAAGGTTTCACCGGCACGGGCCGGCGAGCAAACTCGGCCATGGACTCGGCGTTGCGGGCCATGCCCACCACGCTCGAGACGCTGATGTGCGCCGGGAAATGGGGCTTCCCGGTCCCGCGCTGCTGCTCACGCGCCCGGTCCACCACCCATTCGGCCTCCTGCTCCCACGGAGTCAGCGGCAGCGCCGCCGCACCAACCTCGGCGGACGGCGCATCGGGCTGCGCGTGGTCAGCGATGGCATGTTCCACCAGCTGGGCGGCCCGGGTCAGAGCGGCCCGGCGACCGGGCTGCTCCTTCGGTGACTCCACCGTATGGATCTCCGGCAGCGTGGTCTGCTCCCCCTCCGCTACCTGCCGCCGGTAGCGGCCGATCGGCAGCGGAGCCAGCGGGTCATAGGGCCACTGGGCGCCAAAGAGGTCATTGCCCACCGGGTTGTTCTTCATATCGAGGACCTCGGCCCACTCCAACGCCGCCGAGGCGTCGCCGAAGCCATCAGCCACCTCGCGGATCTCCTCGAGGAATTCTGAGGGCTCCTTGCCGGCAGAGGTGCCATAGAAGCAGGCGCCGGTGCACAGCAGCAGCTTCTTTGCGCGCGTCACCGCGACATAGGCCAGGCGCCGTTCTTCCTCTCGGCTGAAGTCCTTCACGTCATCGGTGAAGACCCGGTTGTCTTCGGTGAACTGCTTAGACCTGCCCACGCCGGCCGACACGGCCCAGGAGCGCAGATCAGACTGTTCGGACTCCCACTGCGGGATGCTGCGTCGATCTCCGCGCAGCCGTGCTGGCAGCATGCCGTTGCTGCCGGTCCACCGGTCGGCCTTAGCGCTGGGGAACTTGTCCTCGCGCAGCCCGGCGACGGCGACCACGTCCCATTCGAGTCCTTTGGAGGCATGGATGGTCATCAGCTGAATCGCGCCGGGGGTCGGTTCGACATCGGCCTGCTCCAGGCCGCGTTCTTTCTCCTCAGCGGCGTCCAGCCAGTCCAGGAAGCCGCGCAGGTCCGGGGTGGTCTCGGTGGCCGCGTAGCTCTCTGCCTGATCGATCAGCGCGTCGAGCTGGCGGGCCGCGTAGTGCTGCTCCTCCCAGGGGCGGGCCGCGACTTCGATGTCGAGACCGGTGTCGCTCACGATGCGTTGGATCAGCACGCCGAGGTCCAGGGTCGCCCACTGACGCAGCCGGCGGATCTGCTCCTTGGCCAACAGCAGCCGCCGGTACCCTTCAGCGGACAGACCGAGCTGCTCGGCGTGCTCTGGGGAATCCTTGAGCCGCTCCAACGCCTCGACCAGGGAGGCACGTTCGTCCATCTCCAGTTCGGTGGACTCATACCGGTCTTCCGCGTCGGTCACCCCGTCCGCCGACGCAACGGTGCTTTCATGCTGCGCGGAGATGGGCGCGCGCAGTCGCAGGCCTTCGAGGTCGCGGGCGGAGCGTTGCAGCTGAAGCAGGTCACGGGGCCCGATCCGGTAGCGGGCGCCGGCGAGGATCCGGATCAGCGCGTCGGAGCGTCCGGGGTCGGCGATGACCCGCAGGTAGGCGAGCACCTCGGCCACTTCCGAGGTGCTCAGCAGCCCGGAGAGTCCGACCAGCTCATAGTCCAGTCCCGCGAGGCGCAGCTGTTCGGCGATGGTCTCGAGCTGGGCACGGGTCCGGGCAAGCACCGCGCAGCTCGGGGCTTCATGCTGTGGGTCTCGGTGGGTCTCCGGCTGCAGGGCGGTGCGGAGCTGCTCGGTGATCGCTTGGGATTCTTCGATGTCTGAGGTGTACCAGCCGTAGCGCACGGTGGCGGTGTGTGCGCCGTCGGGCGGGCTCAGTGGTTTCAGCTGCCCGCGCAGGTGGGCATTGTGACCTCGCCACGGCTTGTCGAGGGAGTCTGCGGCGTCCGGGGCGAACGGAGTCACGAGCCGGTTGGCCACGTCGAGGATCCGCTCGCCGTTGCGCCAGGCGATGGTGAGCTGCAGCAACGCTGCGGGCCGGCGCTGATCTGTGGCGGGATCTACTGCGGGGAAGGACTGGGGGAAGTCGAAGAGCTGCCCGGCGGAGGCACCGCGGAACCCGTAGATCGACTGGTTGGGATCTCCCACGGCGGTGACCGCGTGGCCCATCCCGCCGCCGGATCCGCCGGCGCCGTAGAGGCTGCTGAAGAGCGCCAGCTGCGCGTAGGAGGTGTCCTGGAACTCGTCGAGGAGCACCACTTTGTACTTTTCCCGCTCGGCCTCCCCGGCGCTGGGGACGTCCCGGGCGATCTGCGCGGCGAAGCGGAGCAGGTCCCCGTAGTCCATGAGCCCCTCGGTGAGCTTCTTCTCCTGGTAGCGGCGGACCAGCTCGGCCATCTCGCGGCGCACCCGCAGTGCACGGACCAGTGTGGTCTGATCCTTGCTCAGTGCCGCCCCGGCTTCCTGCCAGGCGTCCACCCGGGCCAGCTCGATGTCGAGGTGGGCCTCCACCGCCTCCGGAGTCTGCAGGTGTTCGGCGCAGTCTCCGGCCAGGCGCATCACGTATCCAGCGAGGTTACCGGCCGACTGTTCGGCCTCCACCAGCACCTCGGCGCGGTCATAGGCACTGACCAATCGGTGCACCAGCTGCCAGGCCTTGGCCTCTCCGATGAGTTGGGTCTCGGGTTCCAGCCCGATCTGCAGACCGTATTCGGTCACCAAGGTGTTCGCGTAGGAGTGGTAGGTGGAGACCGCCGGGGCGAGCAGCTCGGAGATGTCGGCATGTTCCACGGTGTCGGAGACCTCCACGGGCACCACATCGGCCGGGGAGATCAGCTCCGCCTCCAGGAGCTGCTCGAGCTTCCGGGTGATCCGTTCGCGCAGCTCTCCGGCGGCCTTCTTGGTAAAGGTCACCCCGAGGATCTGGTCCGGGCGCACGATCCCGTTGGCGACCAGCCAGACCACCCGGTCAGCCATCGTGGCAGTCTTGCCCGACCCGGCGCCGGCGACGACGAGCATCGGGTCCAGCCCGGATTCGATCACGGCCTGCTGTTCGGCCGTTGGGTAATTCCGGTCCTCGGCGGGAGTGTCCCGCTGGAGCGCGTCGGCGATGTCGCGGGCGCTGTAGCGCATGGTCTCCAGGGTCATCATGGCTGGGTCACGTGTTTCGTGTTCTCGCAGAGCGGGCAGAGCGAGCCGACCAGGCAACGCTGTTGATTCGGTGAGTGGTAGGCGGAGAACACTCGACCGCTCATCACCTGGGCGGCCTGGGTCAGCTGTTCCAGCGGCCAGGTGTCATCCGGTCCGAGCGGGGGCTGTTCCTGGAGGTCTGTCTTCGCCACGGTGGTGCCGACGTGCAGCAGCGCGGCCCCTCGACCCGGAGACGGTGCGACGACGCTGGACTCGGCCGCAGGTGTTGCCGTCTCCTGCGCCTCGTGCAGGGCGCGGTCCACTGCGCCGAGCGCGACCAGCAACTGATAGGAGCCGAGCTGCCCGTGGGTGGGGATCTCGATCTGAGCGGGTTTGTGCCGACCGGTCTTGAGGTCGATGACGAAGAGCTCGCCTGCCTCGGTGCGTTCCACGCGGTCGATCACGCCGCGGATCAGCACGGACCGGGTCTGCGCGGGCCCACCGGGTTCCTCCGGCGGCAGCGGGATCTCCAGACTGGCTTCGACCTGCAGCTCGCGGGCGATGACCTGGCGGCCCTGGCCCTGGACGTGGCCGAAGTAGCCGGCGAGCTTCTTGAGCATCACGCGGGCACGGGAGCGGTCCTTCTCGGTCTCCCACCCCTCCTCGCGTCCCAGGCTGTCCCAGCGTGCGTCAAGCTCAGCGGACAGGACCTCGCGGTCGGTCTCGGCGGGGTGGTGCTCGGCGATCTCGTGGATCAGGGAGCCGAGCATCCGGCTGAAATCGGTGGCCTCGACGCCTCCGGCGGCGCCGGTGAACCACTGCAGCGGCGCGTCGATGGCGCTCTGCACTGAGGATGGGGAGACCCGGACGATGTCCTCGGGCTCCAACAACGGTGCGGTGGTGCTGAGCTCGGGCAGGCCCCACCAGGTCTTCGGTGCGGCCCCGATGAGTCCGCCCTCGGCGAGCAGAGCGAGCGCGCGGGCCGCCGCCCGGCGCTGGGTCTCAGTGGTCCCATCGCTGTGAGGCTCGGCGGCGCTGGACCCAGCGTCGTCGTCGAGCTCGGTCTGGATGCTGATCTCCAGGTGCCGGCGCAGCTCGGCGATAAGCCGGTGGGCGGTGATCGGGCGCGGGATGGCGCCGCTGCGGGTCTCGCGCTCCCCGGGCGGCACCACGAGGTCCAGCAGCATCGACGGGCTCTCCTCCTGGGCGTGCACGGCCACCGCGTAGAGCCGGTTCTTGGCTCGGGAGACCGCGGAGGCGAAGAGCCGGTACTCGTCCTGGAGCACGTTCATCCGTTTGACCAGCAGTGACTGGGCGGAGGCGTCGGCGCGGCCTTCGACGACGTCCACCAGGTGTCCGCTGCCCAGCAGCTGTCCGCGGGGGTTCAGGTTCGGCCAGGCGCCTTCTTGGAGTCCGGTGAGGATGACGGTGTCGAATTCGCGGCCTGCCGCGCTGGCGGGGGTGAGGACCTCGATCGCGACATCGGCGGCGGAGGTCTTCGCCAGGGTGTCCATGGGCAGTTCCAGGCGTTCGATATGGTCCACGAACGCGATCGCCGAGGCCCCGGGGTTCTGGTCGGAGAATCGTTCTGCGGCCTGGAATAGCGCCATCACCGCGTCAAGATCATGGTCTGCACGGCGACCCTCCGCGCTGGCCCAGCGGGTCAGGCCGGCCCAGTGCCGGCTGACGTCGGCGGCGTTCCAGATCTCCCAGAGCAGCTCCTCGGGACCGCTGGAGGGACCCGCGGCGGCATGCCCAGCGGCGAGCATCGCGGCGACTCGCTCCATCCCGCGGGTGAGGTGCTGGAAGCGCGACTGGGCGCGGACCTCTGCGAAGACCGGGTCGTCGGCATTGTTCGCGGCGGCCACCAGTAGCTCGTCGGAGCTGCGCGGCTCCGCCGGGCCGGAGTCGGAGACGTCTGAGTCGGCACGCAGCCGGCGACGCTCCTGGCTGCGCAGCACCTGGCGCAGGCTGCGCAGGGTCATCGAGTCGGTCTCGCCGTAGCGGCTGGTCAGCAGCGCGAGCACCTCGGGCAGCGCGACGGGGTGCTCGGTCTCGGGGTCCTGTTGGACGGTGACCAGGCGCAGGACGCGCAGCAGCGGGGCCACGGCGGACTCCTGGTTGAGGATCACATCGCTCATGGACTGGCGCACCGGGACGCCCTGGGTCTGGAACATCCGCACCAGTCGTTTCAGCAGCGCGCCGTTGCGGGCGATGACCGCGATCTGATCGAAGGGCACCCCGTGTCGATGGTGCCGGTCCAGAACCTCTTGGAGGACGAACTGCTCGGCCAGATAGTCCCCCGGCACGATCTCCACCGCGCAGGACCCGGTGCCCGTCGGCGTCGAGACCGGCAGCTCGGTCAGTGGTTGACTGAGAGCTGCCTGGCCGTCGGAACTCTGCCCATTGGGTGTCGACGCTGCGGATGGGGGAACGGTGGAGGTCGGCACAGTTGACCCCTGCGCTGCGCCGGTCCGTTCAGTCGTGGTCTCGCTGAGCAGCTGCAGCCAGCGTTGGCGGGGCTGCTGGGGCCCGGCGGGAGCGATCCGGCGCAGAGCCCGGGCGTAGGCCCGGCCCACTTCGGGAGTGATCCGGTGGTTGCCCTCGAGCACCATGACGCTGGGCTCGACCCCCGGCAGCCCGCCATGGGGGTCCGGGGTCATCGCGCCGGAGATGCTGCGCCGGACGATGCCCTCGATCTCGGCGTCGGTCTCGGGATTCAGACCGAGCACGCTCTCGGCGGCGACTCGGCGGGGTGCCACGGTCCAGCTGCGCAGCTTGTCCGGGCGTGCCCCGCGAAAGCCCTGCACCGCGGTCTCGGGGCTGGCGAACGCCAGCACGTCGGCCCCGGCCCCGATCAGGCGCAACAGTCGATACACCGACGGGGTGGCCTCCTGCAGGTCATCGACGACGATGCGGCGCAACCGCTGGCGCTCGGTCTCGAGGAATTCGGGGTTCTCCTCGAGCAGGTTACAGGCCTCGTTGATCAGGCCCGCCGGGTCGAAGGCGTCGGCGTTGGCCCCGGCGTCAAGGTCTTCGCGGTAGCGCTGGTAGAGCTCGGCAGCGGAGGCCCATTCCGGGCGTCGGCACTGCTCGGCCAGGCCGCGCAGCTGTTCTGGTGAGACTCCGTACTCGGCGGCACGGTCGAAGAGTTCGCGGATCTCCTTGCGGAATCCGTCGGTGCCGGCGGCCTCTTCCAACGAGGAAGGCCAGCTGATCGGCGGCAGGCCGCTGGCAGGGTCAGCGGCCAGCAGCTCACGGATGATGCTGTCCTGCTCGGCCCCGGAGAGCAGCCGCGGCCGGCGGGCGGTGAAGCTGAGGACTTCCCGGCGTCGGGCCTCCCCGAGGAGCCAGAAGGCGTACGAGGCGAAGGAGCGGGAGGGCTGCTCCGAGAGGGACCCTCCGCGGGAGCTGGTGTCTCGGGCGGCCCAGGCGGCCTCGACCTGTTCGCGCAGCACCGCGGAGGTGGCGCGGGTGGGTGAGAGCAGCAGCAGCCGGGAGGAGTCCTGTCCGGACTCGAGGTGGCGCAGCGCCAGCTCCGCCGCGAGCGTCGACTTGCCGCTGCCGGGACCTCCGAAACTCAGGATCGGCCCATGTCCGGGGCGCTCGGCGGCGGCGAGCACCTGATGCTGGGACTGATCGAACTCCATGGGGATCATTCAATCAGAGCCCCCGGACATGACTCGGTGCAATCGCCTGCGACCACGACCCAGCGGCGCAGGGTGATGTCCGCGGTCATGTCCCACCTGCGCGCTACCGTAGTGCCATGGCCGAGACTCCCACCCTCTTCGAGATCACCCCCAGCAGCGAGTCCTGGCACACCCGCCGCCGGGTCGGCTTCGATCTGGAGACCACGTCGAGGGATCCCCGGGTGGCGCGGATCGTCTCCGCAGCGCTGGTGATCTTCGATGACACCGAGGTCGGCTCCGACGTGGAGGCTGGTGCAGTCGACACCTCGGCGCCTCAGGGTCAGCGCGTGCGCACCCGCGAATGGCTGGTGGACCCCGGAGTGGAGATCCCCGCCGAGACCACTGCGATCCATGGCATCTCCACCGAATACGCCCAGACCAACGGGCAGCCTGCGGCGGAGGCGGTCGCCCAGATCACCACCGCGCTGGCGCAGGAGTTCGCCGCCGGCAGCGCCGTCGTGGTGATGAACGCCCCGTACGACTTCACCGTCTTGCAGCAGGAGGCGCTGCGCCACGGAGTGGAGTTCACCGAGCCGCTCGGGGTCATCGATCCGCTGGTGATCGACAAGCAGGTGGACAAATACCGTCGCGGCAAACGCACGTTGACCCAGATGTGCCTGCACTACGAGGTCGAGCTCGAGGCCGCCCACTCGGCGACCCCGGACGCCTGGGCCGCCGTGGAGGTGGCCTGCGCACAGGCGGAGCGGTTCCCGCAGCTGCAGATCCCGGCTCCGGAGCTGCACCGGCTCCAGGCGGGGTGGAAGATCGGGCAGTCCGCGGACCTGCAGGAGTACCTGCGCCGCACCCGTCCCGACGCCGTGGTCAGCCCGGCGTGGCCGGTGTGAACGCCAGCCGAAACCCGGTATGACCCAGCGAGGTGTCCGCCGAGGCCGAGGTCCGCGCCGAGGTGCGGTAGCGCCGGCAGTACGAGCGGTGGCACATGTAGGAGCCTCCGCGCATCACCGGATCAGCCCCCGGCCGCCCAGTCCCTGACCTTGCTGAGACCCTCGCTGAGACTTCCCGCCCTCCGGCTGCTCCCGTGCTGAACACCGAGGCTGTCCATTCCCAGACATTGCCGGTGGTGTTGTAGAGCCCGTACCCGTTCGGCGCGAAGGACTCCGCCGGACGGGTCCCCATCTCTCCCGCCACCCCCTCGGGGAACTCGCCGGGGAAGATGTTCATCCGGCGCTTCCCGTCCGGATCGCGATCCCCACCCCAGGGGTAGGGCTGCTGGTCGAGTCCGCCGCGGGCCGCATACTCCCACTCGGTCTCGCTCGGCAGCCGGGCGCCGACCCAGTCCGCGTAGGCCTGGGCGTCGCGCTGGGACACCTGCGTCACCGGGTGATCCTCGCGCCCGAGGGCGGTGGATCCAGGGCCCTCGGGCGCGAACCAGGCAGCACCAGCGACCTGCCGCCACCACGGAGTGGAGGGCTCCGGAGCCGGAGCCGCCTCGCGCCGCTCAGTCGAGAGCAGACCCTGGAAGACCAGGGAATCTCCATGACGTTCGGCGTCGGTGAGGTGCCCGGTGGCCTGCACGAACCGGGCGAACTGCGCCACGGTCACCGTGGTGGGGCTGATCGCGAAGGCCTCAACGCGGGCGGTCCGCACGGGACCCTCGCCGTCGTCCGGGTAGGCCTGCGGGTACTCGCTGCCCATGCGGAACTCGGCTGCGGAGAACCCGATCATCGAGAGCTGCGACGCGGCGGTGGCGGCCAGCTGGGAGACCAGCGCGGCCTTCGCGACTGAGGCGTAAGCGGCGGGCAGCGTCGTCGTCGGGCCGGTGCTGGTGCTGGGGACACGGTTCGGGCGCGCCGGGCTGCAGCAGGACGCGGGTGCGGGACGATGCTTCGGGTCGGTCATTCTGCTCCCCTGTCTGTCTCCTGATGATCACTCCAGGCCAGTGGATGACCCGGAATCTCGCGGAAGATCACCTGTAGCCTGGCAGTGCGCGCCGCTTGCACTCCTGCGCGCAGGACGCCCATCTCAGTGCTCATCACGAAGGAGGGACACACTATGTCTGAGGACCAGACCATCTCACACCACACCGGAACCGTGTCTCCGCCCGAGCACCCCTCCAGCGTCTCACCCCCGAACATCGTCGTCATCCAGGCTGATCAGATGGCCGCGCAGGCGCTCGGCGCCTACGGCGACACCGCGGCGAAGACTCCGCACATGGACGCACTGGCCGAGGAGGGCGCCGTCTTCGACCGCGCCTACTGCAACTCCCCGCTGTGCGCGCCCTCCCGCGCCTCCATGATGACCGGGGTGATGCCCTCGGACCTGGGCTGCTTCGACAACGGGGACGACTTTCCCTCCTCGGTCCCGACCTTCGCGCACCGGCTGCGCCTCGCCGGATATCACACGGCGTTGGTGGGCCGGATGCACTTCGTCGGAGCGGACCAGCACCACGGGTTCGAAGAACGCCTCACCACCGACGTCTACCCCGCTGACCTTGACATGGTCCCGGACTGGACGCTGCCGCTGGAGCAGAAGCTGCAGTGGTATCACGACGCCGACGCCGTGTTCACCGCCGGGGTCTCCAAGGCCTCGGTCCAGCAGGACTTCGACGACGAGGTCGGCTTCCGCACCCTGCGCCACCTCAACGACCGGGTCCGCGCCAACCAGGCCGCCGCCGCTGCCGGCGAGGACGCCCAGCCGTTCCTCATGGTCAGCAGCTTCATCCACCCGCATGACCCCTATGAGCCGCCGCAGGAGCACTGGGACCGGTTCGCCGACGTCGAGATCCCCGACCCGGCCCACCCTGAGGTGCCCGACATCGCGGAGGACCCGCACAGCCACCGGCTGCGCGCGATGAGCGGCTTCGACAAGCGCTACCCCGACCTGGACCAGGTCCGCAATGCCCGGCGCGCCTACTACGCGGCGGTCAGCTACATCGATGACCACGTGGGCCGGATCCGCGAGCGCCTCGACACTCTGGGGCTCAGCGAGAACACCGTGATCCTGGTGACCGCCGACCACGGCGACATGCTCGGCGAGCGGGGGCTCTGGTACAAGATGTCTCCCTATGAGCGCTCCTCGCGGGTGCCGCTGATCGCCTACGGGCCGGAGCACCTGGTCCCCAGGGGCCGGCATCAGACCCCGGTCTCGCTGCTGGACCTGATGCCTACCCTGGTGGACCTCGCCGGAGCCCCGACCCCGAAGTCCGCCGGTGATTCGGTGCTCGAGATCGCCAGGCGCGAGCAGGCCGGTGACATCGGACCCAAGGATCGCCCGGTGATCATCGAATACCTCGCCGAAGGCACCTACCGGCCGCAGCTGACCATCATCAGCGGTCAGTACAAATACGTGGTCTGCCCCGGCGACGTGGATCAGCTCTTCGACCTCGCCGCGGACCCCCACGAGCTGCACAACGTGGCTCGTGAGAACCATCAGGCCGCCACCGTGACGCGGCTGCGCGCCGAGCTCGACTCCCGCTACGACATGACGGCGCTGGAGGCCGGGATCCTGGAGAGCCAGGATCAGCGCAGGCTCGTCGCCGAGGCGCTGAACAAGGGACGGAAACGGTCCTTCGATCACAATCCGGAGCCCGAGCAGCGCTATGTGCGCGGGGACTTCTGGAGCGCGCTGGAGTACGGCACGATCCGCGACGGCGCCCGCTGAGGTGAGCTGAGCCAAGTTGAGCTGATCAGCTCATCGATTGGGCAGTTGAGGGTGGAATGACCGCTGGGACACCGGCTCATTCCGCCCTGTTCTGCCCAATCGATGCGGGCGACCCAGCCCACCGGGACCGCAGGTAAGATCCATCCTCATGCGTGCAATGGTGATGGATGAGATCGCAGGGCCCCTGGAGGTCCGGGAAGTGTCCGAACCGACCCCACCGCCGGGCGGGGTCGTCGTGGAGGTCCACGCCACCGGGCTGTGCGGCAGCGACTGGCATGCCTGGGCCGGACACGAGGAGCTCACCCTCCCCCACGTGCCCGGTCATGAGCTCGCCGGGGTCATCGCCTCCGTGGACCCCGCGGCGCAGCACTGGTCGGTGGGTGACCGGGTGACGGTGCCCTTCGTGTGTGGCTGCGGTGCCTGCGAGTGGTGCCGTTCCGGCAACGCTCAGGTGTGCCCGAACCAGCAGCAGCCCGGGTTCACCCACGCCGGATCCTTCGCCGAGCGCGTCGCGCTGCACGCCGCTGACACGAACCTGGTCGCCATTCCCGAGGCCGTCTCCTTCGAGGCCGCGGCGGCGCTGGGCTGCCGCTTCGCCACCGCCTACCGGGCGCTGACCGCTCGCGCCGGACTGCGTGCCGGGGAATCGGTCACCGTGGTGGGCGCCGGCGGAGTCGGACTCAGCGCAGTGATGATCGCCAAGGCGCTCGGTACCCAGGTGATCGCCGTGGACCGCAGCCCCGAGGCCCTGCACGCCGCGAAGCAGCTCGGTGCGGATGAGGTGATCCTCGCCGATGGCCGCGACGTCCCCGAGGCCGTCCGGGCGATCACCGGGGAGGGTAGCGATGTCTCGGTGGACGCCGTCGGCAGCGAACAGACCTGCGCGGCCGCGGTCCTGAGCCTGCGCCGCCGCGGCCGGCATGTGCAGATCGGGCTGCTGCCCACCGAGACCGGGCTCTCGCAGGTCCCGATGGCCCGCGCGATCGCTTGGGAGCTGGACCTGCTGGGAAGCCACGGCATGGCCGCCGCCGACTACCCCGGGATGCTGGCCTTGATCGCGAGCGATGTGCTGCGCCCGCAGGACCTGATCGAACGCGTGGTCGGACTGCAGGAAGCCGCCAACCTGCTGCCAGCGATGCAACGGTCCGCGACCCCGGGGATGACGATGATCAACCCCAGGATCGCGTGATCCGCTGCTGCCGCGTCCGGACCTGACTCCTCAGGACTGATCCCTCAGGCCCTCATCTTCAGGCCCGGGTCTTCAGGACTGAGACCTCAGGGCTTGGCCTGCGCGGCCGCCTTCGCGGCGGCCGGCAGCGCATCCAGGATGCGGCCGATGGCGGCGTCGTCGTGCGCGGAGGACAGGAACCACGCCTCGAAGACGCTCGGCGGCAGGTAGACCCCGGCGTCGAGCATCGCGTGAAAGAACGGTCCGTAGCGGAAGCTCTCCTGCGCCTGGGCGTGCGCGTAGTTGTGCACCCCGGTGGCCGAGGTGCCGAAGGCCACCGAGAACAGCGAGCCGACCTTCTGCAGCGTGTGGTCCACACCGGCGGCGTTCAGCTCTGCGGTGAGCGCGTCGGCCACGATCTGGGCCTTCTCATCGACGTGCGCGTAGACCCCGGCGGTGGCGTGCTCCAGGGTGGCGACCCCGGCAGCCATCGCGACCGGGTTCCCGGAGAGCGTGCCTGCGTGATAGACCGGCCCTGTGGGCGCGAGGTGTTCCATGATCTCCCGGCGCCCGGCCAGCGCGGCGGTGGGCAGTCCACCGCCGATGACCTTGCCGAAGGTGAACAGGTCCGGCTCCCAGCCTTCGACGCGCCCGGAGGCGCCCCAGTAGCCGGCCTCGGTGATCCGGAATCCGGTCATCACCTCGTCGAAGATCATCAGTGCCCCGTGGCGCTGGGTGATCTTCCGGATGAACGCGTTGAAGCCCTCTTCCGGGACCACCACGCCCATGTTGGCGGGGGTGGCCTCGGTGATCACCGCGGCGATCCGCTCGCCGTGCTCGGCGAAGACCGCTTCCAGCGCGGCGCGGTCGTTGTACTCCACCACGATGGTCTCCGAGGCCTGCGCCTCGGTGACTCCGGCGGATCCGGGCAGTCCGAGCGTGGCGACTCCGGAGCCGGCGGCGGCGAGCAGCCCGTCGGAGTGTCCGTGATAGCAGCCGGCGAACTTCACCACGATGTTGCGATCGGTGACCCCGCGGGCCAGCCGGATCGCGGTCATGGTGGCTTCGGTGCCGGTGGAGACCATCCGGATCATCTGCGCGCCGGGGACCCGACGGCGGACCAGCTCCGCCAGTCGCGCCTCGGAGGGGTGGGAGGTCCCGAAGCCGAGTCCGGCGTCCACCGCGTCGTGCACGGCTTTGATCACTGCGGGGTGCTTGTGCCCGAGCAGCGCCGGGCCCCAGGAGCCGACCAGGTCCACGTACTGCGTGCCCTCGGCGTCGGTGAGGTAGGGCCCGTCGGCGGCGACCATGAACGTCGGGGTGCCTCCCACCGAGCCGAAGGCGCGGACCGGGGAGTTCACTCCCCCGGGCATGAGCTCACGGGCGGTGTCGAAGAGTTCCTGGTTCGTGGTCATCGCGGGGCAGGGTCCTTTCAGCTGACCGGCGGGAAGCCGGCGTCGGTGCGGGGTTCGTCGGTGGGTTCGCCGTCGGGCTTGGCCGGCGACGCGGTCTTGGCCGGTGAGCTGGCCTCCACCGGGGCGACCGTGGTGTGCGGCTCGACCCGCGGGTGGACCGGGGTCGTGGCGCTCGGCGCGGAGGGGCTGCTGGTCGGGACCGGTGCCTGTGGGGCGCGGGTGCTCCGTGGTCCGGCGAGGTCCTCGCGCAGCCATCCGGCCACCTCGGTGGCGTAGTAGGTCAGCACGTTGGTGGCTCCTGCGCGACGGATCGCGATCAGCGATTCGGTGATCACGGTGCGCCGGTTGATCCACCCGTTGGCGGCGGCGGCCTCGATCATCGCGTACTCCCCGGAGACCTGGTAGGCCGAGACGGGGACGTCGCTGATCGCGGCGGTGTCGGAGAGGATGTCGAGGTAGGCGCTGGCCGGCTTGACCATCACCATGTCCGCGCCCTCGGCGAGGTCGAGCTCCACCTCGCGCAGCGCCTCGGTGCGGTTCGGGGCGTCCATCTGGTACTGCTTGCGGTCACCGGTGAGCTGGGAGTCCACGGCCTCGCGGAACGGGCCGTAGAACCCGGAGGCATATTTCGCCGCGTAGGCGAGGATCGGCACGTGCTGGTGTCCGGCCTCATCCAGGGCCTGCCGGATCACGGCGACCTGGCCGTCCATCATGCCCGAGGGTGCGACGACGTCGGCGCCCGCCGCGGCCTGGGCGACGCCCATCTCGGCGTAGACCTCCAGGGTGGCGTCGTTGTCCACCTCGCCGGTCTCGTCGACGAGCCCGCAGTGACCGTGGTCGGTGAACTCGTCCAGGCACAGGTCGCTCATCACGACCAGGTCAGCACCGACCCGGTCCTTCACGGCGCGGATGGAGCGGTTGAGGATGCCGTCGGGGTCCAGGCCGGCGCTGCCCTGGGCGTCGCGGGTGGCGGGGATGCCGAAGAGCATGATGCCGGCGAGGCCGAGGTCTCGGGCCTCTTCGGCGGCGGTGAGCAGGGAGGCTTCGGTGTGCTGCACGACGCCGGGCATGGAGCTGATCGGAGCGGGGGCGGTGAGGCCCTCCCGAACGAAGACCGGCAGGATCAGGTCAGCCGGGTGCAGCCGGGTCTCGGCCACCATCCGGCGCATGGCGGGGCTGCGGCGCAGCCGGCGGGGGCGCTGTTCGGGGAAACTCACGTGCGACTCCTGGTGCTCAGCGGGATGGCGGTCGGTGCGCTGGAGCTGAGCCTTGTCATCCAGGCCAGCGTGAAGCGTGTCGCCGCCGGTCAGTCTAGTTCTCAGCGACCCAGGGCGGCCATCACAGCGTCGGCGCTCGGCTCAGAGAGAACACCGGCGGCGGGGATTCCGCGGCGAGAGAGGGTCCTTGCGGTGGGCCGTCCGATGGCCAGCAGCCGCACCCGTTCCGGGAGGCCGAGGTCAGCGAGTCCGTCAGCCGCGGAGGAACTGGTGACCAGCAGGACCGTGGGGTCCACGTGGGTGAGCCGGTCGTGGCGCAGGTCTGCGGCGAGCTGGTCGAGGTCGAGGAGGTCCTCGCGGGCCGGGAGCGGGAGCAGACGGCGCTCCGGGTCCCCGGCGGCGAGGGCGCCGTCGACCACTAGGCAGTCGGTCTCATAGGCGCTGACCGGGGTGACCTCCCAGCCGATGGCGGTCAGGCCCTCGCGCAGCTCCGCCCGGGCCTGGGCCGACTGGGGCAGCAACAGTGCGGTACTGTCCTCCGGGGCGGGCTCGGGAATCTCTTGGATCATCCCGGCGGCGCTCTTCTCCCCTGACGGCATCCACGGTTCGCTGATGCCGGTCAGCCGGTGCAGCGCTCGGGCAGTGCCGGGACCGACGACGCCGACGCAGGTCTGCGCCGGGAGGGCCCCGTCCCAGCCCAGCTTCACCAGGGCCCGGACGGTGTTGGCGCTGGTGAACAGCACCCAGGCGAAGTCCCCACCTGAGAGCCGCTCCAGCGCGGCCATCAGCTCGGTGGTGTCGGCGGGGAGTCGCTGCTCGGTGACCGGAAGGAACTGGACGTCGAGTCCAGCCGCGCGCAGCCCCGCCTCCAGCGGGCCCGCCTGTGCGGGGTCTCGGGTCAGAGCGATGCGCATGGGACTAGCCTACCGACTGGCGCGGAGGCAGAATGAGCGGCATGGATGCGCATGACTCATGGTCCGCGGAAGGACACTACGCGCCTCTCGGGGAGCTGGCCACCGCACCAGTGTCACCGTTCACCAGGACCCCCTCGCTGACCGGGGGCGAACGCGTGGTTGCGATCGGCGTGCTCTGTGACTTCACCGAGGAGCCGACCGGCGGCAACCCCGGGCTGAGCATCAGCATCTTCGAACACTGCGTCCTCGACGACGGCCAGACGGTCCACCTCTCCGTCCGCGGCTTCACCCACTCCCTCGTGCACTGGACCGACGGAGTGACGGTCGAGACTCCTGCTGACGCTGAACGACCATCGTTGGAGTCCCTGAGGCAGGATGTGCTCAACTGCGTGCTGCCCGATGACCTGCCCGATGGCAGCCCTCCAGTGGAGGACCATCCGTGGGCGGAGCTGGCCGGCTCGGCACGCGAGGTGGGGGTGCAGGTGAGCGCTGATGAGCTGCGCCGGCTGGAGTACTTTGTGGAGTTCACGGAGCGGCTGGAGAAATGGGTGTCAGGCTGACGCCCCGCGTGAATGCCGGTGCACCGGCCCGGTGAGGAATCCCGCCCAGGAAAGATCACGCGGTCAGTTCCTCAGGAGTCGATGACGTGCTTGAGCAGCCCGAAGTCCTCGGCGAGCAGCTGCTCGGCGACGCGAGTGCCCAGCTGGATCGCCCGGTCGACTGAGACCCGGCGATCAGCGCCGGCCTCGATGGAGATCTCGGCGCCGGCGCGCTGCACCTTGGTCCCGTCGGGCGCACAGATGACCGAGTCCAGGCGCAGGGTGGCGCCGCCGTCGGGGTTGTCGTCGTAGCGGGCGAGCCCACCGATCGGGGCCGAGCAGCCGGCGTTGAGCTTGGCCAGGAGTCCCCGCTCTGCGGAGGTCTCCAGCCGGGCGGGGATGTCGTCATAGAGCGCCAGCGCCATACCCAGCGGCGCGGTCGGCTCGGCATCTTCGGCACGGACCTCCACCGCCAAGGCACCCTGCCCGGGGGCGGGCAGCATCACCTCCGTGGGGATCAGCTCGGCGATGTGATGCTCCAGGCCGAGCCGCTTGAGTCCCGCGCCGGCGAGCACGACGGCGTCCAGGTCGCCCCGTGCCGCGTTTGGCGCCTGCGGAGAGGCTTCGGCGGCAGACCCGTGGCCGCGGACCCGGGCCAGCCGGGTGCCGACATTGCCGCGGATGTCCACGATCTGAAGGTCCGGCCGGGCGGCGCGCAGCTGCGCGGCGCGTCGGGGAGATCCGGTGCCGACCTTCGCACCCTCGGGCAGGTCCTTGAGCGGCACGTCGTCGGCGGAGCACAGCGCGTCGCGCACATCCGCCCGCGTCGGCACCGAGGCGATCGCGAGACCCTCGAGATCCTTGGCAGGCAGGTCCTTGAGCGAGTGCACCGCGACGTCACAGGTCTTGTCGAACAGCGCCTGGCGCAGCGCAGAGGCGAACACACCCGTGCCGCCCATCTGGGCGAGCGGCCCGGTGAGGATGTCGCCCTCGGTCTTGACCGTGATCAGCTCGTACTCGGCCTCGGCGTGTGCGGCGAGCGCGTCGGCCGCCGTCGTCGTCTGGGTCAGTGCGAGCTTGCTCCCGCGGGTGCCTACGGTGAAGGTGGGCATCTAGCTCCTTGCGACGTCTTTGCGGAAGCGGGTGCAGTTGCAGGGTCCGCAGATGCCGGACCACTGACCGGGCACGACCTGCTCGCCGAAGCCGACGGGCTCGCCGTTGACTCCCTTGAGGTATTCGCTGAGCACGTCGACCAACCCCGAGACGAACTTCTCCTGGATGCCGGGGGTCGCGGCGCGGTGGTAGGCCAGGCCGAGCTCCGCGGCGGTGTCCTTGGCCTCGGTGTCGAGGTCCCAGAGCACCTCCATGTGGTCGGAGACGAAGCCGATCGGCATCACCACCACACCGGCGACGCCGGCTTCGGCGTCCTCGGTGATCGCGTCGTTGATGTCGGGCTCCAGCCACGGGGTCTTCGGGCTGCCGGAGCGGGACTGGAAGGTCAGCGAGTGCTCGAGTCCTTCGGCCTCGGGCACGCTGGCCATCAGATGGCGGGCGACGGCGAGGTGCTCGGCCGAGTAGACGTCGGTGCCGTATTCCTCGATCACCCGGTCCGGGCCCATGGCCTCGGCGTTGCGGCTGGGGATGGAGTGGGTGACGAAGACGATCTTCGGCTGCGCCTCCGCCTTGCCGGCCTGCTCCAGCTGGGCACGGACGTCGGCGACGCCGGCGGCCAGGGCGTCCTTGAACGGGTCGATGAACGCCTTGTCCATGAAGAACTGGCGGACCTTGACCACGCTCATCTCTTCGCGGAGACCGGTCTCATCCAGGGTCAGCGAGAAGTCCTCGCGGTACTGACCGCAGGAGGAGTATCCGTTGTACGCGGAGGTGACCAGCGCCAGGATCCGGCGGTGTCCGGCGGCGTGCATCTCGCGGAAGGTCTCGGTGAAGAAGGGGTTCCAGTTGCGGTTGCCCCAGTAGATCGGGATGTCCAGCTGGCGGGCCGCGACCTCGGCCTCCAGAGCGCCCTTGAGGTCCCGGTTCTGCTGGTTGATCGGGCTGATGCCGCCGTTGGCGCGGTAGTGGGTGGCGACCTCTTCGAGCCGCTCATCCGGGATGCCGCGGCCTCGGGTCACGTTGCGCAGGAACGGGAGCACATCGTCCTGCCCCTCCGGGCCGCCGAAGGAGGCGAGCAGGATGGCGTCGTAGTTGCTCGGCTCGTCCCGTGTGGTGCCCTCGGCGTAGTCCACCGGCAGCGGGGCCGGCGCATCTGCGCCCTCGGTCGTGTTCTCGGTGCCCGGGGTGGGGGTGGTCTGGGATGAGTCCGCCACGGCCGACTCGGCCTCGCGCTCGGTGGGGTGGTCGGAGGTCTCCGTCGGGTGGACCGGTCGGGTGTTTTCGTGGGACTCGGCTGACTCGGTGTTGTCGGGGGTGATCGTCACAGCAGGACCTCAGCGATCTCCGACGCGGCCTTCAGGCGGCGTCCGGTGTAGAAGGGAATCTCGTCACGCACGTGATATCGGGTCTCGGACTCGCGGAGCTTGCGCATCATGTCGACCAGGTCGGTGAGCTTCGGCGCCTCCAGCGCGAGCAGCCACTCCCAGTCGTTGAGCGCGAACGCCGAGGTGGTGTTGGCCAGCACCGAGGGGAACTCCTGGCCGAGCATGCCGTGCTCGCGCAGCATCTTGCCGCGCTTGGCCGGGTCCAGCAGGTACCAGTCGTAGGAGCGGTTGAACGGGTAGATGACCAGCCAGTCCTCCGGGGGCACCCCGAGGGCGTAGGCCGGGACGTGGCTGCGGGCGAACTCGGCGGTGCGGTGCACGCCCATCGCGGAGAACGCGATCCGGGTCCGGGAGAACATTGCGGTGCGCCGAATCCGGCGCACGGCGGCTTGCAGGTCTTCGGCGGAGGGGCCGGTGACCCAGGTCAGGATGTCAGCCTCGTCGCGCATGGCGGAGACGTCGTAGCTGCCGCGGAAGTCGACCTCCTGCTCGGCGAACGTTCCGGCGAGCTCATCGAACTCCACCTCCACGTCAGCGCCTTGCGGGGCGGATCCGGTCCGCGCGAAGACGGTGTAGAGGGTGAACCAGTCCTTGCCCGAGGTGTTGACCTCTTCGGGCGTGCGCTGGGCGTTGCTGCCGTAGCTCACAGGTGCCTCCATCAGCATTGATCGTCCGTGCGGGACCCAGGTGACGATGTCCCGCGTCCAGCTTATCGCCCGGTCTTCCACCGTTTTCTACATGACGTCGAAAAAAGTGACGGACGGCTCAGCGGGGTGTGACCAGGGCGGGCTGGTCAGGACCGCACTGATCAGGATCGGGCACTGAGGATCGTCGCGGCGGCGGCCCGCGCGTCGGGCACCACCCGGGCGAGCCCGGTGCCGGCGAACCAGGCGCCGATCAGATGGATTCCGGGGCGGGCCTCACCTGCTTCGGCGCCGGAGGTCGCGGCCAGGCGTTCGCGCAGCGCGGTGATCCTCTCGGCATGGCCGGCGGAGGTCTGCGGCAGCGCCTTGCGCCAGCGGATCACGCTGGACTCGAGGATCTGCTCCGGTTCGATCGGCACCCCGAAGAGCGCCCCGACGTCCTCGGCGGCCGCGGCGAGCAGCTGCGCGTCGCTGGACTCCGCGCCGAGCGCGTCCTGGTGGGTCTGCCCGACTCGGCCATAGGACAGGCGCACCACATGGTGGCCCGGCCCGTGCGCGTGGGTCACGGCGGTGTCCGCCCATTCCCATTTGGAGCTGATGTGCGTCATGGCCTTCGCGGCGATGGTCTCGACCTGGGGCGCGACCAGCACCCCGGTGCCGCGCGGGTGGTCGTCGAGCTCGGGTGCGTCCAGGATCATCGAGACCAGGGCGACGCCGCGGCCTGCGTCCGGCGCGCTGACGGCCGGTGCGTCGCTGGCGGACCTGCCGGCGGCCGGTGCGTCGTTGGCGGTCGCACCAGCGGCCTGCGCACCCGCTGGTGTCAATCCGGTCAGGTCCAGCCCGTCCAGGTTCACGACTCCAGACACCAGCTGCACCGCGGCCGGAGCATCCAGGGCGAGGATCACATGATCCGGCACGCTCCAGCCGGCATTGTCGCTCCCCCGATCGAACCCCGGGCCGTTGCCCGCAGCGAGCGCCGCCAGGTCGGTGACAGGGGTGTCGAGTCGGATCTCTGCGCCGAGCCGGAGCAGCTCCGCCTCGAGCGCGCCGACCAGCCGATTGAGTCCGCCATAGAGGGAGTTCACGGCCGATCCAGGAGGAGCCTTGGACTTCACCAGTGCGACCGCGCGGGCCAGCGAGCCCTCGCGCAGCATCGCGTCGAAGAGTCCAGGGGCGGCGTTGTTCATGTCGAGGTCATCGGGATCCGCGGAATGGACTCCGGAGACGATCGGGGTGACCAGCCGGTCCAGCACAGCCTGGCCCATCCGGTCCCGGACCACCTCGCCCAGGGAGATCTGCCCGGCCCGGGCCTCCGCGGCCTCGGCCCAGCTCTCCATGGGCGCGGTGAGATCCTCGGCAGCGCGGCGCGCCTCGGCCGCACCGAGGATCGCCACCACATCGGGGGCCAGGGGATCAGCGGGGATGCCTAGGATCCCGGTGGCCGGAAGCGGGGCCGCGAGATCGGGCAGCTGCAGCCAGGCCGCCGAGTGCTGCGGAGCCACCACCTGCTCGTCCAGACCGAGCTCCTGGAGCAGCTTCGGCACCACGGGTGAGCGGGTCGCGAAGGCCTCGGCGCCGGCGTCGTAGGCGACACCGCCCATGACGTGGGCACCGATCGCGCCGCCCAGCCGGTCGCCCGCCTCGAAGATCTGCACCGTGGCCCCGGCGCGAGCCAAGTCCCAAGCCGCGATCAGCCCGGCGATGCCCCCGCCGACCACGGCGACGTGTGGCGCGCGCGCCGGCTCGCCGACTGCGTCAGCGACACCGTCAGCAACAGCGTCAGCGTCACCGCGGAATGCGGCAGACGAGGCGGCGGGCTCGCTCAGCGGAGCGTTGGTCGGGGCGTCCATTCAGGCGGAGCTCAGTCCTCGTAGCCGATCTCGTGGATCAGGCTGACCACGCGGGTGAGCACCTCGGGGTCGGTCTCCGGGGGCACTCCATGGCCGAGGTTGAGCACATGGCCGGCGGCGCCAGCACCTGCCGCGATGATCGCGCGGACATGCTTCTCCAGCACGGGCCAGTCCGCAGGCAGCAGCGCCGGGTCGATGTTGCCCTGCAGCGGCGTCTCCGCACCTACCCGGCGGGTGGCCTCGGCAAGGTTCAGCCGGTAGTCCACCCCGACGACGTCGGCGCCCGCCGCACGCAGCAGGTCCAGGATCTCCCCGGTGCCGGTGCCGAAGTGGATCAGCGGGGCGGTGACCCGGTGCCCCTCAGGGGTGGTGCCGCCCAGGTCCTTGACGTGGGTGAAGGCCTCGGCGGAGTGGCGCAGCACGTGGCGGGCGTAGTCCTCGCGGCCCAGTGACCCGGCCCAGGAGTCGAAGAGCTGCGCGGCAGAGGCGCCGGCCATCAGCTGGGCGCGCATGAACCGGCCGGAGACCTCCGCGGCCCAGGCGGCGAGGGCGTTCCAGGTGTCGGGGTCGGCGTGCATCATGGTGCGCGGGCCGAGGTGGTCCCGGGAGGGCTTGCCCTCCACCATGTAGGCGGCCAATGTGAACGGGGCGCCGGCGAAGCCGATCAGCGGGGTCGAGCCGAGCTCGGCCACCGTGCGCCTGACCGCTTCGGTGATCGGCGCGAAGGCGGCGTCGTCGAGCGTGGGCAGGGCCTCGACGTCGGCCCGGGTGCGCACCGGGTGACCCAACACCGGACCGACACCGGGCTGGATCTCGACGTCGATCCCGGCCAGGCGCAACGGGATGACGATGTCAGAGAAGAAGATGGCGGCGTCGACGTCGTGCCGGCGCACCGGCTGCAGCGTGATCTCCGAGGCCAGCGCGGGGTCCAGGCAGGAGTCGAGCATGGTGGTGCCCTCGCGCAGCGTCCGATACTCGGGCAGCGAGCGGCCGGCCTGGCGCATGAACCACACCGGGCGGCGGTGCGGACGTGTGATCTCCCCCGCACTGTTACGCCCGCCGCGATACTGGTTCAGCAGCGCCGAGTCAGCAGTGAGCCCGGTGAGCAGCGGATGGCCCTCGGGCAGCTGCGCGGTGGAACCCTGAGAACGTACGGCCGCCCGCGGGATCGCCGTGACGGAGCCGGTGGCCGGGGAGGACGCGGCCATGCCGGCGAAAGATCCAGAAGTCATATGCCACATTCTCCACTTTTCGGCGGCACACTTCGACCCGCTGTAGAATCGATGACGTCGTGGTACTTATTTCTCTCGTTGCCACCCACTCGGAGCTGGACCTCGAGACGGTGGGCACTCTCAGCTCAGGAGCGGCCGAACTGGCCGGATCCGTGCACATGCCTGCCGTGACGCTGGCGACGTGCAACCGCATGGAGATCTACGCCGAGTCCAGCGGCTCCTCCCATGACGACGTGCAGTCCACCCGCGAGCAGCTCCTCGACGTCGTGGCCGAGACCTCGGGCCTGGACCGCGAGCTGGTCGGACGCTCCTTCCGCACTCTGGTGGAGGACGACGCCGTCTCTCACCTCTTCGAGGTCGGCGCCGGTCTGGACTCCGCAGTCATCGGTGAGCGCGAGATCGCCGGGCAGGTGCGCAAATCTCTGGCCGACGCCCAGCACGCCGGCACCATCTCTGGAAACCTCACCAAGCTCTTCGAGACCGCGTCCCGGACCGCCAAGGATGTCGGCACCCGCACCGCGCTGGGCTCCCGCGGACGCTCCATCGTCTCGGTGGCCCTGGACATCGCCGGAGACATGCGCGGCGACGGCGCGGCCTTCTACCCTGGCGCGAACGTCGTGCTGATCGGCACCGGCGCCTACTCCGGGACCTCACTGGCTCAGCTGGTCGAGCGCGGGGTCACCGATATCGGGGTCTTCTCCGGCTCCGGACGCGCCGAGGACTTCGTGGCCGAGCGCGCCGGCGGGGCCCGCGCCCTGCAGATGCAGGAGCTTCCTGCCGCGTTCCGCGAGGCCGATGTGATCATCGGCTGTTCCGGCGGCAACCGTCGGATCACCGCCAAAGAGGTCGAGAACCTGGCCGGGCTCTCCGGGGACTCCCCGCGGGAGAAGCCGCTGACCGTCATCGACCTTGCCCTCTCCCATGACTTCGACCCCGATGTGGCCGAGCTCGACGGCGTGGATCTGATCACCCTGGAATCGGTGAAGATGGCCGCCCCCGGCGAGACCGAGGATTCGGTGCAGGAGGCGCGCGACGTCGTCCGCTCCGCAGTGGATCAGTACCTGACTGAGCGGCGCGAGCGCACCGCCGATGACGCCATCGTGGCGCTGCGCCGGCACACCCAGGCGCTGCTGGACGAAGAGATGACCAAGATCCGCAAGCAGCACGGCTGCACCGGAGCCACCGAAGAGGTGGAGTTCGCGGTGCGCCGGATCGTGCGCAAGATGCTGCACACCCCCACCGTGCGGGCCCGCGAGATGGCCGCCGAGGGTCGCACCGAGGACTATGTGCGTGCGCTGCAGGACCTGCACGGCATCGAGGTGCCGGTGCGCGAGGAGCCTGCCCGTGCCAAGCCCGCGAAGCGTCGGCGGGCCGAGGAGTTCTCCGCCGGGGAGCTCGCCCAGATGGCCAGCTACCTCACGAAGGTCCCCGCCGGCGGGTTCTGCCAGCACCACCGGCCCGGTGAGTTCGAGATCGAACGCATCGACGCCGTGCGCGATCTGCACATTCGCCGCGCCAGCTGACCCGTCCCCTGGGGGCAAAAAATCGTAGACCTGTGGGTTCGTCGTAGGGATAGAGCTCTACGATTCACCACAGGTCTACGATTTTTTCACGCCCGGGAGGGGATCACCCCAGCGGGGCAGATCAGTTCAGGCCCTGTTCGCTGAGCCAGTCGGCGGCCACGTCGGCAGGATCGGCCTGCTCGTCGACGCTCTGGCTGTTCAGCGAGATCAGCTCCTCGCTGGTCAGCGCGGCGTTGACCTCGTCGAGCACCGCTGCGGCGTCCTCATCGACTCGCTCCGAGACCACGGGCAGCACGTTCTGCGGGAGCACCAGCTCCTCGGGGTCCTCGAGCACCACGAGGTCCTCGGCTTCGATGATCGGATCGGCGCTGTAGATGTCCGCGACCTCCACGTCCCCGCTCAGCAGCGCGTCCACGGTCAGCGGCCCGCCGGAGTCCTGGACCGGGACCACGGTGATCTCCACGCCGTAGACGTCCTCGAGTCCCTCGGGTCCGTAGGGCCGGGTCTCGAACTCGGAGTTCGCGGCGATGCGCAGATCCTCGATGCCGGCGAGGTCGGAGATCTCGGTGAGGTCGTTCTCCTCGGCGAACTCGGAGGTCACCACGAAGCTGTCCTGATCGGTGGCCTCAGCGGGCTCGAGCACGCGCAGACCCTCGGGCAGCACCTCCTCCAGCGCGGCGGTGATCTCCTCCAGGGCGGCGGCCTCGGCGTCCTCCTCGTAGTACTGCAGGAAGTTGCCCGCGTACTCGGGGAAGATGTCGATGGCTCCGGACTCGATCTCCGAGACATAGACCTCGCGCTGGCCGATCTCGAACTCCCGCTCGACCTCGATGTCCTCGGCCTCCAGCGCCTGGGCGTAGAGCTCGGCGATGATGCTGTTGGAGTAGTACTGCTGGGATCCGATCACCAGGGCCTCGCCCTGCTCGGCATCTGACTCGCCCTCTTCGGCGAGCGGGTCTCCGCCGCCGCAGCCGGTCAGTGCCAGAGCGGCGATCGTTCCCGTGACCCACAGTCCGGTGCTCTTCATAGTCGTCCTCTTTCTCTTGGCAGCTCCCACTTTGCGGCAACTTGTCCTGAGCGAAATCTTCGCAGAAACTCAACCCCAGCGGCGGAGTGTGCTCAGTGCGCAGTCATATTCATCCGGTGCCGGCGAGTCCGGGCACCCGGCGCAGCAGCCGCTGGGTGATGCCGAACCCCGCGTCCACCAGGATCGCGAGCAGGATCACCACCAGGGAGGCGCCGAGCATCACTGCGTAGTCATAGGTCTGCAGCCCCAGGAAGAGCTGCCGTCCGAGCCCGCCTGCACCGACATAGGCCGCGAGCGTGGCGGTGGCGATGATCTGCAGCGCCGCCAGCCGGAGTCCGCTCAGGATCAGCGGCAGCCCCAGCGGGATCTCCACCCGGGTCAGGACCTGCCAGCCGCTCATCCCCTGGGCGCGCGCGGCGTCCACGGTGGCCTGGTTCACCGATTCCACCCCGGCGTAGGCGCCGGCCAGCACCGACGGCGCGGCGAGGATCACCAGCGCCACCATCGGGGCGGTGAGTCCGATCCCGGTGAACAGCGCCACCAGGGTCAGCAGGCCCAGCGTGGGCAGCGCGCGGGCGGCGCCGGTGGCCACGATCGCGACGCCGCGGCCCTTGCGGGTGTGGCCGATCGCCAGGCCCAGGGGCAGCGCGATCGCGGCGGCGATGCCAAGCGCGATCAGCGTGTAGCCGAGGTGCTCCAGAGAGCGCACCCAGAGTCCGCCGGACCCGGTCCAGGAGTCGGCGGTGAACAGCCAGTTCAACGCCTCGAGAATATTGGTCATGCCGCGACCTCCCGGGCCCTGCTCAGCAGCGGACGACGACGGCGGCTCGTCTGCTGCCAGGGCATCAGCATCCGCCCCGCCAGGACCAGCAGCAGGTCGCAGACCAGCGCGAGCACCACCGTCATCAGGATCCCGGCCACGATGGCGCCGATGATGTCTCGGGCGAACCCGTCGGTGAACAGCGAGCCCAGCGAGCTGACCCCGAGCACGGCGCTGACCGAGACCAGGCTGATCGAGCTGACGCAGACCACGCGCACCCCGGCGAGCAGGGCAGGACCCGCCAGCGGGAGCTCCACGGTGAAGAAGCGTCCGATTCCGGAGAATCCGATGGCGGTGGCGGAGGTGCGCACGTCAGCGGTGACTGCATCCAGGGCCTCCGCGGCGGAGCGCACCATCAGGGCGAGGCCGAAGATCGAGAGCGCGATGACCACGTTGAGCGGGTCGCGCACCGAGGTGCCGATCAGCGCGGGCAGCAGGATGAACAGCGGCAGCGAGGGCACCGCGTAGAGCAGCCCCGTGCCGGTGAGGACCGGTTCGCGCAGCGCCCGGACCCGGTTCGCGCCCCAGGCTACGGGGATGGAAAGCACGAAGGCGATGACCACCGCAGGCAGGCTCAGCGCCAGGTGCGCGAGTGTGAGCTCCCCGATCCGCGGGAGGTTCTCCAGGATCCAGGTCATGGGTGCTGGGACGGGTTGTTCTGGTCAGCGCTGGTGTGGACGCCGTTGGATCGTGCAGGCTCCGGCTGGGAGTCCACCACGCCCATGGGCCGGCCCTGCGCATCGGAGATCAGCCAGCCGCCGCCGTCGGCTGTGGCCGCGGTCAGCGACCGCCGACCGGAGTCCAGGCCGAGGAAGCGGGAGACGAACTCGTCCTGCTGGTTCTGCACCAGCTCCGCAGGCGTGCCGGCGGCGGCGATCTCTCCGCCAGCCTTGAGCACCACGATCTGGTCCCCCAGGGTCAGCGCCTCGTCGATGTCGTGGGTGACGAAGATGATGGTCTTCTTCAGCTCCGCCTGGACCCGGGAGAGTTCGCGCTGCAGCTCCACGCGGACCAGCGGGTCCACCGCGCCGAAGGGCTCGTCCATGAGCAGGATGTTCGGATCGGCGGCAAGTCCGCGGGCCACGCCGACGCGCTGCTGCTGGCCGCCGGAGAGCTGGCCGGGGTAGCGCACGCCCAGGGAGGCGTCGAGGCCGACGATCTCCATCAGCTCGTAGCCGCGGGCCCGCGCGTCGGCCCGGGAGGCGCCGTTGAGCCGCGGCACGGTGGCGATGTTGTCGATGACCCGGCGGTGCGGGAGCAGTCCGGAGTGCTGCATGACGTAGCCGATGCGCCGGCGCAGGGCCACCGGCTCGGCGGCGGCCACGTCTTCGTCGTCGATGAGCACGGCTCCGGAGCTGGGGTCCACCATCCGGTTGACCATCCGCAGCAGGGTGGTCTTCCCGCAGCCGGAGGAGCCGAGAAGCACCGTGGTGGTGTGCGAGGGCACGGTGAGGCTGAAGTCCTGGACCGCGGTGGTCCCGTCCGGGTAGGTCTTGTTGACCTGCCGAAATTCGATCATGACGCCTCCATCAATGCCTGTCGGTGGACCTGCGCGTGCTCGCCCAGACGATTCTCCATCACGTCCAGGGCCTGCGGGGAAGAGTCGATGCAGATGAAGCGTCGCCCGGTCTCCACGGCCACCGCGCCCAGGGTGCCGGATCCGGCGAAGAAGTCGAGCACCCAGTCCCCCGGATTCGAGGAGGCCTGGACCATCCGGCGGACCAGTCCCACCGGCTTCTGCGTGGGGTATCCGGTCTTCTCCCGGCCCGTGGGCGAGACGATCGTGTGCCACCAGACGTCGGTGGGCAGCTTGCCGCGCGCCACCTTCTCGGCGGTGACCAGCCCGGGTGCCATATAGGGCTCGCGGTCCACGGCCTCGGCGTTGAAGATGTAGCCGTCGGGGTTCTTCACGTAGACCAGGATCGTGTCGTGCTTGGTGGGCCAGCGCTTCTTGGTGCGCCCGCCGTAGTCGTAGGCCCAGATGATCTCGTTGAGGAAGCACTCCCGCCCGAAGATCGCGTCGCAGAGGACCTTGGCGTAGTGGACCTCGCGGTAGTCCAGGTGCAGGTACAGGGTGCCCTCATCGGCGAGCAGCCGCCAGGCATGCAGAAGCCGGGGCTCGAGGAACTCCCAGTAGTCGGTGAAGGAGTCGTCGTATGCGGCCAGCGCGCGGCGGACCGTGTCATAGCTGCGCCCACGGAAGCCCGCTCGGTTGCCCTCACCGTCGGGACGCAGGGTGTTGGTGGTCTTGGTGGCCCGCTGGGCCCGCCCGGTGTTGAAGGGCGGGTCCAGGTAGATCACCGTGAAGGCGCCGTCGGGCAGGTTCGGCAGGAGCTCGAGGTTCTCACCCTCGAGCACCTGCGAACCACCGTCGGGGTCGAAGCTGCGGCTGCGCGCCGCAGCACTCTCCCCGTCGCTCACATCGGTGCCGTTCAGCTCTCGCTGGAGGCGTTCTCGCCCGAGCCGGAGCCGCCGCGACGACGACGACGCCGCCTGGGCTGCGTGGCGGGCTCTGAACCCGCAGACGGCGCAGCAGACTCGGCGGGCTGACCCTGCTGGGCCTGGCTGGCGGAGCCGGTGTCTTCGCCGCCGCGGGTGCGGCGACGGTTGCGGCTGCGCGGGGCGGCTGAACCCTCGGCTGCGGGTGCAGACTCCTGGGAGGAGTCCCGAGTCGAGTCCCGGTTGGAGTCGTCGGTGCGGGTGCGACCGCGGCCGGAGTCCCGGCCGCCGCGTGAGGAGTCGCGATCGCCGGAGCGACCGCCTCGTCCGCCGTCGCGGTCACCGCCGCGTCCACCGCGACCGGAGTCGCGGTCACCGCGTCCGCCGCTGGACTTGCGCTTCTCGGGTCCGCCCAGGTCCTCGAGCTCCTCGGCGTCGAGTCCGGCCTTGGAGCGCTTATGCCGCGGCAGGCGCCCCTTGGTGCCCTTGGGGATGTCGAGGTCCTCGTAGAGGTGCGCAGAGGAGGAGTAGGTCTCGATGGGTTCCGGGATGCCCAGGCCGAGGGCCTTGTCGATGAGCTTCCACTTGGGCATGTCCTCCCAGTCGACGAAGGTCACGGCGATGCCGGTCTTGCCTGCACGGCCGGTGCGGCCCACGCGGTGAAGATAGGCCTTCTCGTCATCGGGGGCGGTGAGGTTGATGACGTGGGTGATGTCGGTGACGTCGATGCCGCGTGCGGCGACGTCGGTGGCGACCAGCACGTCGATCTTCTCGTTGCGGAAGGCGCGCAGGGCCTGCTCGCGGGCACCCTGGCCCAGGTCGCCGTGGATGGCGCCGGCGGCGAAGCCGCGGGACTGCAGCTCGGCGGAAAGCCGGTCGGCCTGGCGCTTGGTCCGGGTGAAGACGAGGGTGCGGCCGCGGCCCTCGGCCTGGAGCAGGCGGGCGATGACCTCGTCCTTGTCCAGGTGGTGCGCGCGGTAGACCAGCTGCCGGATGTCCTTCTTGGTGATGCCCTCGTCCAGCGGATCCGCAGCGGAGATGTGCGTCGGCTTGGACATGTAGCGGCGCGCCATGGCCACCACGGGGCCGGGCATGGTCGCGGAAAAGAGCATGGTCTGGCGACCGACCTCCGGGACGGCGGAGAGCAGCGTCTCCACGTCGGGGAGGAAGCCGAGGTCGAGCATCTCGTCGGCCTCGTCGAGGACCACGATGTTGACGTTCTTCAGCTTCAGGTGGCGCTGGCGGTGCAGGTCGATCAGTCGGCCGGGGGTGCCGACGACGATCTCGACGCCGCGGTCCAGCTCTTCGATCTGCGGCTCGTAGGCACGGCCGCCGTAGATGGTGGCCACGCGGATGCCGCGCCGGGCGGCGGCGACCTTGATGTCGGAGGCCACCTGCACGGCGAGCTCGCGGGTCGGGGCCACGATCAGCGCCTGGGGCGCGCCGGGGGCCGGAAGGTCGTCATAGCCGGCGTCATCGGGGCTGGTGACACGCTGGATGGCGGGGATGCCGAAGCCCAGGGTCTTGCCGGTGCCGGTCTTGGCCTGGCCGATGATGTCATAGCCGCCCAGCGCGATCGGCAGGGTCTCGGCCTGGATCGGGAAGGGGGTGGTGATCCCCTTGGCGGCGAGGGCCTCGACGATCTCGGGGCGCACGTTGAAGTCTGCAAAGGTGAGGCTGGAGGCTTCGACGGCCTCGACGAGCTCGGGGTCAGCGGCGGCGAGGGTGGTGTCCGTCTCGGCGGCTGAGGGCTCGGTGGTCTGTTCAGTCATAGGTACTTTCATTAGGCGACTGCGGCTGCGAAGCCCACAGTCTGTTTGGTGTCGGAGCCGATCTCCACGTAGCCGATGGACGCGACGGGCACGACGATCTTCTTGCCGCGGCGATCTTCCAGGCTGAGCAGCGGCTGCGCGCCTTCGATGGCGCTGGCCACGGCCTGCTCGATCTCTTCGGGCTTGGCGTCGGTCTCGATGACGATCTCGCGAGAGACGTGCTGAATGCCGATACGTACTTCCATGCCAACTCCTTGAATCTATGGGCTGCGCCCACTTCGAAGAGTTCCGCAGCTGCCCGTCATGCGGGCGGGTGCGAAAGAAGCGGGCGGGTTTACCTGCCCAGAGTCTACCTACCTTGTGCTGTCCGTGCTTTCAGACTCTTTCGGGAAGCCCGAGATTCCGCGCCAAGCCAAACGCGCCGTCAGCTCGGCAGAGACCTCCCGGTCCGGACGCTCGGAGAGCCGGCTCCAGTGCCGGGCCGCCGAGAGCGCCATGCCGATCAGGCCGTGGCCGAGCATCGTGGCCTCGGCCATCGGCTGGCCGGTGTCGTCGGCGATGACTTCGGCGATCGCGGTGGCCATGTCGTCGTGGAAGCGTTCGAGCCGGTCCTCGACCTCGTCGTCGTTGTCCATGCCGGAGGTGAAGACCAGCCGGTAGGCCTCGTCCTTGCGGGAGATGAACTCATAGAAGGCTCCCATGGTGGCCTGCACCCGGTCCTTGTTGTCCTCGGCCATGGACAGCGCCTGGGTGAGCTCGTGCTCCAGTGCCCCCAAGTGGGTGTCGAGCAGCCCGAGGAAGAGCTCGTGCTTGCCGGGGAAGTGCTGGTAGAGCACCGGCTTGGAGACCTGGGCGATCTCGGCGATGTCATCCATCGAGGCGCCGTGATACCCCTTGGCCACGAAGACCTGCAGCGCGCATTCCAGCAGCTGGGTGCGGCGCTGTTCCCGAGGCAGCCGCTTGGCCCGCACGATGCCGGCGGGGTCTCTTGTGCTCTGGCTCATAGTCGACAGTCTATTCAGGCCCGGATCGGGGCAGTCCCGGTCGCCTGGGCGCACAGCGTCTCCACGGTCTCCCAGGGGGTGGTGTTCTCCCCGATCAGGTTCTCCTTGCCGGTGCCGTGGTAGTCCGAGGAGCCGGTGACCAGGAGGTCGTGGCGGGCGGCCAGCTCGCGGAGCACCTCGCGGCCCGATTCGGCGTTGTCCCGGTGGTAGACCTCCACCCCGGCGAGGCCTGCGGCGACCATCTCCTCGAGCTGCTCGGCGCTGACCGTGCGGCCGCGCGCGGAGGCCATGCCGTGGGCCAGCACCGGGACTCCCCCCGCCTCGCGGACCAGCCGGATGGCCGTCGTCGGGTGCATGTTGTCCTGGCCGACGTAGTAGGGGGACGCCGAGTGCAGCAGGTGGTCGAAGGCCTCCTGCCGATCAGCCACCGCCCCGATGCCGACCAGCGCGTCGGCGAGATGCGGCCGCCCGACTGTGGCCCCGGCGCTGACGTGCTGTTCCACGGTTTCCCAGGTCAGCGGGAAGTCCACCGAGAGTCGGTCCGCGATACGCCGCGCCCGGTGCAGCCGACCATCCCGGGCCTGCGCGACGGCGGCCGAGAGTCCGGGGTGCAGCGGGTCATGGAGGTAGCTGAGCAGATGCACGCTGATCCCGTTCTCGGTCAGCGTGGTGATCTCCATGCCGGGCAGCAGGGTGATCCGGTGCTCGAGAGCGGCGGTGATCGCCTCGTCCCAGCCGGCGGTGGTGTCGTGGTCGGTCAGCGCGAGCCCCTGCAGGCCGGCGGCGGCCGCGGCCGCGATCACCGCGGCCGGAGATTCGGTGCCGTCGGAGACGTTGGAATGGGTGTGCAGGTCCACGCTCATGCTCTTCAGCCTACCGGCCAGCACCCGACGGAACGGCCTCCCGCAGGCCCGCCCCGGAAGGGTCCCCCCACCTAGACTGGAGCCATGACCAGTTCAGAGAACATGACCAGTTCAGAGAAGCGAGAAGAGTTCGACGTCGTCTCGCCGTCCTCGTCGGCGGGGTTCGTCCCCGCGCAGCCGCAGGACCAGGCGCCCGATCAGGCGCAGGAGCTCAGCGACCGGGTGAACAACCGCTCGCAGCGGCCCACCTCCGAGGCGTTCAAGGAGTTCATGGCGTCCAGCTGGGCGCCGGCCGAGCCGGTGCAGCATGAGCGCGACGAGGTCGCCGGCCACGCGTCGGCGCGGCGGGGCGCGGTCTCGGCGCAGTTCCCGGGCGAGCGGCTGGTGATCCCCGCGGGGCCGCACAAGGTGCGCTCCAACGACACGGACTACCGGTTCCGCCCCCACTCGGCCTTCGCCCATCTCTCCGGCCTCGGTGTGGACCATGAGCCAGGTGCGGTGCTGGTCTTCGAACCGGTGGACGAGGGCACCGGCGATCACGGCTCAGGACATGAGGTCACCCTCTATTTCAAACCGATGGCCGGCCGCGACACCCAGGAGTTCTACGCCGACGCCCGACACGGCGAGTTCTGGATCGGTCCCCGGCCCGGACTGGAGGAGTTCTCGCAGCGGCTCGGGCTGCGCACCGCCGACTCCGGGGCCCTGGAGGTCGCCGTGACCAAGAACGCCGGCCCGGTGGAGTTCGGCGGGACCAGGATCCGGCTGCTGCGCGAGGTCGACATGGACGTGGACGCCCTGGTGGACACCTCACGGATCAACACGACCGTGGACCTGGAGACCTCGGACGCCTTCGACGGCGAGCTGGCCGAGGCCCTCTCCGAGCTGCGCCTGGTCAAGGACGAGTGGGAGGTCGCGCAGATGCGGGTCTCGGTCGATGCCACGATCGCCGGTTTCCACGACGTCGTGGCCGCCCTGCCGCGCGCGGCAGATCATGCCCGCGGCGAGCGGATCGTCGAGGGAGCGTTCTTCGCCCGCGCCCGGCTGGAGGGCAATGATCTCGGCTACGACACGATCGCAGCCGCCGGAAACAACGCCACGGTGCTGCACTGGATACGCAACCACGGAGCCGTGCGCCGGGGGGATCTGCTGCTGCTCGATGCCGGCGTGGAAGCGGACTCGCTCTACACCGCGGACATCACGCGGACCCTGCCTGTCAACGGCGAGTTCTCCCCCGCCCAGCGCAGGATCTATGACGCGGTGCTCGCCGCCGCCGATGCCGCGTTCGCCGTGGTCCGGCCCGGGATCAGGTTCCGTGAGATCCACGCGGCGGCGGTCACGGTCCTCGCCGAGCACCTCGACGACTGGGGTCTGCTGCCGGTCAGTCTCGAGGAGGCCCTGGACGAGACCGGACAGCATCACCGCAGGTGGATGCCTCACGGCACCAGCCACCATCTCGGCCTGGACGTCCACGACTGTGCCCAGGCCAAGCGCGAGCTCTACCTCGACGGGGTTCTGGAACCTGGAATGGTCTTCACCATCGAGCCTGGTCTCTACTTCAAGAATGAGGATCTCGCCGTGCCTGCGGAGTTCCGCGGAATCGGAATCCGGATCGAAGATGACGTGCTCGTCACAGCCGACGGTGCGGAGAATCTCTCCGCAGCACTCCCCCGCACGGCGCAGGACATTGAACAGTGGATGCAGGGCGTCTGGAATGCCTGAAGATCTAGTCCTGACCTGCGAATAAGTGTGATAAAGCGGTGACAGAACTGTGATGTAGCCGATCACTGTCAGACTCAAAACAATACTAGATCCTGCGTTGCAGGGACTACGCTGGAATGAGTCGGACCTGACAGGTCCAGAAGATCAATGGAGGAACATCATGGGAATCATCGCTTGGCTCGTCCTGGGCCTCATCGCCGGCGCCATCGCTCGACTCATCCTGCCCGGCAAGCAGGCCGGCGGCTGGATCGCTGCACTCATCACCGGTGTGCTCGGCGCACTGCTCGGCGGCTTCATCGCCTCAGCAGTCTTCGGCATCAACGTCAATGACTCGTTCTTCGATCTGCCCACATGGCTCTTCGCCATCGGCGGCGGCGTCCTGGTTGCCTTCATCTGGCAGGCCATCACCGGTCGCCGCGGTCGCAAGACCGTCTGAACCACTTCAGCGCGGCCATCGGTTCTTGACTGAGCCCTCACCGCACTGAACACAAGAAGCGCCCCGCACATCCTTGCTCCACTGGAGCATCGGATGGGCGGGGCGCTTCTGTGTGTGGCGGAGAGTTCAGCACAGGCCGAGAGGCTGACCTCACGCCTGGGGGTCGTCAGGAACTGCGCGGCGGGTCGTCCGTGCCGTCTGCGGGCGCGGGTGAGTCCCGCTCCGGTGTGTGGGCCGGGTCCGCGGCGACATCCCGCGGCGGCTGGCCGGCAGGATGCGCTGCAGCGCCTTCTGCTTCGCCTGGTGTGCCGTGCTCTGCACCCTCTGCCGCACCACCCTCTGCGCCGGCTTCGGCTGGAGTCTGCGCCGACGGGACGCGCACGCCGTAGCGTGGACGCCCATCGGGAAGATCGTTGTACCCAGCCACGAACCGGTCGGGAGCCGCTTCGGGCGACGTCGTCTCCTGGCCGGAGCCCGGCTCCCCCGAATCCTGTTGTCCGGACGCTTGATGTCCGGAAGCCGGCTCACCTGAGCCTTGCTGTCCTGAGCCGTGGCCTCCCGGCCCGGGCTGGGCCGGCGCTGACGCCGGACGGGCGGGGGCGGGCTGGGCCGGCACGAGCCGCGCCGAGGACTGCGAGGTCGGATCGTTGTAGGCGTTGAGGCTCATCACCTGCGCCCCGGGGACCAGCTGGCGCGCCCGGTGGGCCGAGGAGAACTCGCAGACCACGTCGAAGGTGGTCGCCACCAGCTGGGAGGAGGAGGCGTACTCGCGCTTGCCCTTGCGCATGCCGAAGCCGATGACTCCGATGATCATCCAGATCGCCATGCCCAGCACCACCGAGAAGGCGAAGTTGTAGATGCTCGCCTCAGGGCTGAACAGGTAGAGGATCAGACCGATGAACGCGCCGAACATGGCGCCCTGCGCCGCCCCGCCGAGGGCGACGCGCGGGTAGGTCAGCCGGGTGCGGATGTGCTCCACCGAGCGCAGATCGTTGCCCACGATCGTCAGCGCCTTCACGTCGAAGTCCTCGGCGGCGGTGAGATGATCCACCACCTTCTGCGCATCCTCGTAGGAGCGGTAGCGCCCCAGCAGCTCGCCCTTCGGCAGCCCTCCGGTGAACATTCCGCCTGCACTGGTCCCAGCATTCATCGACATTCCCCCATCCTCTCAGGTCGGCCTCTATGGCGGAGCCCTCCGGAGACCAGCGACGTCATGGCGGCACGAGACTCGTAGACTGGGGCGGTGTCTGATCCATCCATCACCGAACGCATCCGCCAGCGCCTCGCCGAGGTCATCGATCCGGAGCTGCGCCTGCCGATCACCCAGCTGGGCATGGTGGGTGAGATCAGCGTCGATGACGCCGGCGCCGCGCAGGTGGGCGTCAAGCTGACCATCGCCGCCTGCCCGATGCGCAGCCGGATCGTCGACGACGTCACTGCCGCCGCCGTGCGCGCCGAAGGGGTCTCCACCGCCTCGGTCCAGCTGGGCGTGATGACCCCCGAGGAGCGCGCCGAGCTCAAGGACCATCTGCGCGGTGGCGAGACCGGGAAGGTCAATCGCTTCGCCCAGCCCGAGAACCTCACCCGCGTCTACGCCGTGGCCTCAGGGAAGGGCGGGGTCGGCAAATCCTCGGTCACGGTCAACCTCGCCTGTGCGATGGCCGCACAGGGGCTCAAAGTCGGCATCATCGACGCGGACATCCATGGCTTCAGCATCCCGGACCTGATGGGTATCACCGACAAGCCCACCCGGCTCGACGAGATGATCCTGCCGCCTGTGGCGTACGGGGTGAAGACCATCTCGATCGGGATGTTCGTCGAGGGCAACCAGGCGGTGGCCTGGCGTGGTCCGATGCTGCACCGCGCGGTGGAGCAGTTCCTCACTGACGTGCACTTCGGCGACCTCGACGTGCTGCTGCTGGATCTGCCCCCGGGCACCGGTGACATCGCCATCTCGGTGGCGCAGCTGCTGCCCGGCTCGGAGCTGCTGGTGGTCACCACCCCGCAGGTCGCCGCATCGAGCGTGGCCGAACGAGCCGGCGCGCTGAGCTCGCAGACCAAGCAGCGCGTGGCCGGGGTGATCGAGAACATGGGCCCGATGACCCTGCCCGACGGCTCCAGCTTCGAGCTCTTCGGCTCCGGCGGCGGCCAACTGGTCGCCGACCGGCTCAGCGACTCCCTGGAGGCCGAGGTCCCGCTGCTGGGCTCGGTGCCGCTGGACATGACCCTGCGCGAGGCCGGCGACGACGGCGAGCCGGTGGTGCTCTCGGCGCCTGAGTCACCGGCCGGAATCGCGCTGCGCGGGATCGCCTCCCGACTGGCCGTGCAGCAGCGCGGCATCAGCGGCCGCAAGCTGCCCATCAGCCCCGCCTGACCCCACCCCACCCACACGGCGTTTTACCAGCGCTTACGAGTTCCACAGGGCCCACGGTCGGGCCGGTCCACCACGTAGGGCCCAGTAAAACGCTGGGGAGGGGTGGGTCAGGTGGCCTCGGTGTCGAAGGGCGCCGGGCGCCCGGCGTCGAGTGGGGTGGTGGAGTCCTTCGTATCGGCACCACCCGTACTAGGATTCCCTGCCCCGCGACCCTTCGCGGCTGGATCTGTCGAGCTCGACGCTGCGGAGCTGGGAGTTGCGGAGCTCGTGGCGGCGCCGGCCATGCCAGCGGCGATGGCACCCGAGGAGCGCTTCGCGGCTGAGGGGGACACTCCGCCCGTGGGGGCCGGACCGGCTGAGCTGGTGTCCTTCTTGCTGCGGAAGAGTTCGCGCGGATCGGTCGCTGCGCGCGCGGAGTCCAGAGTTCCGGTCACCGCAGACCGGGTCTCGCGGAAGTCATCGCCATATTCGTTGCTCAGCGCGTCGCGGATGATCCTGCGTGGATCGTACTGGCGGGGGTCGTAGCGCTTCCAGTCGACGTCGTCGAAGTCGGTGCCGGTCTCGTCCTTGAACCGACCCTTGGCGTCTTCGGCCATGTCCCGGGCCTGCCGTGCCCAGCGGGCCAGATTCCGGGCATACTGCGGAAGCCGTTCAGGGCCGAGGATGACGAGCGCGAGAACGACCAGGATCACGAACTCGTAGCCGTTGATTCCATGCACAGCTCAACCCTACCGTCAGCGGCGACTCAGTCGGTGAGCCAGTCGAGCAGCTCTTCGAAGCCGCGCTCGAGCCGCTCGGACCCGGAGGGGACGATCGGCAGCACCTGCACCCGCGAGCGGTCGGTGGCCATCACCCAGTTCGAGATCTGCTCGGCGGTCTCAGCGGGCAGATCAGAGGTGACCACGTACTGGACCCGCGCGCTCTCCATGGCGGCGGTCCACTCCTCGGACTCTTCGGAGACGTAGAGCTGGCAGTCGTCACCGGTGCGCAGGGCCAGGGTCTCCCGCGCGGCGGCGGAGGTGTCCACGACGCCGTCGAGCTTCGACTCCAGTGCGGCCAGTTCCACTCCGGACTCCTCGGGGCGGGTCTCGGAGATGTCGAGCCGATGCTCACCGTCGGTGAGTCTGACCTGGACCGTGCGGATCCCGTCGACCACTCCGGTCTCGGCGTACTCGGTGGTCAGCCCGAAGCCTGAGAGATGCGGGACGGACCAGCCCAGGCTCTTGAGCGCGTTCAGGCTGTCCAGGGGGATCTGCTGGATCTCGCTGCTCTCCGGCGCACCGGGCAGCGTGGCGTCGGAGGCATCGATCGGAATCAGGTTCAGATCGGTGCTGGTCAGTGGGGTGCTGGACGCGCCGTCGTCGGCAAAGCCCTCACCCTCCTGCTCGCTGGACTGTGGGCCCTGGGGAAGCAGCGACTGGACCGAGTTGATCTGCGGCAGAGCGCGTCCCCCGACGACCCAGGCGGCGACGAAGACGAGGACCCCGAGCAGCACAAGGACCAGCAGGGTCAGCGCCACCAGCCACCCGGCGCGCGGCCGCGTGGCTTCGTGGGCGACCGCTGCGCGCTGCCAGCTGCGGTGTGACTCACCGCTGCCGACTCCGCGAACGGGCGGAGTTCTGCGATCGTGCCTGATCATCCTGGCTATCATGAAGGGTAGAACTGGGCAGAAGCTGAAAATTTGGAGAAAATTCCCCCTTTTGAGTGCCTTCTGGCGCTCCGAGGTGCGGTGATCCGACCGGCCTACGCGCACCGGTCGCCCGTTCATTCATTCGCACGCAGAGAAGGTTCCATGAAAACCCAGCACTCCCAGCATTCGGTCAAGCATTCAAGCTGGGCCTACGCGGAACAGCACGCCGAGGAGGAACCTGCACTGGTGCAGGCGCGCCGTCGCGCGGAGAACTTCGGGGTGCAGCCCGTGAGCCAAGGGGTGGCCTCGTTGCTGACCGTGCTCGCGGCCAGCACCCGGGCGCATGCCCTGGTCGAAGTGGGAACCGGAGTCGGCGTCTCCTCGCTGGCGCTGCTCCGCGGGGCAACTCCGGACGCGGTCCTGACCAGCATCGACTACGAGGCAGACCACATCCACGCGGCGCGAGAGACTTTCCGTGACGCCAAGCTGGCCTCGGCGCGCACGCGGCTGATCACGGGACGGGCCGAACAGGTGTTGGCACGGCTGACCACCGGCGGCTACGACCTGGTGTTCGTCGACGCGGAGGCGGCGCACGCCGTGGAGTACGTCGAGCAGGGCATCAGGCTTCTGCGCCCGTCAGGCCTGCTGATCATCAACGATGCCCTGGACCATGATCGGCTGGCACGCCCGGCCGTGCGCGACGATTCCACGCAGCAGATGCGGGAGCTGGAGCGCCGCCTCCTCGAGGACGATCGCCTGCGCACGGCGATGCTCGGGACAGGTTCGGGGCTGCTGGTGGCTGCGCGAGGCTGAGCCGCGGCGGGCCGGCCTCCAGAGCGGATCCTCTTACGACCAGCCGGCACCGGGGGCTCCCGGTGAATCAGACAGATACGGTTCAGGTCGGTCGCGCTGTGCACGACCGGCCTGAACCGAGGATCATTCTCCGACGGCCTTGATGAGGCACTGCTTGAGCGCCTGGGCCTCTTCGTTGTTGATCTCCAACACCAGACGGCCCCCACCGTCGATAGGCACCCGCATGATCAGGCTGCGGCCCTCCTGAGTGACCTCCATCGGACCGTCGCCAGTGCGCGGTTTCATTGCAGCCATCGAGTGCATCCCTTCCGAAGTTCTCTGACGTGCTTGTCCATGTCTGATGCAAAGATCCAGCACCTGAACTGGTTCCATTATCTCGCATCTGCGAGGAATGTCACTCCACTCGCGGATATCCGGGCGTCAAATGGTCCTGACCCGGCGGGCTTAGATCCTTGTCAGGCCCGCCAGAAGCATGATGCGCGGGGTCGAGGTCAGGTTCTTCGACTGCTTCAGACCTGTCTTCGGGGCGGCTCATCGAGGGTGTCGCGGCGTTCTGCAGGTCCTGTGGCGGATCTTGTGGAAGCTCCTTCAGCTGTCCTGCGAGCGCGTCGAGGAGCCGGTCGACCTGATCCATCCGGTAGCCGCGCACCGCTGAGTCCAGGCGGACCTCCTGAAGGTCGGCCGCACTGATCAGACGATCGGCTCTGCGTCGGAGCAGGTCATCCACATCAGACTCGCGCAGATCGGACTCCTCCCGGGGCACGGCGGCACCATCCCAGCGTCCCAGCAGAGCGGCGACGGCTGTTCCGAGCAGCACCACGGCGAGCAGGTAGAGCCAGAGCATGGACCAAGCCTATCCTTCGCGCCGAACGTCCAGCGCGCTGACCCCGGGGGCTACGGGAGACCCTCCTGAGCGGAGCCCGTGACCGCCTCGACGAGCGCCGGCAGCAGCTCTCCGGCCGGGCCGCGCAGCCGATGATGCATCGCGTCGCTGAGCTCGGTGGGCTCGGGATTGATCTCGATCAACGGGGTCCCACGCTCCATGCCGAGCAGCGGCAGGGATGCGGCAGGCTGGACCAGTCCAGAGGTGCCCACGACCAGGATCAGGTCCGCCGCGCGCATCGCGTCCGCCGCGGCGTCGAAGGGCTCCATCGGCAGGGGTTCGCCGAACCAGACCACGCCCGGGCGGATCAGCCCTTCCTCGCAGACCTGACACAGCGGCGGATCGGACGGCTCTGCGGGGGCGGCGTCGCCGTCGTACTGGGGTGCCGGCAGTTCGACGGGAGCCTCGCATTCCGCGCAGCGGTAGGCGGTGATGCTGCCGTGCAGATGGGCGAGGACCGCGGCGCCGGCACGTTCGTGCAGGTCATCGACGTTCTGGGTGGCGATGCTCAGGCTGCCCCCGCTGCCGGTGAGCTGCCGCTGCCATTCGGCCAGCGCCTGGTGACCCGGGTTCGGGGCCACGCGCTGGATCAGCGCGGCGCGCCATCGGTACCAGGTGTGCACCAGGGCAGGGTCGTTCTCAAAGGCCTCCGGAGTGGCCAGATCCTGGGCGGAGAACCGCTCCCACAGTCCGGTCTGGACCTCTCGGAAGGTCGGCACGCCGGACTCGGCCGAGATGCCGGCGCCGCTGAAGACCGCGACGTGGCGTGCCCCACGGGCCAGGCTGAGGACCTCTGCTGGTATGGACGGTGAACCGGACTGATCAGACATGTCCTCCACCGTATCGATCGCGGCGCGCGGAGACTACGCTTGTCCCCACGTGAGCGTGCCCGGTGAACCCCATGTCCCTGCCCACCACAGACCTCGGAGGAACGATGACACAGCCCGCCCAGCCCTCGGGTGCAGATGGTGAATGGCAGCAGGACCCTGACGGGCAGTGGCGCAAGCTGCCGCCGGCGCGGGGCGGAACCGGGGGCCCGGCGCCCGCAGCCCAACACCCGCCGGGCGGCGGCTACAACACAGCCGGTCGGCCGGCTGGGCAGCCCGCTGTGCCGGTGAGCGCCGGGGAGGAGCAGGGCTGGGGCGTGGCGATGCACCTGGGCGGAGTCTTCCTGTCCTGGCTGGTGCCGCTGGTGCTGTGGCTGGTGTTCCGACAGCGCAGCAGGATGCTCGATGATCACGGCAAGGAGGCGCTGAACTTCCAGATCACGCTGTTCATCGCCTACATCGTCGGCGCGGCGACGACGATCATCCTGATCGGCTTCCTGGTCCTGTTCCTCGCCTGGGTGTTCTCGGTCGTGTTCAGCATCCTGGCAGCTGTCGCCGCCTACAACCGCCGCCCGTATCGGTATCCGCTGACCATCCGGTTCATCAAGTGAGCCGCGGCAGCTGAGCCGACCACGCCGGCCCGCTCAGCTCTTGCGGTTGTAGAAGTACATCGAGAGCGGACCGAAGACCCCGATCAGCACGGCGCAGTAGACCAGCACCAGGGTGACGCTGGAGAACTGCCCGACGCCGGCCATCAGCTCGCGGATGGCGGTGACCACCACGGAGACCGGGTTGACCTCAACCGCGCCCTGCAGCCAGCTGGGCATGGTCTCGGGGTCCACGAAGATGTTCGAGGCGAAGGTCAGCGGCATCATGATGAACATCGAGATGCCCATCGCGGCCTGCTCGGTGCGCACCAGCAGCGAGATCACCGTCCAGACCCAGGAGAGGCTGAAGCTGAAGAGCAGCAGCAGCACGAAGGCCATCAGCACTCCGGCCATGCCACCCCCGGGCCGGAAGCCCATCACGAAGCCCACGCCGAGGATGATGGTGCCGGCCAGGACGTAGCGGATCTGGTCCCCGAGCAGCGCGCCGACCAGCTGGGCGGGGCGCCAGGTGGGGAGCGAGCGGAAGCGGTCGAAGACACCCTTGGAGATGTCCCGGTTCAGGGTGAGGCCGGTGTACATGGTGATCATGATCATCGTCTGCACAAAGATTCCGGGGATCAGCCACTGGACATAACCGTCCACCGATCCGGCGATCGCTCCACCGAAGATGTAGGTGAACATCACGGTCATCATGATCGGGAAGACGGTGACGTCGAAGAGCTGCTCCGGGATGTGCTTGATCTTCAGCAGCGCGCGCCACCCATAGGTCAGCGAGGCGCTGATCGCACCCGCCGGGGCGGGTCGCTGGTCTGCGGGGACCAGGACGCTCCTGATCCGCTGGTTCTGATCCTGCGCCGTGGTGGTCACGCCGCCTCCTCCTGTGCGTCCGCGGTCTCCCCGTCAGGCGCTTCGTGAACTGTCTTGTGGCCGGTCAGGGCGAGGAACACCTCGTCCAGGCTGGGCTGGCCCAGCGCGAAGGTCTCCACTGCAATGGCGGAGTCCTGCAGCGCGATCAGCGCCGACGCGGCACGCGACTCGTCCTCGAGTCGCACGGTCAGCGCCGCAGGGTCTGATTCGCGGATGACCTCGGCCAGCAGGGTGCGGCCGAGGATCTCGGCAGCCTCCTCCCGGCGGGTTGCGTCGGCCACCCGCACCTTCAGCGCGCCGGTGCCGACCTGGGCCTTGAGCTGCCCGGGTGTCCCCTCGGCGATCACCTTGCCGGTGTCGATGACCGCGATCCGATCAGCGAGTTGATCCGCCTCCTCCAGGTGCTGGGTGGTCAGCAGGATCGTGGTGCCTCCCTCGACGAGGGTCCGGATGATGTCCCAGACCTGGTTGCGGCTGCGCGGATCGATGCCGGTGGTGGGCTCGTCGAGGAACATCAGCTGCGGAGTCACGATGAGGGATCCGGCGATGTCGAGGCGTCTGCGCATGCCCCCCGAGTACTTCTTGACCTGGCGGCCGGCGGCGTCGGTGAGGCCGAAGGCGTCCAACAGGGTCATGCCGCGGACCTTAGCGTCGCGGGAGGCGTAGCCGAGCAGCCGACCCAGCAGCATCAGGTTCTCGATCCCGGTCAGGTCCTCGTCCAGCGAGGCGAACTGTCCGGTGAGCGCGATCTTCTCGCGGATCGCCTTGGGCTCGGTGAACACGTCGTGGCCGAGCACCCGGGCCTCCCCCGCGTCGGGGCGCAGCAGGGTGGCGAGCATCCGGATCGCCGTCGTCTTCCCGGCCCCGTTGGGGCCCAGGACGCCGTAGATGCCGCCCTGGGCGATGTCGAGGTCGATGCCGTCCACCGCGGCGGTGTTGCCGAACCGTTTGACCAGCCCGCGCGTTTCAATGGCTGGCACACTCATGCGCAGCGATCCCCCCTGGAATTGGTGCTGTCGGTCCCCGCTTGATCAGTCCTGATCGATCGTCTCTGAGCGATCACTTCGCCGTCTGTCCCAGCCCGCCTGCCGGCGCGCCGCGGTCCGATCGATCCGCTCCAGTCTAGTCCGCAGCCGCCGCGAGGGAACCCCTCTCAGCCCAGCTGCTGCCAGAGCCAGCGGTAGATCAGCGCGTTCATCCGGGCCTGCTGCTCCGGGTTCGCCGCGCCGCCGTGGCCGCCCTCGGTGTTCTCCCAGTAGGTGACATCGGCGCCGAGCTCCTCCAGGGCCGCGGTCATCTTTCGGGCGTGCCCGGGGTGGACCCGGTCATCGCGGGTGGAGGTGGTCAGCAGCACCGGCGGATAGTCCACGCCCTCGGCCACCAGGTGATACGGCGAGAAGCCCTGGATGAACTTCCAGTCCGCGGTCTCCGGGTCCCCGTATTCGGCGCGCCAGGAGGCTCCGGCGAGAAGCTGGGCGAAGCGCCGCATGTCTAGCAGCGGCACCTGGATGACCACGGCGCCGAAGAGCTCGGGATACTGCGCCAGCATGTTCCCGGTGAGCAGTCCGCCGTTGGAGCCGCCGCGGCAGGCGAGCTTCTCCACGGTGGTCACCCCGGTGCTGACCAGATCCCGAGCGACCGCGGCGAAGTCCTCGTAGGCGCGGTGCCGGTTCTCCTTCAGCGCGGCATGGTGCCAGCCCGGTCCGTATTCGCCGCCGCCGCGGATGTTGGCCACGGCGAAGACTCCCCCGGCCTCCAGCCAGGCCTTGCCGGCGAGTCCGAGGTAGCTCGGGGTCTGTGAGATCTGGAACCCGCCGTAGCCGTAGAGGATCGTCGGGTGCGGCTCGGGTCCCGCGATCTGCGTGGCGCCCGGGACGGTCGCGGTGTTCGCGGTCTCCACCGACTGCACGGCGTCGGCCCGGCCAATCAGGAAGTAGGGGATCCGGGTGCCGTCGGCACTGGTGGCGAAGCTCTGCGCGGAGGCGAGACCGTCGGCCTCGAAGCGTTCGGGGGCCTGCTTGATCAGCTCCAACGACGGCGGCTGGCCGGTCCGCAGCTCCTCGAGGGTGCCGCGGTGGAGGCTGGTGGGGGTGATCCAGTCGTTGCTGGTGACCCAGACCTCCTCGGACTCCTCTTCATCCACAGCCGCCACGCCCAGGGATCCGTTCAGCTCGCCGAAGGCGGCGCTGGCCCTCCACTTGCCGGCCTCACGCCAATGCGCCTCGACCCGGTGGATCACGTCCTCCATGATGGTCACCAGGATGGTCTCGCGGGTGACCGTCACGCCCAGCAGCGCAGCGGCCTCGGTGGGTTCGAAGAGCACCCGCAGCTCCGGCTCTCCGGCGACGAAGCGCTCGGCGTCGCCGACGATCAGGCTGCCACCGCGGTAGGCCACCCCGTGATGGGTGAAGTCGGTGCGCGGGCGCAGCAGGATCAGATCGCGGTGGAAGCCCACGGAGACGTCGGTGGGCACCTCGATCAGGGTCATCGCGTCCTGCGCGTCCGGGTCGATCAGGTAGGTCTCGCGGTCATAGAAGCCCAGCAGCCGCACCCCGACGTGCCGCTCGAATCCGGGGGTGCTGTCGTAGCCGGCGACGGCGGTCATGTGGTCCGCCTCGACGCTGAGCACCTCCTGGGCTTGCGTGAGCGGGGTGCCGCGGTGCCAGCGGCGGGCCACCCGCGGGTAGCCGGAGCTGGTGACGGCATCGGCGCCGTCGTCGTGGGTGAGGTAGACGGTGTCGGCGTCGATCCAGCTCAGACCACCCTTCCCCTGCGGACGGTGGAACCCGCCCTCGGATTCAGAGATGAAGCGTCGGGTGACCAGGTCGAACTCGCGGGTGACATCGGCGTCGGAGCCGCCCGGGGAGAGTGAGATCAGCGTGTGCCGCCAGGGGCCGGGGGTCGGCTGGTCGGTGCTGTGCGGGCGCAGCACCTCGGCACCGTGCCAGACCCAGGTGACGCCCTCCTCGGCGCTGAGCGCGTCGAGGTCGAGCAGGATCTCCCATTCGGGGGTCTCGCTGCGGTAGGACTCTTCGGTGGTGCGCCGCCAGAGCCCCTGCGGGTGGGCTTCGTCGGTCCAGAAGTTATAGAGGTGCTCCCCGCGCTTGGTCACGCCGGGGATCCGGTCCGAGGCGTCGAGGATCTCGCGCAGCTCGGTGCGCAGGGGGTCGAACCCTGCGTCCTGGATCCGCTCCTCGGCACGGGCATTGCGCTGATGCACCCATTCCAGCGCGCGCTCCCCGGTGACCTCTTCGAGCCAGAGGTGTGGATCTGCCTGAGACGGGTCGAGGTCGGGATTGATCAGGGGCTTCGCCGAGGGGACTGTCATCCCCCAATCCTAGCCACCCGCGTCTTACCGGGGCTTCCGTGTCCCACCGGCGGCACCGCCGGGCCGGTCGATCACGCAGCGCCCGGTAAGACGCAGAGGAGTGGGCGGCAGGGATCAGCCGGTGTTCTGCAGTCCGGCGGCCACGCCCTTGAGTGTGATCAGCAGCAGGTTGCGCGGATCATCGATCTCATCGTCGGCGAGCTTGCCCGAGCGCAGCACCCGCAGGGCGCGCAGCTGGATCAGCGAGAGCGCGTCCACGTAGGGGTTGCGCAGCTGCACGGCCCGGCCCAGGACCTGATGCTTCTCCAGCAGTCGCTTCTGATCCGTGATGGCCAGGACCCATTTGGAGGTCAGGTCGAACTCCTCGAGCACCACCGCGGTGAGGTCCTCGCGGCCCCCCAGCGCCAGGTACCGCTCGGCGATGCGCCGGTCGGTCTTGGCCAGGGACATCTCGATGTTGTCGATCAGGGCACGGAACAGCGGCCATTCGGCGTAGGCCTGGCGCAGCTGTTCCAGGTCCTGCACCGATTCCAGGGCGCTGCCCAGGCCGTACCATCCGGTCAGGTTGATCCGCGCCTGGCCCCAGGCGAAGTTCCAGGGGATCGCGCGCAGGTCCTCGAGGGACTCCACCGAGAGTCCGCGCTTGGCCGGACGGGAGCCGATGGCGAGCAGCCCGACTTCGTCCTGCGGGGTGACCTCGGCGAACCAGGGCGCGAAGCCCTCGGCGTTGACCAAGCCGTGGAAGCGTTCCCGGGAGACACCGTCCATCTTCTCGGCGAGCCCGGCATAGCGCTGGGCAGCCTCGGCGTTGCGCCGCTCGGTCGAGGGCGCCGAGGCCATCAGCGTGGCGGCGGCGACCTGCTCGATGTGGCGCAGCGCGATCTCCGGGTTGCCGTAGCGGGCGGAGATCACCTCTCCCTGCTCGGTGACCTTGAAGCGCAGGTCCACCGAGTGCGGGGGCTGCGCGAGGATCGCCCGGTTCGCGGGTCCGCCGCCGCGGCCCAGGGCGCCGCCGCGACCGTGGAACTGGGTGAGCGTGATGTCGTGCTTGATCCCCCAGGCGGAGATCTTCTCCTGCGCCTCATACAGGGCGAGGGTCGCGGAGACCGGGCCGACGTCCTTGGCGGAGTCCGAGTAGCCCAGCATGACCTCCATGCGCCGACCGGTCTGCTCCAGCCGGGCCTGCACGGCCGGGTTGGTCAGCATCTCCTCGAGGATCTGCGGCGCGTTGCGCAGGTCCTCGTAGGTCTCGAACAGCGGGATGACGTCGAGCACCGGGGCGTTCTCGGGTCCCCCGAGGGCCTTCTCCGCGAGCGTGTAGACGTCGGCGAGGTTCTGCGCGGACTGGGTGAAGGACACGATGTAGCGGCGGGCGGCGTCGACGCCGTAGCGCTGCTGCACCGAGGCGATGGCGCGGAAGGTCTCGAGCACCTCTTCTCCGGGCACCGCCATCTTCTCCACCGACTTCGAATCCTCGAGCCAGGCAAGGGTCTGGGCGTGCACCTTGGAGTGCTGGCGGACCTCGAGCTCGGCGAGGTGGAAGCCGAAGGTCTGGACCTGCCAGATCAGCTCCTGCAGGTCACCGTAGGCGGCCCGGTTCGCGCCGGCTTCGACGAGCGAGTCCTGGACCACGCGCAGGTCGTTGATGAGCTCCTCGGGCACCGCGTAGGCGAGATCGGCGTTGCGCTCCCGGGTGGCCTGGATCCGGCCGGTGATGCCGAGCAGCACCTGGCGGTGCGGCTCTCCCGGGGAGTGCTGGGAGGCCTGCTCGGCAAGCTCCTCGGAAAGCTGGCGCTGCCGGTTCCAGAGTGCGTCGAGCTTGCTGCTCGGCGGGGTGTAGCGGTCATCGAGGGTCAGTGACATCGCGGTGCGGCGGGACCGTTCCTCGTGGTCGGCCAGGACCCGGTCGGCGGCCTGCGCCACTGCTTTACGGGTGATCGTGGCGGTGACGTTGGGGTTGCCGTCGCGGTCTCCGGCGATCCAGGAGCCGAGTCGGATGAAGGCCGGGGCCTTGGGCGCCTGCGCGCCGGAGGCCTCGCCCTGGAGCCAGTCGTCCATCCGCCGGTAGGCCTGGGTGAAGACCGAGGAGAAGGAGGAGTCGAAGATGCCCAGTGCGGTGCGCACCTCGTCCAGCGGTGAGGGGCTGGAGACGCGCAGCTGCGCGGTGCGCCACATGTTGTCGATCTCTTCGAGGAGCTCGCGGCGATTCTTGGCGAGTTCGGTGGGTCCGACCCGTGGATCATCGCGCACGTCCAGGAGCGCACCGATGCGGCGGACCGATGCGGTGATCGCGTTGCGGCGGGCCTCGGTGGGGTGGGCCGTGAGCACCGGGTGGAAGCGCAGCTCTTTGAGCCGGCGCTCGGCCTCGCGCTCTCCGACCTCGGCGGCGAGGTGGGTGAAGGCCGCGGCCACCGAGTCAGAGGGCTGCTGCTGTGCGAGCGGGAGCTCGCCGTCACGGGTGCGCAGGGTGCGCACGCGGTGCTGCTCCTCGGCGAGGTTCGCCAGCAGGAAGTAGGAGGTGAACGCGCGGGCGACCTCTTTGGCCCGTTCCGCGGAGAAGGAGGAGACCAGCTCCTCGGCGCGTTCCAGGGTCTCGCCGCTGGTGTCTTCGAGTGCGGCGATGGTGAGTTCGCGCAGCGCCTCGACGTCGGCGAGCAGTCCCTCGGAGCCGTACTCCTCCAGGACCTGGCCGAGCAGGCCGCCGAGCAGGCCGACGTCGCGACGCATCGCGTCGGGCACTTCGTGGGTGGCCTGGACGCGAGTGACGCTGCCGGTGGCCGGCGAGCCCGCCTGCGCAGGGGCGGGTGTTTCCTGGGGCATGTGAATCTCCTTCTAGGATGCTTCACGTGACCCCATCGTCACGCTGATGAACTTGTCCTGCTGCTGAACTTCACTGACGTCTGCACGTCAGTGGCGTCTGAACTTCACTGACATCTGAACTTCACTGACTGCGGCGCTCCGACGTGGCTGCGCTCACTGTGTCCGGGGCAACACGTTATCAAGCCTGGTGGCTGCCTCGAAGTCGGCCGTCATCCTGCTGGACGGAGAAGCGCCGACGAGTCAGCCCCATTCAGCTTCTCGCAGCGCCCGACGACGATGCTCCAGCTCCATCAGCTCGCGGTTCAGCGCCTGGTGCTCCTCGGGGTTGTGTGAGGCATCCATGCGCTGGAGCCGTCCCAGCAGGTTGGCCTTCTGATGGGTGATCTTGAGTTCGACCAGCCGGTTGAGGATGGACTGACAGTACTTCTCCAGATGCTCGTCGCTGTTGGTGGGCAGCGAGGTGACCGCGAGCTCCGAGACGAAGGACTTGATCGGCTCCGGCACCTCATCGCGCACTGCCTGGACCCAGTTGCGCGGATCGGAGGCTGAAGCGGCGGCGATCCTCACGCCGTCGTGGATGGCCTGGTGCGCCGGGGCGGTGAAGCGCACGGTGAAGATCTCCTCCCACTGCTCTGCGGTGAGATGGGTGGGGTGCTGCAGGATCACCTCCAGCGCCTGGCGCTCCATCAGCACCGCCGGGTCGCGGGTGTCCGGGCGTGGATAGCCGGGGGCGCTGCGGCGCAGCTGCTCCCCCGCCGGCCCGCCCTGGCCCGGGCTGCCGTTGCGCTGATTTCCCTGACGCTGATTCGACTGGCTCTGGTTGCCGGCCGAAGCCTTCTCGGCTTCCAGGTGGGGCGAGGGCTGGTGCTTCTGCGCATAGGCGACCGCCCGGGTGACGTCGTCCATCTCGGCTCCCAGCCAGCCGGCCAGCTCCCGGGTGTAGGCCGGACGCATGGCCGGGTCCTTGATCGCACCGACGATCGGAGCGGTGGCGCGCAGCGCGCCGACCCGGCCCTCGATGGTGTTGAGGTCGAATTCGCGCAGCTTGGCCCGGATGGCGAACTCGAAGAGCGGGGTCTTGGAGCTGATCAGCTCACGGACCGCGTCATCGCCGCGGTGCTGGCGGATGTCACAGGGGTCCATGCCCTCGGGGCCGACGGCGATGAAGGTCTTGGCGAGGAACATGTGGTCCTCCTTGAACGCCTTGAGCGCCGCCTGCTGTCCGGCCGCATCACCGTCGAAGGTGAAGATCACCTCACCGGCGCCGCCCTCGTCGGAGATCAGTCGGCGCGCGATCCGGATATGACCCTCGCCGAAGGCGGTGCCGCAGGTCGCGACCGCGGTCTCCACCCCGGCCACGTGGCATGCCATGACATCGGTGTAGCCCTCCACGACGACAAGCTGGCGCTGCTTGGCGACGTGGCGTTTGGCGTGTTCGATCCCGTAGAGCACCTGTGACTTCTTGTAGATCGCCGTCTCGGGCGAGTTCAGGTATTTGGGACCCTTGTCGTCCTCGTAGAGGTGGCGGCCGCCGAAGCCCACGGTGTTGCCGGTCATGTTCCGGATGGGCCACATCAGCCGGCCGCGGAAGCGGTCGTAGATGCCGCGCCCGCCGGAGGAGAACATCCCGGTCTCGGTGAGCTCCTCGTCGGTGAAGCCTTTCGCGCGCAGGTGCTTGAGCAGGTTGTCCCAGCCTTTGGGCGCGTAGCCCACGGAGAACTGGGCGGCGTGTTCGCGGGTGAAGCCGCGGCCGGTGAGCATCTCGCGGGCGGGCTGCGCCTCGGGGCTCTGCAGCGCGGCCTGGAAGAACTCATCGGCGATCTTGTGCGCGTCCAGCAGCCGCTGGCGGCGACCGATCTCGGCCTTGTCCGGGCCCTTGCCGCCATCCTCGTAGCGCAGCTCGATCCCGAGGCGACCGGCGAGCTTCTCCACGGTCTCCTGGAAGCTGGTGTGGTCCATGCCCATCAGGAAAGCGATCACGTCACCGGATTCTCCGCAGCCGAAGCAGTGGAAGGTTCCGACCCCGGGACGGATGTGGAAGCTCGGGGAGCGTTCGTCGTGGAAGGGGCACAGGCCCTTCCACGAACCGATGCCGGCGCCCTTGAGCGTGACGTACTGCTCGACGATCTCGCGAAGGTCTGCGCGCTCACGGACGGCATCGATGTCTTCGCGTTTGATCAGTCCGGCCATGGCTCTAATCTACTCGGCGGGGCCAAATGATGACGGTGCGCTGCCGTTGGCTGTGGAGGCGCGGTGGAGGGACCGAAGTCTCGCTAGGCTGGGGAGCATGACTGAGCTTTCCGGACGCGAGCGGGTGCAGGCCGATGCCGATTCACGCGCGGTGACCCTTGAATTCGTCCAGCGCGGACCGGCCTCCTCATTGGAGGAGGCTGCCGAGAATCTCGGCGTGGAGCCGCGGGAGATCGTGAAGACCCTGGTCGCGAAGGCCAGACTGACCCAGTCCTCGACTGAGCACAGCTATGTGGTGGCGCTGATCCCCGGGGACAAGCAGGTCGACTGGGCGAAGCTGCGTCGGCTCGCCGGGATGAAGAAGATGTCGATGACCGCGCCCGAGGAGGCCGTGGCGGCCACCGGGTATCATCCGGGAACGATCACACCCTTCGGTGCCCGCACCCCGGAGGGCACGATGTGGCCGGTCTACGCCGATGAGTCGATCTCCGGTCGGATCGCCATGGGAGCCGGCGAACCGGACCTGAACCTCTTCGTGGAGGCGGAAGAGCTGTTCGCGGCCTTCGACGTCGTCGTCGGCGACATCGGGAAATAGCCCCGGGCGTGGAGGCCTTCAGCTCGCTGCCGCTGCGCCGTGTCGAGGAGCACTCGCTGACTCCCATGGATCGGGACCGCTGGCCCGCGACCCTGGCGCCGGTGCGGCAGATCCTCGAGGAGGGACTCGACCTTGGTCCGGTCACTGTCCTGGTCGGGGACAACGGCGCTGGAAAGTCCACGCTTGTGGAGGCGATCGCCGCGGCCTTCGGGCTGAACCCCGAGGGCGGCACCCATTCCGCGAGGCATCAGACCCGGTCCACCGAATCTCCCCTGGCGGAGCATCTGCAGCTGGTGCGCGGACTCGGGGCGTCCAAGCGCGGGGTGTTCCTGCGCGCGGAGACCATGCACGGGCACTTCAGCTACCTGGAGTCGATCGGCCGAGGCGGGCTGCACGAGCTCAGCCACGGCGAGGCGTTCTTGGAATACATCGCGGACCGCTCCCGCGTCGTCGGGCTGTGGGTGCTCGATGAGCCGGAGTCAGCGCTCTCGCTCTCCGGCTGCCTGGCGCTGATCGGCACCCTGCGCGACCTCGCGAAGGACGGCGCGCAGGTGCTGCTCTCCACGCACTCCCCGATCCTGGCCGCGCTGCCGGAGGCCGAGCTGATCGAGGTCGGAGAGTGGGGGCTGCGCTCCTGCGCCTATGAGGACCTCGACCTGGTGCGGAACTGGCGGTCCTTCCTCGACGCCCCGGACCGCTACCTGCGCCACCTGGACTGAGCCGCACCCACCCCCTGCGTTGAGGGGCGGATTCTGCGACTGTTTCGGGCCCTCCGCCGCATGAGATACCCGCAGGTTCCGCCCCTCAACGCGAAGGGAACGGAGGGTCAGGCGAAGAGGCGGTTGAACACCGGGCGGCCGTGGACCAGGGTGGCGTACCACTCCAGCGCCGCGCCGTCGGTGAGTGAGGCGATCTGGTCGATGATCGCACGCTGCCGGGCGGCCTCGTCGGATGCGGCGTGGAAGTCCGCCTGGAAGGGCGGCTCCAGGAACTGGTCTCCGGTCTCGGCGAGCAGCCCGTGCAGGCCCTCGATGACCTCGCGCTGCCGGGCGTAGACCGGCTTCTGCTCGCGGGAGGCCATGATGTAGGTCGCCGCGATGCCCTTCATCAGCGAGACCTCCTCCAGCGTCTCGTCCGGAACCACCAGGTCGGCCTCGTGGCGGACCAGCGGGCGGTCCCCGTAGACCTCGCGGGTGGCGGTGAAGATGGCGTGGGAGAACCTGCCGATGAGCTCGCTGGTCATGTTCTTCAGCGCGGCCAGCGCCCGGCGCGAGCCGTCGGACTCCCCCACCCAGGAATCAGCGGTGGAGAGCCGCTCCAGCGCGGCCTCGATCCGGGCCGGGTCGGTCTCGGGCAGGTACCAGTCGTGGGTGGTCTGGACCACGCGGCGGCGCTGCAGCGGGTCGGCGAGGAACTTCAGCTGGAACCGGCCGTTGACCACCCCGTCCTCGATGTCATGCACCGAGTAGGCGATATCGTCGGCGGCGTCCATCACCTGGGCCTCCATGGACTTCCGCCGGCCCGCCACACCCGCACGGATCCAGTCGAAGACCTCGACGTCGTCCTCATAGGTGCCGAACTTCGCGCTGCGGCTGCCGTCGGGCAGGCTCGGCGCCTCGTGCGCGCGCCAGGGGTATTTCACCGCGGCGTCCAGGGAGGCGCGGGTCAGGTTGAGTCCGGCAGAGCGGCCGTCGGGGTGGAAGCGCTTGGTCTCCAGCCGGGTCAGCAGCCGCAGCGTCTGCGCGTTGCCCTCGAACCCGCCGTAGGGGGCGGCCAGCGCATTGAGCACGGTCTCCCCGTTGTGCCCGAAGGGCGGGTGTCCGAGGTCATGGGAGAGACAGGCCGCGTCCACGACGTCGGGGTCGCAGCCCAGCAGCCGACCGAGGTCCCGGCCCACCTGGGCGACCTCGAGCGAGTGGGTCAGCCGGGTGCGGGAGAAGTCGTCGACGTCGGGCGAGACCACCTGGGTCTTGGCGCCCAGTCGGCGCAGCGCCGAGGAGTGCAGCAGCCGGGCCCGGTCACGCTCGAAGCTGGACCGGTAGACGGACTTGCCGTGTTCGGGCACCCAGCGGGCCTCGTCGGCCTCGGTGTAGCCCGGACGCAGGGCGGCATATCCGCCCTCTACTCGCTCCACGTTCTGCGCACTCATGCGTCCTACCTTAGCCGCCGGAGGTGTCGACCTCGGCGGCCTGGATCATCTCCCGCTGCGCCTCGTTGAGCTCCTGGGACTCCAGCCAGTCCTGCGGCAGGTGCACCTTCTTGGGCGATCCGGCGCGGCCGCGCGGGCCCTCGGCATCGGCCCCGGGGTAGCTCAGGGACTGGTCCAGCTGCCCGAGCAGGTCCTGGAGCTGGGTCATGGACTCCACCGCGACCAGCTGGGTGCGCAGGTGTGAGCCCACCGCGTAGCCCTTGAAGTACCAGGCCACGTGCTTGCGGATGTCCTGCATGGCCTTGCGCTCGTCGCCGTCGAAATACGGGACCAGCATCTGCGCGTGGCGCAACAGCGTGGCCGAGACCATCGGCAGATCCGGACGGTGCCGCTCCTCGCGCCCCTCGAAGGCGGCCTGGAGGTCACCGAAGAGCCAGGGTCGGCCCTGACAGCCGCGGCCGACGACGACGCCGTCCACCCCGGTCTGCTCGACCATCGCGACAGCATCCTCTGCTGACCAGATGTCACCGTTGCCCAGCACCGGGATGTCGGGGAGGGACTCGCGCAGCGCGGCGATCGCGGACCAGTCCGCCTGACCCGAGTAGTGCTGCCGGGCGGTGCGTCCGTGCAGGGCGACTGCGGCCACGCCGGAGTCCCGGGCGACCTTGCCGGCCTCGATGAAGGTCAGGTGGTCCTCGTCGATGCCCTTGCGCATCTTCACGGTCACCGGGATGTTGGCCTTGGAGGCTTCGCGCACAGCGGTGGCGACGATGGATTCGAAGAGTCGGATCTTCCAGGGCAGCGCGGAGCCGCCGCCCTTGCGGGTGACCTTCGGGACCGGGCAGCCGAAGTTCATGTCGATGTGATCCGCGCGGCCTTCTTCGACCAGCATCCGCACCGCGTGGCCGGTGGTGACCGGGTCCACCGAGTACAGCTGCACCGAGCGGGGCACCTCGTCGGGTTCATGCTTGATGATCCGCAGCGATTCGGGCCGGCGCTCCACCAGGGCGCGCGCGGTGACCATCTCGTTGACGAAGAGCCCGCCGCCGTAATCGCGGCAGAGCCGGCGGAACGCGGTGTTGGTGATCCCGGCCATCGGGGCAAGCACCACCGGGGTCTTCACCGTGATCGGCCCCAGGGTCAGCGGAGGCAGCAGCGCGGTGGTCTGCGGCGCGCTGGAAGCGGCGGTCTCGACGGTCATCGGCTCCCCGCTCAGGCTGCGTCTTTGGCGTAGATGAGCGCCTCGAAGTCGTACTCGGCCTCACCGGCCTCGATGAGCTCGTCGGTGACGGTCTTCAGCGGGACCATGGCGTCGTCGACCTCGACCTTGACCGGGAAGTGCGCGGAGAGCAGCGCGAGCATCGCCCGGCAGGCGGTCTCGGCGTCGGCGTCCTCCAACGCGGTGTTCCAGCCCAGCAGGACGTCGGCGGGCTCGTCGGTGCGCTCGGAGGTGTAGCTGATCGCGAAGGCCAGGATGTCGTTGTTCCCGCCTTCGGAAGTGTCGCGCAGCACCACGGCGCCCGAGGCGCCGGTCTCCGGGCCGAGCAGCATCTGCTGGGCCTTGCCGATGGTCATCTCGGCGCGGTCCCAGCTGTGCACGGTGTTGTAGAAGTCCGCGACCAGCTGGGTGAGCTCCACCGATCCTGTGGCGAGGTCTTCGAGGTCCAGTCCGGCGCTGTCCAGGTCCGGCAGCGAGATGGCGCCCGGCTGGACGACCACCTGGCGGGAGGCCTGGATCTTGGTGAAGCCGTTGTCCTTGAGGAAGCACTGGGCGGCGGAACGCTTCGCGACCCGGGCCTTCAGCGACTGCACGGCACAGTTGGGGACCTCGGCCTCGAGGATCTGCAGCATCTGCGCCGCGACGCCGCGGCGGCGGTGATCCGGGGCGACCTCGGCGTAGAAGGAGAGCCGGTCCGGGTGCAGCGAGGAGCGGAAGATCGTGGCGGCGGCCACGGGCAGCCCCGCGTCCTCGGCCACGATGCAGCGGGACCAGGGCTCGTTAGAAGAGGGCCGCAGCAGGCTGCGGTCCTGGTGGTGCATCGAGTTCTCCGGGTCTCCCCAGACCTGAAGCAGCTTCAGGTCGTCGCCGTCGGCCCAGGGGCGCACGGTGAGACCGGAGTCCAGAGTCAGCCGGGCCGGGTTCGCTGAGCGAGCCGCGGCGTCGTGCTCAATACTCATCACATTTCCTTAGACGAGGCAGTAAGTGTCGTTCAGACCAAACACGCCATGGTAGTCCCGCACCTGCGTCCGGACAAAGCTCAACCCCGCCCGCGCGCGATACCCGCTGTTCAGCGTCGGGCCGTTCAGCCGAGGGCTGAGCGACCCGACGCCTCACGGGCAGCCGTCTTGCTCGGATCGGCGCAGCGTCAACGCAGGGTCAGCTCAACGGAAGGGACCCGTCGGCTCATCCGAGCAGCTTCACCGCGAGGTAGGACTGGACCTTGTCCAGCGAAACCCGCTCCTGGGTCATCTCGTCGCGGTGGCGGATGGTGACCGCCTGGTCCTCCAGCGTGTCGAAGTCCACGGTGATGCAGAACGGGGTGCCGATCTCGTCCTGGCGACGGTAGCGGCGGCCGATGGCGCCGGAGTCGTCGAAATCGATGTTCCAGTGCTGGCGCAGCTGCTGGGCCAAATCCTGGGAGACCCCGGCGAGCTCGGGCTTCTTCGAGAGCGGCAGCACCGCGGCCTTCACCGGGGCCAGCTTCGGGTGCAGCTTCAGCACGGTGCGGGTGTCCACGCCGCCCTTGGTGTTCGGCGCCTCGTCCTCGGTGTAGGCGTCGACCAGGAAGGCCATCATCGCCCGGGTCAGGCCGAAGGAGGGCTCGATCACGTAGGGGGTGTAGCGGGTGCCGCTGGCCTGGTCGAAGTACTGCAGCTTCGCGCCGGAGGCTTCGGTGTGGGAGTTCAGGTCATAGTCGGTGCGGTTCGCGACGCCCATGAGCTCACCCCAGGCCGAGCCGGCGAAGTCGAAGCGGTATTCCAGGTCGATGGTGCCGGCGGAGTAGTGCGCGCGGTCATCTTCAGGCACGTCGAACTTGCGCAGGTTCTCGGGGTTCAGACCGAGGTCGGTGAACCAGTTGTAGCATGCGTCGACCCAGTGCTTGAACCACTCGTCGGCCTCATCCGGGTGGGTGAAGTACTCGATCTCCATCTGCTCGAACTCGCGGGTGCGGAAGATGAAGTTGCCGGGGGTGATCTCGTTGCGGAAGGCCTTGCCGATCTGGCCGATGCCGAAGGGCGGCTTCTTCCGGGCCGAGGTCACCACGTTGTTGAAGTTCACGAAGATGCCCTGGGCGGTCTCGGGGCGCATGTAGTGCAGCCCCTCCTGGTCATCCACCGGGCCGAGGAAGGTCTTCATCAGGCCGGAGAACTGCTGCGGCTCGGTCCATTTGCCGGGCTGGCCGGTCTCAGGGTCGCGGATGTCGGCGAGGCCGTTCTCCGGCGGGTGCCCGTGCTTGGCCTCATAGGCCTCGATCAGGTGATCGGCGCGGTAGCGGCGGTGGGTGTGCAGCGACTCGACCAGCGGGTCGGAGAAGGTCTTGACATGGCCCGAGGCATGCCAGACGGCCTGCGGAAGGATGATCGCGGAGTCCAGGCCGACCATGTCGCCGCGGCCGCGGATGAAGGTCTGCCACCATTCGGCCTTGATGTTCTCCTTGAGCTCGGTGCCCAGCGGTCCGTAGTCCCAGGCAGAGCGCGTGCCGCCGTAGATCTCTCCCGACTGGAACACGAAGCCGCGGCGCTTCGCCAGGGAGATGACTTTGTCGAGTGCGGTCTCTTTGGCCATGTGGCAGATACACCTCAGGTAGAACGGGGATGAACACAGATTGCGCCAGCTTATCGCGCGCACGCACCCGGCCCGAATGCGGGTCCGGTTCCGGACCAGGAGCTCAGGCTCCGCGCCTACGCCCTGGGCGTCCGCGCAGGATATCGGGCAGCGAGGCGATGATCACCGCGAGCAGGGTCAGCCCGGTGCCCAGCACGGTGGCGACGGTGACCAGCGAGCCGGGGGTGGGCAGCAGGACATCGAGCAGCAGCGAGCCCAGCAGCTGCCCGGCGATCATCCCCATCGCGGCGATCAGCACTCCGACCCGGGTGACCAGCAGCGCACCCAGGGCGATGAAGATGATCCCCAGAGGCCCGCCCAGATAGTGCCACCAGATCAGCGACAGCGCCGGCTCCACCCCGGTGATCAGCGCCTTGCCGGCCCAGACCAGCAGCAGGAACAGGGTGCCCGCGAGGAAGTTGAACAGGGTTCCCGGTGCCGGGGACCGATACGCCGCGGAGTGGCGGCCGTTGATGGCCTGCTGGGCCGCCTGCAGGAAGCCTCCCGAGAGCGGCAGCAGGACCAGGGCCAGCCAAGCGGGTCCCTGCCCGGCGGCACTGAGCTGCGGGGAGACCGCCCAGAGCACGGCGAGCACGGTCAGCACCGCACCGCCGACGCGGAACGGGTTCAGCCGCATCCGACCGGCCGGTCCCAGACCGATCCGGTCCCAGAGCAGTCCCCCGAGGGTCTGCCCGGTGACCACAGCCACGGTGAATACTGCGACGCCGATGAGCCCGATGGTCAGGGTCTGGGTGAGTACGAAGTAGGCGCCCACGCAGCCGGCCAGGAAATACCACCAGCGGATCCGCCCCTCGCGCACCGCCGGGGCCACCCTTCCGATGGCCCGCCGGCCCCGGCCCGTGCCGAAGGTCACCAGCAGCAAGATGATGCTGCCGACGCTGAAGCTGATCGTCGCCGCGAGGACCGGGTCCCCGATCTCGCTGGTCAGCGCGGCGTTGACGCGGCCCTGAGTGGGGATCGCTGCACCCGAGGCGAGCATCAGCAGAAGCAGGAAGACCCAGACCAGCGGGGAGCGGGGGCCCGCTGCGGGCTCGGCAGAACTCATGGGCCCACCTTATCCAGACCCCTCCCCCACGCTTGACCGGGCTCTACGTGATGGACCGGGCCTACCGTCGGGCAGGTCAAGCACCCAAGCCCAGGTAAAGCGCTGGGGATGCATGACAGACTTGGCCCATGAGCAAAGAAGTGTCTGAAGTCCCGATCCGCGACGAGTCCATCCGACTGGGGCAGCTCCTGAAGCTGGCCGGAGTGGTCGAGAACGGGGCGATCGCCCGCGAGGTGATCGACTCCTCCGGCGTCACCGTCGACGGTGAGGTGGAGACCCGCCGCGGCGCCCAGATCAAGCGCGGACAGCTCGTGGAGTTCGACGGCGAGCCCTTCGGTCTGCCCGCCGCGCGACTCATGCCCGTGGCGGGCTGACAGGGCTGAACCCACCTCCCTGAAACCGCGTGTACAGTGCCTCTAGGGGCCGTCCGCACGCTGTGTAACGGGCCTCACATGACATTCTTCTGCGAGGTGCCTGCCGGTCTCGATGACCGGCGCCGGGGGGTTGCGTCTCGCCCTGTGAACTAGGGGTGCGGTTGCGCATATGCATCATCGCTTCGAGCCAGTTTCCGATTCGGGAACCCTTCGCCGGGGGGCTTGAGGCTTTTACACACACGGTGGCCAAGAAGCTCATCAGCCGGGGGCATTCCGTGACGCTCTTCGCCGCGGGCGGCAGCGACCCGGCCCTGGGCGCCCAGATGCTGCTGCCCGAGCGTCTGGAGCTCACCGCCGCCGCGCGCTCCGACGTCGGTGCGATGCCGGTGGACTGGATGCAACAGCATCACGCCTACCTCGGCCTCATGCTGCACCTCGCGGAGTCCAAGGACTTCGACGTGATCCACAACAATTCGCTGCATCACCTGCCGGTTGCGCTCTCCTCGCTGGTGCCGATGCCGGTGCTCACCACGCTGCACACTCCCCCGACCCCCTGGCTGGAGTCGGCGATGAACTACGCGGCACCCTCCGCGGTGTTCACCGCGGTGAGCTCCGCCACGGCCGAGGCCTGGGCGAGCACGGTCACCTCCAGCGTGATCCCCAACGGAGTCGACACCGATGTGTGGCATCCGGGACCCGGTGGCAACGAGTGCGTCTGGACCGGGCGTCTGGTGCCGGAGAAGGCACCGCATCTGGCCATCGACGCCGCGCGCGCCGCCGGTCGCAGCATCACCCTGGCGGGCCCCATCATGGACCGCAGCTATTTCGAAGCACAGGTCGCGCCGAGGCTCGGCGATGACGCGGTCTATGTGGGGCACCTGCGCCACACCGAGCTCGTGGAGCTCGTCGGCTCCTCTGCGGTGGCCGTGGTCAGCTCCCAGTGGGACGAGCCCTACGGTCTGGTGGCCGCCGAGGCCATGTCCTGCGGGACACCGGTGGCGGCCTTCCCCCGCGGCGGGCTGGTGGAGATCGTGACCGGCTCCTCCGGCGCCCTCGCCGCGGACGGGTCCGTGGCCGCCTTGGCGGAGGCGATCACCCGCGCCGCAGGCTGTGATCGCGCCGCCGTGCGCCAGCGCGCCGAAGGATCGCTCTCACTGGAGCGGATGGTGGATGAGTACGAGCAGCTCTATGCCCAGATGGCCATGGAATCCGCCTCGCAGCCGAGCGCCTCAGCCTGATGATCGGCTGGTACATCCACCATCAGGGTCGCGGTCATCTGCACCGCGCCACCGCCGTGGCCCAGGCCGCGGCGGCTCGGGGCATGCAGATCACCGGGATCTCCTCGCTCCCCGAACCGTCTGACTGGCCGGGTGAGGCCGGCTGGGTCCAGCTGGACCGCGATGACACCGCAGGTGAGGACGACGGCGGGTTCCGCGAGCCCACCGCGTCGGGCGCGCTGCACTGGGCCCCGCTGCGCCACGCGGGGCTGCGCCGACGCAGCGCGCAGCTCTCGGCCTGGATCGATCACGCCGCGCCGCAGCTGCTGGTCGCCGATGTCTCGGTGGAGATCGCGCTGCTCGCCCGGCTCCATGGAATCCCCGTGGTCACGGTGGCACTGCCCGGTGACCGCAATGATCCGGCGCATCGGCTGGGCTACGGGATCTCCTCCGCGGTGGTGGGCATGTGGCCCGCCGAAGCCTCCGGGATCTTCCACGGCGCCGCGGAGGTCCACGCCCTGGGCGGACTCTCCCGCTTCTCCCCGGAGAGCCGAGCCGGCTCAGCCGAACGAGTCACCCAAGACCACCGTGACACCGCGAAGCGGACCGAGCCGGAGGACCGGCAGTCCGAGGTCCTGGTGCTCAGCGGAGGCGGCGGCGGTGCCGTGACCGACGCGGCGATCGCCCAGCTGCGCCGGGTTCTGCCGCAGGCACGGCTGCGCGTCCTCGGCGGGGAGGGCTCCTGGGAGGCCGACCCCTGGCCGCTGTTGATCCGTGCCGACCTGGTGCTCACCGCGGCCGGGCAGAACTCCATCGCGGAGATCGCCGCCAGCCGCACCCCGGCGCTGGTCACCGCTCTGGACCGTCCGCACCAGGAACAGGATCATATGCTCGACGCCCTCGAGCGCGGACCCTGGCCGGTGCTTCGAGCTCCAGAGCCCGGCGACGACGCCGGCTGGGACCGGGCTGTGAACCAGGCGCTGGCCCTCGAGGGCCAGGACTGGGCCAGCTGGTCTGACGGCGCAGCCGCGGACCGGTTCGCGGAGCTGCTGCACTCGATGCTGCCGGCGCCCGCCACACCCGCCGAGGACACGCCACGCGCCGTCGTCGTCACTGCGGTCCATGGGCGGGCGACCCACCTGCGCCGTCAGCGCGCCGCCCTGGCGCTCAGCGCCCCGCCCGCGGTGGCGCATGTGGTGGTGGCCATGGAGGACCCTGAGGTCAGCGCTCGACTGGCGGCGGCTCAGCCCGGGACGCACCATGCGACCAAGGCCGGAGTCACTGGACACGCCGCCGAGCTGCCCACCCAGGTGTGGGAGATCCCGCGCAGCGCCGGCCGGCTGCCGCTGGCCGCAGCCCGGAACCTCGGTGCGCAGCGCGCCCTGGAACAGCTGCCCGGACCCGATGACCTGCTGATCTTCCTCGACGTGGACTGCATCCCCGACCCCGGCTTGATCAGCGCCTATATCGAAGCCTCCCGACTGCGACCGGAGGATCTGCTCTGCGGGCCGGTGGCCTACCTGCCCGAGCTCCCCGGCGAGGCACTGGATGCAGCCACTGCCGAGCAGCTCGCCGCATGGGCAGAGCCGCATCCGGCACGGCCAGCCCCGGCGCCCGGGGAGATCCAAACCCACGGAGAGCACGCGCTGTTCTGGTCGCTGTCCTTCGCGGTCCGCCGCGACGTCTGGGAGACGATCGGCGGATTCGACGAGGCCTACACCGGCTACGGGGCCGAGGACACCGACTTCTCCTGGCGCGCCCGAGCCCACGGGGTCGAACTGACCTGGGTGGGCGGAGCCCGGGCCTACCACCAGCACCACCCGGTCTCGCGACCGCCGGTGGAGCACCTCACGGACATCCTGCGCAATGGCCGGATCTTCGCGGACCGGTGGGGACACTGGCCCATGGAGGGCTGGCTGCAGGAGTTCGAACGGATGGGGCTGGTGCACCGCAAGCGCGAGGACTGGGTCGCCAGCCAGGATCCCCAGCAGAGGACGGGGCAGGCGACGGCGCGCGCAACGGAGCAAGACTCGACAGGACGCTCGGCGTGAGCATCACAGTGGCCTCGGTGCCGGCCTCCCACGTCTACATCCGCCACCTGAGCCACCCACAGCATGACCCCGCACCCCTCAGCGACGCACCGCGTGGGCACACCCGTGGGCACACCCGTGGGGCCGCGCCGGTGCTCCGGCTGCCGGATCCGCCGTCTGCCCGGAAGGACACGCCCACCGGTGCCCCGTGGTGGCCTCCGGCGATGCTCGACCCCGCATGGATCGCCGCCCACGAATTCGATCTGATGCATGTCCACTTCGGCTTCGATGCGCAGACCCCGGAGCAGCTGCACGAGGTCTTCGACGCGCTCGATGCCCGCGGCAGGCCGCTGATCTACACCGCACACGACCTGTGGAATCCGCACCAGGAGGACCCCACGCTGCATGACTCCCAGCTCGAGGTCCTCTTCGCCCGCGCCCGAGCGGTGATCACGCTCAGCGAGCAGGCCGCCGAGGAGATCCGCGAGCGCTGGGGCGTTCAAGCCCAGGTGATCCCGCATCCGCATGTGGTCGATCTGGACCTGATCCGCGGGTACGCCGAGGCCCCGCGGCGCAGGGATGAGGAGTTCCGCCTCGGGGTCCATCTGAAGAGCCTGCGCGCCAACATCGTCGGCGTGGAGGTGCTCCAGGCCGCCCTCGCGGCGCTGCGCGAGATTCCGGGCTCGGTGCTGCAGGTGGATCTGCACCGGGATGTCTTCGAAGCCGCCGGCCCGCGCCACGACGCAGAGCTGGTCCGCTGGCTGCAGGCTCAGGACATCGATCTGGTCGACCTGCGGGTCCATGACTACTACACCGATGCCGAGCTCTTCGACTACCTCGCCGGCCTGCACACCTCGCTGCTCCCCTACCGCTTCGGCACCCACTCCGGATGGATGGAGGCCGCGCACGATCTGGGGACCACCGTGATCGCCCCGGACGTCGGCTGCTACCGGAGCCAGGGGGCCGACTTTCTCTACCGCTGGCAGGACGGGGGCCTCGACGCCGCCAGCCTGCGGCGCGCGGTGCACGCCGCCGCCGCGCAGGCCTTGGCAGTGCAGGCTTCTCCAGCGCCCGCCTCGGCAGCCTCGGCCTCGGCAGCGCCGGCCGCTACACCGCCCGGGCATCCCCAGCGCGCGACGACAGCGGACCCGGGTGCGAAGCCGTGGCTCACGCAGGCCGCGGCAGCGCGTGTGGGGTGGCGGCGTGAGCAGCGGAGGCAGATCGCCGCCGCCCACGCGGAGGTCTACGCCAGGGCGCTCAGCGGGAGTTGAGCAGCGTGTGGGTCAGGAACTCCCCCACATGGCTGATCTCCTGCGGCACCACTCCGTGGCCGGCCCCGGCGTAGAGCACCTTGGTCAGCTTCACGGTCTTGGTGGCCCAGCCGTGGGTGTACTCCACATGCTCGGCCGGGATGATCGGATCTGCCTGGTCGCGGCCCCAGAAGAACGGGACCTTCGCGGCGGCCAGCGCCTCGTCGTCGAAGTAGTCCTCGATCCCCTCGCCCCGGGTCGGGTCCACGGCAAAGCCGGAGAGCCCGACGACGGCGGCGAACGCCTCTGGGCGGCTGCGCAGCAGCGAGGTGGCCATCGCCATCCCCATGGAGAACCCGAACAGGGTCACCGAGCTGTGCTGGTCCTTGACCGAGACGATCCACTCCCAGAGCTGCTCCACCGCCTCGCGGGCGGCCGACGAGGAATAGGCGAGCCGCTCCACGTCGAGGTCGAACCAGGTGTAGCCGCCGAACTCCATCTTCACCGGGGCGCGCACGGAGGCGTAGGTGAAGTCCGCGGGCAGGCCCGGAACCAGGCCCATCAGGTCCTGCTCGTGGGAGCCGTAGCCGTGGAGCAGCACCACCAGCGGGGTGCCGGAGCGCTCTTCAGGTTCGCGGGACCAGACGACGTGCGGAGATTCAGACATGGAATGACCTTTGCGTGACGGGAGGGGTGCCTGCTCCACTCTAATCAGCCGGTCACGGATCAGCCCAAGGGGGGATGCAACCCGAGCGGGTCGTCGGAGAGAATATATGGGTGAACGATACTGATGACCTGCTTGAGACACCTGACCTGCCCGCCGACGCGGGCGAGAACCCGCTGACCCCCCGGCACCCGTGGACCCGCTATGTCGCCCTGGGCGACTCCTTCACCGAGGGCATCGGGGATCCCGATGAGACCCGGCCCGGCTACCACCGCGGCTGGGCTGACCGAGTGGCTGAGGAACTCTCCCTCGGCGCCGCCGCGGTGGAGGGCGCCCCGAAGTTCTCCTATGCCAATCTGGCGGTGCGCGGCAAGCTCATCGGCCAGATCCGTGACGAACAGATCGCTCCCGCGCTGCAGCTGCGCCCGGACCTGATCACCCTGTGCGCCGGCGGCAACGACGTCATCCGTCCCGGCGGGGATCCCGACGAGACCGCCCGGATCCTCGACACCATGGTGCAGATCCTGAGCACCACCGGCGCGACCATCGTGCTGTTCAACGGCCCCGACGTCCGCGAGACGCCGGTGGTCGGATCGATCCGCGGCAAGGTGGCGATCTTCAACGAGAACGTGCGCACCATTGCGGCCCGGCACGACGCGCTGGTCGCGGACATGTGGTCTCTGCGGGAGCTGACCCGCCCGGAGATGTGGGACGAGGATCGGCTGCACTTCTCCGCCCTGGGCCACCACACCATCGCCCGGATGGTGCTGGACACGATGAACGTCAAGCACGATCTGCCGCCGTCCGAGCCGAGCCCGGTGCCGGTGCGCACCTGGCGCGAGGCTCGCGTGGACGACGCCGTGTGGGCCCGCCATCACCTCTTCCCCTGGGTGGTACGGCGGCTGCGCGGACGGTCCTCCGGGGACGGGATCCACGCGAAGCGACCCAACTTCGAGCCGCTCTTCGGCGGGTCGATGCCCCCGGGCGGCGGCGCCGCGGAAGACTGAGGCTCCCGACCGGGATCCGAGTGGCGGCCGGGCCTGACCTCGAGCGGGCCGGGTCAACCGGCGGCGATGATGTGGTGGAAGCTGCGGGAGCGGTAGACCATCGGGGAGAGGTGCTCCTGCACCTGGGCCCCGTGGACCTGCAGCAGGACCACCTGATGATCCCCCGCAGGGGTCTCGCTGAGCACCTGGCAGTCCATGCGCAGCGGCGAATCCTCCAGCAGGACCGCACCGGAACCGGTGACGTGATGCGGGAGGTTCGCGAATCGGTCACCGGTCCTGGAGGCGAGCTGCCGGCAGGCCTTCTGCTGCGCGTCGCCGAGCACGGAGACCCCGATGCGCCGGGCGCCGCGCAGCGCCTGCCAGGTCCGTGAGCTGTTCTGCGCCGAGAAGGCCACCATCGGCGGGTCGTAGGAGACCCCTGCGGTGAAGGAGGTCACCACGAACCCCACCGGCCCCTGCGCGGTCTGGGCGCACAACGCCGCGACCCCGGAGGGATAGGAGGCGAAGACCTCGCGCGCCTGATCCGCGGCCAAGCCCGACCCGGCCGACCTGCCGTCGGGGACGGCGCCCGTGAGTGTGCCGAAGCCCGCGATCATGCCGCCCCTGTCCCGGCGGCCAGGTGTTCGTGCCGGAAGGCCGCACCCGGGTGATCCCTCGCCAGGCGTGACGTCTCGGCCCCGGTGAGCATCTCGCGCAGACTGCCACGCCGCGGAGTCTGCGGCAGGATGCCCTTCTCGCGCATCTTCGGCATCACCTGGTGGATGAAGTCTCGGTAGCTCTCGATGCCGCCGAAGCTGTGCTCCACGAGGTAACCGTCGATCCCGGTCTCTTCGGCGATGTGCTCCAGTTCGTCGGCGACCTCCTGGGCGGTCCCGGTGACCTTGAAGCCGCCCATGGTCTCGCGCAGCCCGTCGATCACCTCCCCGACCGTCCGGCCGTCCTGGTACTGGGAGAGCAGGCTCTGGCCGATCTCGGTGCGCACATCGGCCAGGGTGGTCTCGGGGTCGAAGTTCATCAGGTTGACCCCGCTCCAGCCCATGAACAGCGAGGCCATGGCCTCACGGCTGGGCGCATCGAGCAGCTCTCGGCGCAGCGCGACCGCCTCCTGGTGGGTCTCCCCGACGATGGCGGACATCCCATTGATGATCTTGATCGAGTCCCCGGGCCGACCCTGGGCCTCGGCGCGCGCCCGCAGGTCCTTCACCAGGGCCGCGGTCTTCGTGATGTCTCGTTCCTGGGTGAAGATGCACTCGGCGTACTTCGCGGCGAAGTCCTTGCCGCGCGGTGAGGCGCCTGCCTGGAACAGCGTCGGGGTTCGCTGCGGGGAGGGCGCGATCGGGAAGTATCCGTGCAGGCTGTAGAACTCGCCGTCGTGATCGATCCAGTGCACCTTCTCCGGATCGTTGAACACCCCGGACTGCTTGTCCATCGGCTGGGCGTCCTCACCCCAGCCGCCTTCCCACTGCTGGAGGCAGAGCTGGACGAACTCATCGGCCTTGGCATAGCGCTTGTCGTGGGCGGTGACGGTGTCGTGGCCGAGCAGCCGGACCAGTGCCGTCTGCATATCGCTGGTGACGATGTTCCAGCCGATGCGTCCCGCGGTGAGATGGTCGACGGTGCCGAAGCTGCGGGCGTTCAGATACGGCTGACCGGCCGTGGTGGAGGCGGTGACGAAGAAGCCGAGCCGCTCGGTGACCGCGGCCAGTCCGCTGATCGCCAGCAGGGCGTCGTGGACCGGGAACTGCACGGCCTCCTTCACCACGACCTCGGGGACCCTGTCTCCCTCATCCATCGGATAGGCCAGGTGCTCGGCGAAGAAGAGGAAGTCGAAGCCCCCGGCATCGAGCTCGCGGGCCAGGTCCTGCCAGAAGCTCAGTCTCGCGAACTCCTCCGGCCTGGCCAGCGGGTGTCTCCACGAGTTGGCCAGGAAGGTCGGAGCCATCACCTCGAAGGCGCCCAGCACAAGTTCCTTCTTCACCGTCGGCATGTTCTCCCCTGAAGTGTGCACATCATCCCTCTCTGTCGAGTAGTTCCTGGTGTTCCTCTGCGCGCCGCACCCACTGCTGCCGACGCACCGTCAGTCGTGTGGCGCGGCCGCATCGCTGGCCAGCGCCGTGATCTGCTGTTCCACCCGGTGGCGCAGCGCCGCCTTGTCGCTCGCGTCCAGCCAGCAGGCGTCCACCGCGTTGCGGGTGAATCCGGCGAGCTCCTCGAGCCCGTAGCCCAGGGCCCGAGCGAGCGCCCGGAAGTCGTGGGTGGGGTCGGTGCCGAACATCGGCGGGTCATCAGAGTCGATCGCGACCTTGAGCCCCGCATCGACCATCTGCGCGATCCGCCGATGGCTGCCGTCTCCGCTGCCGGAATAGCGTCCGATGTCCGAGCTGACCGGGGTGCAGATGAAGGGAATCTCCTGCTGCACGCAGCGCTGGGTGATCCTCGGGTCATCGACCACGTGATAGCCGTGGTCGATCCGATCGCAGCCCAGCTCGTCCAGGAGCACCTCGATATGACGCGGGGGTCCGGTCTCGCTGTGCGCGGTGCGGCGCAGGCCCGCCGCGCCGGCGCGGGCGTAGGCCGGGGCGAACTGCGCGGGCGCGCCCTTGACCTCGGCGTAGTCCAATCCGATGCCGACGACCTCATCGGTGCGGTGCTCGATCACCGTCTCCACGATCTCCATCGCCTGGCTCACGCTGTCCTCCCGGCACAGTCCCACCACGATGCTGCTGGTGATCCCGGTGTCGGTGTGTGCATCACGCATGCCCGCAGTAATGCCCTCGATCAGCCGCGGATAGGGAACCCCGGGGTGGCCCGGAGGGCTGATCTGGATCTCCCGATGCAGCACCTGATGAGCCGCCCCGCCGAGGGTCAGTGATTCATAGGTGATCCGGTGCAGGTCATCGAGATCGCGCACGAGCGAGCCCACCACGTCGAGCACCCGGAGGAACTCCCCGAGATCCTCGTAGCTGTCGTGGTCATAGAGCGTCTCGGCGGTGTGTCCAGCCAGGTCGACCCGGTGTCTGCGGGCCAGCTGCACGACGGTGCTGGCCTGCACGCTGCCCAGCAGGTGGCAGTGCAGGCTGACCTTCGGGAGCGTTCGCACCAGGTGCTCGAGCCCAGCACGCTGCGACTCGGTCTGGATTCCAGAGGTGACCATCTCAGGCGTCCTTGGCCATGTCGTAGTGCTGCAGGACCAGGTTCTCCACCAGCTGCGCCACCATGTAGAGCAGCAGCGAGACCAGCGTGATGACCACGACCAGCGCCCACACCCGGGTGTTCTGCGAACGGCTCACGGCGGAGACGACGGCGTAGCCGATGCCCTCTCCGGTGGCCAGCCACTGGGCCAGGAGCGCACCGGTGAAGGCGCCGGGCACTGAGATGCGCACGGCGGAGAAGAACGCCGGCAGCGCGGAGGGCGCGGCGACCTTGCGCAGGATGTCCCAGGTGGAGCCCCCGTAGACGGTGACGACGTCGCGGATCTGGGGGGTGACCGAACGAAGGCCGAAGACGATGGTGACCAGCGCCGGGAAGAGCACCACGATCCCGCCCATCGCGGCGACCACGGCGGTGCCGCGGCCCACGGCGAGGATGATCAGCGGGGCCAGGGCGACCAGCGGCACCGAGCGGACGATCATCGCCAGGGGCATGACCGCGGACTCGACCACCCGGCTCATCACGATGCCCACGGCGATCACCACCGCGGCGATCATGCCGGCGGTGAAGCCGATCGCGGCGTCGCGGACGGTGACCGCGGCGAGCCCCCACATCTCTGCGCGGATCGCGGCGGCGTCGTCCTCGAGGAAGAGGTGCTCATAGACGTCCAGCGGGCCCTTGCCGACGAAGTCCGAGACGTCGAAGACGCGGAGCAGGCCGACCCACAGCACCAGGATCACGGTGAGCATGATCAGGGTGTTGCCGAGTGTGGTCAGGGCGGTGCGGGTGAAGGTTCCGGCGCGGTTCACGCGAGAGATCTCCGCCACGGGGGCTGCGCTCATCAGACTGTTCCCTTCGACCACGGTGCTGCCACTTTTCCGATCAGGCCGAAGATCGCGTAGGCGCCTCCTGCCACCGCCGCGCAGAGCAGGCCGATGGCCCACGCGCGTTCGACGGCGAGGTTCTGCTGGGCGATGATCAGCGCCAGGCCCACGCCCTGACGGACTCCGCCGACGTACTCGCCCAGGATGGCCCCGAGCAGCGCGGCCGGTGCGGCGATCTGCAGCGCGTTGAGGATCGCCGGCAGCGCGGCCACCAGCCGCACCTTGCGCAGCTGGGTGAGCCGGGAGCCGCCGTACACGGTGACCACGTCCAGGCTCGCCGGGTCCGCTGATTTGAGCCCGAGCAGCGTCCCCACCACGGTGGTGAAGAAGACCGCGAGGACTGCCAGCGCCACCGCGGTGCCGGAGGGCTCTCCGGTCGAGGGGGCGCCGATCACGATGTAGAGCACCGGCGCCACCGCCACGATCGGGATGCAGTAGCTGATCACCGCGATCTGGGTGACCAGCCGTTCGGTCCAGGGCAGGACCAGCACCACGGAGGCGAGCAGGATCGCGATCAGGTTGCCCCAGAAGAAGCCGATCGCCGCCTCGTGGATGGTCACCGAGAAGTGTCCCCAGTAGAACCCGAAGCCGTCGCGGATCAGCGCCTGGACGACTCCGGCCGGGGAGGGCACGCGGGCCTCGGAGAGCACGGTCAGCGCCGCGACCCACCACAGGACGATCACGGCGCCCAGTCCGGCGACGCTGTAGAGCGTGGCCCGGCCCCTGTCGATCTCGGTGTTCATCCGCTCTGGCCCCCGGACGCGGTCTCCGCGTAGCCGAAGAGCAGCTCGGAGGCCCGGTCGTGCAGGGCGTGGAACTCAGGCGTGCGCATCATCGAGGGGGTGCGCGGCCTGGGCAGGTCCACGTCGATCACTTCCGCGATGCGTCCGGGGCGGGCGCTCATCACGGCCACCTTGTCGGAGAGGTAGATCGCCTCGGCGATGCCGTGGGTGACCATCAGCGTGGTGGCCGGCTTCTCGGTCCAGATGCGCAGCAGCTCATCGTTCAGCCGCTGCCGGGTCATGTCGTCCAGGGCGCCGAAGGGCTCGTCGAGCAGCAGCACCGAGGGCTGGACGACCAGCGCCCGGGCGATCGAGACGCGCTGCCGCATGCCTCCGGAGAGCTGGCCCGGCTTGGCCTTCTCGAATCCCTTGAGTCCGACCAGGTTGATCAGCTCGGAGACCAGGGCGTCGTCGGGCTTCTGCCCGGAGACTTCGAAGGGCAGCCGGATATTGGAGGCCACGCTGCGCCAGGGCAGCAGTGCCGCGTCCTGGAAGGCGATGCCCAGTTCGCTGTCGCTGCGCAGCTGCGCCGGGGTCTTGCCGTCGACCAGCGCGGTCCCGTGGGTGGGCTCCTCCAGTCCGGCCAGCACCCGGAGCACCGTGGACTTGCCGCAGCCGGATGGGCCCAGCAGCGAGAGGAAGCTGCCCCGGTCGGTGTGCAGGGAGACGTCCTCGAGTGCGGTGAGCGTCTCGCCGCCGCCGAGCTTGAACGATTTGGTCAGTCCCTCGATCCGGAGTCCGGTGCCGGACGGGGAGGTTCCCGCTCCGGCACCGGGCTTCTCGGCGCTGGGCGCGCCGCCGGCCGAGGATGCCTGCCGCTGTGGTGCAGTCATCATGGCTTCAGCTCACGCTCCGTCGGGGATCTCGGCGAGTTCGGGGTTCTCTTCGAGCAGCTCGTTGAGCAGGGAGAGGTCGAAGAGCTCTTCGGCGGTGACGTCGACGCCGGCGCGCTCCAGGCTGTCCACGCTCTCGCCCTGGAGGTCCTCGGAGATGGTGAACAGCCCGTTCTCCCGGACCTCGTCGGTGAGCACCAGGTCCACCTGGACCTCGGCCTGGCTCAGCTCCTTCTCCATGTCGAGGTCGAGGTGCTCGCCGTATTCCTCCACGGCGAGGCGGGCGCCCTCCTCCGGGTCGCTCACCGCGTCGTGCCAGCCCTGCAGCTCGGCCTCGAGGAAGGACTTGATCATCTCGGGCTCCTCCTCGATCATCTCCTCGGAGGTGATGAAGGCCTCGGCCACGAACGGCAGCCCGTTCTCGCTGAGCATCAGATCGGTGATCTCGTAGCCCATCTGCTCCACCGTGATGGACTCGTTGATCACGTAGGCGAAGAACCCGTCCACCTCGCCGTCGATCAACGGCGCCGGGTCGTACTCCACCGGGACCATCTCGACCGATTCGGGGTCGATGTCGTTGACCTCGAGCAGCGCTTCGAACAATGCCTCGTTGCCGCCGGCCTGCACACCGATGGTCTTCCCCTCGAGGTCTTCCGGGGTGGCGATGTTGCCTTCGTCGGCGAGCGAGAGGATGGTGAACGGGTTGCGCTGGTACTTCGCGCCCACGATCTTCAACGGGGCGTCCTCCTGGGCGATGATCTCGCCGGTGGCCACCGCATTGGAGGTGCCGAAGGTGGCCTCTCCGGAGGCGACCATGTTCTCGATCGGGCCGGGTCCGGGGATGAACTCGACCGTCTCGAAGCCGGCCTCCTCGTAGTAGCCGTTCTCCTGGGCGAAGAACTCCCCGGCGAACTCGGCGTTCTCGATCCAGGACAGGGCGATGCTGATGTCGCCGTAGTTCGCGTCCTCACTGTCTTCGGCGGCGGCGGAGTCCTCGCCTCCGCAGGAGGTCAGGGCCAGCAGGCCGACGGCGGAGAAGGCGCTCAGCTGGAGCCGGCGGCTGTGGATGGGGTTCTTCATGGGGGTCTCCTTCATCAAGGGTGCAATGGGTGGGTGGAGGGATCAGAAAGATCGGGGTGGTCAGTTCAGGCCCTGCATCGCGGCGGCGGCGGCGGCGTGGCGCGGAAGCACGTCGTCGAGCTCACGCAGCTTCAGCTCCCCGGATTCCACGAGCGGGTTCCCGGCGACCAGGACGTACCAGCCGCTGGCGGGTCCTGAGCGCAGCCAGCCCTCCACCGGGTCGGTGAGCGCCCCGGCCTGGGACAGCGGCGAGGATTCCCAGATCACCAGGTCGGCGCAGGCGCCGGGGTGCAGGTGCCCGATCTCCTGCACCCAGCCGAGGTTGGCGGCGGATCCGTTGGTCGCCATGGACAGCGCCTCGCGGGCGGACATCGCGGAGGGCCCGTCGCGGTAGCGGGCGAGCAGCATCGCGCCGCGGGTCTCCATCCAGAGGTTGGCCGAGTCCGAGGAGGCCGAGCCGTCGCATCCGATGCCGACCGGCATCCCCATGGAGCGCAGCGCCTGGGCGTCCGCGGTGTCTCCGGCGAGGATCATGTTGGAGCTGGGGCACTGGGTCGCACTGACCCCTGCCGCTGCAAGTCTCTGGTTCTCCTCCGCATTGCCGTAGACGTAGTGCGCCACCCAGGAGCGCGGGGTGGCCCAGCCGACGTCCTCGAAGTACTCCACCGGGCGGCGGCCGTAGACCTCGAGCGCATAGGTGTCCTCGTCCTTGTCCTCCGCCAGGTGGGTGTGCAGGCGCACATCGTGCTTCTCGGCGAGCTCGGCGGTGGCCCGCATGATCGACTCGCTGACCGAGAACATCGAACACGGCGCCAGTGCCACCCGGGTCATCGCTCCGGGGGCAGGGTCGTGGAAGGTGGAGATCAGCCGTTCGGAGTCGCTCAGGATGGTGTCCTCGTCCTGGACCACGGACGCGGGTGGAAGGCCGCCGTCCTCGACGGAGCGGGTCATCGAGCCGCGGTTGGCCATGAAGCGGAACCCGATCTCGGTGGTCGCTTTGATCTGGGCGTCGATCAGGTTCGGCTTCGGGTGGACGTACATGTGATCCGAGGAGGTGGTGCAGCCGCTGATCAGCAGCTCCGCGCAGGCCACGTAGGTCGAGAGGTAGGTGGACTCCTCATCCAGCGCCGCCCAGCGCGGGTAGAGCGTGGTCAGCCACTGGAAGAGGGTGCCGTTGATCGCCGGGGCGAAGGCCCGGGTCAGGTTCTGGTACATGTGATGATGGGTGTTCACCAGACCCGGTGTCACGAGCCGGCCTCCCGCGTCGATGACCCGCCGCGCCGCTGGCGCCGGCTGCGTGGAGGGTCCGGCGCTCATGACCCGGCCGGCGTCCAGCGCGATCCAGCCGCCGTCGATCTCGCGGCCTGCCGCCAGCGCCTGCTCCTGCGCGTCGGCGCCTGCGCCGGAGGCCTCGAGCACGATGTAGGCGTTGGTGATCAGCGTGTCGACGTGCGTCTGGGCGGGGGGCATCCGTCCTCCTGAAAGTAGATTGGCCCCAACCTATGAAACGGATGTTTCTTCCTTCATCCTGCCCGGTTACGGGCATGTAAATGCCGATCTCGTAACGGTGCTGTAACCCGCACCTGCCTATGCTGGAGGCCGATTCCCTGCAGGTTCCCGCATGTCGATCGTTGGAGGAGGAGACCCCGTGCTTGATCGCATCAGCTCCTATCTGGACTGCTTCGAGGATCCCGAGAACTGGGCCGTGGCAACGATCGTTTCGGTCCGCGGCTCCTCCCCGAGCCCGGTCGGAACGTCCATGGCGGTCTCGACTGATCTGCGCATCATCGGGTCGCTCTCCGGCGGCTGTATGGAGTCAGCGGTGGCGGCTTCGGCCCAGGACGCGATCGCCGCGGGCGGGGTTCGGCGCGAGTCCTACGGGCCCGACGGCACCCCGTTCGGGGCGGCGGGCCTCGGCGTCGCACTGACCTGCGGCGGGGAGATCGAGGTGGTGATCCAGCCGTTGGTCACCGCAGATCTCGCAGCGCTGCGGGAGCTGGCCCGGCAGGATCCACGCACCGCCGCGACGCTCACCCGCGAGCTCCAGGGGCAGGACGGGGAGCGCCTCACCGTGGCGGAGCGGCGTGCGGGTGCCCCGCGTCTGATCCTCAGCGGCGTCCACGACTTCTCCTTCCACCTGGCCCAGTTCGGCGTCCAGGCCGGCTGGCGTGTGGAGCTGGTCGACATCCGACCCGCCTTCGCCACCCCCGAACGCGTGCCCGCCGGGGTGCAGCTGCACCTGGGCCACCCGGCCACCGTGATCACTGAGCTGCTCAGCCAGGACCAGGACCCGCAGTCCTGGACTGCTATCTGCGTGATGACCCACCACCCCGATCTCGACGTGGCGGTGCTGGACACCGCACTGCGCTGGGAGGGCCCCGGGTCCGACGACGACGGCGCCCGCTGCTTCATCGGCGCCATGGGCTCCCGCAGCTCAGCCGCACGCCGGGACGCCGCACTGGCCGAGCTGGGCCACGGCCAGTCCGCCCGTGACCGGGTGGTCTCACCGCTGGGCCTGGACCTCGGCGCGCAGACCCCCGCTGAAGCGGCAGTCTCGATGATGGCCCAGCTCATCGCGGCGAAGAATGCGCCCGCCAGTGGGGCACCCCTGACCCGGTGCAGCGGGCCGATCAACATCTCACGGCAGCGCACCGCGAGCCTCCTCGATGAAATGGCAGTGTGAAGCGTGGACATCACCAGCGTTGACCAGACCCTGCACACCACGGACCCGGACGCCTTCGCGCCCGGCGACTCCTGGCTGGCCGGGGGCACCGTGCTCTACTCCTACGGCTATGACTTCACCAACCCGGCCCCGCGCCGACTCCTGGACATCACCACGGCCGGCTGGACCCCGCTGACCTGGCATGACGGTGCGACGGTGGCGGCGGAAGCCGGGGCCGGAGCTGTGGCGGGAGCTGCAGGGTGGACCGGGCTGGAGATCGCCGCGACCTGCACGATCATGCAGTTCCATGCCACAGCGGCCGAGCTGGCAGCACATCCCTCCAGCTCCGTCGGACCGGTTCAGCTCGCGGATCTGCCGGGGATCCAGCTGATGGCCCCGGCCGCCGAGTGCTTCGTCGCGTCCTGGAAGGTCTGGAACACCTCCACGGTGGGCGGCAACGTGGTCACCGCCCTGCCGGCGGGTCCGATGACCTCCTGGCTCAGCGCGATGGAGGCCACTGCGCTCATCCTGTGCCCCGGCGGCACCCGGCGCACCGCCCTGGTCTCCGACCTGCTGCACAAGACCGGGCACACCTGGCTCGCACCGGGCGAGCTGATCCGGGCGTTCTTCGTCCCGGCGAGCACTCTGGCCCGACCCACCCTGATGGTGCGCGAATCCCTCACCCGCTACGGGCGTTCCGCCACGCTGCTGCTGGCCTCCCCGGTCTCCGCAGGAGCTCCTGAGACCTCCCTTCCCGACGCTTCGGGTCCGGAGGCGATGCGGCTGACCGTCACCGCCAGCACGGTGCGCCCGGTGATCCTGCACCTGCGCCCCACCGATGATGTGGCCGAGGTGATCCGCACGCAGATCGACGAGTCGCTGTGGAACGACGACGTCCACGGCGATCGTGGGTGGCGGATCGAGTCCACCATCCGGCTGGCGTCCGAACTGCGCGAGGAGCTCTGGGCGGTCCCCCGCGAAGCCCCCACCGACCGGTTCACCGATTCCTCCGCCGCGGCGCTGCCCGAGCCGACCTCGACTCCGAAAACCCCCACGACCGACACCGCCGAGGCAGCTGCCGCACCGGCGACCCCGGCACAGGTCACGGTGGACGGGAAGCCGCTCACCCTCGACGCGGCTCCGGGCCAGTGCCTGCGCACCTTCCTCCGCGACTCGGGCTCGGCAGGGGTCAAGCGCGGCTGCGATGCGGGAGACTGCGGCGCCTGCACGGTGCACCTGGGGCAGCCCGGCGAGACTCCCACTGCGGTGCACAGCTGCATCGTCCCGGCAGAACGTGTCGCCGGAGCAGAGGTCACGACCGTACAGGGGCTGAGTCCTGAGGCGACAGCACGCGTCAAGGCCGACCAGGGCCGGGGCACACCGGCGGGATCACAGCGGACCCGAGACGTCGAGGACCCCGACGCGCTGAAGGCCGCCCTGCATCCCACCCAGCGGGACTTCCTCGATGCCCACGGATTCCAGTGTGGCTACTGCACGCCTGGGTTCCTGATGACCGCGACGGCGCCGGGCCCCTACTCCCCGAAGCCCGGGACCGACACCGACCCGGAGGACCCGGACACGCTGCGCCGATTCAAGGGGAACCTCTGCCGCTGCAGCGGCTACTGCTCGATCAAGGACGCACTCACCCAGACCTCGCGGGTCAGCGCCGAGTCCGGCCCGGGGAAGAGCCCGATGCCTCCCGCCGGACCCGCCGTGGTCACCGGGACCGCGGCCTATACCTTCGATGAGGCCGGCGAACGCCCCGAGGAACCCCCGCTGCACCTGGTGGTGATCCGCGCCCCGCATGCCCACGCGTGGATCCGCAGCATCGACGCCGCCGCGGCGCTCGCCTCCCCCGGGGTCCTCGCCGTGCTGACCCATGCGGACGCACCCGCCGAGCACTACTCCTCCGCACAGCATGAACTCGTCGAAGATGACCCCGCGGACACCCGGGTCCTCGATGACGTGGTCCGGCACGTGGGACAGCGGGTCGCCGTCGTCGTCGCGGAGTCTCGTCGGCAGGCCGAGCGCGCGGTCACTCTGGTCCACGTCGACTATGAGCTGCTCCCTGCGGTGCTGGACCCCCGCCAGGCCCAGCAGGACTCCGCGCCCGCGATCCACGGGGACAAAGACTCGAGGACACACCGGATCCTGTTCCCGCAGAAGAACCTCATCGCCATGGCATCCAGCTCACAGGGCCAGGCCGCCCAGGAGCTCGCCCGACTGACCGAGACCCACGAGTCTGCGGAGTCAGCGGGTCCGGTGCTCGGCAGCAGCGCAGCCGGCACCGGCGGGGCCGCCTACTCGGCAAGCTTCGAGACCCACCGGACCTCCCATGTGGCGCTGGAGACCCACGGCGCCCTGGGCTGGATCGACGAGCTGGGCCGCTACACGGTGCGCTCCTCCACCCAGGTGCCGTTCCTGGTCCGGCGCACGCTCTGCCGGATCTTCGAGCTGGCACCGGAGGCGGTCCGGGTGTTCGCGCCCCGCGTCGGCGGCGGCTTCGGCTCCAAGCAGGAGGTGCTCACCGAGGACCTGGTGCTGCTGGCCCTGCGCACGCTGAAGGCGCGCGGCATCACCCGCCCGGTGCAGCTGGAGCTCACCCGGTCCGAAGCGCTGGCGGCGACCACCACCCGGCATCCGTTCCAGCTGGAGGTCTCGGTCGGTGCCTCGGCGCAGGGCAGGCTGCAGGCGCTGGAGCTGACGGTGCTCTCCGACACCGGCGCCTATGGCAATCACGGGCCGGGAGTGATGTTCCACAGCATCACCGAGTCCATGCAGCTCTACTCCGCCCCGCATAAGCAGGTCCACGCCGAGGTCGTCTACACGAACAATCCCCCGGCCGGGGCGTTCCGCGGCTACGGGCTGAGCCAGACCACCTTCGCGGTGGATTCCGCGATGGACGAGCTGGCCCGCCGGCTCGGTGAAGATCCGCTGCGCTTCAAGTCCGCGAACATCGTCGCCCCCGGGGAGGTCCTCTTCGGCGCCGAACACGACGACGTGGCCGCCGACGTCGACGGGCTGCAGCAGTGCCTGCAGATCATCGGAGACCAGCTGCGCACTGGGGAGCTCACCGTCGCGGAGCGGGCCCAGTGCGAGCGGCTGCTCACCGAGGAGCGCCACGGCGCGTCCGTCGGCGGTGCATCTGCCCGGAAGGACGCGTCCCGCGGGGACTGGGCGGTGGGCGCCGGCACCGCCGTGGCGATGATCGACACCGTCCCGCCCAACGGGCACCACTCCCACGTCACCGTCACCGCCCAGGGCCAGGGGCGCTATCTGCTGAAGGTGGGGACCGCGGAGTTCGGCAACGGCACCTCCACGGTGCACCGGCAGGTGGTGGCCGAGGTGCTGGGCACCACCACGGAGAAGATCCAGCTGATCCAGGCCGACACCGACGCGGTGCGCTTCGACACCGGCGCGTTCGGCTCCACCGGCATGACGGTGGGGGTCAAGGCCGCCCACGCCGCCGCGCAGGACCTGCTGCAGAAGCTCTCCGCGGACCCCGCGGCGGACCCGGTCGGGATGACCGGGGAGGGCACCTGGGCCGGGACGCCGCGGTCAGTCTCCTTCAACGTCCAGGGCTTCCGGATCGCGGTGGACCGGCGCAGCGGAACCCTGTGCATCCTGCAGTCGGTCCACGCCGCCGACGCCGGGGTGGTGCTCAACGAGGCCCAGTGCCGCGGCCAGATCGAGGGTGGAGTCGCCCAGGCGCTGGGCGCGGCGATGTTCGAGGAGCTCGAGATCGACGACGCCGGCCAGGTCACCACCGACATCCTGCGCAACTACCACGTGCCGCAGATGGCGGACGTGCCGCGCACCGAGGTGCACTTCGCGAAGACCCACGATCCGGTCGGCCCGCTGGGCGCGAAGTCGATGTCCGAGGCCCCGTTCAACCCGGTGGCCCCGGCGCTGGGCAACGCGATCCGGGACGCCACCGGGCTGCGGATGACCCGCACCCCGTTCCGCAAGGACCGCATCGCCGCCGCGCTGCGCGGCGCTCAGACCCGCGAACCGGTGGCCTGAGGCTAGACGACCTGCGGCGCGGATCGAGCCCCCAGGATGGGGTGGTCCGCGCCCAGGCGGGCTCCGGGCTGCTCGCGGATCCGTTCACGCAGGGTCACCTCCTGGACCTTCCTCGGCAGCAGCCCGCGCTGCCGCAGCACCGGCATCACCAGCTCGGAGAAGGCGCGCAGGTCACGGGGGTCGTAGACCGGTTCGATCAGGAAGCCGTCCAGATCGGCCTGCTCGACCAGCGCCTGCAGCTGGTCCGCCACCTGCTCCCCGGTCCCGACGGCGGTGAAGCCGCGGGTTCCGCGTCCGCGCAGATCATCGAGGATCTCCCGGACGGTCGGGGCGGGGGCGCCGTTGCCGCCGAGGAAGCGTTCGATATTGCTGACGCCCATCTGTCCGGCCGGTCCGGCGTCGCCGTCGAACACCTGGTGCAGAGTCCTGTCGGGATCCAGGGCCAGCAGGTCGATGCCGGTGTTCCCGGCGTAGAGCGTCGCCGCGATCTCATCGGTCTGCATCACGAGGAACTCCTGCTGCAGCTGCACGGCCGCTGACTCTTCTGCAGCGACGAAGACCGTGAGTCCCGCCATGATCTTGAGCCCCTGCGGATCTCGGCCCGCCTGCGCAGCCTGGGCCCGAATGTCGGCGATATTGCCTGCCGTGTGCGCGGGAGTGGTGGCCTGGACGAAGACACATTCGGCGTGCTCGGCGGCGAAGGCGCGGCCCTTGGGTGAGGTCCCCGCCTGGAAGAGCACGGGGGTCCGTTGTGGGGTGGGCGGGGCGGTGAAGTAGCCGGAGGAGCGGTAGTGCTCCCCGGCGTAGTCCACCCGGTGGATCCCCTCGCGGCGCAGATACTGGCCGGTGAGCTTGTCCGCGCGGACGGCGTCGTCGTCCCAGCCCTGTTCCCAGTATCTGGCCGCGAGCTCCACGTACTCCGCCGCCATCGCGTAGCGGGTGTCGTGTGGCAGCATCTCGGCGTGCCCGAGCAGCTTGGCCACGGCGTTCTGCGAGGCGCCGGTGACGATGTTCCAGCCGATCCGGCCCCCGGTGAGCTGATCCAGAGTGGCGAACCGGCGGGCCAGCTGGACCGGGTGGTCCATCCCGGTGCTGGCGGTGACCACGAACCCGAGGCTCGTGGTGTGCTGGGCGAGGATCGGGATGATCATCGCCGGGTCGTAGCCGGAGAAGTTGATGCCTCGCTCCACGGCCACGTCCGAGATGTCCTCCCCGATCATGGGGTACCCGTAGCCGTCGGCGAAGAACAGGAAGTCGAATCCGCCCTCCTCGAGGATCCGGGCCACGTCGATCCAGTGCTCGGTGTCAGCGAAGTTGATCTGGTCGCTGAGCGGGTGCGGCCAGCTCAGCGTCCCACCCACCTGGGGTCCGTACACCTCGAAGGCACCGAAGTGCATCTGCTTGGTCATCTGGTCTCTTTCCTCGTGTCGGGCTCCCAGCGGGAGAGGTCCTCGGGTGTATCGATGTCGGCGGGCTCCGCGACGTCGCTGATGTCCACCGCGTCGATGAGCTCCGGGTGCGCGCGCAGGTAGGTGCGGGCTCCTTCATCGCCGACGGCGAGCGTCGCGGCCTCCTGCGCCGTGCCGAGGTCGAACACCACCGGGTGGGTCGCAGCGCCGCGGACGACGCCGCGGGTGATGCGCCCGGGGGTGTGGGCGCGGAGCACCCGGCGCAGGGCGGTCGAGCTGATGCCGGGCTGGTCTACCAGGACGACGGCGACGCGCCCGACCCCGCGTTCGGCGGCGGCGCGGACACCGGCCCGCAGGGAGGCCGCAAGTCCCTGTCCCCAGTCGGAGCAGTCCACGATCTCCGCAGACGTCCAGGAGGCTTCCTGGCTCAGCGCGGCGCGCACCTCGGCTGCTCGGTGACCGAGCACCAGCAGCGGAGATGTCTCAGCTGCCCGTGCGCTGCGCAGGGCGCGCTCCGCCAGGGTCTCGCCGCCCACGCGGAGCAGCGCCTTGCCCTGTCCGCCGAGTCGGGTGCCGGCACCGGCGGCGAGGATCACGGTCACGTCCGGACCCACGGTCACATGAGGGCCCCTGGTCGCGTCAGGCATCGCAGCACCGTCCTGGTCAGGCTCGCGCGGAGGCGGCCTGGCCGAGCAGGATCAGCTTCTCACCGAGCCCGTAGCTGCGGTTCGCGAGCTGCCGGACGTAGCCCTTGGCGATCATCGTGCGCAGCAGCCGATGCGCGGTCGGGGCGGGCAGGCCGGTCTCCTCGGCGAGCTCGCTGAGGCTCAGCTGTCCCCCGTGCGCGTTGATCACCTCGAGGATGTCCAGCGCTCGGTCCACAGACTGCACTCCTGGAGCGCGGCGGGCTCCTGGGTGCACCGTCTCTGGGGGGCGAGCCTCTGGGCCTCGTCCGTCGTCCACGGTCTGCTCCTTCTGCTCATCCATCCGGCTCAGCGCCTCGGCACACTGAGCTCGGAGCTGCCCAGTCCCTGCAGGAACCCGCCCACCGGGACCAGCGCGCTGGTGGTGTCCTGGGCGGTGTACAGCGGGGTGCCGCGCAGCACCGCGCCGACCACGGTGCCGGTGATCTCGTAGTGGTCGTAGGCGGAGATGGGGTTCTTGTGCGCCAGTCCGGCGGCAGAGACCATGTTGGTCTGTCTGGGGTCATAGATGGCCAGGTCGGCGTCCTTGCCCAGCGCGATGCTTCCCTTGCGGTGCAGTCCGGCGAGCAGCGAGGTGTTGGCGGCCATCCAGGTGCTGACGGTCTCGATCCCGATCCCGCGCAGTCGGGCCTCATGGGCCACGGCGGAGAAGCCCACCTGCAGTCCGGAGATTCCGCCCCAGGCCTGCTGCAGGTCGGGGGCTCCACGGTGCTTCTCCTCTGCGGTGGAGGGCGAGTGGTCGCTGACCACGGCGTCGATGATGCCCTCGCGGAGTCCGTCCCAGAGGGCCTCACGGTTCCCGCGGTCGCGGATCGGCGGGCAGCACTTGAACTCTGCGGCCCCGTCCGGGATCGCGTCGGCGTCGAAGCACAGGTAGTGCGGGCAGGTCTCCACGGTCAGCGGGAGCCCCTCGGCGCGGGCATCGGCGATGATGTCAAGGGCTCGGGCCGACGCCAGATGCAGGATATGGGTGCGGCAGCCGGTCTCGCGCACCGCTTCGATCAGGTCGCTGATCGCCGCCACCTCTGCGTCATGCGGCCGAGTCTCGGCCCAGTCGGCGTAGTGGCTGAGCCGGCGTCGTCGTCCGGTCAGATCGGTGGCCCGCTCGATGGTCTCGGCGTCCTCGGCGTGGACGATCACCAGTCCGTCGAAGCTCGCGACCTCCGCCATCGCCTCGCGCAGCTGGACCCCGTTGACCGGCGGGAACTCCTCCACCCCGGAGGGCAGCAGGAAACATTTGAAGCCGAACACCCCGGCGTCCCAGAGCGGGCGCAGCGCAGCGGTGTTGCCCGGGACGATGCCGCCCCAGAATCCGACGTCGACGAAGGTCTGCCCCGTGGCGGCCTGCTGCTTGATCCGCAGCGAGTCCACGTCCACGGTGGGCGGTATGGAGTTCAGCGGCATGTCCACCACCGAGGTGACGCCACCGAGCGCGGCGGCCATGGTGCCGGTGGCGAAGCCCTCCCAGCTGGTCCGGCCCGGTTCGTTGATGTGGACGTGGGTGTCGACGTTGCCGGGGAGGACCTGGTGCCGAGGGTTGATCACGGTCATGCCCGCGCCGGCGCCGACGTCGCTGGCCTTGACGATCTCGGCGCGACGTCGCCCCTCGCCGGCGCTGAGCCGGTGGATGCGGACGATCTCGCCCTCGAGGATCTCGAGGTGGGCCGGGGTGAACTCACCCTCGAGCAGGACCTGCTCGGCGATGAGGTGACGCAGCATCATCGACCGGCCTCCGCATCGGCGGCGGGGGCCTGAGTCCCGGGGGCTGGGACCGGAGTCCCGGCGGCGGGTGCAGTTCCGAGGGTGGCGGGCCGGCGGTCGGGCGTGGGCTGAGCGGGCAGCACCGCGTTCATCACCACGGCTATCAGCATCGCGGGCACGATCCCGGAGGTGAGCAGCAGCGCGATGTCGGCGGGGAAGGCGGCGGTGACCTCCTCAGGAGCGAAGGAGAAGCCGATGCCCAGTCCGAGGGAGACCGCGACGATGAGCAGCGCGCGACGGTTGAGCACCTCGCTGCCGATCACCTGGATTCCTGCGGCGGCGACCATCGAGAACATCACCAGCACCGCGCCGCCGAGCACGGCGTAGGGGATGGTGCTGAAGAAGGCGGCGAACTTCGGCACGAATCCGGCCAGAAGCAGGATCCCGCCGGCGAGGGCGACGACGAAGCGGCTGACCACGCCGCTGAGGACGACGACGCCGGTGTTCTGGCTGAACGTGGTGTTGGGCATGGCTCCGAACAGCGCACCGAGCGAGGTGCCGATGCCGTCGGCCATGACGCCGCCGCTGAGCTGGCGGGAGGTCGGCGTCCTGCCGATCGCGGTGCGCGAGACGGCGGTGAGGTCTCCGATGGACTCCACCGAGGAGGCCACGGCGATGATGGTGATGGCGATGATCGCGGCACTGGTGAAGTCCATGCCGAAGTGCAGCGGCATCGGGGCGAAGACCCAGTCGGCCTCCGCCACCGCTTCCATGCTGACCATCCCGAAGGCGGCGGCCACGGCGTAGCCGACCAGCAGTCCGATCAGCACAGAGGCGACCGACAGCAGCCCGCGGCCGAGCTGGTTGCTCAGCACGGTCACCGCGACCACCAGCGCGGCGATGGCGAAGTGGAACAGCGCCCCGTAGTTCCCGGCGGCCTCGGCGGGCGCGCCGCCGGCCGCGTAGTCGATCGCGGTGGGCATGAGCTTGATCCCGATGATCAGGATGATCACGCCGCAGACCAGCGGCGGGAAGAGCCGGGAGATCCAGTGCAGCGCCCCGCCGAAGAGGACCTGGACGAACCCGGCCACGAAGGCTCCGCCGAAGACTGCGGCGATGCCGAACTCCTGGGCGATCGGGATGGCCACGGCCAGGAACGCGAAGCTGGTTCCCTGCATCACCGGCAGGCGGGACCCGATCGGCCCGACGCCGAGGGTCTGCAGCAGGGTGGTGACACCGGAGACGATCATCGCCAGCTGCACCATCAGAGTGGTCTCCCCCGCCGCCATGCCGATGGCGGTCGCCACGATCAGCGGCGGAGCGGCGTTGCCGACGAACATCGCCAGGAGGTGCTGGATCGCGAGCGGGAACGCCCGGTGCAGCGGCGGCATCTGGTTCACCGGATCGACGGCGTCAGCCTCCACGCCCGGGGATTCAGGCTCACCCGGGGAGGTCGACACCTCAGAGCGGGTGCGGGCTGCGGTGGTCTCGGCACTCATGGGAGCAACTTCCTGTCACGGTGAAACCGGCTGGTTGCTTCTACGGTAGGAGTCCGTTGTTAGGGCTGTGTTTCCGAGCGATTACCGCTATAAGAAACATGCGTTCCGCGTTTCAATAACTGCGGAACACCTGTTTCTTCGTGCTCGCGGGAGTGGTCAGCAGAAGCCGCCCAGCCACTCCCAGGCATGCGGGCGGGCGGGGGCGTCACGACGTGTGACCGAGGCGTTCATCAGACCGTAGGGCCGATCTCCGGCCTGGAAGACCTCATTGGGGTTCTCCAGGCCGAAGGGGCTCAGGTCCACCACATAGTGATGATTATTGGGCATCACGAAGCGGATGTCTTCGATCTCAGGCACCGCTCCCAGTACGGTCTCCCCGGCGGCGTAGAGGGTCTGCTGCAGGGACAGCGAGTGGACCAGGGCGAACTGCTCCAGCACGACCTGCTTGACCGTCGTGTAGATCGCGTCGAAATCGACGGCCGGAGTGTCCTTGGCTGGCCCTGCATCTCCGGTGAAGAGCCAGCGGGCCGTGATGTCGGTGGCCATGACCCGGTCCCGGGTCTCGGGCAGGGTGGTGTATCGGTCTCTGGGGAATCCGGAGAACTCGCTGCCGGTGGTCTTGAGCACTGTGAGATCGCTGAAGCCGCCCAAAAGGTGCTCGGCCCCGTCGTGGATCGTGAGCGCGGCGGTCCTGATCTCCTGCTTGGACTTCACGAAGGAGTGCTCGTGGTCGACCAGCGCGCCGTCGGTTCCGGGCACCTGGATCCGCTCCCAGGGGTAGGACTCCGCGGTCCAGCGGCCTCCGCTGACCTCGTCCTGCGCGCTGAAGTGCCGGCCCAGGAGCAGCAGGAACTCCTCCGGAGTGGAGATTCCGTGTTCCTTGGCGAAGGCGTAGACGGTGTTCTTCTGGGTATCGGTGGCGATGACCTTGGCGTTGTCCCCGGTGGTGTAGCAGTCGGTGAAGTCCCCGCGCAGCATCGAGCTGACGTTGAGGTCCATGAGCTCGTGGACCGGGGTCTCCCGGTTGACCCGGACCACCCGGACCTCTGCTTTGCCGTACTGATTCGGACCGAGGACGATGTCGGAACTGCTCATAGGGTGCTCCTGTTTCTGGCGAGGCGCGGGCTGGGGCTGGGCGGGAAGATGCGGGACGGCGGCCGGGCGGCCCGCTCAGCTGCCCCGGTAGGTGGTGTAGCCGAAGGGACTCAGCAGCAGCGGCACGTGATAGTGCGCGGCGGAGGCCTCCACGGTGAACGCCAGCGTCACCTGGGGGAAGAAGTGCTCGAGCCCGCGGGCGTCGAAGTGCTCCCCGGTCGCGAAGATCAGCTCATAGATCCCGGGGGCCAGCGACTCGGGACCGAGATCACCGACCCGCCCGTCGTCGTCGGTCATCCCGGTCGCGATCTGGCGCTGCTCCGGTCCGCGCAGGATGACCTCGATGCCGGCGGCGGGGGTTCCGGTGCTGGTGTCCAGGACGTGGGTGGTGATGAGGCTCATCGGGGCTCCTGTCGTGATCTCTGTGCGCCGGGGCGGTGCTGCCGGTGCGGGGCGGCATGGGGGGGTCGGTCTCGGGGTTCAGTGCTCGAGCTCGTCGAGCTCGTCGTAGGCTTTCGCGATGGCAGAGATGCGTTTGCGTCCGGCGCCGAGCTGGCGGTTGAGCACCCCGTTGGCCAGCAGGCTGACCAGGGACATCGCGGCGGCGTAGCTGTCGAAGGCGCCCTCGGAGTCGATGGGGCACTCGATCCAGCAGTCGGCCTCCATCGCGTAGTGCCGTGAGGTGCTGTCGCCGAGGCAGAGCAGCTGGGCCGACGACGCGGCGACCGCCCGCACTGCCTTGCCGAAGACCACCGGACGACGCCGGAAGCCCACCGCCACCACAAGATCTCCGGCTCCGATGCCGGCGAGCTCCTCGCCCAGGGTCTGTCCGGGCTGGGGCGCCAGGCGCACCTTGGAGCGGGTCTGGATGAGCTGCTGGTGCAGGTGCAGCGCGACCGGGTAGCTGTTGCGCAGGCCCAGCACGGTCACCCGCTCTGCGGCGGCGAGCATCTCCACCGCCTGCTGCAGCCGGCCTTCGGCCAGCCCGGCCCCGAGTCGGGCGAGGTTCTCATGGTCGCGGGCCTCGTGGCGCTGGACTCCGGTGGAGGCGTCGTTGTCCGCCGAGCTCACCGGGGCCGCGGTGGGCACCCCGCGGCTGCGCAGCGCTCGGGCATGGTCCTTGACCTCGCGGAAGTCCTCGAAGTCCAGCTTTCGGAAGAGCCGGGACACGGTGGCCTTCGAGACCCCGGTCTCCCGGCTGATGTCGGCGGCGGAGAAGATCGCGAGGTCCCCGAGGTGTTCCAGCAGGAAGTCGGCCACCCGGCGCTCCTGCGGCGGGAGGCTCCCGTAGCGCGCATCGATCCGGGCGTCGATCCGGGTCTCGGTGTCGAGCCGGGATTCGACGTCCGAGCCGGACTCGGCGTCGGATCGGGGCACGGTGTCCGGCGTCTTCGTCATCTGCTGCTCACTCTCGCTGCTCGGCGGCCACTGTCCAGACGGCGCGCTCCAGGGCCTGCAGGGCGAGCGCCACGTCTGCCTCGAGCACATTCTCCTCCGGATGATGGCTGATCCCGTCCTCGCAGCGGGTGAAGAGCATTCCGATCTCGGTGACGGCAGCCATGGCCATGGCGTCGTGCCCGGCCCGGGAGTAGAGCGTGATGGGGTCGTGGTCCCCGGTCTCGGCGATCCCGGCGGCGAATGCCTGGCGCAGCCTCGGTGAGCAGCTCACCGTGGGGGCCGAGTGGATCTCCTCGATGACCAGCTCAAGGCGCCGCTGGGCGCAGAAGCCGCTCAGCGCGGCGTGGATCTCGTCCCAGGCAGAGTCGCGCAGCGTGTCGGATTCGGCGCGCAGGTCCAGGGAGAGCTCCACCTCGCCGGGGACCACGTTGACCGCGCCGGGGCGGGCCTCGAGCTGACCGACCGTGGCGATGACCCCGCGGTCGCGGCCGATCCGCTCGACGTCGAGCACCGCCTGGGCAGCCCCGATCAGGGCGTCGCGGCGACGCTCATAGGGGGTGCCGCCGGCGTGCCGGGCCTCACCGAGGATGTTGAGCTTGAAGCGGCGGGCTCCGGCGATGGAGCTGACCAGTCCCAGCGGCCGACCTTCGGCCTCGAGGTAGGGGCCCTGTTCGATGTGAGCCTCGAGATAGCCGACCAGATCCTCGGGCGACCTAGCGGCGTCGTCGATCTTCTCGGGATCCAGGCCGAAGTCCCAGAACGCCTGGGCCATGGTGATGCCTTCGGCGTCGGCGGCCGCCCACCAGTCCGCGTCCCAGGTGCCGGCCATGGCGCGGGAGCCCAGCAGGGTGGCGCCGAAGCGCGCGCCCTCCTCGTCGGCGAAGGCGACGATCTCCACGGCGAAGGGCAGCTCCGTGGCGTGCGGGGCCAGTCGTCGCGCGGTCTCGATCCCCAGCAGCACGCCGAGGATCCCGTCGTAGCGGCCGGCGTCGGGCACGGTATCGAGGTGGGAGGCGATGATCAGAGCGGGCAGCCCCGGACGGGCGCCCTCCAGGCGGCCGCACTGGTTGCCCGCAGCGTCCTGCCAGACGTGGAGTCCGGCCCCGGCCATCCACTGCGCGGCGAGCGCGTTGTGCCGGCGGTGCTCCTCGGTGAGGTAGGCGCGCAGGATCCCGTCAGGCATCGCGCTGATCTGCGCGAGCTCATCACACCGGGCCATGATGCGGGCGGCTTCGGACGCGAGGTTCATCGGGCGGCCTCACCGGCAGCGGCATCCTGGTGGGCATCGGCCTGCTGATAGATCTCGGTGGCGGCGCCGACTCCCCCTCCGGGCGTCACGCCTGCACCGCCGGCGCGCAGCACCTGTTCCAGCGCGGCCAGGGTGAGCAGCACCGCGTCCTTGCGAGCGTTGTACCCCATGGTGCCGATGCGCCAGACCTTCCCATGCAGCGGGCCGAAGCTGGTGCCGATCTCGATCCCGAAGTCATGGAGCATCGCGTGCCGGGCGGCGTCACCGTCGATCCCCGCCGGGATCTGGACGGCGACCACGTTGTTCATCTTGTGCGCGACGTCGCCGAAGACCTCCAGGCCCAGGCCCTGGACTCCGGCGAGCATCGCCGCGCCGTGGAGCTGGTGCCGGGCGATGGAGGTGTCGATGCCCTCTTCGAGCAGCACTCGAGCGCATTCGCGGGCGCCGTAGAGCATCGAGGTGGCCTCGGTGTGGTGGTTCAGCCGCTGCGGTCCCCAGTAGTCGAGGATCATCGCCAGGTCGAAGTAGTTCGAGGCGATCCGGCGGCCGCGGCCCTGCGTGCCGTCGGCGATGCCCTCCTCCACGTGGCGGCGGGAGCGGATGACCTCCACCGCACGGTCGGAGAGGCTGATCGGCGCGGAGCCGGAGGGCCCGCCGAGGCATTTCTGCAGGCCGGCGGTGACGGCGTCGATCCCCCAGTCATCGGCGCGGAATTCATTGCCGGCCACGGAGGCGGTGACGTCGGTGTAGAACAGCACGCCGTGGGCCCGGCAGATCGCGCCGATGTCTGCAAGCGGCTGGTTCATCGTGGTGGAGGTGTCGCCCTGGACCAGCGCGAGCAGGGTGGGCTGCTCCTCGATGATGGCACGCTCGATCTCCTCGGGCGTGAACACCTGGCCCCAGGCCTTCTCGCGGACGGCGACGTCGGCTCCGGCGCGCACCGCGATCTCCTTGAGCAGGTGTCCGAAGCGGCCGAAGATCGGGACCAGCACCTTGGCGCCGGGTTCGATCAGGGAGATCAGCGCGGCTTCGATGCCGGCCCGGGAGGTGCCGTCCACCAGCACGGTGGCCTCGTTCGTGGTCTTGAAGACCCCGCGGTAGAGCTCCATGACCTCGTTCATGTACCCGGTCATGGCTGGATCGTATTGGCCCACGAGCTGGGCGGACATGGCGCGCAGCACGCGCGGGTCGGCGTTGATCGGGCCGGGGCCCATCAGCAGCCGTGGGGGCGGATTGATCTGGCTGGAGCTCATAGACACCATGGTACTGAAACTATTGTTTCATTCATGAAACAGGGACGTATCCTCAGGACACGCTGTGTTCCAGGCGCAGCACGGCGATCTGAGCCAGCTGCTCGCGGCGGATGCCGGCCTCCTCCTCCGGGGTGTTCTGCAGTCGCAGCGTCAGCTGGGTCATCATCTGTGCCGGGGTGCGTCCGGCGGCGCGGATCAGGAAGATCCGGTCGAAGCGGTCCTCGTAGGCCTGGTTCGCGCTGATCCATTCCTGCTGCGCGGCCTCGTCCTCGCTGAGGCTGCCCTGTTCCCGTCGTGAGGCCTGTGCCTCCCGCGTCGCGCCCTGGACCTTCTCGCCGATGCGGGGGTGATGCTCCAGGGCGGCGTCGACCTCCAGGTCGGTCCAGTCCTGGGCGATCTCTGCCGCGACCTCGGTGAGCTCCTCGACGCTGGCATAGGGGCGCCGGGCGAGCAGCGCGGCCCGCCAGGAGGGGATCGGGGCGCAGGAGGCGAGCAGCTCGGTGAGCTCCTCAGGTGGCGCGTCGTTGAACTCAGTCAGCTTCATGGGTCTCCTCGTCGTCGATGCCCCGGGTTCTCGCGGATGCCGGTGCAGGGATGCGACCGTGGAAGGCCGCGGCGTGATGGATCAGGGCGATGTCGCTGACGGCCGGGCCGATCAGGCAGACGCCCGTGGGCAGCCCCTCGCGGGTGCGCAGCGGGACATTGACCGCGGGAAGCCCGGCCAGGCCGGCCAGGCAGGTCAGCAGCATGGTGCCGCGGCGATGTTCCTCGATGACGGAGCCGCCGAGGGCTGCGGCCTCGCGCAGCGGGGCGGGCCCGGCTGCGGAGGGCACCGCGAGGATCCCGTCCCCCACCCATCCGCGGATGATCCGGCGGGCTCCCGCCGCCAGCGCCCTGGCCTGCATCTCCTGCTCGGAGGTGACCTCGCTGGCCATGCGGAACCTGGCGCCGACGTCGGCCGCCATCGCCTCCCAGTGGTGGGCGATCCAGTCGCCGTGGTTCGCCCAGGCCTCCCGGAACTGGATGAGCCGGAACGCCTCGAACCAGGCGTCGTGCATTCCGGATGAGACACCGTCGAGCTCGTGAAGCTGCATTGCCGGGCTCTCGCGAGAGTGTTCGACGGCGGGGCTCACCTGGGCCGCGATCGCGGCGCGCACCGCGTCGGTCACCTCGGGCTCCACCTTCTCGAACAGGCTCGGGATGAGCTTCAGCCCGGGCTCAGGAGCCAGGGCCGGCTCCTCCGGCTGGGCCCCAGCCTCGTCGCCGGTCCGCTCGCCGGCCTGAAGGCTGGTCTGGTCGCCGGTCTGGGCGAGCAGCACCTGCGCGACGGCGGCGAGGGTGTCCGCGTCGCGGGTCATCCAGCCGACGGTGTCGAAGCTCTGCGCCAGCGGAAGCAGCCCGTCGCGGGAGATGGCGCCGTGGGTGCTGCGCAGACCCCAGAGGCCCTGATAGGAGGCGGGCACCCGGATGGAACCTCCGGTGTCGGTGCCCAGTCCGATGCTCGCCTGTCCCAGGGCCACAGCGGCGGCGGAGCCGGAGCTCGATCCGCCGCTGATCCGCGCGGGTGCGGCCGGATTGGGCGGCGTGCCGTAGTGCTGATTGGTGCCGGCCAGGGAGAGCGCAAACTCATCGGTCTGCGCCAGCCCGGTGATCGACGCGCCGGCGTCGAGCAACCGGGTCACCGCGGTCGCGGTGGTGGTCTGAGGCTCAGCCTCGGCAAGCCAGGCGGGGTTGCCCGCCCCGATCCGCTGCCCGGCCACGGCATAGAGATCCTTCACCGCGAGGGTGTGTCCATCCAGCGGTCCGGTTCCGGTCGGGGGCACCAGCGGAGTGCCGCCCTCACCCCGGGCCCGCCACACGGTCGAATCGACCTGGTCTGCGGTCGCCTCGGCGGGTGGCGCCGTCGCCTCTCCCGGAGCCGTCGTGGCCGATGGCCTCTCCCCCGGCTTCATCACAGCCCCGCGAAGTCTTTGACGGAGACCTTCGCGTGGACGCCTTTGACGATGTCGACCACCTGGGAGATGTTGAAGTCGGTGGCGGCGGAGAGGTAGGCGTAGGCGTGTTCCGCGTCGAGTCCCCAGCGGGCCTGGAGCAGCACGATGGCGTTGCGCACGCAGTTGCGCACCGCGATGTCGAGGTCCTCATCCATGCCTGTGGGGATCAGGTGATCGGTGGTCTCCGCGAGCGGGCCGACCTGCTCGCCGAAGGCACGCAGCGCCTCCTCCCGCGGAACGACGTCGAAGCTGAGGTGCCCGCGCAGCGAGGCTTCCATGGCGGTGAGGGCGACCTCGCCGTCGCCCTGGGCGAAGTGCGGATCTCCGACGAAGGCCAGCGCTCCGGGCACCTGGACCGGGAGGTAGAGCGAGGTCCCTTCGGTGAGGACCTTGATGTCGATGTTCCCGCCGTGGGCGCCGGGGGGCACCGAGTGCGGCCGGACGTCGCCGGCCACGGCCACTCCGATGGTCCCGAAGAAGGGAGCGAGGTCGAAGCTGATCTGCCGCGGAGCGCCGGCCTTCGGGGCCATCCAGCCGCGGGGGACGCCCTCGTCGTCGGGCTCCACGGCGGCGAAGATCGACACATTGGCTTCGCCGCGCGGGTACTCGCCGTTCAGCGCCCCCTTGCCGTGTCGGTTGGAGATGATGCCATAGGGCACGCGGCGCTGGAGCTTGTCGATGGTGACCTTCAACAGGTCTCCGGGCTGGGCCCCCGCCACATGGATCGGGCCGGTGTTCACATGCGGCCCATCGACGCGGGGATCCCGGGCGTGATCGCTGGCCGCCAGTTCGATCGCGTCGGTGAGCACCTGCTCAGCGGGGACCCCGTGGCCGCCGAAATAGCCGGCCGGGTCGCGGCCCTGGTCCTCCAGGATGCCTTCGTGGGAGAGCGTGTCGATGACGACCTGCTCACCGGGCTGGATGTGCAGCACCGGGACATCGGTGGCGCAGGGCAGCCGACCCCAGAAGATGTTCTGCGCAGCGGCGGGAAGGTAGCGGGCACCCTCGGGCAGATGCTCGCCCGGCTGCAGGATGGGCTCGGGGCTGGCCTCCACGCCGGGACGGGCGCGGGACTGCTGGCGGGTGGGCAGGCTCATGGATCACTCTCCTCGTCCCGATCAAGTCTGCCCGATCAGGTGTTACAGCGGAATGACGCGTCAGAAACCGCTGTTTCAGAGTCTCGCTGCTTCAGGACCGCTCCCGTGTCAGGACCGCTCCCGTGTCAGGGCCGCTCCCGTGTCAGAGGCGCAGCGGCGCGCGGCTGTCCAGCCGCAGGGTCTCACGCATGGCCTCGCCGAGCTGCTCCGCGCTGGTGAGGAAGCCGTCGTGCCCGATGGGTGAGTCGATCATGTGCACCGTGTGGTCCCCGGGGACCGCGTCGGCGATCTCTTGGGACTGGGCCGGGAAATAGAGCCGGTCCGTGGTCACGGCGGCCAAGAACGGCACCGCGGTGACTCCGGCGAGGGCCTGGTCCACTCCCCCACGTCCTCGGCCGACATCGTGGCTCATCAGCGCCTCGGCAAGGACGATGTAGGCATTCGGATCGAAGCGCTGAAGCAGCTTCTCCGCCTGGTGGTCCAGGTAGGACTCCACCTGGTAGCGCCCGCGCCGGCGCTCCGAGAAGCCGAACGGGTCTTCGGAACCCTGCGCGGAGCGGCCGAAGCGCACCGCCAGCTCATACTCGGCGCGGTAGGTGATGTGCGCGATCCGTCGGGCCAGCCCGAGACCGGCCTGCGGCGAGGGGCCGCCGTAGTAGTCACCGCCGGCGAAGTCCGGGTCGTTCTCCACGGCCAGCACCTGGGCCTGGCCGAAGGCGATCTGCTCCGCGGTGGAGGCCGCCCCGCAGGCGAAGACGGCGACGCCTTCGACCATGTCCGGGTAGCTGACGGCCCATTCCAGCGCCCGGGCACCTCCCATGGATCCGCCGATCACCGTGTGGAACTTCCGAATGCCCAGGGCCTGAGCCAGCCGGGCTTCGAGGTGCACGGAATCGCGAATCGTCACGAAGGGGAATCGGGAGCCGTAGGGCTTCCCCTCGGGATCCAGGGAGGCGGGTCCGGTGGAGCCGTAGCAGCCGCCGACCATGGCCGGGGCGATGACGAACCAGCGCTCGGTGTCGATCGGGCGACCGGGTCCGAGCAGCCCCTCCCACCATCCGATGGAAGGGTCCGCAGCGGTCGCGGCGACGTGGGAGTCGCCGGTGAGAGCATGCGCGACGAGGATGGCGTTGCTGCCGTCCTCGTTGAGCGTGCCCCAGGTCTCGTAGGCGAGGGTGACTTCGGGCAGCCGGCCGCCGGTCTCAAACGTGTACGCGCCGACCTCAGCGGTCTTCAGCGCGCCGGCGGGCCTGTTCCCAAAGTCATTCAGCACCTGATCACCCTAACCTCAGACCGCCGCGGCGGTTTCTTGCTTCGTCACATTCTCAGCACCGGCCTCGGAGGCTGCGTCTGCGGCTGTCTCGGACGCCGCGTCGGCAGCAGCCTGGGCGGCCTTCTCGAAGCCCTGGGCCAGGTCGGCGATGATGTCGTCGATGTGTTCCAGGCCCACCGAGAGCCGGACCAGTCCGGGCTTGACCCCGGCGGCCCGCTGCTCGGCGGGGCTGAGCTGGCTGTGCGTGGTCGAGGCGGGGTGGATCACCAGCGAGCGGACGTCGCCCACGTTGGCCACCAGCGAGTGCAGCTCCAGGGCGTCCACGAACGCCTGGCCCGCGCGGGCCTGCGCCTCGACGTCGTCGGCTGCTCCGCCGGCGAGCTCGAAGGCCAGCACCGCCCCGGACCCCCGGGGCAGGTACTTCTGGGCGCGCTCGAAGCAGGGGCTCGAAGGCAGACCGGAGTAGTAGACCCGCCGCACGTCCTGGTGGGCCTCGAGGTATTCGGCGACCTTCTGGGCGTTCTCGACGTGGCGCTCGATCCGCAGCGAGAGCGTCTCCAGGCCCAGGTTGATCTCGAAGGCGTTGTGCGGGGACAGCGCCGGGCCGAAGTCGCGCAGCAGCTGGACCCGGGCCTTGAGGATGAAGGAGAGGTTGACGCCGAAGATCCCCTCCGGCCCGAGATCCCGGCCGAAGACCAGCCCGTGGTAGCTCTCATCGGGGGTGGAGAAGCCGGGGAAGCGCTCCGGGTGCGCGAAGTAGTCGAAGCGCCCGGAGTCCACGATCACCCCGGCGATGGCGGTGCCGTGTCCGCCGAGGAACTTCGTCGCCGAGTGCACGACGACGTCGGCGCCGAAGTCGAAGGGACGGATCAGGTAGGGCGTGGTCAGCGTGGAGTCGATGATCAGCGGCGCCCCGAACTCGTGCGCCACCGAGGCGACGCCTTCGATGTCGAGCACGTCGCCGCGCGGGTTCGCCACCGCTTCGCCGAAGAAGGCCACCGTGTTCTCCCGGGTGGCGGCGCGCCAAGACTCCAGGTCATCGGGGTCCTCCACGAAGGAGACCTCGATGCCGAACTTCGGCAGAGTGTGCTTGAAGAGGTTCTGCGTGCCGCCGTAGAGCGTGGGCGAGGCGACGATGTGGCTGCCGGCGTGGGCGATGTTCAGCAGCGCCAGCGAGGTTGCGGCCTGTCCGGAGCCGACGGCGAGCGCCCCGACTCCACCCTCGAGGGCGGCGATCTTGTCCTCCACGGCCTGGACCGTGGGGTTGCCGATGCGGGAGTAGACGGGGGCGATCTCTTCGAGGCCGAAGCGACGCGCGGCGGCGGCGGTGTCGGGGAAGACGAAGGAGGTGGTCTGCTGGATCGGCAGCGCCCGTGCTCCGGTGACCGGGTCGGGAGCGACTCCGGCGTGGATCTGCTGGGTCTCGAACTGCCAGTTGTTCTCGTTACTCAAAAGATTCTCCGTTCAATGCGGCCCAGGACCTGGACCGGATATGAACGTCGCTGCCGGTGATAGAGCTGCCGGCGCTGAATCCTGTACGGCCCTGTCCTGAGGACTGGGGTGAAAGGGCCCGCACTGGTGTGTGGCCCGCGCTTGCCACGGTCAGTCGATGAAGCTTCTACGAAGACTGCCGCAGCCAGGTCGTCACCCGGGGCACCCCACCGCGAACTGGAGGGTTGCCGGCCAGCAAACCGGGGTTTTGCGCTGGCACTCTTGACCTAGGCATAAGTCTGCACGGCGGAATGCTTGCGTGCAAGTGCTGACTCCAGGTGGGATTCGCAGTTCGTCATGTTCCCCCCTCCCTGCTGGCAAAAAATCGTAGAGCTGTTGCTTTGTCGTAGCGCTCTATCCCTACGATCTCCCACAGCGCTACGATTTCTGCGAGCGTGGGGGGCGAGCCGGGGGTCGCGGTCTTCCCGGCCGACATTCTCGGGGAGTCCTCCGCAGGAGAGGGATACGTCCTCAACGGGGAGGACTGCGCCGAGGGCGACGACATCTGGCTCGGAGGAAGCCCCGCCCGATCGATGACCTATCGGGTCCCCGATCAATGCGATGAGGACGTCCAGCAGTGGCAGGTCCACACTGAGGGCTGATCCGCCAAAGACCTTCCGAAGCCCACGGATCTCTGCCACGGTAAGACCATGGCAGGTTCACGGAGACTCGCTGGCGCGACCGCGGCCTGGGCCGTCCTCGGAGCAACCATGATTGGTTGCACCACCGGCCTCCAGGACCCGAACGCCCCGGCGGGCGTCCCCAACTACGTCGTCGAGGACGCTTCCGGGCCCGATATGGGCCTGCAGGGACGCATCGCAGAGATCCGCGGGTGCTACTACATCCAGGGGCCTGCTCCCGAGCATGCCCTCACCCTCGCGCTCTTCCCCGCCCATGAGCTCGAAGAGGCTCCCGACGGGGCGGAGTTCACGTGGCGGGGCGTTGAATATTCCGCCGGCGATGACATCACGGTAGGCGGAGGCGGACCGGGCCCGGATATCTACGACGTCCCCGAGGAGTGCGACGACGATGCCGAGCGATGGCTGGTCACGCCCTCCACCCCCCGCCCCTGAGACCGACGACCTCTTATCCTTCAGCGCCAGAGGATGTAGCGTGGTTTCGCGAACGTGGACCCCCATCTCTTGGACACCTATTTCATGCTTCACACGACGCTTTCTGCGTTCCTCGGACTGAACCCCACGATCACCTCCTCCTGGATCGACATCGCGTGGTGGGCCATACCGGTCCTCTACGCCAGCCTCGTCATCTGGGCCGCTGTGGAGCTCGTCCGGAACAGAAGCCTGGACTTCGCACCGAAGATCGCATTCGCCTTTCTGCTGGTTCTCGCCCCGTTCATCGGCTCGATCCTGACCATCCTGCTGGTCCGGACCCACGCCACGGGCCGCACCCCGGATTCAAAAAATCGTAGAGTAGCTGCTTCGTCGTAGCGCTCTAGCTCTACGACCCGCCACAACGCTACGACTTTTCACCCCGGGGCGGGGGCGCGCCCTGACCTAGACTCATCTCCCATGAGCGCCTCCGACAACGATGTCCTGACAGCCCTGCGCAGCGCCTTCGCGCCGCATGCCCTGACCACCGACCCGGGCGAGCTCGACGCCCACGCGGTGGACAAGGGACCGCTGGAGCATTGGCAGGTACACCCGCCGCGCGCCGTCGTCTTCGCCGAATCGACCGAGGACGTGCAGAAGCTCGTGCGGCTCTCCGCCGAACACGGCTTCGCGCTGATCACCCGGGGCGCGGGAACGTCGGTCTCGGGTGGGGCCAACTCCACCGAGGGCTCCGTGGTGCTGAACCTGACCCGGATGAACCAGATTCTCGCGATGCGACCTGAGGACGAGGTCGCCGTGGTCGAACCGGGCGTGATCAACGCTGATCTGAACTCGGCCGCCGCAGAGCACGGGCTGATGTACGCGCCGGACCCAGCGAGCTACCGCATCTCCACCATCGGCGGAAACGTCGCCACCAACGCCGGCGGGCTGCGCTGCGCCAAATACGGGGTGACCCGCGACTCGGTGCTGGCCCTGGACGTGGTGCTCGCCGACGGAACCCTGATCCACACCGGCCAGGCCACCTTCAAAGGCGTCGCCGGCTACGACCTGACCAGCCTGTTCGTCGGGTCCGAAGGGACGCTGGGCATCGTCGTCGGAGTCACCGTACGGCTGCGCCATCTGAGCGAGCACATCGAGACCATCGCCGCGTTCTTCGACGAGCTGACCACGGCCGCGCAGGGCGTGCTGGAGATCGGCAAGGCCCGGGTACAGCCGTCGATCACCGAGCTGCTGGACCGTAACACGATGCTCGCCCTGGACCAGGCCCAGGGCTCCGACCTTGCCCGACGCGGCAACACGCTGCTGCTGATCCAGACCGACGGGCACGGCGCCGCCATCGAGGCGGAGATCATCCGCGAGGTGCTGCGCGGACTCGGCGCCACGGTGAGCGACCCCGGCTCCACCGAGTCCGAGCGGCTGATCGAGCTGCGCCGGCACGCCCGCGGCGACGGCATCGCCACCGAGGTGCGCGTGGGCGAGGACGTCGCGGTCCCGCGCTCACGGCTGGTGGACTACATCCGCGCGATCGAGGACCTCGCCGAGGAGCATCAGGTCCAGCTCAAGGTGGTCGCGCACGCCGGAGACGGCAACCTGCACCCCACCTTCAGCGTCCCCAGCTCCGAGTTGAGTCCAGAGACCAGTCCCGAGCCGCAGGCCGACGACGACGCCGCTTCTCCCGCACAGCCCGAGGGCACCTCGGTGACAGTTGATGCCAGTGCGGACGGCGCTGCGGCCTCGGCGATGTCGCGGCTGCATGCGGCGCTGGACGGCTCGGTCCGGCTCGCGCTTGAGATGGGCGGGACCATCACCGGAGAGCACGGGATCGGCACCTACAAGCTGCGCTGGCTGGACTGGGAACAGTCTGCGGAGGTCATCGCGCTGCAGCGCCGGATCAAGGACGTGTTCGATCCGGAGTACCGGCTCAATCCTGGGCGGGCGATCCTGTAGCCGCACGGGCCGGACCGAGAAGGACCGCGCGGGCCGCCGCGTCGGCATCTGCCAGGGACCGGGCGGAGGAATCAACGGTGCCACCGGCCTCGGCCGCGATCGCGGTGCCCCACTGGACCGAGCTCAGCTGCAGACCCAGCACGTAGATCTCCTCCGGTTCGGCGCGGTCCATCGGGATCAGCCGGTGCGGGAGAGTGGTCACGTCGAAGCCCTTGCCTGCTCGCGGCGCCCCGGAGGCGTCCACGAGTTCGCGTGGCCGGGCCAGGCCGCTGCGCAGCAGTCCGGCCACCAGGGGTGAACGGGAGAGCTGCACCCGGTTGGCCGGCATCATGGCCTCCAGCAGCCAGCGCGCCTGGTAGGCCGGGGCGGCCACCGCCGGGGACTCGGCCGTGTAGAAGCCGGTCTCACGGTCCACGTCGAAGATCGGCTCGGGTCCGAGGAACTCCACGACACCGGCGCGGGTCAGCGCGGCGAGCTCCTCGATCCGCTGCAGCGGCGGACCGCTGGCCAGACCCTCCACCAGAGATTCGAACCAGCCCTCGATCTCGCTGATCTGGCTGGACTGGGAGACCCGGCCCTGGCTGATCAGCGCCTTGACCTCCATCCGGGCAAGGTGCAGTGCGCCGATCGCCATCTTCACCGGGCTGCGCACCCCCGCGGCGGAGGTGGCGGCGTCGTCCTCGAGGTAGGCGCTCATGTGCTGCTGGTACTGCTCGGCGGACTCGAAGGTCAGCCCGCCGAAGGGTCGCCCGAGGGAGCGGATGTCGAACCAGAGCACATCCGGGGCGAACTCGCGCAGCAGACGCTGACCGCGGGTCTGCAGCACCGCCTCACCCAGGTGGGTGTCCGCGAGGAGCTCCTCCAGGGCCGCGTCGAAACCGGTGCGGAAGAGCTCCGGGGCGAGCTCCACCAAGGTTCGGTAGTAGGTGCGCAGCACGTCGCGCTGCATCAGTGGCCAGAGGTGGGCGGAGAAGTCGAGCACATCGTGGCGCCGCTCGGCCTCCGCGATCGCCTCGGGGCTGAAGTGATGCAGGCTGATGCCCACCGGGGCGAAGCCGGGCGCCTCGGTGAGTGCGGTGGACTTGGCGCGGTAGGGGGTGCCGCGGCGAGACCCGGCCACCAGATGCGGCTCGTCGCCGGTGGCGAGGTATTCCAGACGCTGCCCGGCGGGGCGGTCGGCGTGTTCGTGGAACACTCCCCCACGGCCGACGCTGGCCTGGATCATCAGGTCGAAGAAGTTCAGCCCCATGCCGCGGACCAGGACGTTCTCCCCCGCGGGCAACGAGTAGTAGTCGACCTCGGTGGGAATCGCCGGCGGCTGGTAGTGCAGCCCGAGCTGGTCGGCGACCTCGGTGAAGTGTTCGCCGGATTCGTTCAGTCCGGCCGGGATGTGACCGAGCGCGAGCACGACCTGATCGGCGCGCAGCCGTTGACCTGAGGTCGGGCTGGCGGCGGCGTCGTCCTGGTTGTGGGTGCTGCCATGGTCTTCGGCGTCGTTCAGGTCTCCAGCGTCCTCCACCGTGAGCTCGTACCCGGAGTCTGCGCGACGCAGCTCAGTGACCTCCGCGCGCAGGTGCTCCACGGTGATGCCTGGCTGATCTGCGAGCGCCGCGCAGACCTCGGTGTGCAGCCAGCTCAGGTATTGCCCGTAGGCGGCGCGGGTCGGGTAGTCGGTGTCGGTTCCGCCGTGGTCGATCCCCTTCGGCACCGGCGGCTCGAAGCCGTCGGCGCGCACCGAGGTGACCGTCTCCTCGGCCTCATGCTCGTGTCGCCACTGCGCGAAGGAGCGCGAGGCCGACGACGCCGGCAGCGCGGCCTGGGTGGCGCCGGCGGGCGCCGCGGTGGGGAAGCTGGCCGGGGTGTTCATCAGGTAGAGCGGAGACTGCTGCGGGTTCCAGACCCGACCGGGACCGTGCGGCGCCGGGTCGATCACCAAGATGCGCAGCCGAGGGGTCGGGGCGCCTTGCTCCACCGCGGCGTCATTGACCGCGCCGTGCTCCACGACGGCGAGAAGCCGCTCCAGAAAAGACGTGCCGCGGGGTCCGGCACCGATCAGCGCGACGCTGCGTTCCTCGGTCTCGCGGGGCATGGGCGGGGTGTTCTCCTGGTGGAATCTGCGGCTCGCTGGTTCCGACCAGGCTACTGCCAGCGCGCGCTTTGTCAGTTTCCTGGACGAACCGCTAGTCTAGACGGGCGCACGAGAACGGTTCACCGATCTCGTGGGCACAGGAGGCGTGCCAGAGCGGCCGAATGGGCTTCACTGCTAATGAAGTGTCCGCCTCAAAGCGGACCGGGAGTTCAAATCTCCCCGCCTCCGCCAACGTGGAGAAGAACCCCCGTCGGGAGCAGTCCTGACGGGGGTTCTTCTGTGTCTGACGAGTCCCCCGGAGCGGCATCGATCGGCGGGCCCGCTCTGTGGGCTCCAGCGGCGGGCCCGAGGATCAGAGCCTAGTCCTGCGCGATGTCCAGCACGATCCGCACGGGATCATCGAGCTGTTGGACCCGGAAGTCTCGCTCCTCATCCAGACTGATCAGCACCTGGCTCTCGCCGCCGAGAAGCTCGCCGGGCTGGATCTCGCGGACCATCGCCGCCTCGGTCTCCGGGGTCCAGGACTCGGTCCACGCGGCGGCCTCGGCGTCGGGTCCGCCGGTCGTGCCCAGGACGTCGATCAGCAGCATCGCCTCGGCCAGGTCGTCCTGCACCTCGGTGAAGCCCTCCGCCTGACTGCCCGGCTCGATGTACTGGACCTGGTGCGCGATGTCCGTGTCCAGTGCGTATTCCAGCACGATCCGCTCATAGCCCTCATGGGAGCCGAGCCGGAGCGCGCTGAGCACCTGGATCGTGTCGTGGCCGACGTCGAGCTGAAAGTCCTCGAAGTCCTCGCTGGACTGGAGCGCGGTGCTGAACCCGTTGAGGTCGACCGGCTCAGACTCATCACCCTCCGCCTCCGCGGCATCTTCGTCCGCCGCCGGCTCCTCATCCTCGCCGGCGTCCTCGTCAGCACTCGGTTCAGCAGGATCACTCGCTTCAGCAGGATCACTCGGTTCAGCAGACTCGTCCGAGTCAGCCGACTCAGTGGGCTCGGCCGATTCCTCAGCCGGCTCCGCGCTCTGCTCAGCCGGCTCGTCATGGGGCATCTCATCCTCGGCGGACCCGCAGCTGGTCAGCGCGAGCGCTGCGGCGATCGCGGCGGTGGACAGGAGGGCATCTCGGGGACTCATGCTTCGGCGCTCATCTCAGGGGGTCGCGGAGGCTGTTGGCTGACGTCTCGACTTCTGACCTGCACTGACCACCGTAGCCTGTGGGAAATCGCTAGGCTCGGACCATGACTTCCTCCGCTGCTGCGCTGCCTGCCGACTCCCCCACCCCCCGCGCCGTGCTGGTGGGCTGTGGAGACGTGGGCACGCGGATCGGGAACCGGCTCCTGGACCAGGGCTGGAACGTCACGGGGTGGCGGCGCAGCCCGGAGCGCCTGCCCGCGGCCTTCGACGGCGCGGCGGTGGACCTCACCGAGGACTCCAGCATCCCGAATCTGCCCTCCGACACCACGGCCGTGGTCTTCTCTCCCGCCGCTGGCAGCCGTGACCCGGAGCGCTACGAGCAGGTCTACCTGCGCGGACTTGAACGGGTCTTGGACCGGATCACGCAGGCGGGCCTCGCCGAGACCGTGCAGGTGCTCCTGGTGTCCTCCACCTCGGTGCTCGGAGACGCTCAGGGCCGGGTGGACGAGTCCGCCGCGTTGACTCCCGCCAGCCCGACCGGTGAGATCCTGGCCCGCACCGAGGCGCTGCTGCAGCAATGGCGAGCGGCTGGGACCGAGTCGTCGGCCCGCTCCCGCAGCGGGATCCTGCGGCTCGCCGGGATCTACGGGCCGGGGCGGGACCGGCTGATCAAGCAGCTGCGCTCCAGTTCGGTCGGCGAAGCCGCAGGTCAGGACGACCAGGATGCCTGGCGGATCTCCAACCGCATCCATTCCGACGACGCTGCGCGCGCCGCCGTCGAACTGTTGACCGCCGCGGCCCCACCGGCCCTGGTGCTGGGCGTGGACAAGCTTCCGTTGCCCCTGGGGGTGGTGCACAACTGGATGGCCGACCAGCTGGAACTCCCTCGTCCGTGGAGCGATCCGCGGCTCGCTCCCGAGGTGCTGGACTCAGTGCCGCTGAACTCACCGGTCCGCCACCACGCCGACACGCCCTCGGGCTCGGTGCTGACCGATTCCGGGCTGTCCGGCGCTGATCTCTCCGGCGAAGATCCTTCCAGCACAGACCTGTTCGGGTCCGCACTCCTGCGCGCGGGCCACGGCAAGGCCCTCGATGGCTCGCTGCTGCACCGCCTGCTCGGCGAGCTCCTGCACCCGGATTTCCGCTCGGGGTACACCGCCGCCCTGCGCGAGTAACCGCTCAGCCCCGAGCCAGCAGGTGGACCCACCTCGACTGTGCTTGACATCACATCCACTCCGGTGCTTCAGTTGACTTACCGACCATTCGGTCTGGAAATGCGATGAGGAGCCCCGATGACTGAGTCCACCCAGCTCGCCCCCGAGGGCCTGAAGTCGAGCGCCGCAGATTCGAGCACCGCAGCCCAGCCTCGGCATCGGATGCTGGAGAACGATCGGGCCTCCGAGGCGCTCGGCATCGTCGTGCTCACCGCCGATCCAGGCCACGCACGGATCAGCATGGTGATCCGCGAAGACATGACCAACGGCTTCGACATCGCCCATGGGGGAATGATCTTCGCCCTGGCCGACACCTGCTTCGCCATGGCCTGCAACCACCCGAGCCTCGACGAGGGCACCATCACCGTGGCCTCCGGCGTCGACATCAACTTTCTGAAACCTGCCCTGCTCGGCGAGACCGTCCTCGCCGAAGCGATCGAAGTGGCGAGCACCGGGCGCAGCGGCGTCTACGACGTGAAGATCACCCGCGGTGATGACCTCCTCGGGGTCTTCCGCGGCCGCTCGCGCACCATCGCCTCCCCTGGAAAGAAGTGACCCGATGAGCATCCTCAACACCGAAGCCACCGCGATCCCCGCCACCGAGCCGGGACTTCCGGACACCGAAGAGCTGATGAGCCGCGACGAGATCGAGGCCCTCCAGCTCACCCGGCTTCAGCAGACCCTGCGCCACGCCTACGACAACGTCGCGGCCTACCGCGAGCTCTACGATGCCCACGGCGTGGGCCCCGATGACCTCCAGACGCTGGAGGACCTGGCCAAGTTCCCCTTCACCGACAAGGAGTTCCTGCGCGCGGCCTACCCGTTCAAGGCCTTCGCGGTGCCGATGGAACAGATCCGCCGGGTGCACGCCTCCTCCGGCACCACCGGGCGCCCGACCGTGGTCGGCTACACCGATGAGGACATCGACACCTGGGCCACCCTGCTGGCGCGCTGCCTGCGCTATTCCGGAGTCCGCCCGGGCGATCTGGTGCACAACGCCTACGGCTACGGCCTGTTCACCGGCGGCCTCGGCGCCCACTACGGGATCGAGAAGCTCAAGGCCACCGTGATCCCGATGTCCGGTGGCCAGAGCGAGAAGCAGGTCCAGCTCATCCAGGACTTCAAGCCCCGGGTGATCCTGTGCACCCCCACCTACCTGCTCGCCCTCGCCGACGCGTTCCGCGCGGCCGGGGTCGACCCGCGGGAGACCTCGCTGGAGATCGCCGTACTCGGTGCGGAACCGTGGACGGACAAGATGCGCCACGAGATCGAGCAGACCTTCGCGCTGAAGGCCTGCGACATCTACGGCCTCTCTGAGGTGATGGGCCCCGGCGTCGCCGGCGAGTCGGTGGAGCGTCAGGACGGCTCCACGATCTGGGAGGACCACTTCCGGCCCGAGATCATCGATCCGATCAGCGAAGAGGTGCTGCGCACCGGTGAGCACGGTGAGCTGGTCTTCACCACGCTGACCAAGCAGGCGCTGCCCATCATCCGCTACCGCACCCACGACCTCACCCGTCTGCTGCCCGGCTCCGAGCGCCCAGGACACCGCCGGATGGGCCGGATCACCGGACGCAGCGACGACATGATCATCCTGCGCGGGGTCAACCTCTTCCCGTCCCAGATCGAGGAGATCGCCCTGGAGATCAGGGAGCTCTCCCCGCACTTCCAGCTGCGCCTGGCCCGGCCGGGAAAGATGGATGAGATGACCGTGCACATCGAACGTCGCCCGGAGACCTCCGCTTCAGCTGCCGAGACGGCAGGTGCCGAGCTGGCTCGGCAGATCAAGGTCAAGGTCGGCTCCAGCTGCAAGATCAGCGTGGAGGAGCCCGGCTCCCTGGCGCGCTCCTCGGGCAAGCTGCGCCGGATCTATGATCAGCGGCCGCGATAGTCCCGCGACTAGGGTGGAGTCATGACCACCACTTCGACGACGGCGTCCGCCTCCCGCCGGGGCCGCCCCGGCTATGACCGCGAGGGGCTCATCACCGTCTGTGTCGAGACCTTCAACCGCCATGGCTACGAGGCGACCTCGATGGGCGCGCTCTCCCGGGAGCTGGGCATCTCCAAGTCGGCGATCTACCACCATGTGAGCTCCAAGGAAGAGATCCTCGACATCGCGCTGAACCGCTCGCTGGCGGAGCTGGAGCGTGTGGTCACCGAGGCTGAGGCGCTGGACGCGTCCGCGGTGGCCGAGCTGGAGATGATCCTGAGCGAATCGGTGAAGGTGCTGACCACTTCATTGCCCTATGTGACGCTGCTGCTGAGGCTGCGTGGGAACTCCGAGATGGAGGTCAAGGCGCTGCAGCGGCGACGTGAGATCACGCTGCGCATCGCCGAACTCATCCGGCAGGCCCAGCAGGACGGTGACCTGCGTGAAGACATCGACGCCCGCACCGCCTCGCGCCTGGCCATGGGCACGATCAACTCGATCGTGGACTGGTACCGGCCTGTGGGTGGCGCCCCGGACGCCGCACTGGCCGAAACCGTGAAACAGATCATCCTGGGTGGACTCCGCGCGCCCGAGGGCCGCTGACCTTCACGGTCCTCGGCGGCGCAGTGCCCACGGGCCCTGCCCTCCCGCCCTCGAAATGTCGACCATCGACACTCACCGCCAGGGCTCCCGAAATATTGTTTGCATTAGGCAACCGGTCACATCCGCGGCCTCGCAGGCATCCGGCCTTCTCCCGGCTGGAGCTCGGCGGAATCTGCCCAGGACACAGTGCATACATCTGTTGACCTCGAGGTTTTGTTCAGGTTAGCGTCAGTTTATGTCCGGGGTGCTTTGTAGTTCATTGCGCGCGGTGCATGAGCCCAAGGAGCAGAGCGGCCGCGGCCCTTCGCGACCTGCGGCTGCCCCTGATCACCCACGCAGATAGAGGTACCGACGCATGGACATTCTGACAACCGGCGGCACGCTGGCCATCGTGATCGCGGTGATCGTCGCCGCGGTGATCGTCGGCACCGTCGCCCTGCTGATGATGCGGGCATGGACCAAGGTCGCCCGAGCGGATGAAGCGCTGGTGGTCACGGGCAAGTCATCGCGCTCCGACCTCCCAGGGTCACGCCCCAAACAGGTCATCGTCAACGGCCGCGCGCTGGTCAACCCGATTCGGCAGCGCCACGAGATCATCTCTCTGCGCTCGCGCCAGGTTCTGATGACCGTGACGGCGCAGAGCCACGACAACGTCACCATCAACGCCGAAGCCGTCGCCCTGGTCAAGATCGGCAGCGCGGACGAAGACGTGAAGGCAGCGTCCGAGCGTTTCGCCTCCCAGGACGACGCAGTGGTCGAGTACACCCAGGACCAGCTCGAAGGTGCGCTGCGCGGTCTGATGGCGCAGCAGACCGTGATCCAGCTGATGCGGGATCGACAGAAGTTCTCCGACGAGATCTCCGAGTCGATCTCTCCGGAGCTGCAGACTCAGGGACTCCTGCTGGACTCGTTCCAGATCCGTGAGATCACCGATGACTCCGGCTACATCTCCTCCCTGGGTGCACCCGAGATCGAGGCCAAGCGCCAGGCCGCAGAGATCGCCGCGACGAACGCCGAGCGCGCCATCGCCAAGGAACGCATCTTCAACAACGAGCAGAACCTGGTCGAGGAGACGGAGTACGACTCGAACAAGGCCGCTGCCACCTCACGAGTGGGTCAGGCCCGCGCACAGGCCGAGCAGGCCGAAGCCCTGGCGGGCGAGAAGGCCCGCCAGGAGGTGCTCGGTCAGCGAGCCGAGAACCGGCAGGCCGAGCTCGACGCCGACGTCAAGCGTGTCGCCGACGCTGATCTCTACAAGCAGCAGAAGCGCGCGGACGCCGAGGCCTACGAGCGCACCAAGGCCGCTGAGGCAGGAGCACTGGTCGCCGAGTCCGAGGCTCGGGCACGCCTGAAGCGCTCCGAGGCCGAGGCCACCGCGATCCGCGAAGAGGGCGAGGCCAAGGCCGCCGCCATCCGCGCGGAGGCAGAAGCGCTGCGCGAAAACCAGGAAGCCGTGCTGGCTCGCGAGGCACTCGCGGTGCTTCCACAGCTGATGGACTCCTTCGCCGCCGGCTACGCGAACATCGGTTCGATGACACTGATCGGCGGCTCCGGTGAATCAGGGGCCTCCAAGCACTTCGACGGCGAGGCCTCCGTGGCCCTGGCCGGGGTGTTCAAACGCGTCGAAGCCGCCACCGGCATCGACCTGGGATCGATCCTGCAGGCCAAGGTTCAGGGCGCTGCCATCGGCGAGGCGATCTCCGAGTCCAGCAGCACGGGCTCTGCGCCGACTCAGGACCAGTAGCCAGCAGTCACAGATGCAGGAGAATGGCGCCATGGACGAATCCCCTGCACCAGTCTCCGACCGCGACATGGAGCGGGTGATCCTCGAACTGCTCGCTCAACGAGCTGAGGCCGCGACGATCTGCCCCTCGGAGGCTGCTCGCGCCGTGGCAGGTGATGACTGGCGGGATCAGATGGATGCTGCGCGGGCAGCCGCTCAGCGCCTCGTCGCCGCCGGCGTCGTAGACATCACGCAGCGAGGCGTTGTGGTCGACCTCGCCACCGCGCGAGGCCCGATCCGGATCCGTCGCCGCCCTGCCGACGCAGGACCCGGCTGATCCAGCACCCAGCGCTGGTGCCCCATCATCAGGGCTCTTGCCCCATCGTCGGGCACATGCGAATCTGCCTGCATGATGAGATCCCTGGACCTGCCCACGATCGTCACGACCAGAACGGGTGATCACGCGGGAGAACCGATCGCCACCATGCAGCTCACACGCATCCCCGGGCTGACCCGCAGGGGTGCCACTCGACTGCTCATCGAGGCCGTCAGAGTCTCCAGCGCGCACCGCTCGAGCGGCATCGGTTCAGCCATGATGACGTGGGTGGTCGAGGTGGCCGCCCCCGCCGCCGGGGCCACCCTGGTGCAGCTGACCTCTGATGCGGCCCGGGTCGATGCGCACCGCTTCTATGAGCGCCTGGGGTTCGTCGGCTCCCACCGCGGATTCAAGTACCAGCTCGCGGTACCACCGATCAACGCCTGAGGAGTCAGACCAGTGCTGAGCAGTGAGATCGCCGAGCTCGCCGGAGTCACGGTGCGCACCGTGCGCCATTACCACCAGGTGGGGCTGCTTCCCGAGCCTCCGCGCAGCAGCACCGGCTACCGCCACTACGACATCAGTCATCTGGTCCAGCTCCTGCGCATCAAGAGACTGACTGCCCTGGGAGTCCCCCTGTCGGAACTCTCGACGGTCCTCGATGTTCCGTCCGCAGCCGAGAGCCTGCTCGAGGAGCTCGACTTGCAGGCCGCCGCCGAGATCGACCGGCTCAACGCTCGGCGTGCGCGGATCGCCGCGCTGCGCCGCAGCGGTTCTCCGCCTGATCTCGCACCCGAGCTCGCGGCCTGGCGCTCGACTCCCGACATCTCTCTGCCAGAGGACATGTCCCGGCTCGAACACGAACAGCTGGTCCTGTTGGGACACCTCCTGGGAGACCGGGGTCACGAAGTGTTCACCGAAGGGTTCGCGGCGCTCAACACCCGGATGATCGCGCCGCTGACGGCCCGCTTCTCCGCGCTCGACGCTGACACCCCCGACGCCGAGGTCGACTCTCTGATCCACGAGATGGTCTCGACCCTGCGTCCTGTGCAGGCGAGGTTCGCCGATCTTCCGCCGCTGGATGACCAGGTCGCGGCGTTGATGGATGAGCTGACCGCTCGGAGACTCCTTCCCGTCCAGCGCCGCGTCCTGCGCGAGATCCAGGAGCAGCTGGAGGCGCTCGAAGAGGGTTGAATCGGAGGTCAGGCAGGGGCGGCACCAAGCATTTGACCCTGACGCGACGTCATAGTCTTCACTGTGGGCATGAAAAGAACCTCATTCTTCTACTTCGCCTCATTCGTCACGTCTCTGCTGGGCAACTCGGTCACCGCCATCGCCCTGCCGCTGCTCGTGCTGTTCAGCACCGGCAGCCCGCTCGACGCCGGAATCGTCGCGATCGCCGCCGCGGTGCCCGCCGCGATCGCCGGACTCCTGATGGGTTCGCTCATCGACCGGATCAACCGACGCACGGCCTCGATCCTGTCGGACGTCATCTCCGCCGTCGCGCTGATGATCCTGCCCATCGTGGACCTCACGGTCGGACTGAACGTGGGATGGTTCATCGCCGTGGCGATCCTGGGCTCCTTCGGGGACGTCCCAGGGATGACGGCCCGGGAAGCGATGCTCCCGGCCATCGCGAAGGCGGTGGGATCGGAGCCGTCTCGACTGATCGGACTGCGTGAAGCTCTCACCGGGGTGACCATGCTGATCGGCCCTGCGGTGGCCGGCGTGCTGGTCGCCGCACTGGAACCGGTCACGGTCCTGTGGATCACCTCCGGCATCGCAGCCCTGGCGGTGCTGCTGACCCTCGGCATCCCGTCCGGGGCGACGGCGCATCAGCACGATCGCGATGCGGCACCCACCACACAGGGCGTCCGGTCGCTCCTGCACGGCCTGACGCTCCTGCTCCGCTCCCCCCTGCTGCGCACGATGCTGCTGTTGGCCGTCACGCTCGGGGTCGTTCTGGCGGCCATGCAGGGCATGGTGATCCCAGTCCACTTCGCCTTCCAGAATGAACCGCAGTTCGTCGGATTCGTGCTCAGCTCCCTCGCCGCGGGCCTGCTCGTCGGCGGCGGCCTCTTCGCCGGCCTCGCCAACAGGATTCCGCGCCGGGTCTGGTTCATCTCCGGCATCGCCACGCTGGCGGCGGGTCTGGGCGGCCTCGCCATCCTGGGCCCGGTCTGGTCGATCTTCGCCTCGGCAGCGGTGGCGGGCATCGGCGGCGGCGCGATGAACGCCGTCGTCGGACTGACCTTCGTGGAGAACGTCGACGAGAACCAGCGCGGCAGGGTCCTCGGCGCGCAGAACGCCATCCTGACGCTCACCCCTGCGCTGGGCATCGGCGGTGGTGCTGTCCTGATCGAGAGCGGCAGCCTGCACCTGGCGACCACGGTCTTCGTCACCCTCTGGGTGATCGTCTCCCTGGCCTCCCTGCTCAGTCCGCGGATCCGCCGACTCGGCGAACCAGCCCGGGAGCTCGTCGACGCCTGACCGCGGATCAGGATCATCCCTCGGAGGAGACCTCTCGGTCGGCGCGTCGCCACAGGCGGCGCCCGGCTCGAGAGGTCTCCCCCACCCAGTCATCTCATCCTCTTCGACATCGCGTGTTGACCGTCACACCTCCAGTGCTATACTGAACGAACGGTCGGTAAATAATGCGACGGAATAGAGGATGACCATGTCACCCCAGAACCACCAGCACGCTCCCCTCCACCTCGCCGATGAGAGCGACGCCGCAGCGGCGCTCGCCGAGGCAGAGGCCGGGCAGAACCGCTTCGACGAGATCATCGCCGAGGACTCCCGCATCGAACCCCGCGACTGGATGCCCGAGTCCTACCGGAAGTCGCTGGTGCGGCAGGTCTCCCAGCACGCGCACTCCGAGATCATCGGCATGCAGCCCGAGGGCAACTGGATCTCCCGCGCCCCCAGCCTCAAGCGCAAGGCCATCCTGATGGCCAAGGTCCAGGACGAGGCCGGCCACGGGCTCTACCTCTACTCCGCCGCCGAGACCCTCGGCCGCCCCCGCGAAGAGATGTACGACCAGCTCTACAGCGGCAAGGCCAAGTACTCCTCGATCTTCAACTACCCCGCCCGGACCTGGGCCGACATCGGTGCGATCGGCTGGCTGGTCGACGGCGCCGCGATCGTGAACCAGGTGCCGCTCTGCCGCGCATCCTATGGCCCCTATGGCCGCGCCATGGTGCGCATCTGCAAGGAGGAGTCCTTCCATCAGCGCCAGGGCTGGGAGATCCTCTACTCGCTCTCCCACGGCACCGAGGCGCAGCACCAGATGGCCCAGGACGCCGTGAACCGCTTCTACGGACCGGCGCTGCAGATGTTCGGCCCGCCGGACGGCGACTCCCCGAACTCCCAGCAGTCGATGGAGTGGAAGATCAAGCGCTTCACCAACGACGAGCTGCGCCAGCGCTTCGTGGACATGCTGGTCCCGCAGGTCGAGGCCCTGGGCCTGACCCTCCCCGACCCTGAGCTGAAGTGGAACGAGGAGCGCGGGCACTACGACTTCGGCGACCTGGACTGGGACGAGTTCTTCGCCGTGATCAAGGGCAACGGCCCGCTGAGCCGGCAGCGCCTGGAGCACTACCGCAAGGCCCGCGACGAGGGCGCCTGGGTCCGCGAAGCCGCGGTCGCCTACGCCGATCGTCAGGCCCAGGACCAGGATCGTGACCAGGCCGCCCTCATCGGCGCCTGAGCCCCACCGATGCGCTCCTGAGCAGCTTCAGTCCCGACCCCGCTGCGCTCCCGATGCAGCCGCACTCCCCCGACATCACTGCTAGAAAGGCGAGGCCATGACCTCCAGCGCAGATTCAAGCTCCTGGCCCCTCTGGGAGGTCTTCATCCGGTCCTCGCGCGGGCTCTCCCATGTCCACGCGGGCTCGCTGCACGCCCCCGATGCCACCATGGCGATCCGCAACGCCCGGGACCTCTACACCCGGCGCAACGAGGGCACCTCGGTCTGGGTCGTGCCGGCCGCGGCGATCATGGCCTCGGATCCGGATTCCAAGGGCGCCTACTTCGAGTCCGCCCAGGGCAAGAGCTACCGCCATGCCACGTATTACACCCAGTCCGAAGGGGTGAAGCACCTGTGAGCTTCGCATCGCATGATTCCGCCACCCGCCAGTCTCAGGGCGAGGCGATCACCGCCGAGGAGATCGCCGCCTCCGGCGCGAAGGCCGAGGATGCCACCGCCCGGTACGCGCTGCTGTTGGGCGACGACGCGCTGATCCTCTCCCAGCGCCTGGGCGCCTGGGTCTCCCGGGCCCCAGAGCTGGAGGAAGATGTCGCCCTGGCGAACATCGCCCTGGACCTGCTCGGCCACGCCCGCTTCCTGCTCACCTACGCCGGCACCGCCTGGGACAAGTCCGAGGACGACCTCGCGTACTTCCGCAGCGAGGAGGAGTTCCGCTCCTGCCGCCTCGTGGAGCAGGAGAACGGCGACTTCGGCAAGACCATCGCCCGGCAGCTGATCTTCAGCTTCTACCAGCACGAGCTCTACAGCCGACTGGTGAACTCCACCGACCCCACCCTCGCGGCCATCGCCGAGAAGGCGCTCAAGGAGGTGGACTACCACCAGGATCACGCCGCCCAGTGGATCCTGCGTCTGGGCCTGGGCACCGAGGAGTCCGCCCGCCGAGTCCAGGCCGGCCTGGACTCCGTGTGGTCCTACGTCGAGGAGCTCTTCACCGATGTGGAGCCGATGACGCAGCTCGGTGACGTCGCCGTGCTGCCCTCCGCCCTGCGCGAGCCCACGCTGACCCGGCTCCACCAGGTCATCGAACAGGCAGGGCTGGCCGTCCCCGACATGTCCGGCGCCCACGGAGCCGACCGCTCCGGCCGCCACTCCGAGCAGCGCGGACTGATCCTGGCCGAGATGCAGGTGCTGGCCCGCCAGCACCCCGGAGCCACCTGGTGAGAGGAGCACCCATGGCAGTGATGGGACCCGAATCCGTGACCCTGCCCCCCGGCGCCACCGTCTGGGAGATCGCCGCGAGCGTCAACGATCCCGAGATCCCGGTGCTCAGCATCGCCGATCTGGGAATCCTGCGCGAGGCCCGAGTGGACCAGGACGGCACCGCCGTCGTCGTCATCACCCCCACCTACTCCGGCTGCCCGGCCATGGACACGATCAACGCCGATGTCACCGCCGCGCTGCGCCATGCCGGACACGAAAGGGTGCGCCTCGAGACGGTGCTGCACCCGGCGTGGACCACCGACTGGATGACCGAGGAGGGCAAGGCGAAGCTGCGTGAATACGGCATCGCCCCGCCCACCGGCAAGGCAGCCCTGGGGCCGGTCCGCGTGGGCCTGAGCGTGAAGTGCCCCCGGTGCGACTCCCCCAATACTCGTGAGATGACCCGCTTCGGCTCCACCGCATGCAAGGCGCTGTACCAGTGCCGCGACTGCCTGGAGCCCTTCGACCACTTCAAGGTGCACTGATGTCGACGACCACCCGCCGCCGCGCGACCTTCTCCACGCTCACCGTCTCCGAGGTGCGCCCACTCACCGCCGACTCCGTGGAGGTCACCTTCGCGGTGCCGCCGGAGCTGCAGGACGACTTCGACTACGCACCGGGCCAGTACGTGGCGCTGCGCACCGAGCTCGAAGGCCAGGAGGTCCGCCGCTCCTACTCGATCTGCACCGAACCCACCCCCGGTGAGATCCGGGTGGCGATCAAGCGCGACATCGGAGGGCTGTTCTCGAACTGGGCCAATGAGTCGCTCCAGCCGGGGGATCAGATGGAGGTGATGAACCCCTCGGGGGCGTTCGTCTCCAAGACGGCGATCACCTCGATGAACAATCCGGCCAAGCTCGCCGAGGAGGCCGTGGCGCTGCGCTCCGACGTGCACCTGGTCGCCTTCGCCGCGGGTTCCGGGATCACCCCGATCATGGCGATCGCCCGCTCGGTGCTGGCAGCCTCGAAGGACTCCACCTTCGACCTGATCTACGCCAACCGCTCTGCCGGCGACGTGATGTTCGCCGAGGAGCTGGGCGACCTCAAGGACCGCTATCCCGCACGCCTGGCGGTCCACCACGTGCTCAGCCGCGAGCAGCGGATCAACCCGCTGCTCACCGGCCGGATCGATGACGAGAAGCTCAGCGACCTGCTGGACAAGGTGCTGCGCGTCCAGGACACCGACGAGTGGTTCCTCTGCGGGCCCTTCGAGCTGGTCCAGATGGCCCGAGACTCGCTCGCCGCCCGCGGGGTGGATCAGGGCGACATCCGCTTCGAACTCTTCACCACCGGCCGCCCGGACCGCCCCGAAGGGCAGCAGGGCCGCAAGGTCGAGGCCGACCCGGAGGGCGACAACATCGCGATCGAGTTCACCCTCGACGGGCTCACCGGACAGGTCGCCTCCCCGAGCGGCTCGGGAGAGACCGTGCTCAACGCCGCACTGCGCGCCCGGCCCGACGTGCCCTTCGCCTGCGCCGGAGGGGTCTGCGGCACCTGCCGGGCGAAGGTCGTCTCCGGAGACTTCGAGATGGAGGAGAACTTCGCGCTGGAGTCCGACGAGGTCAAGGCCGGATACATCCTGACCTGTCAGACCCGACCCACCTCCAAGCAGCTCGTCGTCGACTACGACGCCTGAGCGCGTCCCAACCCTGGAGACCCCATGATCAGCCTCAGCATCACCGAGAACATCGCCGAGATCGTCCTGGACGCCCCCAAGAAGCTCAACTCCCTGGATGAACAGGCGCTCGATGACCTCGATGCCGCCTACCAGGAGGCCGAGGCCGCGGGGGTCCGGGCGCTGCTGCTGCGCGGTGAGGGCAAGGGCTTCTGCGCGGGCCGGGACATCTCCCAGGTGGTGCCCGCCACCGACGACGCGCGCGGGTACCTGCAGGACCGGGTCACTCCGTTGATGCGCCGGATGGCGGCGTTTCCCGCCCCGACCTTCGCCGCGGTGCAGGGCGCCTGCCTCGGGGTGGGACTGGGTCTGGCCATCGCCACCGACGTGGTCTACGTGGCCGAGAACGCCAAGATCGGCTCCCCCTTCGCCGCGCTGGGCGCCACCCTGGACTCCGGCGGACACGCGCTCTTCGTGGAGCGCCTCGGTGCGCACCGGACCCTGGACCTGATCTACACCGCCGATCTGATGTCGGGCGCCGAAGCGGTGGCCGCGGGACTCTTCTCCCGCGCGATGCCGGCCGAGGAGCTGCTCGACGTCACCCGCGAGAAGGTCGCCGTGGCCGCAGCCGGCGCCACCCTGGCCTTCCGGGAGTCCAAGGCCCTGGTGGCCGAGGTGCGGGATCAGCGCATCGGCCTGTGGGAATCGCTGAACGCCGAGAACCACGCCCAGGGCCGGCTGTGTGACTCGGCGGACTACACCGAGGGCTTCGCCGCCTTCCAGCAGAAGCGGAGACCCGTCTTCCACGGGAGCTGAGCTCAGCTCCCAGCCACCTCGCGCCGGAACGCTCCCGGGGAGACCCCATATTCATGCTTGAAGGCGCGGCTGAAGCTGGAGGCCTCGGGGTAGCCCCAGCGCGCGGCCACCGCGCTCACTGAGCGGTGCGCCTGCGAAGGATCTCCGAGCTCCATCCGGCAGCGCTCCAACCGACGCTGACGGATCCACTCGCTGATCGTCGTGCCCTCCTGGGCGAAGACCCCCTGCAGGTACCGCAACGAGACATGCAGCGCGCGGGCCACTGCCCCGACTCCCAGTTCGGGATCTCCCAGATGATCATCGATGTGCCGGACCGCTTCCAGGTAGACCACATCGCGGGTAGGCACCTCGGCGGCGGGACGGAACCGGGAGAGCAGCGTGGCCTGGACCAGCTGCAGCACCGCTGAGGCCGCCCGCGGGTCCGGCGCCATCTCACCCTTTTGCAGCTGATCATCCAGACTGCCCAGCAGCGAGGAGGTCAGCGCACCCAGACCGGCCGAGCCGGGGATCCGCTGCGCCACCACGGCCCGGGCCTGCTCGGCGGAGAGCCCGAGCTGCTCGACCGCGATCTGCACCACGAACATCCGGTACGCCCCGCCGAAGACCAGGTCATAGGGACGGCGCGTGTCGTAGATGACCAGGTCCCCCGGGGACAGCAGCGCCTCGCGACCGTCCTGCCGGGTCAACGAGCTGCCCTGAACCTGGAGTGCGAACTTGAACACCCCTGGGTCCCCCGCCGCGATCGCCTGCCGGCTGCGCCGCACGGTGACCGCGTCACCGCCCACCCCGGCGACGCTGAGCGAACCCAGCGCCAGACCGGTCAGCGCACCGTGGAACGAGCTGGGATGCTCGGTGCTGGCGTCCAGCGGCACGAACGCGGTGTTCACCGCATGCCTCCACGCCTCGAACCGATCCTGCGGCGCGAGCTGCGCGGGATCGAAGGACACCTGCCCCGTCGTCGTGCTCATGAGATGACTCGATCCGGTGTCCGCATGGCTCCAGTCTTCCAGTCGACTGTGATCCGCGCCACAAGCCTGCACCTGGTGCACAGGACCGTGCGCCTGTGATCAAGGCGCCCTCCGGCCGCCTCGCCATGCTGGAGGCACTACAGATGAACGGCGTTCCCGGACGCACCGCGATGCGAGGAGAGCTGAACACCATGAACGAAGCCATGACCACCGACTATGTCGTCATCGGAGCCGGGTCCGCCGGGTCTGTGATCACCCGCCGGCTGCTCGATGCCGGCCACAGCGTCCACCTGATCGAGGCCGGAGGCGGCGATGAGGACCCGAACATCCACAGCCCACAGGGCTGGCCGATGCTGATGCAGGGAGCCTCCGACTGGGCGCTGACCACCGTGCCCCAGGTCCACGCCGACCACCGGAGCATCGCCTGGCCGCGTGGGAAGGTGCTCGGCGGCTCCGGGTCGCTCAACGGCATGATCTACATCCGGGGCCACCGCTCGGACTACGACAAGTGGGCCGCCGCCGGGTGTGAAGGATGGGGCTGGAAGGACGTGCTGCCGCTGTTCAAGCGCTCCGAGGACCACGAGGACGGTGAATCCGAATTCCACGGTGCCGGCGGTCCGCTGCATGTGGAGAAGATCGTGAACCGCCACGCCAGCTCAGAGGCCTTCGTCGAGGCCGCCGGCAGCGTGGGCATCTCCGAGACCCAGGACTTCAACGGTGCGCAGCTCTCCGGTGCGGGGTTCAACCACACCACGACCAAGGACGGGAAGCGACACAGTCCCTGGCGGGCCTTCATGCATCCGATCCTCGGACATGAGCGGCTCACGCTGACCACCGACGCGCTGGTCCACCGGATCACCGTGGACGCCGGGCGCGCCAGCGGCGTGGAGTACAGCACCGGGAACGGCACTCACACGGCACACGCCTCGGCAGAGATCGTGCTCTGCGGCGGAGCCATCGGTTCCCCCAGCATCCTGCAGCACTCCGGCATCGGGGATCCCAGCGACCTGCGCCAGGCCGGGATCAGCACGGTCCTCGAGCTGCCCGGGGTGGGCAAGAACCTGCACGACCACGTCCTGGCCAGCGTCATCTATGAGGCGCCGGAACCGCTGGCCGAGGGGCGGCACAATCTCCTCGAGGCCCAGCTCTTCGCGCACAGCCGGCAGACCCAGGAGGAGGCCCCGGACATCCAGCCGCTCTTCATGCACTTCCCCTATCCCACCGACGGCGGCGCGGTGCCTGCCGCCGGGTTCACCGTCAACGCCGGGATCGTGCGGCCGCTCTCCCGCGGCACCCTGCGGGTGACCAGCACCGACCCCAGGATCGCGCCGCTGCTGGACCCCAATCTGCTCGCGGAGGACTACGACCTCGAGGCCCTCTGTGACGCCATCGAGCTGTGCCGAGAGATCGGCGCCCAGGACGCGCTCGCGCCCTACCGGAAGGCGGAGTTCAGCCCCTCGGCCCCGCTGGAGACCCGGGACCAGGTCCGCGCGCACGCCAGGGCGATGGCCGGCACGTATCACCATCAGGCGGGGACCTGCCGGATGGGCGTCGATGACCTCTCCGTGGTGGACCCGCAGCTGCGCGTCCGCGGCGTCGCCGGCCTGCGCGTGGCCGACGCCTCGATCATGCCGGCGCTGCCCAGCGGCAACACCAACGCCCCGTCGATCATGATCGGCGAGAAGGCGGCGGACCTGCTGCTGGGCCGCTGAACCGCTCTGCCGCGCTCCAGCATCCTCTGACCTGTTCAGCTCTGACGACATCAAGGAGAACACCATGACCACCACCACGCTGCTCGAGGAGATCACCACCTCCGAGGGACAGGAGATCCACGACCCGGCCACCGGGGAGCTGATCGGCCATGCGCCGCGCACCTCGGCCGCAGACCTGGACGACGCCGTCGCCCGCGCCCTGCGCGCCCAGCCCGCCTGGGCCGCCGCGGGCCACCCCGAGCGTCAGGCGGCGCTGAATGCCGCCGCCGATGCGATCGAGGCCCACGCCGAGGAGCTCGCCCAGCTGCTCTCCCGAGAACAGGGCAAGCCGCTGAACGGTCCCAACGCCCGCTTCGAGGTCGGGGCATGCGTGGCCTGGCTGCGCACCGCGGCATCCATCGCGGTGGAGCCTGAGGTGCTCCTCGACGATGAGTCGGGCCACGCGGAGCTGCACTACCGGCCGCTCGGCGTCGTCGGGGCCATCGGTCCCTGGAACTGGCCCATGATGATCTCGATCTGGCAGATCGCCCCGAGCCTTCGGATGGGCAACACGGTGGTGGTCAAGCCCTCGGAGTACACCCCGCTGAGCGTGCTGGCCCTGGTCAAGGTGCTCAACTCGGCGCTGCCTGCGGATGTGCTCATCGCGGTGCCCGGTGACGGATCGCTGGGCAGACAGCTCACCGAGCACAGCGACATCGCGAAGATCATGTTCACCGGCTCGGTGACCACCGGCAAGGCGATCATCAAGACGGCTGCGGACACCATGAAGCGGATGACCATGGAGCTCGGCGGCAATGACGCCGGAATCGTGCTCGACGACGCCGACCCGCAGGCGATCGCCGAGGACCTCTTCTGGGGCGCGTTCATCAACACCGGGCAGACCTGCGCGGCGCTGAAGCGGCTCTACGTGCCGGACGCGATCTACGACGAGGTCTGTCGGGCGCTGACCGAGGTGGCCGCGAAGATGCCGATGGGCATCGGACTCGAGGAGCAGAACGTGCTCGGGCCGCTGCAGAACGCGAAGCAGCGCGACATCGTGGCCGGGCTCGTGGACGCGGCCAAGGATGCCGGTGCCCGCGTGCTGATCGGAGCGGACCCCGACGTCGAAGCCCCGGGCTTCTTCTATCCCACCACCCTGGTGGCCGACATCGATCCGCAGAACCCCCTCGTCATCGAGGAGCAGTTCGGCCCGGCGCTGCCGATCATCCGCTACAGCGATCTCGAGCAGGCGATCGAGTGGGCGAACGGCCTGGAAGTCGGTCTGGGCTCCTCCGTCTGGTCCTCGGACCCAGACCGGGCCACCGAGGTGGCCGCACGGCTCCAGGCGGGCACCACATGGATCAACAAGCACGGCGCCATCGACCCGCGGGTGCCGTTCGGCGGGGCCAAGCAGTCAGGCTTCGGCCTGGAATTCGGGCTGCAGGGACTCAAGGAGGTCGCCCAGCCGCATGTGATCCAGCGCTGAGCGCGACGACCCGAAGGTCGCGCTGGCGACCCTGGCAGAGCGTTCCGCCGAGCCGAGTCAAGACCTCGGCGGAACGCTCTGCCTCCGCGGCTGGTGAGCCCGACGGTGCGGGCTGGCCCGTCAGACCGGGACGCCCGGGATCCGGCCCTTGGCGGGCAGCTCCGCTCCTCGGGCGAACCGGGCCCAGAGCGCCCGGACGGACTTCCCGGCCTCCTCGAGGTCCTCCCAGGACGCCCCCTTCAGCAGCTCCAGCCCCGCCGTGTTCGACCGGTTTCCGAAGAGCAGCGCCACGTCGATCCCGTGGGCCGAGCGGAAGAAGTTGCCCGGGGCGGCCCAGTCGATGATGTAGTAGTGCCCCCGGCCGCCGGCTCGACGGTGCCGCCGGAGGAAGGAACGGATGCCGGTGACGTAGATGAGCCTGGTCCCGAGCCGGCTCAGCACCGTCATCGCCGGTGATCCGATCACGGGCAGCTCGCGAAGCCGCTTCACCGGGTGCGCGACCGGAATGAACAGCCGCGCCTCCTCCGCCGTGTGGGTGATCAAGATGTCGATCTGAGGTGCGACGGCCTTCCAGGCCTCGTCGACCTGGGACTCCGCTGGCAGGGGCGCGGCTCCGTACTGGGTTCCGAAGGGCATGAGCCCCTGCATCCCGAACGGAGCCGCCGCAGCGCGCGCAGCCTCCTGGAGACGGAGCACCTGCTTGACCGAGGCATCTGCGGACATCTCGGGGCCCGCCGCGGCCATGGCCGCCGTCATCTTCTCTCGACCCCGGGAGATGCCCAACGGCGGACTCTGCATGATGGCCCGGCGGAACAGCCTCGGCGCATCGCGCGTGGCCATGAGGTGGGCGATGGCGTCACCTCCGGCGGACTGCCCGAAGAGGGTGACCGCGTCCGGGTCTCCGCCGAACGCTGCGATGTTGCGCTGCACCCATTCCAGGGCGCAGAGCTGATCGAGCAGGCCGAGATTGGCGCAGCGCCCCCTGCCGCCGAGAAATCCGAAGGCGCCGAGACGGTAGGTCACCGAGACGACGACGACGCGCTGTTCCTCCACCAGGGCGGTGGGATCATAGATCAGCGCGTCCCCGGCGCCGGAGATGTAGGACCCGCCGTGGATCCACACCATCACCGGCAGGAGCTCTCCCTCCCGCCTGCTCTCCGGCGTGGTCACGGTGAGGTTCTGACAGTCCTCGCTCTGCGGCAGCCCTCCGGTGTGACTCCCGACCACCGGCTCCAGCTCCCGAATGCGCCACTGCGGGCAGGCCGGTGCCGGTTCAAGGGCGCGATACGGCGCAGAGAAGTCCTCCACGGGGCGCGGCGGGTGGAACCGGGGCGCCCGCGCGTAGGGAATGCCGGACGCCCTGACCACGGGCCCGAGCGCACGGCCGATGACGGGTCCGCACGGAGGGGTGAATCGGTGCTCAGCGCTCATGCCCGGCCCATCTGCTCGACGATGTGTCCTCTCAGTCAATCACCGCTGCCCGACTCTGGGATGCACCGCTGTTCGGGACCGCGACGGCTCTGCCGACGCGCCTCACTAGCCGGCCGGGGTATGCGAGCTCCACGCCTCGGAGTAGAACTCCGGGGAACGTGATCTCAGCAGCTCGGAGTAGGCCTCCGGGGACAGCGACTGCGCCGAGTCAGCGGGCACCTCCGCGGAGAACCCGGACACGCCGATCCCGGCCTCACGATCAGCCAAGGTCAGGCCGGCTGCCTCGATAAGCGTCGGGTACATGCTCAGCTGGTCCATGCCGGCGCGCAGCATGGTGTCTTGTTCTGCGCCCGGAATCCAGATTCGGTTGAAGATGGTCCGGTCGGGGTGGTCTTCGAGCTGCGCCTGCAGGGAGTCCCCGGCGTTGACCGGCTTGAGGTGGTCGCCCATGATCACGACGGCGGTGTCCTCCAGGTAGCCCTGGTCCTCCAGATGCTCCACGAACCCCGCCACCTGGACCATCGAACAGGCGAAGACCGACGTCGCCTCCTCCTGGGTGTCCACATCGCAGTAGTCGAAGACGTGGACCGGCTCATGGGTGTCCAGGGTGAGCAGCGAGAGGTTGAACGGCTCGCCGGTGCGCTGAGACTCGGCGTGCAGCTCATCGACCTCGGTCTTGGCCTGCTCCATCAGGCTCTGGTCACTGAGCCCCCAGTCGCTGCGGAAGCTGCTCTCAGGTTCACCGGCGGCCCGCCAGTCGTCGAGCCCTCTGACCTCTGAGTAGCCGTGGCTGCGCAGGAAGGTGTTCTTCTCAGCGAAGGAGGAGCTGGCTCCGCCGAGGAACACGTTCGTGTAGCCGCGCTCCTGAAGCAGATCGCCCAGGCACGTCGTGCCGTCCAGGTAGGTGCCGTCCCCCTCGCGCAGCTCACCGAGGGCCCCGCTGCTGGCCGCCGAGGTGACCCCCGCGAGCGGGATCCCGCACTGGGTGGCGGTCAGCCCCGACATGGTCCAGCCTCCGCCCTCGTACTGCCGGAGGTCCTTCGCGCTGCGCCAGCCCCGGGCTGGCTCGGTGACCTCCTTGAGCGGGGCGAAGGCGTCCTTCTCGAAGAGCGCCTCGTCCTCGAAGGTCGCCTCACCGGACTCCAGGTAGATCAGGACCAGGTTGCGCTTCTCCTGCTCGCCGGTGACCCGGGGCGGCACGTGGTGATCGGCGAGATCGTAGTTGGAGTTGCCGGCATCGATGTAGTCGGCGAGGCTCACTGCGGTGGAGAAGGAGGCGGCGCCGAGCACCACCACCGAGGCTGCCAGCGCCGATGAGACGGTGCGCATCAGCCAGGGAGAGCGCCAGCCGTGGTCGCTGCCCGGCTTCGGGCGCTGTCTGCGCCGTCGCCGGTGCAGGGACCATGCGGCGGCGGAGGTGATCAGCAGCGGCAGGACGCCGATCCCGAGGATGCAGGCCCAGACGACCGCTCCGCCCCCGCCGTCGGTCTCCACCGAGATGAGGTTCAGCATCATCTGCCCCACAGTGATCTCGCCCCAGAAGAAGCGGATCAGGCCGGCCGCGATGAGCAGCGCCAGCCCCACCCAGACCAGCACGAAGACCACGATGCGCCCGAGCATCACGGCCGAGCGGCGGGCCAGGCGGCGGGTCTGGGCGCGCGACGGGTCGGCTCGCAGTCCATGTGTCACTGCACGCACCTCTCCCCCGACGTCGAGCCCGATCACAGGCGATCAAAAACTTAGCCCCTTACATTACTCGCTGCTCCCAGAGAGGTCATGGAGCCCGCTCACAGCAAAGGGGCGGGACCGGGCAGCTCGCCCCGGTCCCGCCCCTTTCAGCCTGCCGCCTCCGACGACGGCGTCACACCCACTCGGGCTTGTTCTCCTTCGCCACGCGGGTCAGCACGTCGTAGGTCGCGACGATCTCATCGTGCTGGTTGTGCAGCACGGTGTCCCAGCGGACCTCGCCGTAGTCGTCGGTCTCGCGCGGGATGATCTGCTTCGCGGTCAGGGTCACCCGGATCGAGTCGTCGTAGGTCACCGGGGTCTGGAAGGAGAGGTTCTCCAGGCCGGTGTTCGCCAGCACAGGCCCCGGGGCAGGCTCGACGAAGAGCCCGGCCGCCCAGGCCACGAGGAGATACCCGTGGGCGACCCGGCGCGGGAAGAACGGGTTCGCCGTCGCCGCCTCCTCATTGGTGTGGGCGTAGAAGGTATCGCCGGTGGACTCGGCGAAGGAGGTGATGTCCTCCAGCGCCACGGTGCGAAGCCCTGAGGCGAACTGATCGCCGATGCGCAGCTCCGCGAGGGATTTCCGGAACGGGTGCACGGCGGTGCCGTCGGCCACGGTCTCCGGGGTTGCGGTGACCGCCTTGGCGCCACGGTGCCAGACCCCGGTGACCCCGGTGAGCAGGTCCGGGGAGCCCTGGACGGCGGTGCGCTGCATGTAGTGCTTGACCGCGCGGATGCCGCCGAGCTCCTCGCCGCCGCCGGCCCGTCCGGGTCCGCCGTGGACCAGGTGCGGCAGCGGAGAGCCGTGACCGGTGGAGGTCTTGGCGTCGTCCCGGTCGAGGAAGAGCACCCGACCGTGGTGGGAGGCGATGCCGCGGGCGAACTCGGCGGCGATCTCCGGGTCGTGGGTGCAGACCGTGGCGACCAGGGAGCCGCCGCCGAGGGCGGCGAGGTCTACGGCGTCGTCGATGTCCGCGTAGCCGAGCACCGAGGTGACCGGCCCGAAGGCCTCCACCGAGTGCACCGCAGGAGTGCGGGCTTCGGCGAAGGAGAGCACGGTGGCCGGGAAGAAGGCCCCGAGCGCCGGATCGGCGGAGCCGGTGCCGGACTCAGGTCCGCCCACCCGGACGGTGCCGCCGGCGCTGACCAGGGTGTCCACCGCGCGGGCGACCTCGTCGCGCTGGTCGTTCGAGGCCAGCGGGCCCATGGTGGTCTCAGCATCGCGCGGATCGCCGAGCACCACGCGGGAGTCCAGCCGGGTGCGCAGCGCCTCCACCACCGGGTCCACCTGGGCCGAGGGCACGATGACGCGGCGGATCGCGGTGCACTTCTGTCCGGTCTTCGCCGTCATCTCCAGGGTCACCGACTTGATGAAGGCGTCGAACTCCACCGTGTCCGGGCCGGCGTCGGGGCCCAGGATCGCGGCGTTGAGCGAGTCGGTCTCCGCGGTGAAGCGCACACCCTGGTTCGCGACATTGTCATGGGAGCGCAGCAGCTGCGCGGTGTTGGCCGAGCCGGTGAAGGCGACGTGGTCGCGGTGATCCAGGTGGTCCAGCAGGTCCCGGGCGGAGCCGGAGATCAGCTGCAGCGCACCGGCGGGGATCAGTCCGGAGTCGATCATCAGCCGCACACAGGCTTGGGTGACGTAGGCGGTCTGCGAGGCGGGCTTCACGATGGTCGGCACGCCGGCGATGAAGCTGGGCGCGAACTTCTCCAGCATTCCCCAGACCGGGAAGTTGAAGGCGTTGATCTGCACCGCGACACCGGTGAGCCGGGTGTAGATGTGCTCGCCGAGGAAGGATCCGTCGCGGGAGAGCTGCTCCACCGCTCCGTCGACGATGACGTTGGCGTTGGGCAGCTCCTTGCGCCCCTTGGAGGAGAAAGTCCGGATGGTGCCGATGCCGCCGTCCACGTCGATCAGGTGGTCGCGGCGGGTGGAGCCGGTGCGGTCGGAGAGCTCGTAGAGCTCTTCGCGGTGCTCATGGAGGTAGGCGGCGAGGTGCTTGAGCCGCAGCGCGCGCTGGTGGATGGTCAGCTGCCCCAGGCTCTGCTGGCCGACCGAGCGGGCGTGCGCCACGGCGGCACCGGTGTCCAGTCCCTCGGTGGAGACCAGGCAGACCGGCTCAGAGGTGGAGGCGTCAAGGATCTCGCTGACCTTGCCCGGGGACTCCGGGGTCCACCAGGAGTCCTGGATGTAGCTGGGCAGGAGACGGGGAGCCGCAGATGTGTCAGTGGCAGCCATGGGGTCCTCTCAACGACAGATAGAACTGACCGAACGGTCGGTAATTATCTCCATCCTAGCCCGGGAACCGCCAATGTGACACCCAGCACAGAAATCGGGCCACGGCCTCGCGGCCTCGGCCAGTCAGAGACTCCAGCTCAGCCCGCGCGCCTCACCCGTGGCGCGTCACCGCTTCAGGTTCACGACCGTCCGGCCGCGGACCTGGCCGGCGAGGATCTGCTCGGCCTGGTCGAACACCCCGTCCAGGGCGATCTCCTGGGTCATCTCATCGAGCAGCTCCACGGGCAGGTCACTGGCCAGCCGGCCCCAGGCCTGTGCGCGCAGCGCAGGTGTCGCGGTCACCGAGTTGATCCCGGCGAGGGTGACCCCGCGCAGGATGAAGGGCATCACCGTGGTGGGCAGGTCGTGGCCCTGGGCCAGCCCGCAGCTGGCGACGGTGCCGCCGTCGTCGGTCTGGGAGAGGATGTTCGCCAGGGTCGCCGATCCGGCGGAGTCGATCCCACCGGCCCAGCGCCGCTTCTGCAGCGCCGGACCGGCCTCGGCGAAGTCCTTCCGGTCCAGCAGCTCAGCCGCGCCGAGGTGGCGCAGGTATTCGCCCTCCTCCTGAGCCCGGCCGGTCACCGCGGTGACCTGGTATCCGAGCTGGTTCAGCACCGCGATCGCCACCGAGCCGACGCCGCCGGCTGCACCGCTGACGACGACGGCGCCCGCCTCGGGCCGCACCCCGCCGTGTTCCAGCGCGAGCACCGCGAGCATCGCGGTGAACCCGGCGGTGCCGATCGCTGCGGCCCGCCGGGGGCTCAGCCCCTCGGGGAGCTTGACCAGGTATTTCGCGGAGACCCGGGCACGCTCGGCCAGTCCGCCGTGGGCGGCCTCGCCGATTCCGCCGCCGGTGAGCACCACGACGTCGCCCGAGCTGAAGCTCGGATCGGCCGAGGCGGTGACCTCGCCGACCAGGTCGATGCCGGGGATCAGCGGCGAGGTCCGCGCCACGCCGGGCTTCCCGGCCAGGGCGAGCCCGTCCTTGTAGTTGATCCCGGAGTAGTGCACGGCGATGTCCACCGGGGCGTCTCCCCCGGCGCCGTCGAGGAAGTCCTCGGACAGGTCCCTCAGCGTCGCCTCATGGGCCTGGACGCGTCCGCGCTCGAGGGTCTGTTCGATCAGGGCTGCTCGGAACGTCATGAAGGTCTCCTTGGCATCGGGTGCTCGTATTGGGTGTGGTCGTCGAAGATCAGGGCGGTCTGTGAGGACTGCACGCAGGACAGCGACTGGATCCGTTCGAAGACCACGCGGCGCAGCTCTTCCACGGTGCGGGTCCGCACCAGCAGCACCGCGTCGTACTGTCCGCCGACCAGTGCCAGGTGTCGCACCGCGGGCTCATCGGCGAGCGCCCCGCGCAGCACCTCCCAGTCATCCTGCTTAAGCGTGAGGAAGACGTAGGCGGCGGTGGACATTCCGGCGGCCCGGGGGTCGATCACCGCGGTGTAGCCCTGGAGCACCCCGGCCGCGCGCAGCCGGGATATCCGCTCGTAGGCGTTGGCGCGGGACAGGTGCAGCCCGGAGGCCAGGGCGCTCACCGACTGGCGGGCGTCCTGGCTCAGCGCATGCAGTATCCGATGGTCCACGGAGTCCAGCGAGATCTCACCTCGCGCCGCCTCGTCTCGCTCATCACCCATAGTTCTGGACGATACCAGCCGTGGCGCACCTCACACGAGCAGTTCGTCCAGCCTGCGGCGACCCCCGGCGGACCCCGTCTCGGATGTGCCGGCGCAGTGGTCTCTCGACGGCGGCCTGGGCCACACTCATAACAAGAGTGTGATGCACGACACCTGCAGCAGAGACTTTCAAGGAGGACTCGCGATGACCAGCGAGACGCGGGACGGGACCCCAATTCAGGGCTCCCACATCAAGGAGACGAGCAGCAGCTTCGGGATCACCCCCGAGCAGTACATGCTCCCGGCAGCCCAGCAGATCAGGATGCTCGACCCCGAGGGGCAGCTGATCCCGGAGGAGGCCCAGGGCACCAGCCCGGGGCATGAGTATCCGATCCCGGAGGATGACGCGCTGCTGGCCGCCTACGAGGCGCTGGTGGTCGGCCGTCGGGTCAACGACCAGAACTATGCGCTGGTCCGCCAGGGCCGGCTCGCGGTCTACCCCTCCTCCCACGGCCAGGAGGCCTGCCAGGTCGGTGCCGCCCTTGCACTGGGCACCGGAGACTGGATGTTCCCCACCTACCGCGACACTGTCGCCACGATCACCCGCGGGGTGGACCCGCTGGAGGTCATGGTCTCCTTCCGCGGGGACTGGCACTGCGGCTATGACCCGCTGCAGTACAAGATCGCCCCGCTCTCGACCCCGCTGACCACCCAGCTGCTCCACGCGGTGGGCGTCGCCCACGCGGCGAAGCTGCGCGGCGAGGACACGGTGGTGCTGGCGATGTGCGGCGACGGCGCGACGAGTGAGGGCGACTTCCACGAGGCGCTGAACTTCGCCGCCGTCTTTGAGGTTCCGGTGGTCTTCTTCGTGCAGAACAACGGCTACGCCATCTCGGTGCCGCTCTCGGCGCAGACCGCTGCGCCGTCGCTGGCACACAAGGCCATCGGCTACGGCATGGCCGGGGAGCAGGTGGACGGCAACGACATGGTGGCCGTGCTGGCCACGCTGCGCCGCGCCGTCGACCTGGCTCGGAAGAACTCCATGCCGCTGCTGCTCGAGGCCATCACCTACCGGATGCAGGCCCACACCAACGCCGACGACGACTCCCGCTACCGCGAGTCCGCCGAGGTCGAGCAGTGGAAGCAGCGTGACCCGCTGCTGCGCATGCGGACCTTCCTCACCGAGCGCGGCGTTCTGGACGCCGAGGCCGAGACCCGGATCAGCGGCAAGGCCGAGGAGGTCGCGGCCGCGCTGCGTCTGGCGATGACCACCGAGCCGGAGATGGACCCGCTGGAGATCTTCGACCACGTCTATGCCGCCCCCACAGCCCAGCTGCGCGAACAGCGCGCCAAGCTGGCCGATGAGCTCGAGCGAAGCCAGGAGGGCTGACCCATGGCCAACACCACCACCGCGCCCACCGGCGCCACCACCACCGCGACCGCCAGCGCCGCCAAGCCCACCACCTTCGCGGCGGCGCTGAACACTGCGATGTCCGACGCCATGGAGGGTGACCGCACGGTCTGCGTCTTCGGCGAGGATGTGGGCACCCTCGGCGGCGTCTTCCGGATCACCGACGGGCTGACCCAGCGCTTCGGCGCCGACCGCTGCTTCGACACCCCGCTGGCCGAGTCAGGCATCGCCGGCATGGCCACCGGCATGGCGATCAACGGCATGCGCCCGGTGGTCGAGATGCAGTTCGACGCCTTCGCCTACCCTGCGCTGGAACAGATCTTCAGCCACATCGCCAAGACCGCCAACCGCTCCCGCGGACGGGTCCGCCTGCCGCTGGTCATCCGAATCCCCTACGGCGGCGGAGTCGGCGGGGTCGAGCATCACTGCGACTCCTCCGAGGCCTACTACGCGCACACCCCAGGGCTGAAGATCTATACCCCGGCCACGGTCAGCGACGCCTATCTGATGCTGCGCGAGGCCATCGACTCCCCGGACCCGGTGATCTTCTTCGAGCCGAAGAAGCTCTACTGGACCAAGGAGGTTGTGGATCTCAGCGCGCTGCGCACCCAGTACGAGGACGCGGCGCAGGATGAGTCCGCGCCCTCGGCGGGAGTCGGGGCGCAAGGCCGCGCCGTCGTCGTCCGTGAGGGCACAGACGTCTCGCTGATCAGCTACGGCCCGAGCGTGTCCACCGCGCTCAAGGCCGCCGAGGCCGCCGCCGAGGACGGGATCTCCGCGGAGGTCCTGGACCTGCGCAGCATCGTGCCCTTCGACGACGCCGCCCTGGAGGCCACCGTGACCAAGACCGGCCGTGCGGTGGTGATCGCCGAGGCGCAGGGCTTCGTCTCGGTGGCCGCGGAGATCGTGACGCGGATCCAGGAGCGCAGCTTCCACTCGCTGTCCTCACCGGTCAAGCGAGTCACCGGGTTCGACATCCCCTATCCGTCGCCGAAGCTCGAGGAGCACCACCTGCCCAGCGTGGACCGCATCCTGGACGCGCTCGACGAGCTGCAGTGGGAGGACTGAGATGACCACCTTCAACCTGCCCGACCTGGGCGAGGGCCTCACCGAGGCCACCCTGCTGAGCTGGCTCGTGGCCGAGGGCGACGTGATCGTGGTGGATCAGCCCATCGCCGAGGTCGAGACCGCCAAGTCCGCCATCGAGGTGCCCACCCCCTACGCCGGGGTGGTCACCAAGCTCCACGGCGCCGTGGGCGAGACCCTGATCGTGGACGAGCCGCTGATCACCGTGGCTGCCGAGGGCGACGCCGACTCGAAAAGCTCCGCTGGCTCCGGCGCAGCCTCCAACGGCACCACCGACGCCGGGGCGCTGAGCTACCGGGAGGAGGAGCGCGCCGGCACGGTGCCCGCCACCGGATCGGTCACCGACCCCGCCGCCCCTGACGCCGCCGCCGCTGAGGAAGAGGGCTCGGGCAACGTCCTGATCGGCTACGGCACCTCCACTGCGAAGAGCAGCGGACGACGACGCCGTCGCAGCGGCGCCTCCCGCCAGGTCGCCACCGGCGGTGCAGCTGCTGCGGCGGGTTCTTCCTCGGCACCGGCTCCGGCGCCCGACTCGGCTCCCTCCACCGCCGGTTCAGCGCAGAAGGCCCCTCGGGTGTCCTCCCCGCTGGTGCGGCGGCTGGCTCGCGAGCATTCGCTCAGCTTGAACGCGCTCACCGGCTCCGGTCCGGACGGGATGATCCTGCGCGCCGATGTGCTCGCCGCGATCGACTCCTCCACCCAGACGACCGGCGCACAGGAAGCCTCGGCCCCGGCGGAAGGCGCTGCGCCCGGCGCGGATGCTGCGGCGTCGGACGCTGCTCATTCCTCTGCAGGCTCATCCCGGCCGACCGCAGGCTCGACCAGCACCGGTGCGAATCCCCCTGCCCCCGGTGGGCTTGAGGTCCGCGAGCGCGTCCCGATGTCCGGGATGCGCAAGGCGGTGGCCACCACGCTGACCCGGTCGCGCCGGGAGATCCCGGAGGCCACCGTCTGGCAGGACGTGGACATGACCGAGGTCCTCGCGCTGCGCGCCCGGCTGAAGGTCCAGGCCGAGAAGGACGGGACCACCGCGCCGTCGCTGCTGGCGCTGCTCAGCCGGTTCGTGCTGGCAGGGCTCTCCCGCTATCCCGACCTGGCCACGAGGCTCGAGGACACGGCCGCCGGTGCTCAGGAGATCGTCCACTACGACGGCGTGAATCTCGGCTTTGCGGCCCAGACGCCGGCAGGTCTGGTGGTTCCAGTGATCAGGCACGCCGAGCGGCTCTCCGCCCGAGCCCTGCACGGTGAGATCTCTCGACTCGTCGGCGAGGCCCGCGAGGGCAAGATCTCGGGCAAGGAGCTCACCGGCGGCACCTTCACGGTGAACAACTACGGGGTCTTCGGCTCCGACGGCGCCACCCCGATCATCAACCACCCGGAGGTCGGGATCCTCGGCATCGGCCGGATCCTCGACCGGGCCTGGGCGGTGGACGGGGAGCTGGCGGTGCGCAAGGTCGCCACGCTGACCATCGCCTTCGACCATCGGGTATGCGACGGCGGGACCGCCGGCGGGTTCCTGAACTTCGTGGCCACCTGCTTGGAGGACCCGTCCTCCGCGCTGGCGGACCTCTGAAGCCAGGACCCCTGAGGGCAGGACCCCTGAGGACGGAACGCCTGAGACAGGGCGCCTGCCCTTCTACACGCTGCACCATTGAGGGATGAGCAGGACGAGCCGGGGCCGACAGGATCTGTCGGCCCCGGCTTCTTGCCTAGACTGGGCCCTTTCCCGTGCGAAGGAGACTTACATGACCGGAGATCCCCAGGCCGCAGACCCCGCCGGCGAAGAGCTCGACGCCTCGATCCCTGCGCGCACATCATCCTCGGGCCCGCGCTCCTACGACCAGCCCGCGGCCTATCAGTCGATGCCCGGAGGTCCGCTGGATCCGGATCGCAGCTTCTACGACGCCGTGGCCGCTGCCGAACGGACGCTGGCCCGGGAGTTCGAGATCCCGGTCCGCTCCGGGCACGCCTGGGAGGTCAAGGCCGGCTCGATCGTGAGGATCAACGCCGTAGAGGGCCCGCAGGTCGGTGACCTGAACCTGTGGAACCTGCACAACCCACGGGAGCGGTTCTGGGCCTCCCGCACCCGGCAGCTGCAGCGCGCCTCGATGACCACCTATGACCGGTTCTGGTCCACGCTGCCCTACCTGCGGCCCATGGCCACCGTGATCGGGGACTCCCTGGCCGATCATCCCGACGCCGAGGTCATCCACGACCTGCTGGGCACGCGCTGCGACCCGTACGTGAATCGGATGCTGGCCGGCGAGGACTTCGACTATCACTGCCATTCCAACCTCACCCGGGCGGTCCTGGACCACGGGCTCACCGAGTCTGACGTCCACGACGTGCTCAACGTCTTCCAGTTCGCCGGTCTGAACGAGGACCGCGAGTACTTCATGGACACCTGCCCCACCCAGCCGGGCGACTACTTCGAGTTCTTCGCCGAGACCGATCTGCTCTGCGCCCTCTCCACATGCCCCGGCGGGGACCTCTCGGTGCACATGTGGGGCCCCGAAGCGGCAAGCACCGAGGAGCAGCTCGAGCACTGCCACCCGCTGGGCGTGCAGGTGTTCTCCCTCCCGGACGAGGCGCTGAGCGCCTGGCAGCCTCCGGAGATCGCGCAGTACCGCGGTCGACGTGGTCGCCATGGACTGATCGCGCCCCCGCACGGCGGACGGGTGGCCCCTCGCCCCTGACACGACGACGGGCCCGCACCTGGTCTCTGAAGACCGGTGCGGGCCCGTCGGCACGGGAGGACCTGCTACTTGACGTCCTCGTCCACCCAGTCGAAGGTCCGGGTCACGGCCTTCTTCCACAGCCGAAGCTGGCGGTCACGCTCAGCCTCGTCCATGGACGGCATCCAGCGCTTGTCCTCGGACCAGTTGGCCGCCAGCTCGTCGGTGTCGTTCCAGAAGCCGACCGCCAGGCCTGCCGCGTAGGCCGCGCCCAGCGCGGTGGTCTCCACGACCTTGGGACGCACCACGGGGATCCCGAGGATGTCGGCCTGGAACTGCATCAGTGCATCGTTGGCGACCATGCCGCCGTCGACCCGCAGGTCCTCCATGTCGACCCCCGCGTCGGCGTTCGCGGCGTCGAGCACCTCGCGGGTCTGGAAGGCCGTGGCCTCCAGCGCCGCCCGGGCGATGTGACCCTTGTTCACGAAGCGGGTGAGGCCGACGATGACGCCGCGCGCCTCGCCCCGCCAGTAGGGAGCGAACAGGCCCGAGAAGGCCGGCACCACGTAGACCCCGCCGTTGTCCTCAACGGACTCGGCCAGGGTTTCCACCTCAGGGGCGGTCTTGATGAAGCCCAGGTTGTCGCGCAGCCACTGGATCAGTGAACCTGTCACCGCGATCGAACCTTCAAGGGCGTACACCGGCTTGGCATCTCCCAGCTTGTAGCAGACGGTGGTGAGCAGACCGTTTTCGGAACGGACGATCTCCTCGCCGGTGTTCACGATCAGGAAGTTGCCGGTGCCGTAGGTGTTCTTGGCCCCGCCCTTCTCGAACGCCGCCTGCCCGAAGGTCGCGGCCTGCTGGTCACCGAGGATGCCGGCCACCGGCGTCTCACGCAGCAGCTGTGCGCCGTGGACCTTGCCGTAGACCTCCGAGGAGGACTTGATCTCGGGCAGCATCGACCGGGGCACTCCGAAGGCCTCCAGGAGCTCGTCATCCCATGAGAGGGTCTCCAGGTCCATGAACATGGTCCGCGAGGCGTTGGTGACATCGGTGATGTGCACACCGCCTTCGGTGCCGCCGGTGAGGTGCCAGGTGATCCAGGAGTCGGTGTTGCCGAAGAGCAGGTCGCCCGCCTCGGCCCGCTCGCGGACGCCCTCGACGTTGTCGAGGATCCACTTCACCTTGGTGCCCGAGAAGTAGGTGGCCAGGGGCAGACCGACCTTGGCCTTGAAGCGCTCCACCCCGCCGTCGGCGGCGAGCTCATCGACGATCGACTGAGTGCGAGTATCCTGCCAGACGATCGCGTTGTACACCGGATCCCCGGTGTTCTTGTCCCAGACCACGGTGGTCTCGCGCTGGTTGGTGATGCCCACAGCGGCGATGTCGTGCCGGGTGAGGTTCACCTTGGACAGTGCGTTGCCGATGACCTCTCTGGTGTTGTTCCAGATCTCCATCGGATCATGCTCGACCCATCCGGCCTTGGGGAAGATCTGCTCGTGCTCCTTCTGCCCTGAGGACACGATGTTCCCGGTGTGATCGAAGATGATGGCCCGGCTCGAGGTCGTTCCCTGGTCGATCGCAATAACGTACTTCGACATGTTCTTCTCCTCTTTGAGTGATGTTTTTGTCGATGATGATGGTGCTGGCAGCCGCTGGACCGCCGTTCACTGCTCTCCGCGCTCAGGCGACGGCGGGGAAGCTGACCACCATAGCCAGCAGGCCGCCGAGGGCGCCGCCGATCAGGGGGCCGAGCACCGGCACCCAGGCGTAGGACCAGTCGCTGCCACCCTTGCCCTTGATGGGCAGCAGTGCGTGGACGATCCTGGGTCCAAGGTCACGTGCGGGGTTGATGGCGTAGCCGGTGGGCCCGCCGAGGGAGGCGCCGATGCCGACGACCAGCAGCGCCACCGCGAGCGGTCCCAGACCTGAGGGCGTGCTCCCCTGCGCGATGATCACGAAGACCAGCACGAAGGTGCCCACGATCTCAGTCGCCAGGTTCCACGGGGCAGACCTGATGGCCGGGCCGGTGGAGAAGACACCGAGCTTCGTGGCGGGGTCCGGCTCGGCGTCGAAATGCTGCTTATATGCCAGGTAGCACAGCACGGCACCGATCATGGCGCCGAGCATCTGCGCCGCGAAGTAGAGCACCACGTTGAGCAGCGTCTTGTCGATGTCGGGGCCCAGAGTGGCCGTATCTGCGTTGACCAGCAGTCCCACCGTCACGGCGGGGTTCAGGTGCGCGCCGGAGAGCGCCGCGACGTAGACGCCGGCGAAGACGCCGAGCCCCCAGCCGAAGTTGACCATCAGAAATCCGCCGTTGTTGCCCTTGGTGCCCCGCAGTGCGACGTTGGCGACGACGCCGCCGCCGAGCAGCAGCAGCAGCATGGTGCCGAATGTCTCGGCGACGAATGCTTCTAGAGACATCGTTGGCTCCTTTCGTTATTCATTTCTTCCAGGATGTACCCGTCGGGCTTCTGCCCGGCGGGGTCAGGCCACCAGATCCTTGAGCTCGACGGTGTGCCACTCACGCAGCACTCGTCGGGCGTGTTCGATCTCATCGGCTTGTGTCTGTGCGTCCCAGCCGAGCAGCGGAGCCAGGCTTTCGGCCAGCTCGCGCAGCAGCTCTGCAGTGACAAGTCCTCGGAAGGCCAGGGAGGTGCGACGGATCAGCACGTCGATCAGGTGACCGATCTGTTCGTGCTTCACCATGTAGGCGAGCTCGCGCTGGCTCAGCTCCGAGGTGGAGTCCAAGTTGGTGTCAGTTCCTGCGCGCAGGTGGTCGATGACGTCGGCGGCGCGGGTCCCGTACCTGATCAAGAGCCCTTCCACCCGCTCGGCGGAGAGACCGTCCCCGGCGTGGGCCATGACCCAGGCCTTCTCGGCGGAGGCCGTCTTGGGGAAGCCTTCGCCGCCGCCGATGGCGAGGCCGGCGGTGCTGACCGTGCGGCGCTTGCCGAGCACCTCGAGCACGTCGTCGGTCATGTGCTCCGAGAGCGCGCGGAAGGTGGTCCACTTGCCGCCGACCAGGCTGAGCGTGGTCACCGAACGGTCTCCGACGCGGTCCTCGCGCTTCTCGATGCGGTAGTCCCGTGAGACGAACCCGGGCTGGGTCTCGTCGTGACGGGGCAGCGGCCGGACGCCGGAGAAGCTGTAGACGACGTGTCCGTGCTCCACCGTGATCTTCGGGAAGACCTGCCCGATGAGATCGATGAAGTAGTCGACCTCTTCGGGGGTGCAGACGGCGGGCTCGTTCACGTCGACGTCGATGTCTGTGGTGCCGACCAAGACCCGGTCCTCGATGGGGTAGATCAGCACGATTCGACCGTCGGTGTTCTCGAAGAACATCTCGCGGCCCGCGCAGGCCGCCAGCAGCTCGGGGTGATCGAGCACGATGTGGGAGCCCTTGGTTCCGCCCATGAAGGCGCTGGGCTCGCCGAGGGACTCGTTGGTCCCATCGACCCAGGCTCCGGTGGCGTTGACCACCACGTCGGCGGTGAACGGGAACTCCTCTCCGGTCAGCTCATCGCGCAGCGTCACGGTCTCACCGCTGCGGCCCACCGCGCTGACGTAGTTCGTGGCGCGGACCTCAGGGTTGGCGTTGAGCCCGTCGCGCAGCACATCCAGGGTCATCCGCTCCGGGTTGTGCACCGAGGCGTCGAAGTAGGTGGCGGTGTAGCGGACGTCGGGACGCAGGTCGGGCAGCTGCGCGAGGGAGGCGCGTCGTCCGGCGAAGCGGTGGCGCGGAACGGCGCCGCCGTCACGGGAGAACCAGTCGTACATGGTCAGTCCGGCTTTGATCAGGAACGCGCCGCGTTCCCGCGGCTGACCCTGCTGGCGGTGTGTGATGAACCGCAGAGGGGCGGCGAGGATCCCGGAGAAGGTGCTGAAGATCGGGATGGTGGTCTGCAGCGGCTTGACGTAATGCGGTGCAGTCTTCAACAGGCCGTTGCGCTCGACCACGGATTCGCGGACCAGTCGGAACTCGCCGTTCTCCAGGTAGCGGATTCCGCCGTGGATCATGTGCGAGGAGGCCCCGGATGCACCCTCGCAGTAGTCACCGCGCTCCACGAGCGCCACATCCACTCCTTGGAGCGCCAGGTCCCGGAAGGTCCCGACGCCGTTGATGCCGCCGCCGATGATCAACACCGAGGACCGGGGATTCTCGCGAAGCTGCCGCACCTCTCGTCTTTCACCAGCGGTGCGGGTGTTTCCATCGATCCCAATTGTGTCGGCCATCACATTCTCCTCGAGGTGTCAGGGGGTGCATCGGCGTCTGCGGTGCGCATGAGACCACTCTTGAAAGAATGCAAAGATTAGTCAATGCTGATGCACAGACGTGCACAAACAAGGGAGTGAGTTACCGGTGAACCTGTCATCTGAGGGCGAGCGAGAGGACTCCGGTGCACGTTATTCCACCGAGGGCGGACAGCGATCCCGGAGCGCAGATGCCCTGCGGGCCGCCCAGATGTACTACCTGCAGGACCTGACCATGAACGCCATCGCGCGTGAGCTTCGCACGTCTCGCTCCACGGTCTCGCGGCTGCTCTCGATGGCGCGCGACACGGGTCTGGTGGAGATCCAGGTCAACAATCCCCGGCACCGTGCACCGTCGTTGGAGAATGAGATCCGGCGCCGGTTCGGCGTGGAGGCCCATGTGGTGCCGGTCTCCGAGATGGTCACCGATTCAGAGGTGCTGGACCGGGTGGCGATCCAGGCCGCCCGCACCATCGGGCCGCTGGTGGACTCCAACGCCATCGTCGGCGTCGCCTGGGGCTCCACGCTGAGTGCGGTCAGCCAGCACCTGACGAAGAAGAGCACCCACGACAGCACCATCGTGCAGCTCAACGGCGCCGGCAACACCCAGACCACGGGGATCGCCTATGCCAGTGAGATCCTGCGTCGGTTCGGTCAGGCCTACGGCGCCAGGGTGGAGCAGTTTCCGGTGCCGGCCTTCTTCGACCACGCCGAGACCAAGACCGCGATGTGGGCCGAACGCAGCGTGATCCGGATCCTCGAGCTGCAGCAGCGCATGACGATGGCGATCTTCGGCGTCGGGTCCACCCATTCCGGGATCCCCAGTCATGTCTATTCGGGCGGGTATCTCGACGACGCGGACCTGCGCGCGCTGAGTGCAGAACGGGTGGTCGGGGACGTGGCGACGATGTTCTTCCGCGCCGATGGAAGTCATCGCGATCTGCGGATCAATCAGCGCAGCACGGGCCCCGATCTTGATCTGCTGAGACAGGTGCCGCGGCGGATCTGCGTCGTCTCGGGCGAGTCGAAGATCAGCGGGCTGTGCGGGGCCCTGGCCGCCGGGCTCCCCACCGACCTCATCCTCGATGAGGCCTCGGCCCGCTGGTTGGTCCAGAGCGAGGGTCTCTGACCGGGGCGGGCTCGATGCCGGATCGCGCGGGCCCCAATGATCACTCCGCCGGGTAGTCGTAGAAGCCCTTGCCGGACTTCTTCCCGAGCTCGCCGCGGGCGACCATGTCACGCATCAGCTGCGGCGGCGCGAAGCGCTCCCCCAGCTGGGACTCAAGGTACTCCGCGATGCCCAGCCGCACGTCCAGGCCGACGATGTCGGTCAGCGCGAGCGGCCCGATCGGGAACTTGTAGCCGAGCACCATCGCGTTGTCGATGTCTGCCGGGGCGGCCACGCCTTCCTCGACCATCCGGATGGCTTCGAGCCCGATCGCCACACCGAGCCGGGAGGAGGCGAAGCCCGGCGCGTCTTTGACCACCACCGGGGTCTTGCCCAGGGCCTCGACCCAGCGCGGGCTCAGCGCGGCGAGCTCCTCCCCGGTGCGCTCGGCGAGCACCACCTCCACCAGCTTCGAGGCCGGCACCGGATTGAAGAAGTGCAGTCCGCAGAACCGCTCGGGCCGCTCGAGGCGTTCGGCGAGCGCGGTGATGGACAGTGATGAGGTGTTGGTGGCCAGCCAGGCCTCCGGCGCCAGCTGGGCCTCGGCCCGGCGCAGCGAGTCCACCTTGAGCGTCATGTCCTCGGGCACCGCCTCCACGACCAGGCCGCAGCGCGCGAACGCCGTGACATCAGCGGTGGCGGTGAGCCGGTCCGCCCAGCTGGCCAGCTCGCCCGCGATCTTGCCGCGGGTCAGCGAGGCCTCGAGGTCCTTGGTGATCCGGGCGGCTGCCGTCTGCGCCGCCTCCTCGGTGATGTCGACGACGACGACCTCCTCGGCCCCGGCGACGAGAAAGGCGTGGGCGATCCCTGCGCCCATCCGCCCGCCGCCCAGCACTCCGACGGCCGCGGGGAAGAGCTGGGTCGCGGGGCGTGCAGCTGGGCTCTGGGCATCGGGGCCTGTTGCTGGGCTCGGGGCGCTCATCGGTCGTCTCCTGGGGTCGGTTCTGGCGTGGCGGCGGCCTTGGCCTCTCGACGGTCCAGGAACGCCTGCATCCGGTCGAACTTGGCTTCGGATTCGAACAGGATCGCCTGGGCGAGGTTGTCGATCTGCGGGTGGGCCTCGCGCGGCATGGAGAAGACCTGCTTGCTGATCCGCACGGCGAGCGGGTCCTGCTTGGCGATCCGGTCCGCGAGGGCGTGGGCAGCGTCGAGCAGCGCGTGCGCGGGGTGCACCGCGTTCAGCAGTCCGTGGTGCAGGGACTCCTGGGCGTCGAGGATCCGACCGGTCAGCAGGATCTCTTTGGCGATGCCCTCCCCGGCGAGTTCGCGCAGCCGCCAGAGGGCTCCTGCGGCGGGGATGATGCCCAGGCCGGTCTCAGGCTGGCCGATCTTGACCTCGGGGGTGCCGAGCCGGAAGTCCGCGGCCCAGGCCAGTTCGGCGCCGCCGCCCAGGGCGTAGCCGTCCAGCGCGGCGATCACCGGCATGGGCAGCTTGGCCAGGCGTTCGAAGGCGGTGGAGTTGACCCCGCGCAGGGCGTCGGCACGTCGTCGCTCCTTGAGCTGCTCGATGTCGGCGCCCGAGGCGAAGATGCCTCTGCCCCCGGATTCGGTGCCGGAGAGGATCAGCACCTTCGGGTGCTGCTCCAGGTGCGCGCAGACCCCGTGCAGCTCGGTGATCATGGTGGCGTCGATGGCGTTGCGGACCTCGGGGCGGTCCAGCTGGGCGTGCAGCCGGTCAGCGGACTCGGTGATTCGCAGTGTCGTATAGTGCTCGGCGTCGAGCAGCGTGGGTTCTGGTGCGCTCATAACCTCAGACCTTCTCCAGCAGCAGGGCGGAGCCCTGGCCGACGCCCACGCACATGGTGGCGAGCCCGCGGGCCACGCCTTCGTCCTCCATCCGCCGCGCCAGAGTGAGCACGATCCGGCAGCCGGAGGAGCCCAGCGGGTGGCCCAGAGCGATCGCGCCGCCGTCGGCGTTGACGATGGCAGGGTCCAACCCGAGCCGGCGCATGCTGGCCAGCGACTGGGTCGCGAAGGCCTCGTTGAGCTCCACCGCTCCGAGGTCCTCGATGCTCCAGCCCGCACGGTCGAGCGCCTTGGCCGTCGCGGGGACCGGGCCCATGCCCATGATCTCCGGGGCCAGCCCGGCGCTGGCTCCGCCGGCGATGCGTGCCCGCGGGGTCAGCCCATACTTCTTCACCGCCGCCTCGGAGGCGACGATCACCGCGGAGGCGCCGTCGTTGAGCGAGGAGGCGTTGCCGGCGGTGACCACGGAGCCTCCGGCGACGACGGGGCGCAGCCCGGCCAAGGACTCGACGGTGACCCCGCGTCGGGGGCCCTCGTCGGTGTCCACCACGGTGACCGCGCCCTTGCGACCATGGACCTCGACCGGGGTGATCTCTCGGGCCAGACGATCGGCGTCGATGGCGGCGAGCGCGCGGCGCTGGGACTCGACGGCGAAGGCGTCGGCGTCTTCCCGGGTGACGCCTTCGACGCGGGCGACCTCCTCGGCGGTCTCGGGCATGGAGAAGGTGCGCTTCTCGATGGCCTTGAACTCAGGGTTGGTGAACCGCCAGCCGATGGAGGTGTCGACCACCTCTCCGGGCTTGCCGAAGGCGGTGGTGGGCTTGGCCATCACCCAGGGGGCGCGGGACATGGACTCCACTCCCCCGGCGACGACGATGTCCGCCGCGCCGGCGGCGATCATGTGCTGGGCCTGGGAGATCGCGCTCATGCCCGAGGCGCACAGTCGGTTCACGGTGATGCCCGGGACGGTGTCCGGGAATCCGGCGAGCAGCCAGGCCATCCGGGCGACGTTGCGGTTCTCCTCCCCGGCGCCGTTGGCGTTGCCGAGGATCACCTCGTCGACGTCGGCAGGGTCGATGCCGGACTCCTGGACCACCTGGCGCACCACCAGGGCCGCGAGATCATCGGGACGGACCATCGACAGCGCACCGCCGTAGCGGCCGACGGGGGTGCGGGTGCCGGAGACAAGATATACAGGGCTGATCGCCACGTCATGCGCCTTTCACAGGAATAACTGACCGATCGTTCACCTGTACTCTTCCACGAGTGCACTGTGGGGTCAATCACAGCATGTGGCTGTCGGTGGCCCACAATGGAGAGCATGAGCGAAATCATTGCTGGCATCACCATTCCCGACTCCCCGATGGCGCGCGAGGCGACGGAGCTTCTCCGCGACGTGGCCGCACCGCTGGTCTTCCACCACTCCCGACGGGTCTACCTCTTCGGCTCGCTGCGCGGCGAGGCGCTGGGCACCAGCGCGGATCCGGAGCTGCTCTATATCGGGGCGATGTTCCACGATCTCGGGCTCACCGAGACCTACCGACGCACCGACCAGCGCTTCGAGATCGACGCCGCTGACGAGGCCCGCCGCTTCCTGCTCACCCACGGGATCCCCGAGGCGGACGCGCAGAAGGTGTGGAACGGCATCGCGCTGCACACCACCCCGGAGATCCCGCTGCACATGGACCCGGAGGTCGCACTGGTGACCCGTGGCGTCGAGCTCGACGTACTGGGCCTGGGCTACGACGCGATCACCGAGGAGCAGCGCGCCGCCGTCGTCGAGGCTCACCCCCGGCCGGACTTCAAGAACGAGATCCTCGCGGCGTTCACCGAGGGACTCAAGGACCGGCCGGAGACCACCTTCGGCAACGTGAAGGCCGATGTGCTCGCGCACTTCCTGCCCGGCTTCGAGCGCGGGGACTTCGTCGAGGTCATCCGCACCTCGCCCTGGCCCGAGTAGGAACCGGCTGAGCCGGCTGCGCCGGGCCAGGGACGGCGACGTGGCGGAACAGCGGCGCAGCGGTGCGGCGGGTTACTGCAGCAGCGTCTTGTCGTCGACCACGGCGCCCTTGAGCTTGCCGAACTCGGCGAGCAGGTCCTGCGGGGTCATCTGCGCCTTCTGCTCGGCGCTGACGTCGAGGATGATGCGACCCTCGTGCATCATGATCAGCCGATTGCCGACCTCCAGAGCCTGGACCATGTTGTGCGTGACCATCAGCGTGGTCAGACCCTTGTCCTCCACCACGCTGCGGGTGAGCCGGGTGACCAGCTCCGCGCGCTGCGGATCCAGTGCCGCGGTGTGCTCGTCGAGCAGCAGCACGCGCGGGTCCGAGTACGTGGCCATGAGCAGGCTCAGCGCCTGGCGCTGGCCGCCGGAGAGCAGCCCAACCTTGGTCTTCAGGCGTCCCTCCAGGCCCAGCTCCAGCTGCTTGAGCGCCTCGGCGAAGCGGTCCCGCTTGGACTTGGTCACCCCGCGAGAGAGCCCGCGCGGACGCCCCCGGCGGTCGGCCAGGGAAAGGTTCTCCTCGATGCTGAGATTCGGAGCGGTGCCTGCCATCGGGTCCTGGAAGACCCGGCCGATCTGCGCCGCCCGCTGGTGCTCCTTGAGCCGGCTGACATCGGTGCCGTCGAGGGAGACCACACCGGTGTCCTGGTGGATGCGTCCCGCGACGGTGTTGAGCAGGGTGGACTTGCCCGCGCCGTTGGAGCCGATGACGGTGACGAAGTCACCCTCCTTGAGCTCCAGGTTCACGTCCACCAGCGCGCGGCGCTCGTTGACGGTGTGCGGGAAGAACGTCTTGGAGACTGAGGCGATGTTCAACATGTCAGGCTCCCTTCTCGGCCGAGGTCTTGGGCAGGTGGGCGTCTGATGTGGTCGCGGGTGCGGCGGCGTCCGCCAGCGGCGAGGGGCTCTTACGTCTCAGGCTCAGCTTCGAGAAGCCCTTCCACTGGGGCAGCAGCAGGGCCGCGACGACCAGGATCGCCGACATCAGCTTCATGTCGTTGGGGTTGAGCCCGACGTTGAGCGCGAGCTGGATCGCCAGGCGGTAGACCACTGCGCCGAGGATCACGGCGAGCGTGGCCTGGATGACGCTGCGGCTGCCGAAGATGGCCTGGCCCACGATCACCGAGGCGAGTCCGACCAGGATCAGACCGATGCCCATGCCGATGTCGGCGAAGCCCTGGTGCTGGGCGACGACGGCGCCGGCGATGCCGACGAGTCCGTTCGAGAGCATCAGGCCGATGATCTTCTGCCGGTCGGTGCTGACCGCGAAGGAACTGATCATCTGCTCGTTGTCGCCGGTGGCACGCAGCGCCAGCCCGTTGTCCGTCTGCAGGTACCAGTCCATGATCAGCTTGAAGATCAGCGCGACGGCGGCCAGAACGGCCACCGACGTCCAGCCCACACCGGTGAAGCCGCGCATCATCGAGATGACGGTGTCCTGGCCGAGCAGGGGCACGTTGGCCCCGTCCATGATGCGCAGGTTGATGGAATAGAGCCCGATCATCGTCAGGATCCCCGCCAGCAGCCCGTTGATGTTGCCCTTGGTGTGCAGCAGGCCGGTGATCATTCCGGCGAGGCTGCCGACCACGAAGGCCGCGGCGGTGGCCAGGAAGGGGTCCACCTCGTTGGTGATCAGGATGGCCGCCGTCGCCGCACCGGAGGTGAAGGATCCGTCTACGGTCAGGTCGGGGAAGTTCAGAATCCTGAAGGTCAGGTACACGCCCAGGGCCATGATCGCGTAGATCAGCCCGAGCTCGAATGCTGTGATCATGTGTCCTCATTTGTCGTCGCGGCCGGATCATCGGCCGTCGGCGGGTCCACGTCCACTCAGCCGGCGGGCGCCGGTGCAGCCTGGTGCGGCTGTCCCGGCGCCCTGCCTGGTGGTCATCTGTCAGTCATAGCCGCGTGCAGCGGCCGTGTCACAGCCGCGCGCAGCGGCCGGAGGGGGCGAGTCGAGTCACCCGCGCGGGGTCACTCCTCGTCTTCTGCATCCTCTTCACCGGCGGCCTCGTCAGCCTCGGCGGGGTCCTCGGCGTCGACATCCTCGCCGACGACCGTGTCCGCGCGATCCAGAAGCTCCTGGTCCAGCTCGACACCCATGGCCTCGGCGGCCTCAGGGTTGACGATCAGCTGCAGGGTCTCCTGAGTCTCCACCGCCATGGACGCCGGATCCTCGCCGTCCTCGAGGATCCGCAGCGCCATCTCCCCGGCCTGGCGGCCGAGGTCGGCGTAGTTGATGCCGTAGGTGGCCACAGAGCCGCGGATGACCGAGTCACCCTCGGAGGCGATCACCGGGATGGAGTTCTGCTGTCCGTACTGCAGCACGGACTCCAGGGCCGAGACGACAGCGTTGTCGGTCGGGACCCAGATCGCATCGACGTCGAGGGACTCCACGCCCTGCTGGACCTCGGAGGAGTTCGAGATGGTCGCCTCCTGGATCTCCAGGCCGAGCTCGTCGGCCGCCTCCTGGGCGAGCTCCACCTGTACCGCCGAGTTGGACTCGCCCGAGGAGTAGACGATGCCCACCGTCTCGGCGTCGGGGGCGATCTCCTGGAGCAGCTCGAACTGCTCCATCACCGGGTTCAGGTCGGAGGCACCGGTGATGTTGGCACCGGGCTCCTCCCAGGAGTCCACCAGGCCGGCTTCCTCCGGGTCGGTGACCGCGGAGAACACGATCGGCTTGTCAGTGATCGCCTGGGCCGCGGCCTGGGCGGTGGGGGTGGCGATGGCATGGACCAGGTCCATGTCTGAGCTGGCGAAGGTCCCGGCGATGTTGCTCGCCGTGGCCTGCTCGCCCTGGGCGTTCTGCTCATCCCATTCCACCTCGACGCCGGCGTCCTCGAACGCTGCCTTGAAGCCGTCGCGGGCTTCGTCGAGTGACGGGTGGGAGACGATCTGAGTGATGCCGATCGAGTAGCTGCCGCCTTCTTCGCCGGCCTCACCCTCGGTGCCTTCGCCTTCGGTGTCGCCGCCGCAGGCGGTGAGCATCAGGGCACTGGCGGCAAGCGCCGCCGAGAGCCTCATAGTTGTGCTGCGTGATCGCATAGGTGCTCCTCATCTAGGTGCATCATCCGTCGGTGGGTCTCACCGGCGTGATGCTGTGCGTGATTCATGTGGTGCGTGATTCAGGTGGTGCGGGTGATCCTGCGGTGTTTCTGGTGCTGCGAATAATCCCTGCGTTTCCGCGATGTGGAAAAGAGATTATCCTGCTCCAGGTCTGAGGGGCAGCAGGTCAGCGCGTGCCCGGGGTCTCCGAGAGTTCTTCGCGCTCGCTGTCGTCATTGAGGTTGATGCCCTGAAGCTTCTTCGGCACCATCGAGACGGCGATGAAGGAGATGATCGCCAGGATCGCGATGTAGACGCCGATCAGCCAGGACTGTCCGGTGGTGTTCAGGATGGTCTGGGCGATGGTGGCCGCGAAGGCGCCGCCGATGATCGAGCCCAGCGCGTAGCCGATCGAGACGCCCGAGAAGCGGATGTTGACCGGGAACATCTCGGCGTAGAGCGCCGACTGCGGGCCGTAGGACGGGCCCAGACCGATGGTGAGGATGAAGATCGCCAGCGCGAACAGCGGCAGCGAGGCGGTGTCGAGCAGGAACCACATCGGGATCGCCCAGACGATGATGATGCCGTAGCCGATCTGGAAGGTCTTGACACGTCCGATCCGGTCGGAGATGTATCCGCCGAAGAGCGTGAAGATGAACCAGCCGACGCCGCCGATCAGCGAGGCGATGAGGGTGTCATTGCGATCCATGCCAAGCGTGTTGACGCCGTAGGCGGCGAAGAAGGCGATCACCAGATAGCCTGCGGCGTTGTTCGCGGCGAAGATCAGCGCTGCCAGGAAGGTGTACTTCTTGTGCGTGGTCACCAGCTCCTTGAGCGGGGCCGAGGACTCCTTCTTGCGCTCCTTCATCTCCAGGAAGACCGGGGACTCGTCGACCTTGAGCCGGATGAAGAAGCCCACGAGGATCAGCACGAAGGAGAACAGGAACGGCACGCGCCAGCCCCAGGAGATGAACTGCTCCTCGGTGGTCATGGCATTGAGCGCGAACATGAATCCGGTGGCAAGGAGCATGCCCAGAGGGACACCGATCTGCGGGTAGGCCCCGAAGAGTCCGCGCTTGTGGCGGGGAGCATGTTCGACGGCGAGCAGGGCCGCCCCGCCCCATTCGCCGCCGGCCGAGAGGCCCTGCAGCACGCGGAGCACGATGAGCAGGGTCGGCGCCATGACTCCCCAGGCCGCGTAGGTGGGAAGCAGGCCGATGAGCACCGTGGCTCCACCCATGCCCATCAGCGTGATCACCAGGACCACCTTGCGGCCGTAGCGGTCCCCGATCATGCCGGCGAGGATCGCGCCGAGCGGGCGGAAGAGGAAGGAGATGCCGACCGAGGCCCAGGCGACGATCTGCGCCAGGGCGGCGTTGTCCTCACCGAGCGGCTCGAAATACAGCACCGCCAGCACGAAGCCTGCGGCCTGAGCGTAGATGAAGAAGTCGTACCACTCGATGGTGGTGCCGACGAGTGTTCCCGCGAGGACCTTCTTCTCCTCGCGAGTCAGGTCATGCCCCTCGCTGCTGAGGTAGGTGGTCTGGCTCATATCTGCTCCAAAGGCTGGACACGTCACGGTGACGTACGAGTGATTCTTGGGTAATGCTTGTGACCCAGGTCACGAACATGAGCGCCAATGTACCAGAATTAATGACCGAACGGTTGGTCAGTCCGGTGACCAGTGGGAACGCCGTCGGTTACAGTGAATTCACCGTCCCTTCGCGCCGCTGCGCGGAGTTCTGCGCCCCACCACCCATGAGAGAACCGCTGCCAGGACCATGCCCCCGCCACCGACTGACTCCTCCCCCCGCATGCGGTGGATGGACCTGCTCCGCGGCGTCGCGGTGCTGCTGGTGGTGGTGCTGCACGGCTCCGACATTCCGCGCGCCAACGGACTCGGTGTGGACCGGTGGACCGAGCTGAACCTCTATCTCGAGCCCTTCCGGATGCCGCTGCTGATGTTCCTCTCCGGAACACTGCTGCCCCGCTCGCTCGCGAAATCCGCCGGAGCCTACCTGTGGGGCAAGTTCGCCAGCATCGTCTGGCCGCTGATGATCTGGCTCGTCGGGTTCGGAGTGCTGATCTATCACGGCGGACCGGGCCGGCTGCAGTACTGGCTGACCGGGGACTACCTCTGGTTCCTGATGGCGTTGACGCTCTGCTACCTCGCCGGAATGCTGCTCAAGCCGCTGGTCTCCCGGCCGCAGCTGCTGAGCGGGCTCGCCGTCGTCGTCTTCGTGGTCATGATCATCGCCCGGCACTACACCGAGGTCGAGAACTCGCTCGTCACCCGCACCCTCTACTACGGAGCCTTCTTCTTCCTCGGCGCCGCGTGCGCAAGGATCCTGCAGCGCTGGGCGACGGCGCCCTGGCTGCTGATCGCGGCACTCGGTGTGGTCGTCGCATGGCTGGCGCATCACGGCCTGGAGAGCCGCGAGTTCCGCGCCGGGACCATCTACGCCGCCCCCACCGCCGTGGCCGGCATCGCCCTGATCCTCTGGGTGGCACCGCGGATCCGGGCAGGTCGGGTCAACAGCTTCCTGCAGTGGGCCGGACGCAACTCCATCGTGGTCTACGTCAGCCACTTCCCGATCATCATCCTGATCCACCGCGGGCTGAGCCAGCTCGGCGTCGACCCGGTGCTGCATGTCGCCACCTGCACCCTCGGCGGACTGCTGCTCAGCCTGCTCGTGGTGTGGCTGCGACCGTGGACCCGCTGGCTCTACGTCGTGCCCGGCAATCGTCGCGTCGCGGCCCGTCTCGCCGCCCGCGACGGTGCGGTCTCCACTCCGGGCTCCGACCGCATGCGCATGTCCTAGCAAGCAGATAAGGTTTCAGACTGTGAGCACCGCCCTGTACCGCCGCTATCGACCCGACTCTTTCGCCGACGTGATCGGGCAGGAGCACGTCACCGCGCCCTTGATGACGGCCCTGGGCAAGGACGCGGTCTCCCACGCCTACCTCTTCTCCGGTCCGCGCGGCTGCGGCAAGACCACCTCCGCCCGGATCCTGGCCCGCTGCCTCAACTGTGCCCAGGGTCCGACCGGCACCCCCTGCGGGGTCTGTGACTCCTGCGTGGACCTGGCGACCGGCGGGTCCGGCTCCCTCGACGTGATCGAGATCGACGCCGCCAGCCACGGCGGCGTCGACGATGCCCGCGACCTGCGGGAGCGCGCGACCTTCGCCCCGGTGCGCGACCGCTACAAGATCTTCATCATCGATGAGGCTCATATGGTCACCGCCGCAGGCTTCAACGCGCTGCTGAAGATCGTGGAAGAGCCGCCGGAGCACATCAAGTTCATCTTCGCGACCACCGAGCCGGACAAGGTCATCGGGACCATCCGCTCGCGCACCCACCACTACCCGTTCCGGCTGGTCCCGCCCGAGCCGCTGATGGACTACCTGCACCGGCTCTGTGAGCAGGAAGGCGTGACCGTGGCCCCGGGCGTGCTGCCCCTGGTGATCCGCGCCGGCGGCGGCTCGGTGCGCGACACCCTCTCGGTGCTCGACCAGCTGATCGCCGGATCCTCCGACAGCACCCTGGACTACGACCGGGCGACGGCGCTGCTCGGCTTCACCCACGCCACCATGCTCGACGAGGTCGTGGCCTCCGTGGCCGCGCTCGACGGCGCCACCGCCTTCTCCGTGGTGGACCGGGTGGTCCAGTCCGGGCAGGATCCCCGCCGGTTCGTCGAGGATCTGCTGGAGCGGCTGCGCGACCTGATCGTGGTGAAATCGGTGCCGGAGAACCCCGGGGCGATTCTGCGCGGGGTCCCCGAGGACCAGATCCGGTCGATGCAGACCCAGGCCGGTCAGCTCGGATCCGCAGAGCTCTCCCGCGCCGCCGACATCTCCGCCCAGGCGCTCACCGACATGGTCGGCGCCACCTCACCGCGGCTGCATCTGGAGCTGCTGATGGCCCGGCTGCTGCTGCCCCATGCCGAGCAGGGACACGCCTCCGTGGCGGCCCGGCTCGAGCGGGTGGAACGCCGTCTGGACTTCTCCGCCGGCGCCGGCGTCACGCCCAGCGCTGAGAGCGACTCCGCCACACAGACCGCAGGCTCGACGGCGGCCAGCGCCGCACCCGACGCCGGATCGGCTCCCGAGGAGCGCGCCGAGCAGCAGACATCCGGGACTCAGGCCTCACAGACACAGGTTTCAGAGACGCAGAGTTCAGAGACGCAGACCGCTGCGGACCCGAAGTGGGCCGCCCCTGCGGCCAGGCCGGCCGCAGCACAGGAGTCGCAGGCCGGCCCACCCTCGTCCGACGCCTCCGGGCGCGACACCCCGACGTCGGACCCACGCCGACCGCAGTCCGCTCCGCCCCAGGAGCGCCAGCCTGCCGCTGCGGCCAGCAATGCCTCCCCCGGGACGCAGAACGCTGAGACCCCAGCAGCACCGGCCGCACCAACTCAGCCTGCGTCCGCTACCGCGACACCGGCAGCTTCCGCTGGCGGGGGGTCTACGGACGAGATGATGCGCCGGGCCTGGCCCGACATCGTGGATTCACTGAAGTCTCAGTCGCGGATGCTCTGGATGCTGGTCAAGGGCAATGTGAGCGTGGACAGCTTCGACGGGCAGGCGCTGAGCCTCGACTTCACCAATGAGGGAGCGCGGACCACGTTCGCGAACCGCAACGGTGAGCAGGCGATGAACGCCGCGATCGAGGATGTCCTGGGCATGAAGGTCCGCTTCACGCTCGTCACCGGAGGCTCATCCTCGGCAGGCGGTGGTGGCGGCCCAAAAGCTGACCGCCGGCTGAGCCCGGCGGCAGCTCCAGCAGAGGCTCAGTCCGGGGATGACACCCCTGCCTGGGTCCTTCAAGAGCCGCCCGAGCCCTACGATCCAGGATTCACCGAGGCACCGCCGGAGCACCCCGCGGATCAGCCCTCCGAGCATCCCGCTGAGACCAGCCCGACGGCGGACCTGGACACCACGGCAGACTCCAGCGACCCGGATGCGACCGATCTCGATCCTGCCGACCCCGATTCCACCGACCCGGAGGAGTCTGCCGCGGCGGACGACCGAGCCGCGGCACCCTCCGCGGTCTCTCCCGAGGCGGCCGCGCACCTGCGCCCCGACGCACCGGCACTGAACCCCGACACGAACACCAGCACTGGCAGTGGCACCGGCACTCACACCGGTGGTGGCGCTGACACCCAAGACGCGTACAAGCCGCTGGCCGAGAAGTCCCCGGTGCCGGCCTTCGCCCGTCGCGCCGGCACCGCCCCACGGTGGAGCAGCCCCAGCGATGCCCAGGCACCCGGTGGGGAATTCCCCGCCGCAGCGCAGGGCGGCGCGTCGAACGGGGGCGGACCAGAGACCACCGCCGGGGGCAGCGGCGCCCCGGCAGGCCCTCCCGGAGGCGGAGCCCCGAGTCGCGCGGCAGAGATTCGCCGTCGTCTTGCCCAGCGCAACGGATCCGGATCCTCCGCGGCTCCCCCCGCGGAGCCACCCGCAGACCACCCCTCGCATCCGGCGCCCCCGCCGGACCCGGCCTGGGACTCCGGACCGCCGAGCGACTACGACCAGAGCGCGCCGCCGGCATGGGCCCAGAGTGAGCCCGAGGATGTGGCCAGCGAGGATGATGTCCCGCTGGAGCATTCCGGCGTGTTCGGCCGCAAGGCCTTCGAGAAGCACCTCGGAGCCACCCTGCTGGAGGAACGTCGGCTCAACGAGTGAGCCCGGTTAGACTGAATCTCCACCCCTGAAGGAAGGCTCGTCCACACCGTGTATGAAGGCGCAGTCCAAGACCTGATCGATGAGCTCGGGCGACTCCCGGGCATCGGTCCCAAGTCGGCACAGCGCGTGGCCTTCCACATCCTCGAAGCCGACGGTGAGGACATGAAGCGCCTGGCCGACGCGATCACCACGGTCAAGGAGAAGGTCAAGTTCTGCGCGATCTGCTTCAACGTCTCCGAGGAGAACACCTGCAGGATCTGCCAGGACAGCCGGCGCGATCCCAGCCTGCTCTGCGTGGTCGAAGAGTCCAAGGACGTCATGGCGATCGAACGCACCCGCTCCTTCCGCGGGAGGTACCACGTGCTCGGCGGCTCGATCAATCCGATCGCGGGGATCGGCCCAGACCAGCTGCACATCCGAGAGCTGCTCAGCCGACTCTCCGATGACACGATCACCGAGGTCATCGTGGCGACGGACCCGAACCTCGAGGGTGAGGCAACGGCCACCTACCTCTACCGGATGCTCGGCTCCATCGGCATCAAGCTCACCCGACTGGCCTCCGGACTTCCCGTGGGCGGAGACCTCGAGTACGCCGATGACGTCACCCTCGGGCGGGCCTTCGAAGGCCGCACCGTGATGTCCTGACCTGGCCCGCGGCACGCCGCTCCCAGATAGTTATGCAAGTGTGATCAGGTAATACTCAGGTTTCTCCGCCGTTGTATTTCCGTTCGTTTTCGTCGGCCCTGTTGCACTAGTCACGCCTGGGAAGCGCGGGCGGACAGCAGTTCACGGCGCGAATTCTTTCTCCCATTCCGGGATCTCTCGGATGTCGCCGAACCTTGTCCTTCGACGAGAAACCAGTTTCCAAATCCTTTTCATCGGTCTAGCGTTGTCGATCAAGCAGTCCTGTGCCGTTTCCGCGCAGCCCTGCTGACTCGCACCAGACGCACACCAGAGGATGAGGTAAGCACTGATGATGAAGAAGACTTCCATGGCAGTCCGCGCAGGCGCCGTGAGCGCCGCCGCACTGTTGGCCCTGACCGCCTGCGGCGGCGACGACGCCGAGAGCGATGACGCGGCAGCCGATTCCGGCGAGGAGACGATCACCGTCGCCATCAACGGCGAGGAGCCGTACTCCTACATCACAGAGGAGGGCGAGCAGGAGGGTGCCACCATCGCACTCGCCGAGGAGATCTTCGGCGAGATGGGGTACGAGGTGGAGGCCGAGCTGGTCCCCGACTGGGACAGCCTCATCCCGGGTCTCGGGGCCGAGCGCTATGACGCAGTGTCAGCTGGCATGTCCATCACGCCTGAACGTTGCGCCGAGGCGTCCTTCGCGGAGCCCGAGATCATGTACACCACCGCGCTGCTGGTCGAAGAGGGCAACCCCTACGGCGTGGAGAACCTCAACGATGTCGCCGAGGCGATGGAGTCCGGCGAGGACCTCACCCTGGCCACACTCTCCTCGGGCATCGAAGCCACCTACGTGGAGGAACTGGGCATCGACGCCGAGGGCGTGGGCTCCGCAGACGATGGCATGGACATGGTCACCGGCGGCCGCGCCGACGTGTTCGCGCTGACTGCCATCTCACTCAGCGCCATGGCCGAAGACGCCGAAGGCGTGGAGGTCACCGAGGGCTTCGTCCACGACATGGACGGCACCCTGCAGTACGGCGCCGGCTCCACCGTCTTCCCGCAGGGTGACACCGAGCTGCTCGATGAGTACAACGAGCACCTCGCAGAGCTCAAGGAGAGCGGCGAACTGTTGGAGATCATCGGTGAGTACGGCTTCACCGAGGCCGAGATCCCGCCTGCTGATCTGACCGCAGAGGCACTCTGCGAGGGTGACCTGGAATCACTCCAGGACATCGAAGACTGACCTGAGAATCTCAGGAGACTCACGGTGGTCGGTCCCGACAAGGGGCCGGCCACCGCTTCGGTGACACCACGTCGGTGACACGACGTCCAGCAGAGAGGAAAGACCTCCTACCGTGGACTGGTTAGATCAACAGCAGCAGTACTTCGAGACGCTGCAGAACTTTGGACCCCGACTCTGGGACGGGTTCCTGCTCACCGTGCAGCTCACTCTGGTCGGCGCCGCACTCGCGTTCGTCATCGCCGTGATCCTGGGCCTGATGGCGGGCAGCCCGAACCTCTGGCTCAGAGGCCCGGCCCGAGTCATCATCGAGTTCTTCCGCGGCACCTCGCTGCTGGTGCAGCTGTTCTGGGTGTACTACGTGCTTCCGCTCTTCGGGCTGACCCTGGAGAGCGCCTTCACCGTCGGTGTGATCGCGCTGGGCGTGAACTACGGCGCCTACGGCGCAGAGGCCGTCCGTGCCTCGCTGACCTCCGTAGCGAGCGGACAATGGGAGGCCACCGTGGCGCTGTCCATGTCCTGGCCGCATAAGATCCGCCGGGTGATCTTCCCGCAGGCCTGGGCGCTGATGATCCCCTCCCTGGCGAACCTGCTGGTGCACCTGATGAAGGGATCGGCCATCGTCTACATCGTCGGGCTCAATGACTTCCAGTGGGAGCTTGACCAGCTGCGCCGAGTCACCGACGCCTGGTTCTCCTACGCCTTCATCGGCCTCATCGCCTATTTCCTGTTCGCACTGATCCTCACCCTGGGGATGCGGCTTCTCGAGATACGCGCCAAGCATCGGCTCGGCCAGGGGCCCACCTTGCGGGAGGTGCTGTCACCAGCACCGAAGATGCCCATCGCCTCAGCACATCCGGGCTCTGCTCCGAGTCTGTCGAGCGGAAAAACTCCAGGGGGGCAGGGATGAACGCATTGACCCCACTCGCCACCGCACCACCTCCAGGTGAGAGCACCGGCAACATCTGGGACTGGGACTTCGCCGTCGAGATCTTCCCGGAGATCCTGACCGCCTTCATCCAGGTCACCCTGCTGGTGACCGTGGTCGGCACGGCCATCGCGGCGGTCCTGGGCCTTGTCATCGCCATTCTGATCCGCGTGCTGCCGGCCCCATTGGCCTTCATCGTCCGATGGGCGGCCAACTTCGTCCGGATGACCCCCATAGTCGTCCAGCTGCTGGTCCTCTACTACGGCTTCACCTGGATGGATCCGCTGCTGATCGGGTTCATCGTCTTCGGCGTCCACTACGCCACGTACATGTCCGAGGTCTACCGCGCCGGGATCGACTCCGTGCCCAAGGGTCAGTGGGAGGCCACCAAGGCACTCTCCATGAGTGCCGGCCGCACCTGGCGCCGTGTGATCATCCCCCAGGCCCTGCGCTCCACGATCCCCTCGCTGGGCAACTACGCGATCTCGATGTTCAAGGACACCCCGTTCCTCTTCGTCATCTCGGTGGCGGAGATGGTCAGTGTGGCCCAGGACCTTGGGGGTCTGACCTTCCGCTACACCGAAGCGATCACCATCGCCGGCCTGATCTTCCTGGCCGCCAGCTACCCCACCGCACTGTTGATCAACCGTCTGGAGAAGCGCCTTGCCTACGCCAACTGATCCCGGGACTCCGGTCATCGAGTTCGTCGATGTCGAGAAGCGCTTCGGGGACAACATCGTCCTCAAGGACCTGAACTTCTCGGTGCGCCGTGGGGAGCGGGTGACCCTGATCGGTCCCTCCGGCTCCGGCAAGACCACCATCCTGCGCCTGGTGATGACGCTGGAGGAGCTCACCGGCGGGTACATCTTCGTCGACGGCGAACCGCTGACCCACCGCGAGAAGGACGGCAAGCGCGTCCCGGTCTCCTCCAAGGAGCAGAAGAGTCTGCGCACCCGGATCGGCATGGTCTTCCAACAGTTCAATCTCTTTCCGAACATGACCGTGCTGGAGAACATCATCGAGGCGCCAATCCACGTGCTCGGCCAGTCCAAGGCTGAGGCCACCGCGAATGCGCATTCGCTGCTGGAACAGGTGGGTCTGCCGGACAAGGCCGACCAGCACCCGCTGAGCCTCTCCGGAGGTCAGCAGCAACGCGTGGCGATCGCCCGCGCGCTGGCCATGGACCCGGAGATCCTGCTGCTCGACGAGGTCACCTCGGCGCTGGACCCCGAGGTCGTCGGGGACGTGCTCAACATCCTGCGCAAGGTCGCAGACACCACCAACGTGACCATGCTGATCGTCACCCATGAGATGAGCTTCGCCCGCGACGTCTCACACAAGGTGATGATGTTCGACGGCGGCCGCGTGGTCGAGGAGGGCGCCCCGGAGAAGATCTTCTCGGACCCCAGCCACGCCCGCACCAAGCAGTTCCTCAGCGCCGTGCTGCGCGACGCCTGACCCGCTTTAGACTTGACCTGAGTTCCCCGATCCAAACCCCAGGAGTGAGACAACCTGTCATGAGCCTGATCGTTCAGAAGTACGGCGGATCATCCGTTGCAGACGCCGAGAGCATCAAACGAGTGGCGAAGCGGATCGTCGAGACCAAGCATGCCGGTCACCAGGTCGTGGTGGTCGTATCCGCAATGGGTGACACCACCGATGACCTGCTCGACCTCGCAGGCCAGATCACCTCCGCACCACCGTCCCGCGAGATGGACATCCTGCTCTCCTCCGGGGAGCGCATGTCCATGGCGCTGCTGGCGATGGCGATCCATGAGCTGGGCGAGTCCGCCCAGTCCTTCACCGGCTCCCAGGCCGGCATGATCACCGACGCCATCCACGGCAAGGCCCGCATCATCGAGGTCTCCCCGCTGCGCGTGCAGGAATCCCTCGACGCCGGCCACGTCGGCATCGTCGCAGGGTTCCAGGGCATGAGCCGGGAATCCCGCGACATCACCACCATGGGCCGCGGCGGCTCCGACACCACCGCCGTCGCCCTGGCCGCCGCGCTGCACGCCGACGCCTGTGAGATCTACACCGACGTCGACGGCGTCTTCACCGCCGACCCGCGCGTGGTCAAGACCGCCCGCAAGATCGACGAGATCTCCAGCGACGAGATGCTCGAGATGGCGGCCGCCGGCACCAAGGTGCTGCACCTGCGCTCGGTGGAGTACGCCCGCCGATTCGGCGTGAAGCTCCACGTCCGCTCCTCGTTCAGCCAGCTCGAAGGCACCTGGGTCATCCCCGACCCCAAAGACACCGTCAAGATTCAGGAAGGCGAACCCTTGGAACAGCCGATCATCTCCGGCGTCTCCCACGACGCATCCGAAGGAAAACTCACCATCACCGGCGTCCCGGACGTCCCCGGCAAGGCGGCGGAGATCTTCAACCTCATCGCCGAGGGCGCGATCAACATCGACATGATCGTCCAGGACGTCTCGATGGCGACCAAGACCACCAACATCTCCTTCACGCTTCCCGGCGAGGACGGTGAACGCGCCCAGGAGATGCTCAACGCACACAGGGACACCATCGGCTTCGAATCCTTGGACTTCGTGCCTCAGGTCGGCAAGGTCTCACTCATCGGCGGCGGGATGCGCAACCACCCCGGCGTCTCGGCCCGGTTCTTCACCGCCCTGCGCGACGCCGGCATCAACATCGGTCTGATCTCCACCTCCGAGATCCGCGTCTCGGTGATCACCGACGTCGAACTGCTGGACCGCGCGGTCGCCGCGATCCACACCGCCTTCGGCCTGGACTCCGACGAAGAGGCCACGGTCTACGCCGGCACCGGCCGCTAGAACCCACCATGGGCACCGCCATCCGCCCCGCCGTCGGGCGCTTCGATGACTTCTACGAGGTCGTCGGGGTGAAGAAGCCCGGCGGCCTGGGGTGCTGGTGCATGTCCTATCGCGATTCCCGGGTCGCGGGTCCGGATAGGCCGGCCTTCATGGAGGAGCTCTGCCTCACCGAGCCTGGCCCGGGTGTGCTCGCCTTCGTCGATGACACCCCGGCCGGATGGTGCTCGGTGGCCCCACGCAGCACCTACCGGCGGCTGATGAACTCCCGGACGATCCCGTTCCTCGACGACCAAGACCCCTGGTCGGTGGTCTGCTTCGTGGTCCGTGCAGGATTCCGACGGCGCGGGCTCATGCATGATCTGCTCGAAGGTGCCGTGGCGCACGCGGCGGCGCACGGCGCGTCGGTCCTCGAGGGATATCCGATGGAGCTCGAAGAGGGTCATCGGGTCGACGTGATCAGCGGCTACGTCGGCACCACAGAGCTCTTCGCGGCCCACGGGTTCGAGGTCGCCGGGCCCACCACCGCGCACAGCGGACACCGGCCGCGCTGGATCATGCGCCGGGAGCTGAAAGAGCCTCAGGAGCCGGGCGCTCGCGCGGAATAGACCGCTCAAGCACACAGGCGGCAGGTGTACCCTTTACGGGTTCCCTACCGCCTGCGCACTTGGTACGAGTGATATACCCGATGGTAACCCAGACACCAGCTCCTCTTGAGGCAACACACGGCTTGACGCTGATTCCTGAACAGGAGCACCGCGAGCGGGCCGCCGCGCATCAGTCAGCAGTGGATCTCCTCACCCAGGACTTCCTGGCGCGCCGCCATGCCGGCGCAAAACACCCGGTGGAGGACTTCCTCTTCACCTACTACTCCCACTCCCCCGGCAAGCTCTCGCGCTGGCACCCCGGGGCGGGCTTCCTGATGGAGGGAGCACAGGACACCGATCGAGCCGAGTGGAAGCACTACCGCAGCACGGGCTCGGGGGTGACCCTCGACGTCGAGGGCTTCCGCGAGGACCGGGCCTCCATGATCGGATTCGCCCGGCGACTCTTGGGCACGACGGCGGCGGCTCCGGCCCAGCTGGGCTGCTTCGGCCTGCACGAGTGGGCCATGGTGTACAAGTCGGTGGAGCACGGTCAGCGCCACGACCAGGTGCCGCTGCGCCTGGGCGCCGCGGGCACCGATGAGGTGGTGGAGGCGGCGAACATCCGCTGTACCCATTTCGACGCCTACCGCTTCTACACGCCCTCGGCCCGGCCGCTCAATGCGCTGGAGCCGACCCGCGAGGCGCAGACCCAGATGGAGCAGCCGGGCTGCCTGCACGCCAATATGGACCTCTATAAGTGGGCCTATAAGCTCATCCCCGCGGTCAGCAGCGACCTGCTGCTCGAGTGTTTCGACCTCGCCTCACGGATCCGCCGGCTCGATATGCGCGCCTCCCCGTATGACTTGAGCGCCTGGGGCTACGAACCGGTGCCGATCGAGACCCCTTCAGGCCGGGCCGCCTACGCCCGGGCGCAGAAGGGCTTCGCCGAGGAGTCCCAGGTGCTTCGGGGGAAGCTGCTCGCGGTGCTCGACCGGCTCGAGTCCCCGGCCTGACCGTGACCACCGCCCTCTGATCAGGTGGATGCAATCGCACCTGATCAGGACGGCGCACGGGGCATCTCAGACCTTGGCGAGCACCCGGGTGCATTCGCTGAGCAGCTCCTGCATGCGTGTGGCGTCGTGCCGGCCGTTGAAGATCTCGGTGCCGTTCTCGAACGCACGTCCGGCCGCGAGCGGTCCGGCGTCCACGGCGTCGTAGCCGAGGGAGTCCACGAAGTCCTGGACCAAGGTCTTCGCGGCGGCATCATCTCCGGCGACCGCGAGCGCCCGGCGCTGCGGATCTCCGGCGGGGTAGGAATCGATCTCCAGATCCCCGTAGCCGATGTGGTTCAGGGTCTTCACGACGCGGGCGGCACCGAGGAACTCCGCGATGACCTCGCTGGTGCTGGTCCCGGCCTCGAACTCGTCCATGAGTCCGTCCACCGGCGCCCAGTAGTTCATGGTGTCCACGACGACCTGATCGCGCAGCACCTCGGTGTCGACGCTGCGGTACTTGTGCAGCGGCACGGCCAGCACGATGAGGTCGGCGCCGCGCAGCTGCTCGCGGTCCACCGCGGTGGCGCCGGGGACGATCACCTCGGTGAGCAGGGCGATGTCCGCGGCCGGCTTGGCGGTCGCGATCTTCACGGTATGACCGGCCCGCACAGCCTGACGGGCGACGGCGGTGCCGACCCGGCCAGCACCGAGCACTCCGATGGTCAGTGGCGTCTGCGTCATAGTGATCCCGTCCCTCAGCCAGCGATCGGCCGATTCCTCAAAAACTGAAAGATTTCGCCTGGCATAACGTGAGGGCACAGGAATTTGTTCCACCTCCCAGGTGCCTGCTCCATCACAGGGGAGCCGACGACGACGGCGCCGTCCAGCGCGCGATCGCCAGGAGTTCAGCTGATATCTCCGTCGACGTAGAGCCACTGGCCGGACTCCCGGCGGAAACGACTGAGCTCATGCAGCCTGCCCCTTGTGCTGGGTCGGTCCTCCTGAGCGTAACCCTCGGGAGTGGCCTCCGGCCTGCCGGTCGGCGCGTCCTGATAGGCGGCCACGAACTCGACGGTCCCGGTGTCGTGGAACGGGCCGCCCGCCGTCGTGCCCAGGATGTTCAGGCGCTTCCAATGCGGGCCCGGTGCGGCGAGATCGCTCAGCGCGGGACGGGTCTCGGCGGCCCAGGTGCGGTGGAGGTAGCCCGCGAAGAACCCCGGATCCCGACTGAGCAGGGCGTTCGCGCTGTAACGGGATCGCATCAGCGCCTCCGCGGTGGGGGCGGACGCGCCGAGGTGGAAGCGGGCACAGCAGGCGGCGTAGGTGTCACCTGATCCGCAGGGGCAGCGCTGTTCGGGGGCGGGCTGCGCGGCGTCGGGCTGGGATCGTGGGTTCTGCGTCATCGCACCAGCATCTCATCAGGCTCACCGCCATCCACGGCTCCGCAGCTCGCCTCGAGGCAGCTCACCTCGACCCGACTCACATCGATTGGGCGCTTTGCGTCGCTATGGCGCCCATTGGGACCGGTCATTCCGCCACCAAGCGCCCATCGATGGGGCCGGCCCCGCTGATGATGCGGGCGTACGAGCGGATCGCCCCGAGCACATCACCCCGCGCGCACCGTGCCCGCGGGCACCCGGTAGACTGGTCCGGCAAGCTCGCGGAGCGTGCCGCCGTCGTTCTCAGCCGTGCTGATCTGGACCCGCGCGGTGCGTGAGACGGCACCTCGTAGCGGTCCCGCGGGCTCATCCACCCGCACCATCGCACAGGAGACCCTATGCCGCGCATCATCGTCGAGGTCATGCCCAAGCCAGAGATTCTCGACCCCCAGGGCAAGGCCATCGCCTCCGCGCTGCCCCACCTGGGCTTCACCGACTTCTCCGCAGTCCGCCAGGGCAAGCGCTTCGAGCTCACCGTCGACGGTGAGGTCACCGAGCAGGTCCTGGTCAGCGCCCGCACCGCGGCGGCAGAGATGCTCTCCAACCCGGTGATCGAAGACGTGATCAGCGTGCGCGTCGAGAACGAGGGCACTGCATGAGCACTGAGACTCCCCTGATCGGGGACTTCCGCGCCGCTCCCGCCGCGAACCCGCTCGGCGGCGCCCGCATCGGCGTCGTCACCTTCCCCGGCACCCTCGATGATCGCGACGCCGCCCGCGCCGTCCGCCTCGGCGGCGGCACCGCCGTGCCGCTCTGGCACGCCGACGAGTCGCTGCAGAACGTCGATGCCATCGTGCTTCCCGGCGGCTTCTCCTACGGGGACTACCTGCGCGCCGGAGCGATCGCCCGCTTCGCACCGATGATGAACAAGATCATCGACGCCGCCACCGCCAGCTCAGGCACCCGGCTACCGGTGCTGGGCATCTGCAACGGGTTCCAGATGCTCACCGAATCCCAGCTGCTGCCCGGTTCGATGGTGAAGAACGATCACCTGAAGTTCCTCTGCCGTGACCAGGTGCTGCGCGTGGAGAACACCTCCACCGCATGGACCTCCCAGTTCACCGACGACGAGCTCATCGCCGTCCCGCTGAAGAACCAGGACGGCCAGTACCTGGCTGACCCCGCCACCCTCGAGGCGCTGGAGACCGAGGGCCGCGTGGTGTTCCGCTACGTGGGCGAGAATCCGAACGGCTCACGCAACGGCATCGCCGGCGTGACCAACGAGACGGGCAACGTGGTGGGTCTGATGCCGCACCCCGAGCACGCCGTGGAAGCCGGCTACGGTCCCGATGACGCCACCGGGATGCGCAGCGGCACCGACGGACTGACCATCTTCACCTCCGTGATCGCATCTCTTGCCGGAGGTGCCCAGTGAGCGAGCAGACTGTGACTGACAAAGAATTCAACATCGACACCGTGGAGCACGCCTCCACCACCCCGGACACCGACCTCCCCTGGGCGGCGCTCGGCCTGAAGTCCGATGAGTATGACCGGATCGTCACGATCCTGGGTAGGCGGCCCACCGCGGCCGAGCTGGCCATGTACTCCGTGATGTGGTCCGAGCACTGCTCGTACAAGTCCTCCAAGGTCCACCTGCGCCAGTTCGGCGAGAAGGTCACCGAGGAGATGAAGAAGGACCTGATGGTCGGCATCGGCGAGAACGCCGGCGTCACCAACCTCGGCGACGGCTGGGCCGTCACCTTCAAGATCGAGTCGCACAACCATCCCAGCTTCGTGGAGCCCTACCAGGGCGCGGCCACCGGCGTCGGCGGGATCGTGCGCGACATCATCTCCATGGGCGCCCGCCCGGTCGCCGTGATGGACCCGCTGCGCTTCGGCGACATCGACCATCCTGACACTAAGCGCGTGCTGCCCGGAGTGGTCTCCGGGATCGGCGGCTATGGCAACTCCCTGGGCCTGCCGAACATCGGCGGCGAGGTCGTGTTCGACTCCGTCTACCAGGACAACCCACTGGTCAACGCCCTGGCAGTCGGCGTGATGCGCCACGAGGACATCCGGCTGGCCAACGCCTCGGGCGTGGGCAACAAGGTGGTCCTCTTCGGTGCGCGCACCGGCGGCGACGGGATCGGCGGCGCCTCGGTGCTGGCCTCGGAGTCCTTCGACGACTCCAAGCCCTCCAAGCGCCCCGCTGTGCAGGTCGGTGACCCCTTCGCCGAGAAGGTCCTCATCGAATGCTGCCTCGAGCTCTTCCACGCCGAGCTGGTCGAGGGCATCCAGGACCTCGGTGCCGCCGGCATCTCCTGTGCCACCTCCGAGCTGGCCTCGAACGGCGAGGGCGGGATGCACGTGGAGCTCACCAACGTGCTGCTGCGTGATCCTTCACTGACCCCGGGCGAGATCCTGATGTCGGAGTCCCAGGAACGCATGATGGCCGTGGTCACCCCCGCCAACGCCGCGGAGTTCGAGCGCGTCATGGCCAAGTGGGAGGTCGAATACTCCTGGCTCGGCGAGGTCACCGACACCGGTCGGCTGATCATCGAATGGGACGGCGAGACCATCGTCGACGTCGACCCGCGCACCGTCGCCCACGACGGCCCGGTCTACGAACGCCCCTACCACCGCCCGGACTGGCAGGACGCGCTGCAGGCCGACACCTTCCGCTCCTCGAGCGCGGGGCAGAACCTGCCGCAGACCGCCGAAGAGCTCGGCGGCGCCGTGGTGGACCTGATGACCAGCCCGAACATGGCCGACGTCTCCTGGATCACCGACCAGTTCGACCGCTTCGTCGGCGGCAACACCGCGCTGTCCCAGCCCGACGACGCCGGCGTGATCCGCGTCGATGAGGAGACCGGGCTCGGCGTCGCGCTCTCCACCGACGCCAACGCCCGCTACGCCTACCTGGACCCCTACACCGGGGCGCAGCTGGCGCTGGCCGAGTCCTACCGCAACGTTGCCACCTCCGGCGCGATCCCGATGGCGGTCTCGGACTGCCTGAACTTCGGCTCCCCGGAGGACCCGGAGGTCATGTGGCAGTTCGCCGAGGCCGTCCGCGGTCTCGCCGACGGCTGCCAGGAGCTCGGCGTCCCGGTCACCGGCGGCAACGTCTCGCTGTACAACCAGACCGCGGGCCGGGCCATCCACCCCACCCCGGTGGTCGGCGTGCTCGGCAAGTTCGACGACGTCGGACGCCGCACCCCCTCGGGCTTCGAGCGCTGGGCCGACGGCCAGGCGATCTACCTGCTGGGCACCACCGCCGATGAGCTCGACGGCTCCGAGTTCGCCCGCGGCCGCGACCACCTGGGCGGACTGCCGCCGAAGGTGGATCTGACTGCTGAGAAGATGCTCGGCGAGATCCTGATCAACGCCTCCCGCGACGGCATGATCGACGCCGCGCACGACCTCTCCGAGGGCGGGCTCGCCGCCGGTCTGGCCGAGATGGGACTGCGCTTCGGCGTGGGCGCCCGGGTCGCCGTGGGCGCGATCTGCGAGCGTGACGGCGTGGACCCCTTCACGGCGCTCTTCAGCGAGTCCCAGGCCCGCGCCCTGGTCGCACTGCCGCGGTCGGAGGAGCTGCGCTTCACCGATATGACCTCGGCACGGGGCTTCGCGGCGCTGCGCATCGGTGTCGTCGATGCCAGCTCCGGCGATCTCGAGGTCGCCGGCCCCTACGAGGGTGGCAGCTTCACCCTGGGCCTGGATGAGCTGCGCGAGGCCTGGAGCGCGGTCATCCCCTCGCGCTTCGCGCCCCTCGGCGAGGCCACCGAAGCGGTCCGGCAGGAGAAGTAGCTCCGAGTCACGGCGGCAGCGCCGTCACGACTGACACGAACAGACCACCCCCGGGCATGTACCGGGGGTGGTCTGTTCGTCTCTGCGGCGTCTCTGCGGCGTCCCGCCTTGCGCCGGCTCAGATCCCCAGCGAGGACTGCACCTTCGCCAGCGCCCGCGCCGATTCGCGCAGCGCCTGGGCCTCGTTCTCGGCGAACGGAGTGGTCGTCACCGGCTGCACGCCGCTGGCGGAGACGACCGTCGGGATGGACAGCGCCACCCCGCTGATGTCGAGGAACCCGTCGAGCACGCTGCTCACCGGGAGGATTGCGTGCTCATCGCTCAGCACCGCCTCCACGATCCGTGCCGCGGAGAGCCCGATCGCGTAGTTCGTCGCACCCTTGCCGGCGATGACCTTGTACGCCGCATTGCGCACCTCATCGGAGAGGGTCTCGAGCTCCTCGGCGTCGAAGACGCGCAGGCCCTCGCGCTCCCATTCCAGCAGCGGAGTCACCCCGATGCTGGCGGCGGACCAGAGCGGGAACTCGGTGTCGCCATGCTCGCCGACGATGTGGGCGTGCACGCTGGACTGTGCCACCCCGGCGCGCTGTGCCAGCTTCCAGCGCAGCCGCGCGGTGTCGAGCACCGTGCCGGAGGAGAACACCCGGCTGCTGGGCAGCCCGGTGATCTGCTGGGCGGCCACGGTCAGTACGTCGCAGGGATTGGTCACCAGCAGAAAGACCGCATCCGGGGCGCGCTCGAGCAGCTTCGGAAGCATGCTGCGCAGGATGTCCACGTTGGTGCCGGCCAGATCGAGCCGGGTCTGCCCGGGGTGCTGCTTCGCGCCGGCAGTGATGACGACGACGTCGGCGCCCTCCACGTGTTTCAGGTCCGCACCGCCGTCGATGTCAGAGGCCCCGGTGAACTGGCTGCCGTGGGCGAGGTCGAGGACCTCGGCCTCCACCCGGGCGGCGTCGATGTCGTAGAGCCGGACATGCCGGGCGGAGCCCCGGATCATGGCCGCATAGGCGGTGGCTGTGCCGACGCTGCCGGCTCCGACGATGGCCAGGGTGGAGTTCTCGATGACGCTCATGGGTTCAGCCTGTCACAGCTCCCGGCGCTCGAACAGGGGTATGTCGAAGAACCGCGGCGAGTCCCGCGGGTCACTCCCAGCACAGGCAGAACGGGTGTCCTGCGGGGTCGGCGTAGACGTTGAACCGCTGCTCCCCGGTGGCCATCTGCAGCACCTCGGCGCCCAGCTCCACAACCTCGGTGTGCGCGGCCGCGATGTCCTCGACGTCAATGTCGAGGTGGATCTGCTGCGGCCGGCCCTCGGGCCACTGCGGGGGCTGATGCCCGGGGGCCAGCTGCACCGCGATCGGGGCGGCGCCGTCGACGACGACGGTGTGCCAGTCCTCCCGGGCGCTCACCCTCCCGCCCAGCATCTTGGCCCAGAAGCTGCTCTCAGCCTCGATGTCTGCGGCGTCGAAGACGACGGTCTGCGCGGTGATCTTCATGCGCCCAAGTCTGCGCCGGGCCAGGTGCCTGGTCAAGGGCGTTTCATGGCCGGTCCGGGCCGATCAGAACGGGTTGAGCAGCCGGTGGACGAACTCCCGGGTGCGCGCCTGCCTCGGCGCGCGCAGCACCTCCTGCGCGGGACCCTGCTCCACGACCACTCCCCCGTCCATGAAGGCGACCGTGTCGGCCACTTCCCGGGCGAAGGCGAGCTCGTGGGTCACCAGGACCATGGTCCATCCTTCCTCGGCGAGCTCCTTGATCACGGCGAGCACATCGCCGACCAGCTCGGGATCCAGCGCGGAGGTGGGCTCGTCGAAGAGCAGCAGCGAGGGCTGCTGCGCCAGCGCACGGACGATGCCCACCCGCTGCTGCTGGCCTCCGGAGAGCTGGTGCGGGTAGTCGTCGCGCTTCTCGGCGAGACCGACCCGCTCGAGCAGCCGTTCGGCCTCGGCGACGGCCTCGGCCTTCGGGCGCTTCTGGACCTGGATCGGGCCCTCGGTGACGTTCTGCAGCACGGTCTTGTGCGGGAAGAGGTTGTAGCCCTGGAAGACCATCGCCGAGCGGGTGCGCAGCGACTCCTTCTCCCGGCGCGTGGTCTTCTCGGAGAACGTCACGGCGGGGCCCGAGGAGAACTCCACGGTGCCGGCGTCGGGCTGTTCCAGTCCGTTGAGGCACCGCAGCACGGTGGTCTTGCCGGAGCCGGAGGGTCCCACGAGCGCGAGCACCTGACCGGGCTGCACGGCCAGGTCGATGGAGCGCAGCACTTCGTTGTCTCCGAAGGACTTGTTCAGTCCCGAGACGCGCAGCAGCGGGTCCCTCCGGGCGGGGTCGGTGCGTGCAGAGTCAGTGGGCGACATAGCGATCCAATCTGCGTTCCAGACGGTCCTGCACGGTGGAGAGCACGAGGCAGAAGACCCAGTAGATCATGGCGGCCTCCACGTAGATCAGCATGAACTCCTGGCTGAAGGCGGCGATCTCCTGCGCGACCCGGAACATCTCGGTGACCAGGATCAGCGAGGCCAGCGAGGTGTCCTTGACCAGGGAGATGAAGGTGTTCGACAGCGGGGGCACCGAGACTCGGGCCGCCTGCGGCAGGATCAGCCGGCGCAGAGCCTGGTTGCGGGACATCCCGATCGTGTAGCCGGCCTCCCACTGACCCTTGGGCACCGAGAGGATCGCCGCCCGGATGACCTCCGCGGCATAGCCGCCGACGTTCATCGAGAACGCGATCGCCGCGCTGGGCCAGGGGTCGATGGTGAGTCCGACCGAGGGGAGGCCGTAGAAGATCACGAACAGCTGCACCAGCAGCGGAGTGCCGCGGATCACCGAGATGTACGCCCGCGCGATGCCGGAGAGCACCCGGCTGCCGCCGATCCGCATCAGGGCCAGCACCAGGGCGAGCGCGAGACCGAGCGTGAAGCTCGCCAGGGTCAGCGGGATGGTGCCGGTCAGTCCGCCGCGGAGCAGCGGCCAGAACGAGTCGATGGCGAGCTGCCAGTCGATGTCCGGCATCTCCATCAGAACCGCCCCGCTCCCGCACTCACCGGGTCAGACATCCTCAGGTCAGGCGTCATCACGTCAGGCGTCGTGGCGTCGCTGATCATTCGGTGACGTCGGTGCCGAAGTACTTCTCGGAGATCTCGGTGAGCGTGCCGTCCTCGGCGAGGGTGGCCAGCGCCTCGTCGACCGCCTCGACCAGGGACTCACTGCCCTGACGGAAGGTCAGCGCCGACTGCGACTGGTCCTCGGTCTCGGCAGCGATCGTAATGTTCTCGTTGCCCTCGGTCTCCTGGTAGTCCAGGTAGGTGAGCTTGTCGTTGATGGTCGCGTCCACTCGACCCTGCTCGAGCAGGGTGACTGACTGCGCCCAGCCCTCGACGGCTTCGACGTCGGCACCGGACTCCTGGGCCAGCTCGTTCCAGTTCGAGGTCAGCGACTGTGCGGTCGTGGCGCCGTCGAGGTCCTCGAAGCTTGTGATCTCCTCGTTCTCCGTCAGCGTCACGATCACGCCGTTGGACACCGTGTAGGGCGCGGAGAAGAGGTAGCTCTCCTCGCGCTCATCGGTGATGGAGACCTGGTTGGCGATCACGTCGAAGCGCGCCGAGTCAAGGCCGGCGAACATCGCGTCCCACTGGGTCTCCTCGAACTCCGCCTCCACCCCGAGCTCCTCGGCCACCGCGGTGACGATCTCCACGTCGTAGCCGGTCAGCTCGCCGGCGCCGCCCTCGTGGAAGCTGAACGGACGGTAGGTGCCTTCGGTACCGATGGTGAGCACCCCGGCCTCCTGGACCTCTTCCAGAGTCAGACCCGAGGCTGACTCCTCGGCGGGGGCGCCGTCCTCCTGTGTCTCGTCGCCTCCGCCGCAGGAGGCCAGCGTCAGGGCCGCGACGGTGGAGATGGCGAGGGTGGAGAGTAGGCGAGCGGTCATAGGTGATGCCCCTAGGGTGGAGCGCCGGGATGTGCCGGCGCGTAATGGTCAAGTCATGGACAGGCACAGAACGGTATCATTCGCCCTGCCCGGGTCAGGGTGCTCTGTTACGCCAGACGTCGCGAAGCCCGGTTAGCCTGGAGAGATGCGTATCTGGAGCGTGAACCCTGTCTATCTGGACCGGCAAGGGCTCGTCGCCTGTTGGCGCGAGACCCTTCTGGCCCAGGCGGTGCTCCTGGGACGGACCAAGGGATACACCAACCATCCGCAGCTGGTGCGCTTCCGCGCCCAGGAGGACCCGGTGGTCGCCATCGGCACGTATCTGCAGGGCGTGCTGACCGAGGCGACCGCGCGCGGCTACCGCTTCGATGCGAGCAAGATCTCCCGCACCGGAGAGCTGGAGCTGATGCCGGTGACGACAGGTCAGCTGCTCATGGAATGGGAGCACCTGGCCGCCAAGCTGGTCCTTCGCTCCCCGGAGAAGGCGCAGCGGAACCAGCAGGCCCTGCGGGAGCCCGGCGCGATCCCCGCAGCACACCCGATGATGCGGGTGGTGCCGGGCGAGATCGAACCCTGGGAGCGCGCGGGACCGGTCCAGCCCAGAGCCTGAGCCCGGAGCTGGACCGGTTCAGCGGTTCACAGGTTCACAGGTTCAGCGGCCCTGCGATCCAGGGATTCGCGCTCAGAAAGCCGGCATCAGCGTCTCGTCGTGCTCCTCGACGAGGAACTCGCGGACCTCGTCGCTGGTCATCGCGCGCTCGAGGGCCTCGATCTTCTCGGAGTCGAGGTCGCCCTCGCGAGCCACCAGCGAGATCGCGAAGCGCTCATCGATGTTCTCCTCCACCGCGATCGCGTCCTCGGGGGTGAGCCCCAGGCTGGAGATGTAGGTGGGGTAGTTGAAGACCGCCGCGATGCCGTCCTCGTCGTAGGCCGAGGTCAGGTTCAGCAGATCGACCTGGACCCATTCCAGGTCCTTGGGGTTCTCCTCGACATCATCGAGGGTGCCTTCGAAGCCGACCCCCTCGGTGAGGGTGATCAGACCCTGATCAGCCAGGATCGCCAGGGCGCGGCCCTCATTGGACTCGTCGTTGGGCAGCGCGATCTGAGCGCCGTCGGGGATCTCCTCCATCGAGTCGTAGTCCCGGGAGTAGAAGCCGACGCGGGCGTTGTAGATCGGGTGGACGACGGCGAGCTCGGCGTCGTTCTCAGCGTTGTAGGCCTGCATATAGGGCTCGTGCTGGGCGAAGTTCGCGTCCACCTCCTCGTCGGCGAGCAGGCGGTTGTACTGGACGTTGTCGCTGACCTCGACGAGCTCGATGGTGTAGCCATCCTCCTCGGCGACCTCGGCGGCGGCTTCGACCACATCGGTCATCGGCGTGGTGTGCGAAGCGACCTGGATCAGCGTGTCGTCACCTTCGGCTCCGCCCTGCTCCGAGGAGCAGGCGGCGGTGGCGAAGAGGGCGAGGACGACGGCGGCCCCGCTGATCGCGCGGACGGGACGTTTCTGCAGTTCGGCAGTCAAGATGCTCCTCGTTCGGGGTGGACGGACCCGGCTGGGGCCCGTATATATCAACGACGTCGGCGCGCAGGTTATGCCGGCTGAGCGTGACCCGTCAGCGTGATCGGTGGTCGATCGCCATCGAGAGACGGGTGCCGAAGGTCTGGATCAGCATCACCAGCACCACGATCACCGCGATTGTCACGTACATGATGTCGTACTCATAGCGCTGGTAGCCGTAGCGGATGGCGAAGTCACCGACTCCACCGCCGCCCACGACCCCCATGATGGTGGAGTAGGAGATCATCGAGATCGTCACCGTGGTCATGGACAGCACGAGCCCGGAGCGGGCCTCGGGATACAGGAACCGGGTGACCAGCTGGAGCGTGTTGGCGCCCAGGGAGTCGGCGAGCTCCACGGTGTCCCGGGGGATGTCGACCAGGGTCTGCTCCACCCAGCGGGCGTAGAGCGCGACGGCGACGAAGGACAGCGGCACCGCCGCCGCGGTGGTCCCGAAGGAGGTGCCCACCGCCCAGCGGGTGAACGGGATCAGTGCCACCACGAAGAGCAGGAACGGCACCGAGCGGACCACGTTGACGAAGCCGTTGAGCCCGGCGTAGACCCAGCCGCGCTCCTTGGGGCCGCCGCGGCGGGCCAGATACATCCCGGTGCCCATGGGCAGCCCGATCAGCAATGCTGCGAGCAGGGACCAGCCGAGCATCGCTCCGGTCTCCACGATCGAGGTGATGATCTCCCCGCGGTACTCCCCCAGGCGCTGGACCAGCTCGTTCACTCCTGATCCCCCTCGAGGTACTTGCGGGCGCGCTCGGAGTAGCTGTTGAACTTCTCCCGCGCCTCGAGCTGAGCGATCTCCGCGATCCCGGTGAGTCGGCCGGACTCCAGGATCGCGGCGCGGTCGCAGGCGCCGCGGATGACCTCGAGCTCGTGGCTGACCAGCAGGATGGAGGTCCCCATCTCTTCGCGCACGCGCAGCAGGGTGGCGATCACCTCGTCGGTGTGCTGGCTGTCCAGCGAGGAGGTGGGCTCGTCGCAGAGCAGGATGTCGGGCTCGTTGACCAGGGCCCGGGCGATCGCCACCCGCTGCTTCTCTCCGCCGCTGAGCTGGGCGGGGTGCTTGGAGGCGTGGCCGCCCATGTTCACGAAGTCGAGCATCTCGCGGGCCCGGTCCTCGGTGCCCGAGGCCGGCGCCGCTGAACCCTCGGCTCGCGTGCGGAAGCCGCCCCGGCGCTGGTGCAGGCTCAGCGGAAGTCCGACGTTCGCCACGACTGTCTTGTTCGCGAGCAGGTTGAACTGCTGGAAGACCATCCCGATGCGGCGTCGCTGGGCCCGCCGCGCGGCCGGGCGCAGCGAGGCCAGGTTGACTCCGCTGACGGTGACGGCGCCGGAGCTGGGCATCTCCAGGGCGTTGACCATGCGCAGCAGGGTGGACTTGCCCGAGCCGGACTCCCCCACCACACCGAAGACCTCAGACTCCCCGATGCTGAGGCTGACCTCCTGCAGGGCGTCCACTGATTGGGTGCGAGCGGCGCCGCGCTGGGGATAGCTCTTGGTGACCCGATCGAATTCGATCATCGGTGACGCTGGAACAATGGCTCAGCTCAGGCCGTAGGCGATGAGCGACTGCGACCAGTCCTCGATGCCGGGCCAGTCCCGGTAGTCGGCGTTCTCCGGCGCCTTGGCCACCTTGAGCTGGAGCTTCTCGAAGAAGCTGAGCTTCTCGGCGTCGATGGCGCCGCGGAAGTAGGTGGCCTCGCGGTGCGGGTAGCTGCGCAGCGTCTCTGCCAGCTCAGGGGCGAGGCTGGGTCCCCCGCCGGAGGCGAAGAGGAACAGCGGCTTGCCGCCGAGCTCGGTGCGGTTGGCGTCGAGGAACATCATCGCCGGCCCCCACAGCTTCTGTCGGTAGACCGGGATGCCGAGCACCACGTTGTCGGTCTCGTAGAGCCATTTGCTGGCCTCGGAGACCTCTTTGACATGTGCGGAGACGCCGCGGCTCTTCAGCGTGGCGGCGATATGCTCACCGATCTCCGCGGTGGACCCGTGCTTGCTCGCAACAACGACCATCGTGGTCATGGTTCATCCGCCCTCTCGCAGAAACTGTGATTCTTCCCTGAGCCTATCAACGCAGGTCGCGCCGCGGGAGCGCCCCTGTCACCGGACTGCGGGATCAGCGCACTTGGTGAGCACAAGACTGTCGGATCACCGGACTCCGCGCAGGTCCAGGGTGAGTTCGCTCTGCGCCCCGGCCTCGAGGGTGATCGGGATTCCCCAGTCCTGCTGGTAGAGGTGGCAGGCCGCATGCATCGGGATCTCTTCCCCGGGCGCGCCGTCGCAGGCCGCGGCACGGGCGGTGATGTGCAGGAGCCCCTCGGTGACCTCCGGGTTCAGCTGCAGCGTCCGAGTAAGCCCCTCCGAGTTTCCGGCGCCTTCGATCAGCAGGTTCTCCGGGGAGGAGGAGACCTTCAGCTGGGTCGGATCGCCCCAGCGGTCATCGAGCTTCTGTCCCGTGGGTGCGGCGAAGCCGATGGCCAGTGAGAACTCTCCCGGAGCCACGGCGGTGGCCGGGCGCTGGCTCTGCGTGGCGCCCTCGTCCACGGTGAGGTACTCCTTGGGCACCGCGATGCGCACCAGCTCATGGGCGTTGGTCTCCACCACCAGCAGGTTCGTGCCGTCGGCGTCGAGGAGCACGTCGGAGGGCTCCTTGAGTCCGCGCGCCACGGTGGAGACGCTGGCCGCCACGGTGGTGCCGTCGGCGGCGAGGTGCTCACCGCGGTAGCGGCGGATGGCGCCGTTGTAGGTGTCGGCCATGAGCACGGAGCCGTCGGGGAGCGCGGTCACACCCAGCGGGTGCTGCAGCCGGGCCTGCTCGGGGGCGCCGTCGCGGAAGCCGAAGTCGAAGAGTCCCTCACCGATCAGGGTCTCCACGGCGGGGGCCGCTGCGGCGTCGTCGGTCTCGGCGCCGTCGGTCTGAGCGCCCTGCGTTTCGGCGCCCTGCGTTTCGGCACCCTGGGATCCGGCTCCGGCAGTCCCGGTGCGGATCACGCGCAGCGAGGAGGTCTCGGAGTCGGCGATCCAGATGGCTCCTGCGGCGTCCTCGGTGAGTCCGGAGGTCTGCGCGAACCAGGCCGTCTCGGCGGAGCCGTCGAGCAGCCCCTCCAGTCCGGTGCCCGCGAAGATCGAGAGCTCGCCGGTGACGGGGTCGAAGGTGAAGATCTGGTGGGTGCCGGCCATCGCGACGACCACCAGGCCCAAGGTCTGGGACCAGAGCACATCCCAGGGGGAGGACAGCGAGACGTTGAGCGGATCGGAGCCCAGGCTGCCGGACTCCACCGCGCCGGTGCGGGCGCGCTCGGCGTCGAGCAGGCGCTGCACGCCGTTGCCGGCCAGGGTGGTGACCACACCGGTCTCGGCGTTGATCCCGCGAAGCCGATGGTTGACCGTATCGGCGACGACGACGTCGTAGCCGACCCGCTGCGCCAGCTCTACGGGAAGCACGGTCAGGCCCTGGGGCTCGTTGAACCGAGCGGAGTCGGGGTCGCCGTCGTGATGGCCCTTCTGCTGGTCCTCTCCACCGCCCCAGGAACGGACCACCGTCTGCAGATCGGAGTCGAGCTCCACGATCCGGTGGTGGCCGGTGTCAGAGACCAGGAAATGTCCGTGCGAGGCGTCGGATCCACCGAGCGCACGGGTGACGGGAACGGCCTTGCCGGGGAAGCGCAGGGTGCGCGAGACCGGCTCGGGCGGGACGTAGGGTCCGTCTCCGCGGTGCAGCGTGCCCTTGGCCTCGTGCTCGGTGACCAGCTCCTCGACCAGCGAGGTCAGTCCGGCCACATGGCCTTCGCCGGCGAGGTTCGCGGCGATGTAGCCCTCCGGATCGACGACCACCAGGGTCGGCCAGGCGCGGGCCGCGTAGGCCTGCCAGGTGATCAGGTTCGGGTCATCCAGGACCGGGTGGGCGATCTCGTAGCGTTCGACGGCGGCGGCGAGCGCGTCCGGGTCGGCCTCGTGCTCGAACTTCGGGGAGTGCACGCCCACGGTGACCAGGACGTCGCTGAAGCGCTGCTCCAGCGGGCGAAGCTCGTCGAGCACGTGCAGGCAGTTGATGCAGCAGAAGGTCCAGAAGTCCAGGATGACGATCTTCCCGCGCAGGTCCTGCAGGGAGACGTCCTTGCCGCCGGTGTTCAGCCACCCTCGTCCGAGAAGCTCGGATGCGCGCACCCGCTCGGCGCGGCGAATCGTCTCAGTCATGCTGGGTCTCCCTTAGATCGTGCCTGCTCAGTCTGCGGTCTCCAGCGCGGCGGTCGCTTCGGCGGCGATGGCCTCGGCGATGGAGGTGAACTCCGCCGAGCCTGCCGCCTCACCACCGGTGAAGGAGACCATGATGATGTCATCATCCACCTGCGTGAACAGGATCTGGGCGTAAGTTGTTCCATCCGCGCCGGCGCGCTCCCAGGAATAGGCCGCGGTGTTCTCGGCCTGTTCGGTCGAGACCTCGTCCTGGTCCTGCAGCGTGGGCTCCTCGATGCGCAGCTCGTAGTCGATCCCGTCAAGTGTGAACTCGGTGTCCTGGCAGGAGTCCAGCAGCTCCGCGACGTTCTCCAGGTGCTCGCTGACCCGCTGCTGGTCCGCCTCGCTGTCCACGGTGGCCAGCTCGATGGACCCGGCACCGGAGAAGCTCTCGGCGAAGTAATCGGCCCGCACAGCCTCCTCGCCGAGCAGCAGCGGAGAGAAGTCGACGGCGGCCAGCGGCTGCGCGCACGCCTCAGGGCTCACCTGCGCCTGGGGATCCTCCCCGGCGAGGGAGTTCTCCTCGAGCAGCTCGCGGTAGGAGGCGGCGACCTCGTCGGAGACGAATCCCATCTCGTCGAAGCCGAAGCTGGCCGCACGGCCTGCTCCCTCCTGGGCGGCGATGATCAGCCGCTCGGGGGCGCTCAGTCCCGCGGCCTCCGCGCCGCCGTCGTCGCTCACGCCGTCACCAGGGGTCTGATCCTCCGCACCCGGAGTGTCGTCCTCTCCCCCAGTCACAGCATCTCCCCCGGTCGCGGCGTCGCCCTGATCCACCCCGGCGTGGTCGGCGTCATCGGGGGCCGCCCCGTCCTGGTCCGTCCCGCAGGCGCTGAGCAGCAGCAGTCCGGCTAGCGTGGCGGCGGATGCCGGAATCGATCTCGGCTTCATCGTTGTCCGTCCCGTTCGGCCATCTCCGCGAACATGTCGTTGTAGTCGTTGAGCTCGGCGTCCCCGGTGCGGTCGGCCTCCCGGTCGAGCCGCTTGGTCTCCCGCTTGTCGTCGCGGGACCAGATGATCCCGGCCACGAAGGACATCAGGATCGCCGGGATCTCCCCCAGCGCCCACATGAGCTCGCCTCCCCTGCGCTGATCCTCCAGCGCGGTGAAGCCCCAGTCGGAGCCCATGTTGCCGAACCAGGCCGCCTGGATGAGCTGATCCGAGCTGGTCATCGCCACGGCCAGGAAGGCGTGGAAGACCATGGTGGCCAAGAGGATGATCAGCCGCATCGGGTGAGCGGGGCGCTTGGGGAGCGGGTCCTGTCCGATCAGCACCAGCGCGAAGATGTAGCCGGTGGCCAGGAAGTGGAAGATCATCAGCTCGTGCCCCACGTGGTATTCCAGCACCAGCCCGAAGATCGGGGTGTAGTAGAAGATCAGCAAGGAGCCGGCGAAGTTCACCGCGGCGACGATCGGGTGGGTGACGACCCTGGAGAAGCGCGAGTGGACCAGCCAGAGGATCCATTCGCGCGGGCCGCGGGTGCCGTCGCTGCGCACCGGCAGCGCGCGCAGCGCGAGGGTCACCGGGGAGCCCATGACCATGAAGATCGGGGCGACCATGGTCAGCGTCATGTGCTGGATCATGTGTCCGGAGAACAGCACCATCCCGTAGACCGCGGGGCCGCCGGAGGTGACCCAGAGCAGCACCAGCAGGCCGAAGAGCCAGCTGGCGGCGCGCAGCAGCGGCCAGGAGTCCCCGCGCCGACGCATTCGCACCATCGCCAGGACGTACCAGGCGGCGAGGAAGACGACGATCGCGACCCACAGCCAGTCCGGGCGCCACAGGGTCAGCCAGAGGCTTCCGCTGGGCTCGGGGGGCAGGTCGTAGCCGGTGAGCGTCCGGGCCGGGGTGGCGTCCGGCGGCAGGTCCTCGGGCACCGGAGGGGCGGTCCGCCCCAGGATCGTGCTGACCCCGATCACCGCGGCCATGATCGCGACCTCGACGAGGATCAGCTGGAAGAGCAGGCCGGCCGGGCGGGCACCGGTGCCCAGCCGCGGGATGATCCAGGACCGGTGCATCGCGCCGATGACGGCCAGGGCCAGGGTGGCGAGCAGCTTCGCCGAGAGCATCAGGCCGTAGCTGGTGGTGGTGAGCTGCCCGAGCGTCTCGATGCGCAGGCTGGCATTGATGATTCCGGAGGCCGCCACGGTGAGCAGCGCCAGCCCGGCCAGGGTCGAGTAGCGCCGCAGCAGCGTCTCGGTCATCCCGGGCGCCGACGCCGTGACGGAGCTCGTCTCGGGGCGCTTGCGGGTCTCGGCGGCATCGCGGCTCAGCGCGGGGCCCAGCAGCGCCAGGACCACCAGTCCGCCGACCCAGATCACGACGCCGAGCAGGTGCAGTCCCAGCGAGTTCACCGCGGCGTAGTGGTCATCGCCTGAGGCGGAGTGGCCGACCAGCGCCATCGGGACGATCGCGGTGAGGCCCAGCACGGCGATGAAGAACAGTGCGGCTGGGGCGCGGACGGCGGTGACCAGGGTGGCGAAGACCGCAGCGATCAGCACGACGGCGGCCCAGGCCTGGCCGGTGGGGATCGACTGGACGTAGCCGAAGAATCCGGAGGCGAAGGAGTCTGAGGCAGAGAGCTCCAGCCCGGAGAGCGAGGAGAAGGTCAGCACCAGCACGGCCACCGCAGCCACGGTCCAGACCACCCCGGCGAGGCCGGCGATCTGCATGGTCCGGGTGAAGAGCGGGTGCTCGGCGGCGGGGCCGCCGCTGCGGAGCTTCTTGCGCTGACGCGGGCCGGCCTGGGGAGGCACGGCCACGGCTGCCAGGATCACCGCGGCGATCGCGGTGGCCATGGCGAGGTGATGGACGAAGCGGGCGACCGGCAGCCCCCACCGGGTCAGCGCGCCCGGATCCGAGAGCTCGCTGGGGTCATCGATGCCGCTGAGCAGACCGGTGATGATCAGCGCCACCAGCCCAGCGCACAGCGCCGCGGCGGTCAGCGGAAGCGGCGCGGTCCAGAGCCGGGTGGGAGCCTCGCGGCTCGCCGGGGTCACGGGGGCACTCACGCGTCGTCGTTCCTCGGTGGGTTCTCCTGCGGACCGTTCCGGGGACCCTGCGGGGAATCATCGCCGTCGACGCCCTCCTGGGAGCGCTGCCGCCATTGCGCAGACTCGTTCATCTTGCGCCGGGCGAGCACGATCACCAGGACCAGCACGAGCAGGCTGGCGAATCCGAAGACCAGCGGAGCCCATTCGGGCATCTGAGGCGCGGCAGGCGCTGCGGCGGTGATGGCGAGGGGAGCTGTCATGGCGGTGCTGCACCTTCCTGCGGAGTCGTCCTGCGTCGGTCGGCAGGGGTTGAGCGTCATACGATTCTACGCCGCGTAGAAGTCCCCGGAGTTGAGAAGTCGCGGTGTGGAGAAGCCCCGGAATGCAGGGGTCACGGGGCGGAGAAGTCACGGGTGGAGAATTCGGTGCCGCGGCCCCGGGGCTTCTGCGCAGACGACGTCGGCCCCTCACCCGTTCTCAGGGCGAGGGGCCGACGTCATCAGCTGTGCCGCGGTGACCCCGTCTCTGGGGCGCCGCGGCTCATGAGGCTCATTTGCCGGTGGCAGCGGCCTTCAGCTTGGAACCTGCGGAGAGCTTCACGGAGTAGCCCTCCGGGATCTGGATGGTCTCACCGGTCTGCGGGTTGCGTCCGGTGCGAGCGGCGCGCTTGGTGCGCTCCACTGCCAGCCAACCGGGAATGGTGACCTTCTCGCCCTTGGAAACCTGCTCGGTGAAGACCTCGAAGACTGAGTCCAGAACGCCGTTGACGGCGGCCTGGGAGTTTCCGGACTTCTCTGCGACTGCTGCGACGAGCTCGCTGCGGTTCAGTGCCATGTGTTTGTCCTCCTGGACGTATTCGGTGGCAGTCCCCGACACGACCTGCGCAATGCGGGCCGCTGACGCGGTTTTCCGCGTTGGCGGGCGGGTCATGCCGCGTGGGGCTTTCAGAACGGCAACTTACCACGCAGGCCCGGACGAACCAGCATGGAACCGCGTGATCCTGGGCCAGAACGAAGCATTTCCCGCTCCGCGAACACTCCAGAACAGGCCCACGGAAGGTGATATGAACAAAAAATTGCACACAAAAAAACCACCCGCGGGAGGGCTGATGCTGTTCCTCCAGGGGGTGAGGAACAGCGGCCTCCGCGCGGGTGGCGGTCTTTGAGGAGCTCGTTCGTCGTGAGAACGGGTCCTGCGTCCAATCTACAGCAGAATGTGCATCCGACAACCATTCTGGGCACAACCACTGAAGGGGTGGGCCACCCGGAGGCGACCCACCCCTTCAGAGATGGTCTTGCGTCAGCGGCGGCTGATCACCAGGAAGACTTGGTGATGCCGGGGAGCTCACCCTTGTGAGCCATGTCGCGGAAGCGGATGCGCGAGATGCCGAACTTCTGGAAGGTGCCGCGGGGGCGACCATCGATGGAGTCGCGGTTGCGCACGCGGATCGGGGAAGCATCGCGGGGAAGCTTCTGCAGACCAACGCGAGCTGCCTCGCGGTCCTCGTCCGAGGCGTTGGGATCAACGAGGGTCTTCTTGAGCTGCAGACGCTTCTCGGCGTAGCGCTCAACGATGACCTTGCGCTGTTCGTTCTTTGCGATCTTGGATTTCTTAGCCATGATCAGCGCTCCTCTCGGAAGTCGACATGCTTGCGAACGACCGGATCGTACTTCTTGAGCACGATGCGGTCGGGGTTGTTGCGGCGGTTCTTACGGGTCACGTAGGTGAACCCGGTGCCTGCCGTCGACTTCAGCTTGATGATGGGACGTACGTCCTTGTCCTTGGCCATTAGAGCTTCTCACCCTTCTCGATCAGCTCGGCAACGACAACGTCGATGCCGCGGACGTCGATGGTCTTGATGCCCTTGACGGACAAGGTCAGCGTGACATTGCGTCCCAATGAAGGAACCCAGTAGCGCTTCTTCTGGATGTTCGGGTCGAACCGGCGCTTGGTGCGCCGATGCGAGTGGGAGATTGAGTTGCCGAACTGCGGCCCCACTCCGGTCACCTGGCAACGTGCTGCCATGATCACTCCTCTTGCGTAAGTACGTGAATGTATACGGGCGGTCCCGATTCTGGGTCCCGCCACCAGCTATGACACCGTTACTTGCGAGGACGGACCAGGCTGGGTGAGATCCAACCGAAGTGTCTTCTCATTCGTCCAGCCAGAGGCCGGACGGACGGTGGTGCTTGATGTGGTGCTCTGGAATCCAGGCTTCACAATGGACCGCGCTGCTTTCCGGCGCTGATACCCAGGAATGCCCCCGCTCCAAGAGGACACGCATGTGCACAGCGCAGCACGGCTTGCGACTGTCCATGGTAGCCCGGGCGCGCCCATTCGGCAAAGCCGGCGCGTGGGGTCCGGAAGGGCAGGGGCTGAAGACTTCCGCAGATGCGGCGGTACAGTCATGCCGTGACTCAGAACGACGGCATGACCCAGGACCACCTGACCCAGGACAGAGGCGTGACCCAGGACCACCTGACCCAGGACCACCCGACCCAGGACAGAGGCGTGACCCAGGACGCGCCTCGCACCCGCACGGCACTGCCGGTGGCTGCGATCATCGCCACCGTGCTGATGTGGGCGTCCTCATTCGTCCTCATCCGATGGTCCGCCGGTGAGCTCTCCCCCGGACCGCTGGCCCTGCTGCGGCTCCTGGCCGGAGCAGTGACGCTGAGCGCGCTGCTGCTCTGGGTGCGCCGTGGGAAGCCGCAGCTGCCCACCCGGCCCGCGCTCGTGCTCACGGCGCTCTACGGCGTCATCTGGTTCGCCCTCTATACCGTGGTCTTCAACCTGGCAGGGCACTACATCGACGCCGGGACCATCGCGATGGTGGTCAACCTCGCGCCGCTGATGGTGGGAGTCGGCGCAGTGGTCTTCTTCAAGGAGTCCTTCTCGACAAGGCTCTTCGTGGGCATGGTGGTCTCGCTGTGCGGGATCGGACTGATCACCGTGGCCGGCTCCACCGGCCAGCTCGCCCTGGCCGGACTGGGCATCGCGCTGGTCGCGGCGTTCCTCTACGCCGGGGGCATGCTGATCCAGAAGCTGGCGCTCAGGCACACCGACCCGCTGACCGCGACCTGGCTGGCCTGCGCGGCAGGCACGATCGCGCTGCTGCCGTTCCTCGGCGCCACCTGGGAGGAGCTGCAGACCACCTCCACGCCGGTGATCATCGGCGCCGTCTACATGGGGATCGGGCCCACCGCGCTGGGCTTCTGGTTCTGGGGCTACGCGATGAACCACTTCCCCACCGGCAAGGTGGCCGCCAGCACGCTGGCGGTGCCCGCCGTCGTCGTGGTCATGTCCTGGCTCACCCTCGGGGAGATTCCGCCGCTGCTGGGAATCATCGGCGGCGCCGTGACCTTGACCGGAGTTGCTATCGCACAGCTTCGCCGGCCCGCACGGTCCGCCCGGCCTGCGCCACGGGCGAGATCGGCGCGCTGAACTTCTCTCCGCTGGCGAGCTCGTAGGCCCGGGCGGCGCGCAGCACCGAGCGGTCACGGGTCCGGGCGGCGACGATCTGCAGCCCCACCGGCAGGCCTGCACCGGTGAGCCCGCAGGGCACCGAGACCGCGGGCTGCTGGGTCATGTTGAACGGAATCGTATACGGGGTCCAGCTGGTCCACAGGTCCGAGGGCCAGCCCTCCGGCGCCTGCCGGCTCGCATCGAAGGCCGGGATCGGCATGGTCGGGGTGACCAGCAGGTCGTACTTCTCGTGGAAGGCGCCCATCCGGACGCCCATGTCCATCCGGACGCCGGTGGCGCTGAGATAGTCCAACGCCGAGGCGTCGGCGTACCGCTCGATCCCCGCGCGCAGCCCCGGATCCACCTGTTCCAGCGCGCCGGGGCCATAGGCCTCCAGCACCTTGGCAGCACCGGTGAACCAGAGCACATGGAAGGCCTCCACCGGATCTGCGATATCGGGGTCCGCCCGCTCCACCTGGGCGCCGAGCGAGGCCAGCACCTCGACCGCCTCGTTCACCCGCGCCTCGACCTCCGGGTCGTTGCTCCCGAAGCCCAGCGTGGGCGAGTACCCGATCCGCACCCCGGCCAGCGAGCCGCCGTCGACCTCGAGCTCGGCGAGGTCTGCGGAGAACGGGCGGGCCTGTGAGGGCAGCGCGGACCAGTCGCGGGCGTCGAAGCCGGCGATCACATCGAGCAGCAGCGCGGTGTCGGTCACGGTGCGCGCCATCGGTCCGGCGTGGGCGAGGGTCCCGAAGGGGCTCGCCGGATACATCGGCACGGTGCCGTAGGTGGCCTTGATGGCCACCGTTCCGGTGAACGCCGCCGGGATCCTGACCGAGCCGCCGCCGTCGGTGCCCACCGCCCAGGGGCCCATCCCGGCCCCGACCGCTGCGGCCGCTCCGCCGGAGGAGCCGCCGGCGTGAAGTGCTGGGTCCCAGGGGTTGGTGGTGGCACCGAAGCGTCCCGAGTCGGTGGTGCCCTTCCAGGCGAACTCAGGCGTGGTGGTCTTGCCCAGCAGCACCGCGCCGGTCTCGCGCAACCGCGCCACACAGGGGGCGTCGAAGTCCCAGGGCCCGGCTGCGTCGATCAGCTTGCTGCCGCGCAGGGTCGGCCAGCCCACGGTCGGGAAGATGTCCTTGATCGAGGTCGGCACCCCGTCGCCGGGCCCGAGCGTCTCCCCGGAGGCCCAGCGCTGCGCCGAGCCCCGAGCGGATTCCAGGGCGGACTCTCGGTCCACCAGCACGAAGGCGTTCAGCGCGCCGTCGTGCTGCTCGATCCGTTCCAGGGCGGCCTCCGTGGCGTCCACCGGGGTGAACTCGCCTGCGCGGTATCCGGCGAGAAGCTCGACGGCGGTCAGTTCAGCAAGGTGCGACATGCGCCCCTCCTCAAGCTCTGGAGTC